>NZ_JASGER010000061.1:0-84020 GCF_047606305.1 Gordonia sp. (in: high G+C Gram-positive bacteria) | reverse complement strand
GGCCGACGGCTCTGCGCCGCCCCAGCCGACCGCGCCGGTGTCCGAGCGCCCCACGCCGCAGCCCGCGGGCGAATCCCGGCGCCCCGCGGCCGTGCCCCGATCGGCGCCGTCGACGACGTCGCGGTGGAGCAGGAAGCGATGGGTCGGCCTCGGCGTCGTCGTGGCCCTGGTCCTCGGCCTCGTCGGGTTGGGCGGGTCCGAGTGGTACCTGCGTCACCAGGTGACCAGCTGCCTGGCCAACGCCTTCGGCTCGCTCACCGGCGCGCCGACGACCGTGCACCTGTCCGGCCGGCCGATGCTGCTGCAGGCGATGAGCAAGGAGATCCCCTTCGTCCACGTCGACGCCTCCGGCGGGGACGCGAATGGCAGCCTCAAGCTGAAGGTCGAGGACATCCGCAGCAGCGGCGACAAGTCGACCATCGACAAGATCGACGGCTCGGGCACGGTGCCCTACGACCAGATCGTCCGCAGCGCGCAGGGCGGGGGCGGCGGCATGCTGAACACCCCGCAGGGCGCCCCCGGTCAGATCGAGCAGGTCCGCGGCAACGGCGACGGCACCTTCGACGTCACCGCCACGGTGACCGCGGTGATCATCCCGGTGCCCGCCACGGTCACCATCCGCCCGTCGGTGCGCGACGGCAAGGCCCACTTCGAGGTCGTCAAGGCCAGCGCCCTGATGATCGGCATCCCGCCGGAGTTCGCCCAGGGCGTCGTCGACGACGTGACGACCGCGACGCTCGGCCCGGCGCTGAGCAAGCTGCGGCTGACCAAGCTGGAGGCCACCGGTGACGGCATCGCCTTCGCCGTCGACGGTCAGAACATCACCGTCGACGAGAACCTCATCCGTCCGCGCGGCGATTGCAGCGACGTGACGACCGCCGTCTCGGGGTAGTCGCCGGTCAGTCGAACACCACGGTCTTGCGACCGTGGCTCAGTCGAACACCACGGTCTTGCGACCGTGGACCAACACCCGGTCCTCGAGGTGCCAGCGCACGCCGCGGGCGAGCACCATCGTCTCGATGTCGCGGCCCTGCCGCACCATGTCGGCGACGTTGTCCCCGTGGTCGACGCGGATGACGTCTTGCTCGATGATCGGACCGGCGTCGAGTTCGGCGGTCACGTAGTGGCAGGTCGCGCCGATCAGCTTCACACCGCGCGCGAAGGCCTGGTGGTACGGGCGCGCGCCGACGAAGCTCGGCAGAAAGCTGTGGTGGATGTTGAGGGCGCGGCCGGTCCAGCGCTCGCACAGGTCCGCCGGCAGGATCTGCATGAAGCGGGCCAGCACGATGGCATCGGGGTCGTGCTCGTCGACGAGCGACGCGACCCGCTCGAACGCCGCGTCCTTGGCGCCGTCGTCGAAGGGGACGAGGTGGAAGGGAACGCCCAGGCTCTCGGTCAGCGGGCCCAACGACTCGTGGTTGCCGATGACGGCGACGATGTCGCCGGGCAGCTCACCGCGCTGGGCGCGGCCCAACAGGTCGATCAGGCAGTGGCTGTCCTTGCTGACCAGCAGCACGATCTTCTTCCGCGCCGCCGAGTCCGTGAGACGCCACTCGGTGTCGGGGTGGAAGCGCTCGTGCGCGAGGGCGGCGAACCGTCGGCGCAACTCGTCGATGCCGCAGTCCACCGAATCGGCCCGCACCGCTTGGCGGGTGAAGAACCAGTTCGAGTCCGCGTCCGAGTGGTAGGCGGCCTCGGTGATCCAGGCACCGGCGTCGGCGAGGAAGCCGGCGATGCGCGCGACGATGCCCGTCTCGTCGGGGCACCCCAGCGTCAGGGTGAAGCGGCGGTCGGCGGCAGCGGTGTCGGGACTCACCCCTTCAGTGTGTCAAGCTGTCGACCATGAGCGAACACGGACTCACCCGCGAGCAGGTCGCGCGCATGGTCGACCACACGCTGCTCGCGCCGGAGGCGACGCGCGCCGACGTGCGGCGGACCGTCGACGAGGCCGCCGAATTGGGCGTCTACGCGGTCTGCCTGTCGCCGTCGACGCTGCCCGTGGACACCGGCGAGCAGAAGCTTGCCGTGGTCGCCGGGTTCCCGTCGGGCAAACACCACTCGCTGGTGAAGGCGGCCGAGGCGAAGATGGCCGTCGACCAAGGGGCGCAGGAGGTCGACATGGTCATCGACATCGGGGCGGCCGTCGACGGACGGCTCGAGGAGGTGTTCGCCGACGTCGTGACGGTCGCGCAGGCGATCGACGGTGAGGCGCTGCTCAAGGTGATCGTCGAGTCCGCGGTGCTGCTCGAGCGCGGCGGTCCGGACCTGCTGCAGGACGTGTGCCGGCACGCGGTCGCCGGCGGTGCCGGCATGGTGAAGACCTCCACCGGCTTCCACCCGGCCGGGGGTGCGAGCGTCGACGCCGTGCGGTTGATGGCCGAGGCCGTCGGCGATCGGGTCGGCGTCAAGGCCAGCGGTGGCATCCGCGACGCGGGCTTCGCCGCCGAACTGATCGACGCGGGCGCGACCCGACTCGGACTGTCGCAGACCGCAGCGGTCCTCGCCGGCTTCTAGGGCACGGTCGGCGAAGTTCTGGGCACGGTCGGCGGAAATCTGGGCACGCTCGGCGAGATTCTGGGCACGCTCGGCGGGGGAGCGCGGCTAGGCTTGACGGGTGAGCTTCGTACTCGACCACTCGCTGGAGATCGCCGCCCCGGCGGCGACCGTGTGGGCGGTCCTGACCGACTTCGACTCCTACGGGGAGTGGAACCCCTTCGTGCCGCGGGCGTCCAGCACCCTGCAGCCCGGCGCGCCGATCGACATGTCGGTGCGACTGGGCGGTGGTGACAAGCTGCGCCGCCAGCGCGAATATGTCAACGCCGTCGACCCGGGCCGCTTCTTCAGCTACTCGATGAAGCCGGCGCCGATGGGACTGCTGCACAGCGTCCGCGAGCAGACGGTCGCGCCGTCCGGGTCGGGGACCTGTCATTACACCTCGCACTTCGAGATCGCGGGCCCGCTGTCCCCGGTCGTCTCCGGGCTCATGGGAAAGGGCCTGCGCCGCGGGTTCGACGACATGGCCGCGGCCCTCAAGGCGCGCGCCGAGCAGATCGCCGGCGGCGCCAAGCACACCCCGGCTCCGCGTCGCAGCTGATCCGGCCCGCTACCCTCGCGAGATGAATCCGATCCTCGGCCACCCCGACGGCGCCGACACCGCCTGGCTGCTGGTGGCTTTCGCCCTGGTGCTGTTGATGACGCCGGGGCTGGCGCTCTTCTACGGCGGCATGGTGCGCAGCAAGACCGTGCTGAACATGATGATGATGTGTCTGACCGCCATCCCGGTGGTGTGGGTCATCTGGGTCGTCTTCGGCTACTCGGCGGCATTCGGGCCGGACAAAGGCGGCCTGATCGGCGACCCGGGGACCCACCTCGGTCTGCGCCACCTGTTCGGCGGCTTCGGCAAGGACGGAGCCTCGCCGCTGGTGCAGCACGTGCCGGCGATCCTGTTCGTGGCCTTTCAAGCCGGGTTCGCGATGGTGACGGTCGCGCTGATCGCCGGTGCCGTGGCCGATCGCATGAAGTTCGCGTCGTGGCTGGCCTTCGCCGGCGCGTGGTTCACGCTCGTCTACATCCCGGTCGCGCACTGGGTGTTCGCAGCCAAGTCGTTGACGGGCGCTTCGCACGGCGGGTGGATCGTCGACCGGCTGCACGCCATCGACTACGCGGGGGGAACCGCCGTCGAGATCAACTCGGGTGCCTCGGCGCTCGTGATGGCGTTGATCCTCGGACGTCGTCTCGGCTGGCCGCGCGACCCGATGCGGCCCCACAACCTTCCGTTCGTCATGCTCGGCGCCGGACTGCTCTGGTTCGGGTGGTTCGGCTTCAACGCCGGGTCCGCGCTGGCCGCCGACGAGTCGGCCGCTCTCATCGCCGCCAACACCCTGGGATCGGGGGCGGCCGCGATGGTGTCGTGGCTGGTGGTCGAGCAGGTGCGCAACGGCAAGCCGACGTCCTTCGGTGCGGCGTCGGGTGTGGTGGCCGGGCTGGTCGCCATCACCCCGGCGTGTGGCTCGGTGTCCCCGATCGGGGCGCTCGCCGTGGGCGCCGTCGCCGGTGTCGCGAGTTCCTACGCGATTGAACTCAAGTTCCGCTGGCGCTACGACGACTCCCTCGACGTGGTGGGAGTGCACCTGGTGTCCGGACTGGTCGGCACGCTGATGATCGGCCTGGTGGCCAGCGGGAACACTCCGACCGGCGTGCGGGGCCTGCTCTACGGCGGGGGTCTGGACCAGATGTGGCGCCAGGCGGTGGCGGTGCTGGCCGTCGGCGGGTACGCGATGGTGGTGACCGCGATCATCGCCGTCGTCCTCGATCGAACGATCGGGCTGCGCGCCGATCCGCAGCACGAGGCCGACGGCCTCGACGACGTCTTGCACGCCGAGTCCGCCTACGACTTCCACGTCGACCGGGGACGCGGCGTCTCGGACCGGCTGGGCCGATGAGGGCGTGCGCGCTACCCCGTCTTGATGTTGCGCCGCGCCGACGCCTGGTCGCGCGGCTTGACGACGATCTGGTCGAGGTTCACATGCGGCGGCCGTGAGGCGGCGAAGGCGATCACCTCGGCGACGTCCTGCGCCACCAGCGGCGTCAATCCCGCGTACACCGCGGCGGCCTTCTCCTGGTCGCCGTCGAAGCGGACGACCGAGAACTCGGTCTCGACCATCCCCGGGCACACCTCGGTGAGCCGGATCGGTTTGCCCAACAACTCCAGCCGCAGCGTCCGGTGCACGACTCCCTGGGCGTGCTTGGCCGAGGTGTAGCCCGCACCGTTGTCGTAGGGCTCGAGCGCGGCGATCGAGGTGACGGTGACGATGAGGCCGTCGCCGGAGGCCTCCAACGCGGGGAGCAGGGCCCTGGTCATCCGCATAGTGCCGATGACGTTGGTCTCCCACATCCACCGCCAGTCGTCCTCGACCGCCTCGCCCACCGGCGCCAACCCCTTGGCGCCACCGGCGTTGTTCACCAGCACGTCGACCCGGTCGAGACCGTCGACGAAGGCGGCGATCGAGTCCGGGTCGGTGACGTCGAGGGCGCGTCCGATGCCGCCGATGTCCTCGGCGAGCGCGGTGATGCGGTCGAGGCGCCGCGCGCCCACGACGACGAGGTAGCCGTCGGCCGCCAGGGCCCGCGCGGTCGCCTCGCCGATGCCCGAACTCGCCCCCGTGACGACGGCGACGCGTCGGCCGTCGGTGGTGGGAACAGTGCCGGGGTCACGGGGTGCGGTCATGCTCTCGGTCTATGCCATGACGCGACCCGGGCGCAAGTCGGTGTTCCGATCGTCGCGATCGGATGCCCGCCGGCGGTCCGTCGGACTGATAGGTTCGGCCCCATGGGTCCGAGTGCCGCAGTGGTGCCGGCCGCGCTGCGGGTGGGCACCTCGCCCGCCGCCGTGGTCTTCGCGCGGGTGCGCGTCGGCGGTCCGGTGACCCGCGACCTCCTCGCCGACAGCGCGGAATTGTCCTCCGCGACGGTGAACCGCCAGGTCCACGCGCTGATCGACGCCGGGCTCGTCGTCGAGCGGCCCGACCTCGTCGATGCCGGCGGGATCGGGCGGCCCAAGGTCCCGCTGACCCTCAACCGCGACGGACTCGCCGTCGCCGCGATGCACATCGGTGCGCGGCGCACCCTGCTGGCCGTCGCCGACCTCTCCGGGCGGGCCCTGTACAGCCACGCCGTGCTGACCCCGGCGGGCGAGGCCGCCGACGCCGTCGGGGAACTCGCGCACGCATTGGCCGAGCTGGTCGCCCGCTTCTCCGGACGGCGGTTCCTGTGGGCCGGCGTCGCGGTCGGCGGCGACGTCGACGAGACCACCGGCACCGTCGACCACCCGGTCCGCGGCTGGCGCGGCGCTCCGGTCGGGAAGATCGTGCAGGAGGTCCTCGGGCTGCCGGTCTCGGTGTGCGAGCACGTCCAGGCCATGGCCGCGGCCGAGCTCGTCCTGGCTCCCTCGCGCGAGGCCGGTCGCTCGTCGATGTACTGGTACGCGCGCGAGACCGTGGGCATGGCGTTGACGCTCGACGGTCACGTGCACGTGCCGAGCACCGGGGCGGGCACCGTCGCGCACATCCCCGTGCAGGCGCCGAGGTTCGCCGACGAACCGGGTCCGGTCGGACTGCAGCAGGTGATCGGCAGCGCCGCCCTCGCCGCGGCGGCCGAGCGCACCGGGTTCTCCCCGTCCTCGCCGGCGCTGCTGGACGAGCGGGCCCGCGCGCTGGGAGAGGCCATCGCCGCCATCGGCGACGCGGTCAACCCGGACACGATCATCGTCGCCGGTGACGCCTTCGCCGATCATCCGCGCGGTCTGGCACCGGTGCAGGCGGCCTTCGACGCGGCCCGGCACCTGCCGCACCGTTTGGAGCTGACTCCGACCCGGTTCGGACTCGGGGTGCAGGAGGCGGCCGCGGTCGTCGTCGCACTGTCGGTGCTCTACGCCGACCCACTGGTCGCGATGACCGGTTAGAGCGCCGTCGACCGCTCGACGAGGATCGTGCGCAGCACCGCGCCGACCAGTTCCGGCCCGGCGATCCGGTGGCCGGCGACGGTGTCGCCGTCGCCCACCTTGATGCCGACGTCCCCGGGTCCGGTGAGGTGGCGGAAGGCGTTCTCGTCGGTGACGTCGTCGCCGAGATAGCAGACCGCCTCGGCGCCGCCGCGTTCGCGCAGGAGGTCCAGGGCGTGGCCCTTGCCGGTGTCGATCACCGCCAGTTCCAGGACGGCCTTGCCCTCGGTGGCGTGCACCCCCGCGTGGGTGGCCGGGCCCCGGCGGGCCTGGTCGAGTGCCCGCTCGGCGGACTCGGCGTCGGCGGCGTTGCGCACGTGCAGGACCGAGCTGGCCGGCTTGGTCTCGACCATCGTCCCCGGGAAGCGCGCCGAGATCGCGGACAGCTCGTCGGTGACGGTGGCCAGCAGTGCGCGCTGCTCGTCGGTGACGGGGGAGGTGAAGCCGTCGTCGAACTCGCTGCCGTGGCTGCCGATCAGGGTGACCGACGAGTCGGGCAGGGCGGCGAGGGAGGCGAGGTCGGCGCGGGCGCGGCCGGACACGATGGCGACGGTGGTGTCTCGCAAGGCCGCCAGTTCGACGAGGGCGGCCACGGCCGCCGGGTCGGGTCGGGCGTCGGCGGGGTGGGACACGATCGGCGCGAGGCAGCCGTCGAAGTCGGAGGCGACGACGATTCTCGGCACCGCCGCGAACGATTGCAGTGCGGCGACCAGGTCGGCCCGGAGCCCGACCATCAGTCGGTGGTGTCCTGCAGCGTGTCCAGGAAGCTCTTCGCCCACTTCTCCACGTCGTGGGTCAGCACCTGGCGGCGCAGCGCGCGCATCCGTGCCCGGTTGTCCTGCGTCGGGGCCTTCACCGCCGACTCGATGGCGTCCTTGACGCCCTCCATGTCGTAGGGGTTGGCCTGGTAGGCCTGCTTGAGTTCGGCGGCCGCACCGGTGAACTCCGACAGCACGAGGGCGCCGCCCAGGTCGCTGCGGCAGGCCACGTACTCCTTGGCGACCAGGTTCATGCCGTCGCGCAGCGGCGTGACGAGCATGACGTCGGCGGCGACGAAGAAGGCCAGCAGCTCGTCGCGGGGGATCGGCCGGTTCAGGTACTGGACGACCGGTTGGCCGACCTCGGCGAAGTTGCCGTTGATGTTGCCGACGAGCTGCTCGATCTCCGAGCGCATCGCCACATACGACTCGACGCGCTCGCGGCTGGGGGTGGCCAGCTGGACCATGACGGTCTCGTGCGGGTCGAGGCGGTGCTCGGCGAGCAGTTCGGAGACCGCTTTGAGCCGGACGTCGATGCCCTTGGTGTAGTCGAGGCGGTCGACGCCGAGCAGGATCGTCGTCGGGTTGCCGAGCTCCTTGCGGATCTCCTTCGCGCGCTTGCGGATCGCGCGGGACTTCGACGCGGCGTCGATCTCGCCGGAGGCGATGGAGATGGGGAAGGCGCCGACCTTCACCGTGCGACCGTCGACCTGCACCGACCCGAAGCGGGAGCGCACGCCCACCGAGCGGCGCGACGCGTCGTGGCCGCCGAGGCGGTTGGCCAGGTAGAGGAAGTTCTCCGCGCCGTCGGGCAGGTGGAAGCCGATGAGATCGGAGCCGAGCAGCCCGTCGACGATCTCCTTGCGCCAGGGCAGCTGCATGAACAGCTCCACCGGCGGGAACGGGATGTGCAGGAAGAAGCCGATCTTGAGGTCGGGGCGCAGCTCGCGCAGCATCTTGGGCACGAGCTGGAGCTGGTAGTCCTGGATCCACACGAGTGCGCCCGGGCCGGCGACCTCGGCGGTGGCCTTGGCGAACCGTTCGTTGACGGTGACGTAGGCGTTCCACCACTCGCGGTGGTACTCGGGCTTGGCGATGACGTCGTGGTACAGCGGCCACAGCGAGCCGTTGGAGAAGCCCTCGTAGTAGTCGGCGATCTCTTCGCTGCTCAGCGGGACCGCGCGGATCTGCAGGCCGTCGATGTCGGGGTTGTCGTCGGAGTCGGGGACCCCGGACCAGCCGACCCAGGCGCCGGTGTGGCTGCGCAGGATGGGTTCGAGCGCGGTGACCAGGCCGCCGGGGCTGCGCTTCCACCGCGCGGTGCCGTCGGGCAGGACCTCTTTGTCGACCGGCAGTCGATTGGCGACCACCACGAATTCGGCTTGCGATGAGGCGGTCATGGGGAGGTCAGACGGAGTCGCCCGGTGCGATTCCCAGCATCGCGAGCAGCATGCGGCACTCGTCGGCGTCGGTCGCGTACGCGGCGACGACGCGGCGGGCCGACGTGGCGGTCTCGTCGGCCACGGGCTCCAGCTCGTCGTCGCTGAGATCGGCGGTCTTCGGGGGCATGATCGTCCTCTTGGGTCGTATCGGCGGTGCTCGCCCCGATTCTACCCACCGCACACCGTCGTGGCGTGCCGGGCTCGACGGGGAGTCCCGCTGCGTGTGGAGCCCCCCGTCGGGATTGAACCGACGACCTACGCTTTACAAGAGCGTTGCTCTACCACTGAGCTAGGGAGGCATGTTTGTGCGCATGAAAGGGTAGCAGCGCGTCACAGCAGTCCGGCCAGCTTGTAGGCGACCAACGACCCGGCGACGGCGACGTTGAGACTCGCGCCGCGCCCGATCATCGGGATCTCGACGACGTCGTCGAGGATGTCGAGGTACTCGTCGGGGATCCCGGTCCGCTCATGACCCAGGACCACGACCGTCCGCCGTCGGGCGGGCTCGAGGTCGGCCAGGCGGATCGCGCCCTCGGCGAGCTCGACGCCGACGATGTGACTGCCCTTCTCGTGCTCGCGCTCCAACCATCGCCGCGGGTTGCCGGTGCGGTGCACGCACGAGCGACCGGGCACGGTGTTGCCGCGGCGCAGCGCCTCGGGCACCCAGTCGTGCGGCGGCACCGCGAGGCAGGCGCCGACGGCGTCACAGGTGCGCAGCAGCGTGCCGAGGTTGGCGCCGTGTTGGGCCCAGAGCGGGGCGAGGATCAGATGACCCCAACAGGAATGGGATCGAGAACGTCGGGAGCGGCGGAGTTCGTCCGGTGTGCGGACGCGCGCCCGAGACATCAGGCGGGGTGAGGCGCACGGCCCCTTTCGATGCGTGACATGACGAGGAGTCTACCGACCTGCCATAGACTCGACCCATGGCCGTACGACGAGATCGCTCCGAGTCCCTGCCCGACCAGGGCTTCCCGCACAGCGCGACGGTGGCGGCGGGGGTGACGGTGTTCACCGGGGGCATCGCCCCGCTCGACGCCGACGGCGCGGTGACCCCTCCCGGCGACGTCGTCGGACAGACCAAGCAGTGCCTGTCGGTGCTGGAGAAGGTGCTGACCGAGCGCGGCGCGGGACTCAAGGACATCGCGAAGCTGACGGTGCACGTCGACGGGGAGATGAAGGTCGACCTGACGGTGGCGTGGGACGCGGTCGTCGAGTTCTTCGGCGGTGACGTCCCGCCGACCAGCGTCGTGGGCGTGACCGCCCTCCCGCTCGACGACCAGGTCGTCGAGATTGAAGCCGTCGCCGCACCCTGACGTGCCGACCCGACCGCGCATCACCGACGAGCAGCGCCGCGCCCGGCAGTGGCGACGCCAGCACCTCGACCGCAGCGGGCCCGCTGACGTCAGCGCTGTGGCCGATGCGCTCGTGGCGCTGCACGCGACCACCGCGTCGACGGTCTACCTGTCGACGTGGGCACGGTCGCCGCACCTGTCCATCGCCGACGTCGATGCCGCCCTCTACGCCGACCGTGACGTCGTCAAACACCTCGGCATGCGGCGCACCCTGTTCGTCACCTCGCACCCGGTCCTGGACGAGGTGCTCGGCGCCGTCAGCGACCGGGTCGCGGCGTCCGAGCGCACCAACATGCTCCGCGACCTGCGTCGGAGCCCGGACGTCGCCGATCCCGAAGGGTGGATCGAGGAGGCCTGCGCCGCCGCGCTGACGGCGCTGGCCGCCGGCGGCCCGATGACGACGGCACAGCTGCGCGAGGCGGTGCCGATCCTGGGCACGCCGATCGGCGAGCCGCCGGAGTCGTCGTGGGGCGGCCCGCTGCAGATGGGCGCGCGCGTCCTGAACTACCTGGCGGCGTCGGGCCGGATCGTCCGCGGCCCCGACGATGGCCCCTGGTACACCTCGCGGATCACCTGGGAGCCGATGGACCGCTGGCTGCGCCGCGAGCCCGCCGGACTCGACGTCGACGAGGGGCACGCCGGCCTGATACGGCGCTGGCTCGCCGTCTACGGTCCCGGCACCGAGACCGACATCGTGTGGTGGCTCGGCTCCACCAAGGCCGCCGTGCGCCGCGCCCTGGCCGCCATCGGCGCCGTCGAGGTCGACCTCGACGACGGGCAGGTCGGGTACGTGCTGCCCGAGGACGTCGACGCCGACGAACCCGAACCGGACGGCGTCGCGCTGCTCCCCGAACTCGACCCGACGACCATGGGGCACAAGGAGCGCGCCTTCTACCTCGCCGATCTGGAGAAACAGCTGTTCGACCGCAACGGCAACGGCGGATCGACCGCCTGGTGGGCCGGGCGGGCCGTCGGCGGCTGGCGCCCCTGCGCCGACGGCGGCGGGATCGACCTCGTGCTGTGCGAGAAGGTGCCCGCCCGGGTGGAGCGCGCCCTGCGTGAACGCGGCGAGCAGCTCGCGGCCTGGTGCGCGCCGGCGCCGATCCCGCGCGGTGTCTACCTCGGGCCGCTGCAGAAGTCCGCCGGCACCGGCTAGGCCCGGATCACGCTCACAGGCGTCTCACAGCTGATTCGCAGGCGGGGCGCGTAACGACGGGCCACACTGGGTCCATGACAGCAGCAACGAAGGACGCCCGTGTGCTCGTCGTCGACGACGAGGAGAACATCCGCGAACTGCTCAGCGTGTCGTTGAAGTTCCAGGGCTATGAGGTCCTGACCGCGGCGAACGGGCCCGAGGCGATCGACATCTGCCGGACGACCCGCCCGGATCTGCTGGTCCTGGACGTCATGATGCCCGGCATGGACGGCTTCGGCCTGCTCAAGCGCCTGCGCGACGACGGCATCGAGGCGCCGGCCCTGTTCCTGTCGGCGCGGGACTCGGTCGCCGACAAGGTCAACGGCCTGACCATCGGCGGCGACGACTACGTGACCAAGCCGTTCAGCCTCGAAGAGGTCGTGGCCCGCCTCGAGGTGATGCTGCGCCGCTCGGGCTTCGTCGACTCCGCCGAGCGCACCACCCGCATCGTGTTCTCCGACATCGAGCTCGACGACGAGACCCACGAGGTGTGGAAGAACGGCGAACTGGTGTCGCTGTCGCCGACCGAGTTCACCCTGCTGCGGTACTTCATGGTCAACGCCGGCACCGTGCTGTCCAAGCCGCGCATCCTCGACCACGTCTGGAACTACGACTTCGGCGGCGACGTCAACGTCGTCGAGTCCTACGTCTCCTACCTGCGTCGCAAGGTCGACACCGGCGACAAGCGCCTGATCCACACGTTGCGCGGCGTCGGGTACGTCATGCGCGAACCCCGGTAGGGCTTCGTGTCCCGTATCCCGCTCCGCGTCTCCCTGGTCGTCCTCTCGACCATCCTGGTCCTGGCCGGCCTCGCCGTGTCCGGTGTGCTGGTCAGCCAGGCGATGCGCGACGACATGCGCCACCGCGTCGACGAGCAACTCGAGCGGGCGGTCCGCACCTGGGCGCGACCCCGCCAGCCCGAGGAGATGCGCCGCACCCCGCCGCAGTCGCCCGACGAGCTGCCCCGCCCCAACGACGCGCGCCGGCCCCCGTCGAACTACTACGTCCGCGTCGCCCTCGGCGACGGGGTGATGGTGCGCAACAACGACTCGGGGTCGGAGCCGGACGTCTCGATGGTCGAGGACAACGCCGCCGAACACTTCGGACCGGTGACCGTCCCCTCGGTCGACCCGGGTGGACCCGAATGGCGCGTGGTGAAGGCGAGCAACCCGCAGGGCGAGTCGATCGTGGCGATGCCGCTGACGATGCTCGACCGCACGATGTCGCGCCTGATCAAACTGCAGCTCATCGTCGGGGCGATCGTCGTCGCGGTGATGGGCCTGCTCAGCTACCTGCTCGTCCGCGGCAGTCTGCGGCCGTTGCGGCGCGTCGAGGAGACCGCGCACGCCATCGCCGGCGGCGACCTCGACGCGCGCGTCCCCGAGTCCCCGCCGGGCACCGAGGTCGGGAGCCTGTCCGAGTCGCTCAACGCGATGCTCGGCCAGATCCAGCGCGCCTTCGACAAGACCGAGGCCTCCGAGCAGCAGGCGCGCGCCTCCGAGGAGAAGATGCGGCGCTTCGTCGCCGACGCCGGTCACGAGCTGCGCACGCCGTTGACGTCGATCAAGGGGTTCGCCGAGCTGTACCAGCAGGGTGCGGTGACCGACGCCGACGACGCCTTCCGCCGCGTCAACGACGAGGCCACGCGGATGAGCCTGCTCGTCTCGGACCTGCTGATGCTGGCACACCTGGACGCCGACCGTCCGGTGGAAAAGGCCCCGGTTCGGGTCAACGACCTGGTCGTGGAGGCCGTGCACTCGGCCCGGGCGGCCGCTCCCGATCGCGACATCGCGCTGCAGGTGCCCGACGCCACGCCGGTCGTCCTCGGCGACCACCCGCGCCTGATGCAGGTCGTGCGCAACCTCATCAACAACGCCGTCGCCCACACACCGCCGACCGCCGCGATCACCGTCCGGGTGCTCCCCGAGGCCGACGAGGCGGTGCGCATCGAGGTCGCCGACACCGGCCCGGGCCTGACGCCCGACGAGACCACGCAGGTGTTCGACCGCTTCTACCGCGGCGACAGCTCCCGCCACCGCGGCAGCTCCGGTGGCGGCAACGGGCTGGGCCTGTCGATCGTCTCGGCGCTCGTCGCCGCGCACGGCGGACGCGTCGGCGTCGACTCGGAGCCCGGCGAGGGGGCGACGTTCTGGGTCGATCTGCCCACGGTCGACGCCGCCGAACCCGTCGCGGCCGAATAGTCTGTGGTCATGGCTTCCGTCTTCTCGATGATCATCAACGGCGACCTTCCGGGGCGCTTCGTGTGGCGCGACGACCGCGCCGTCGTCTTCCTCACCATCAACCCGTTCACCGACGGGCACGTCCTGGTGGTGCCGATCGAGGAGGTCGACCACTGGGAGGCCGTGGAGTCCGGCCTTTTCAGCCACCTCACCGACCTCGCGCGCACGATGGGTCAGGCCGTCAAGAAGGGCTTCGACGCCCCGCGCGCCGGACTGATCATCGCCGGACTCGAGGTGCCCCACCTGCACCTGCACGTCTTCCCGGCCCGCGAGTTGGAGGACTTCTCCTTCGCCGCCGCGGAGGCCGACCCCGATCCGGCGGACCTGGACCGGGCGGCCGAGACCATCCGCGCGACCCTGCGCGACATGGGCCTGGGCGCGAACGTCCCGGACGCTTAGACGCTGCGGTGCACGACCAGCGGCAGCACCGCTGACGCGCCCGCCTCGCGGAGCTTGGCGGCGGCAATCGTCACCGGCCACCCCGACCGGGTGTCGTCGACGACGAGCAGCACCGCACCCGACGGCGGGTCGGCGGGCACGTCGACCGCGTCTCGCCAGTGTGCGGCCTCGACCGCGGAGTTCGTGTCGTCGGGCGGTCCGCCCGGGCGGACGGTGAGCGCCCCGCCGGGGCGCTTCCCGATGTGGCGCAGCCGGTCGGCCAGGTCGGCGGCGATGCTGCTCCCGGTCAGCGGCAGCGACCAGATCTGATCGGGGCGGATGCCGGATTCGCGGCCCCACGGGCCCAGCGTTTCGACCGCCGCGTCGGCGAGCTCGGTCAGGGCCTGCGCATCCCCGCCGCGCGCGGCCGACAACACCTCCTGCCATTCGGGTGCATCGGCGTGGGCCAGCACCCGGCCCGGCTCGGCCATCTGATCGGGGGCGATGCGGCCGCGGGTGCCGAAGGCCCCGCCCGGCCACATCTTGCGCGGCTCGAGGACGGTGGCCCGACCGCGCAGTGCGCGGGTGATCGTGCGGACCGACTCGGCGTCGACGGTGGCGGGCAGCCCGTCGGGCAACGAGCCCAGGCAGACGCTGCACCGCCGGCACGGCTCGGTCAGCGGATCGTCGAGCGAGGCGGTGAGCAGCTGCATCAGGCACTTCTCGCCGCGCACGTAGGAGCGCATGATGTCGGCCTCCCGGCGGCGGGTGGCCAGGATGCCGTCGTAGTGCGCCGCGTCGTACTGCCACGGCGTGCCGGTGGCGGACCAGCCCTCGGTGCCGCGCTCGGCGGCGCCATCGACGGCGAGCTGCTTGAGCATCAGGTCGATCTTGGTGCGGCGCAGCCCGGTCGCCGCCTCCAGCTGCACCACCGAGGTCGGCTCGGACTCGTCGCGCAGGGCGTCGAGCAGGGTGGTCATCTGCCTGGGGTCGGGGATGGACGCGGTGGCGAAGTACTCCCAGATCCGGTCGTCGGTGCCCGAGGCGAGCAACATGACCACCGCCTCGTCCAGGGCTCGACCGGCACGACCGACCTGCTGGTAGTAGGACACCGGCGACGGCGGCGAGCCGAGATGGACGACGAATCCGAGGTCGGGCTTGTCGTAGCCCATGCCCAGTGCCGACGTCGCGACCAGCGCTTTGACCTCGTTGCGGCGCAGCGCGTCCTCGAGGCGCTCGCGCTGTCCGGCGTCCAGTTGACCGGTGTAGGCGGCGACCGGGTAGTCCGCACCCTTCAGCGCCCTGATCGCCGTGACGAGACGGTCGGTGTCGGCGATGGTGAGCGCGTAGACGATCCCCGACCCGGGCAGGCGGTCGATGTTCTCGGCGATCCAGGCGTAGCGCTGGATCGGCGACAGGCCGTCGAGCACGCCCAGATGCAGCGACTTGCGGGCCAGCGGGCCGCGCAACACCGTCGTGGAGTCGCCGAGCTGGGCGGCCACGTCGGCGCTCACGCGCTCGTTGGCGGTCGCGGTTGTCGCCAGGACGGGGGAGTCCGGGTGCAACTCGCGCAGCACGTCGGCCACCCGGCGGTAGTCGGGGCGGAAGTCGTGGCCCCAATCGGAGATGGCGTGCGCCTCGTCGATCACCAGCAGGCCCAACCCGGGACTGTCCGGGCCGGCCAGCGAGTCGAGGACCCGGCGGCCGAATCCGGGGTTGGCCAGGCGTTCGGGGGAGACGAGGAGGACGTCGACCTCACCGGCGCGCACCGCCTCCTCGACGGCCCCCCACTCGTCGAAGTTCGACGAGTTGATGGTCGCCGCGCGCAACCCGGCCCGGGCGGCCGCCTCCACCTGGTCGCGCATCAGCGCCAGCAGCGGGGAGACGACGAGGGTGGGGCCGGCACCGGCCGCCCGGCGCAGTGCCGTCGCGACCCAGTAGACGGCCGACTTGCCCCATCCGGTCGCCTGCACGACCAGGACCCGGGCACCGGGTTCCACCAGCTTCTCGACGGCGGACAGCTGGTCCTCGCGCAGCCGTGCGCCGGGTCCGGCGAGCGCCGTGATGACGCCGTCCGCCGTCTGCTGCTGCGCCGCGTCGAGTGCCATGGCGTCGAGCGTAGCCACCGGTGCCGGCGGTCCCGGTGCCCGCGGCACCACTTGTCCACAAGTCCGCACGGGGGATCGGTGGCCGCTACGGTGATCGTCGTGCCTTTGCGATCACAGCTGCAGCGGATGATCGGCCGCGACCCCGCCGAGTCGGATCGGGCCGGGTCGAACCTCGAGGTCTTCTACGACCTGGTCTTCGTCGTCGCGTTCTCGGTGGCGTCGGCCCAGCTGGCGCACTACTTGGCGCAGGGTCACTACCGCACCGCGATCACCGGCTACCTGCTGATGACCTTCGCCGCGATCTGGGCCTGGATCAACTTCGCCTGGTTCGCCTCGGCCTTCGACACCGACGACTGGCTGTTCCGTCTGTTGGTGCTGGTGCAGATGATCGGCGTCGCGATCATGGCCATCGGGATCCCCGGGGTGTTCGCGTCGATCGACGCCGGTCACCACCCGGCCATGGCGGTGCCGGTGATCGGCTACATCGTCATGCGCGTCGGCATGGTCAGCCAGTGGTTGCGGGCCGCCGCGCAGTCGCCGGAGAACCGGCGCTCCTGTCTGACCTACGCGGCCGCGACGCTGATCGCCCAGCTCGGCTGGGTGGGGATCGTCGTCGCGCCGCTCGACCTGCGCGACACCCTCATCGCCTGTGCGGTGTGCGCGGCCGTCGAAATCGCCGGACCGTGGCTGGCCGAGACGCGGGTGCGGCCGACGCCGTGGAACCCGGCGCACATCGCCGAGCGCTACGCGACGCTCATGGTGATCACCCTCGGCGAGGGGGTCGTGGGGACCGTGGCGCTCCTGCAGGCGGTCATCGAACGGGCCGGTTGGAGCACCCAGACCGCCGTGCTCGGACTCGCCGCGATGGGGGTCACGTTCGCGATGTGGTGGCTCTACTTCCTCATGCCCAACGGGGAGGCGCTGCGCGAGGCACCGCAGCGCTGCTTCGAATTCGGCTACGGCAGCGTGCCACTGTTCATGGCGTGCGCGGCCGTCGGCGCCGGCCTGCACGTGGCGGCGCTGTGGCTCGAGGGCGAGACCCGGATCGGCGACACCGCCGTCGTCGCGACCCTCGCCGTCCCGGTGGCCGTGTTCTGCCTCGGCGTGATCGCGATGAACGGATACCTGGTCGGTGCGCACCGCTGGCAGGTGCCCGTCGTCGCCGCGACCCTCGTCCCGCTCGTCGCCGGGCTGGGACTCGCGGCGGCCGGTGCGCCGCTGCTCGTGTGCCTGGTGCTGGTCTGCCTGACCCCCGTCCTACCGGTCATCGTGGTCGAGATCATCTGCGATTAGGCTGGGCGCGTGCGCGTACTCGTCATCGGCTCGGGCGGCCGGGAACACGCCCTGCTCCTCGGCCTCGCAGCAGACCCCGACGTCACCGACCTCTTCGTGGCCCCCGGCAACGCCGGAACAGCCGCGGTGGCGACCAACCACCCGGTCGACGTCGCCTCCGCCGACGCGGTCGTCGCGCTGGCCCGCAAGCTCGACGTCGACCTGGTCGTGATCGGACCGGAGGTCCCGCTGGTGCTCGGCGTCGCCGACGCCCTCCGCAACGCCGGGATCGCCGTGTTCGGCCCGAACAAGGCGGCCGCGCAGATCGAGGGCTCGAAGGCCTTCGCCAAAGACGTCATGGCCGCGGCGGGCGTCCGGACGGCCCACGCCGAGGTCGTCGACAACCCCGCGAACCTCGACGCGGCGCTAGACCGGTTCGGCCCGACCTGGGTGGTCAAGGACGACGGCCTGGCCGCGGGCAAGGGCGTCGTCGTCACCACCGACCGGGCCGCGGCCCGCGATCACGCCGCCGAGTGCCTGGAAGCCGGGCATCCGGTGCTGCTGGAGTCCTTCCTCGACGGCCCCGAGGTGTCGCTGTTCTGCCTCGTCGACGGCGAGACGGTCGTGCCGCTGATCCCCGCGCAGGACCACAAGCGCGTCGGCAACGGCGACACCGGACCGAACACCGGCGGGATGGGCGCGTACACCCCGCTGCCGTGGCTGCCCGAGGCGACGGTCAGCCAGATCGTCGAGGAGATCGTGAAGCCGGTCGCCGCCGAGCTGGTCAAGCGGGGCACCCCGTTCAACGGCCTGCTGTACGCGGGCCTGGCCATCGGTGCCGACGGCCCGGCCGTCGTCGAGTTCAACGCGCGCTTCGGCGACCCGGAGACCCAGGCCGTCCTCGCCCTGCTGCGCTCGCCGCTCGGGCGGGCGCTGAACGCCACCGCCACCGGCACCCTCGCCGACCTCCCGCCGTTGGAGTGGTCGGACGGCGCCGCGGTGACCGTGGTGCTGGCCGCCGAGAACTACCCGGGCACGCCGCGCACCGGCGACGTCATCACCGGCGCCGACGGCGAGGGGGTCCGGCACGCCGGCACCGCGCAGGGCGCCGATGGCAAGACGGTGTCGGCGGGCGGTCGGGTGCTGGCCGTCGTCGGGACGGGGGCGGATCTGGCCGCCGCCCGCGAGCAGGCCTATGCCCGGCTCGAGCAGATCAAACTGCCCGGCAGCCACTATCGCGACGACATCGGGCTGGCGGCCCTGGAGGGCCGGATCAGCGTCTGAGCGACGCCGGTCCTAGTGGCGCGCGAGGTTGCGGCCCAGGAACATCACGTGGTCGGGCAGCACGCTGCGCCAGTACCGGTTGCCGTGGGCACCGGCCGTCGTCCCGAACGCCGCGGGCGGATGCAGGTCGGCGGCCCACTGACGGGTGTAGGTGAAGAACTGGTCGCTGCTGCCGATCGTGATCAGCAGCGGAATCTTCGCGAAGGCCTTCTGCTGGCCGAACAGCGAATTGGCCTGGTAGTCCTCGGGGGAGTCGAAGGCGCGCGTCGGGTAGAGGTTCGGGTCGCCCCACAGCGCCGGTGAACTCACCGACACGGCGGCGACGCGCGGGGCGCCGACCAGCGCGGCGAGCCGCAAGGCGCCGTAGCCGCCCATCGACCAGCCGTGCAGGCCGATGCGGTCGGTCGAGAGCCGCAGCTCGGAGTTGCCGGCCAGCATCGGCAGGAATTCGTCGAGCACCATCGCGGCCGCGTCGGCGCCGTTGGCCCGTTTGTGCCAGTAGTTGACGCCACCGTCGACCGCGGCGAGTGCGAACGGCGGGTTGCCCTCGTCGACGTAGGACTGCAGCACGTTCTGCATCTGCAGCTTGCGGCTGAAGATGGTGCGCTCGTTGGTGTTGAGGGCGTGCAGGATGACGACGACGGGCAGCTTGCCGGTCACCCCGTTGGGGCGTGCGACGGCCCACTTGGTGGGTCGGCCCAGCATCTTCTGCGAGTTGAAGGTGCCGGTGATGATCGGCGGACCGGGAACCGGCCGGTTGTCCTGCGGCTCGGCCGGCAGCACGTCGTCGGCCCGCTGGTTCTCCTCCAGCTCCTGCTCGTTGACGGCGGGCTTGGGATCGTCTTTGGAGCACGCGGCCAGCCCGGCGACCGCGGCGGCGCTCAGGCCGGTCAGCAGGGCGGTGCGCCGGGTCCACAGGCGCGGCTCACCGCCGGCAGCGGCGTCCGAGGGTTCGGGTGCGGGGGAGGTCGGTGTCATAACGATTCAAAAGAATACGTGTGCTTTCTGAAAGCCGGGTGAGACGCTCCGATATCCCCTCGCCGAGTGGGCGCTCGATCTCGCCGAGTGGGCGGTCAAACCCCGCCGAGTGGGCGCTCGATCTCGCCGAGTGGGCGGTCAAACCCCGCCGAGTGGGCACTCGCTCCCTCGGTAGACTGTGACCCAGACCGCAATCCGTCCCGTCAGGAAGCCAGGTGCGCGATGAAGGCGAACCACGAAGTCACCAACCAGGTACCTCCGCTCGAGGGTTACGACGTGGCGAACTACCCGGTGATCACCGAGTACCTCGACCGGGTGGGGGCCGGCGAAGCGCTGCCCGAGCTGCACGAAGTCGGCCAGCTCGCCGGCTCGGCCGAGTGGATCACCGTCGGCGACCTCGCCGAGGAGCACCCGCCGATCCTCGAGACGCACGACCGTTACGGCAACCGCATCGACACGGTGCGCTACGACCCCGCCTATCACCGGCTGATGGACGTCGCCGTGTCCCGCGGCATGGCCGGGCACCCGTGGGCGGCCGACGATTCGCACGCCCACCTGGTGCGCGCGGCGAAGTTCGGCGTCTGGGCGTCGGTCGACGCCGGCCACGGCTGCCCGATCTCGATGACGTACGCGGTGGTGCCGGCCCTGCGGCACAACCCGGAACTGGCCGCGCAGTACGAACCCGGCCTCACCTCCCTGGAGTACCAGCCCGAATTGACCGTCCCGGCACAGAAGAAGGGACTGATCGCCGGAATGTCGATGACCGAGAAGCAGGGCGGCTCGGACGTGCGCGCCAACACCACCTCGGCGGTCCCGCAGGGCGACGGCAGCTACCTGATCACCGGGCACAAATGGTTCACCTCGGCACCCAACTCGGACCTGTTGCTGGTCTTGGCCCAGACCCCCGAGGGGCTGTCCTGCTTCTTCGTGCCGCGCATCCTGCCCGACGGTTCGCGCAACAACATCTACCTGCAACGGCTCAAGAACAAGCTCGGCAACCACTCCAACGCCAGCAGCGAGGTCGAGTACCACGATGCCGTCGGCTGGATGGTCGGCGAGCCCGGTCGCGGGGTTCGCACCATCATCGAGATGGTCAACATGACCCGGCTGGACTGCACGACCGCCTCGGCCGCCGTCATGCGCAACGGCACCACCGCTGCGGCGCACCACGCCGCCTATCGCAGCGCCTTCGGCGCGAAGCTCGTCGACCAGCCGCTGATGCGCAACGTGCTCGCCGACCTGCACCTGGAGGCCGAGGCCGCGACCCTCACCGCGCTGTGGCTCGCCGACCTCACCGACCGCGCCCTCACCGACGAGCACGCGGCGCAGTTGCGCCGCATCAGCCTCGCGGTCAGCAAGTACTTCATCTGCAAGCGGGCGCCGATGCACGCCGCTGAAGCCCTCGAGTGCCTCGGCGGCAACGGTTACGTCGAGGACTCGCGGATGCCGCGGCTCTTCCGGGAATCCCCGCTCATGTCGATCTGGGAGGGCTCGGGCAACGTCGCCGCGCTCGACACCCTGCGCGCCATCGGCCGCGACCCGCAGACCCTGACCGTCTTCTTCGACGAACTGGGCGCGGCGACGGGGTCGGACGCGACCTACGACGGTGCCCTCGTCGCACTCAAGGACTCCTTCGCCGACGCCTCGTCGCTCGAATACCGGGCGCGGCACATCGTCGGGCAGATGGCGACGATGCTCTCGGCGTCGCTGCTGATCCGCTACGGCCACCCGGCCGTCGCGGACGCCTTCACCGGCAGCCGGCTGGGCGGAGGGTGGGGGTCGGTGTACGGCACCCTCGGCGCCGGGGCGGACACCGCCGCCCTCGTTTCGCGGGCCACCCCCAAGCTCTGAGAACGACGGCGACCCGGGCGCAGGGTGCGTTAGCCTTGCCCCAGCCTGTAGGAAAGGAAACCCGTGGGAACCACAGCAACCTCGACCAAGATCGCGACGGGAGCGGCCGCACTGCTCCTCGCCGGCGGCCTGTGCGCCGTCGCCGCGCCCGCGGCGGACGCGGTACCGACCGGCCGGGTCGACCCGGGCATCCGGTTCTCCTCGGGCACCTACGGAACCGGTTGCACCTACCCGATGACCGTCGCGGTGAACTCCGAGGGTCGCGTCACCTTCTGGGAGAAGAAGGCCGGCCGGGGCAACCCGCCGCTGTTCATCGGCTGGTCCTGGCCACAGGGCGGCACCGCCGCGGTGACGTGGCGCCCGCAGCGGATCGGCGTCCGCCAGCTGTACGCCGTGCAGCGCGGCTTCCGCTCGAACTACACCACCGCGGTCGTCGGCCAGGGCTTCGGCATCGCCGGGATCTGCACCTCGCTGGCGGGGTAGCCGAAACCGCCGCGGTGGCGACGGTTGCTTTGGCACGATGACTGCCATGGCTGCCGCGACACCCAAAGGATTGGCACGCCGCCAACTCCTCGCCGAGGCGGCCGGCGCGCTGCTCATGGCGCACGGTCACGAGGCCGTCCGCCACCGTGCCGTCGCCCAGCAGGCAGGACTGCCGCTCGCGTCGACGACCTACTACTTCGACTCGCTTGACGAGTTGCTCAAGGCGGCCGTCGAGTACACCTGCGAGGTCGACGCCCGGGAGATGACGGACCGCTGTGCCGCGCTGCCCGCACAGACGCGCGGCGCCCGCGACACCGCCGCCGCGTTGGCCGAGGTCTTCGTCGGCAACGGCGGCTCGTCGAATCTGGCCGCCCGCTACGAGCTGTTCGTCCTGGCTGCCCGCCATCCGGAGTTGGCCGCGCTGATCGCCGCGCGGCAGGGTCGCGTCGAGGAGATCGCCGCGCAGGTGCTCACCAAGTCGCGGCGGCACAGCGCACCCGAGGGGGTGCACAAGCTGATCGCCTTCGAGAACGGCGCCCTGTTGGAGTCCATCTCGGTCGACGGCGGCCACCGGGCCGATCCGGTCGGCGTGGTCACCGACGCCATCGTCGACGTGGTGGACGTGTTGGCGCCCGCCCTGCCGGTGCAGGCCGGCGGTTGATTCCCGACTAAACTGGCCGCGTGGCCAAACCCGAGATCGCCAATGTCCTCGCCGGGCGCTATGCGTCGGCGGAGCTCGCCGACATCTGGTCGCCGCGCACCAAGATCGCCGCCGAGCGCCGACTGTGGATCGCGGTGATGGCCGCCCAGCGCGAACTGGGCATCGACATCCCCGACGGCGTGATCGAGGACTATGAGCGCGTTGTCGACCAGATCGACCTCGACTCGATCGCGGCCCGCGAGAAGGTCACCCGGCACGACGTGAAGGCGCGCATCGAGGAGTTCAACGACCTCGCCGGCCACGAGCACATCCACAAGGGGATGACCAGCCGCGACCTCACCGAGAACGTCGAGCAGCTGCAGATCCTGCAGTCGCTGCGGCATGTGCACGCCCACGGCGTGGCGATGCTCGCGCGCATCACCGACCGCGCTGTGCAGTACTCGGACCTGGTGATGGCCGGGCGCAGCCACAACGTCGCGGCGCAGGCGACGACGCTCGGCAAGCGCTTCGCCAGCGCCGCCGACGAGCTGATGATCGCGCTGCAGCGACTCGAGGAGTTGATCGCGCGCTACCCGCTGCGCGGCATCAAGGGCCCGATGGGCACCGCGCAGGACATGCTCGACCTGCTCGACGGCGACGCAGCCAAGCTCAGCCGACTCGAGGGACTGGTCGCCGACCACCTGGGCTTCGCCTCCGCACTGACCTCCGTCGGGCAGATCTACCCGCGCTCGCTCGACCACGACGTGGTGTCGGCCCTGGTGCAGACCGCCGCGGCCCCGTCGTCGCTGGCCACGACCATCCGCCTGATGGCCGGCCACGAGCTGGTCACCGAGGGCTTCCAGCCCGGCCAGGTCGGCTCGTCGGCGATGCCGCACAAGATGAACACGCGCAGCTGTGAACGCGTCAACGGGCTGGCGGTCGTGCTGCGCGGCTACGGGTCGATGGCCGCCGAGCTCGCGGGCTCGCAGTGGAACGAGGGCGACGTGTTCTGTTCGGTGGTGCGCCGGGTCGCGCTGCCGGACGCCTTCTTCGCCATCGACGGCCTGATGGAGACCTTCCTGACGGTGCTCGCCGAGTTCGGCGCCTATCCGGCGGTGATCAACAACGAGTTGGACCGCTACCTGCCGTTCCTGGCGACGACCAAGGTGCTCATGGCGTCTGTTCGCGCGGGGGTCGGTCGTGAGACCGCGCACGAGGCGATCAAGGAGAACGCGGTCGCCGTCGCGCTGGCGATGCGCGAGCAGGGCGCCAAGCCCGACCTGCTGGACCGCCTGGCCGCCGACGATCGCATCCCGCTGGACCGCAAGCAGCTCGACGCGGCGCTCGCGGACAAGACAGCGTTCATCGGCGCCGCCCAATCGCAGGTGGCCGACGTCGCCGCGGCGGTCGAGAAGGTCGTCGCGCGCTACCCGGACGCGGCCACGTACGTCCCCGCGCCGATCCTGTAGCGGCTCACGCGCCGGCCTCGGCCCGCGCCGCCGCCAGCACGCGATCGGCATCCGCGACGATTGCCTCCTCCCGCCGGCGCAGCTCGTCGAGGGCGGGCGCAGCGACGGGATCGGCCGCCGCGGACAGGTCCTCGAGGAAGGCGAGCGCGGTACCGGCGTCCTGCTGTTCGCCGAGCGCGTTCTGCAGTTTGCGACCCTTCTTGGCGATCGCGATCGCCTCGTCACCCACCACCGCGACGGCCACCTCGGCGGCGTAGCGGTAGCGCTTGCCCGCCCGTCGGGCCGAATGGGCCCGCTCGATCGCATCCGCCGCGCCATCGGCCGCCGCCCGCTCGGCGCGCTCGAGCTTGTCGGCCATCTCCCGCCGCGCGACCCCGACGTGATCGGCGACCTCGCTCGCCGGACCATCGGCCCGCTTGGTCAGCGGAGGCTCCGTGCGCCAGGCCGTGAGCGTTCTGCGCAGGTTCTTGTAGCGCTTGCCGCCGAGCACGGTGCCCAGCTCGACCCACGCGGCGGCGCTCCGCTCGGAGACCAGCTTCTGCAGGGCGATGGCGGCGGCGTGGGCGGAGTCGCGATCGTCGACGTCGGCCAGGGCGCGCTCGAGGCGCCGTGCCACCACGTCGGTGTCGCGGAGCCGGCCGAGGAGGCGGGCGTACCAGCGCAGTTCGGAGTGGAGTTCGGCGACGGCGGGCCGCTTGTAGACGTCGAAGGAGCGCAGCGTCGACCGCAGCCGGCGGACTGCGACGCGCGTCGGATGGACCGCGCCGAGATCACCGTCGCGCAGGCGGTCCTCGTTGCCGAGGATCACCGCGATTTGCGCCGCGACGTACACGTCGACGACGTCGCCGAGGCGTTGTCGCTCACCCACGTCTCGACGATACGTCGACAGACGCGGTCGGCCGCTCCGCCGCGGTCACGGCGCCATGGCCGGTCGGTGAACTTTCGGGTGGGATGAGTCGACCCGATCGCCCGTCGGCGCCCGCGAGACCCTAGGCTCGACGCATGCGCCCTGAACTCGATTCCTACGCGCACGTCGCGTCGGGCAAGGTCCGCGACATCTACCGGATCGACGACGAGACACTGCTCATGGTCACCTCCGACCGGATCAGCGCCTACGACTTCGTGCTGGACACGCCGATCCCGGACAAGGGGCGCGTGCTGACCGCGACGAGCTTCTTCTGGTTCGACCACCTCGGGGTGCCCAACCACCTCGCCGGCGGCCCCACCGACGAGCGCATCCCCGCATCGGTCCTCGGCCGCTCGATGGTGGTGCGCGACCTGCCCATGGTGGCCGTGGAGTGCGTCGCCCGCGGGTACCTGACGGGCTCGGGCCTGCTGGACTACGCCGCGACCGGCAGTGTCTGCGGCATCGAGCTGCCCGCGGGGCTGGGCGAGGCCAGCAAGCTGCCCGAGCCGATCTTCACCCCCGCGTTGAAGGCCGATATCGGCGACCACGACGAGAACATCACCTACGAGCAGGTCGTCGACCTCGTCGGCGGGGACCTGGCCGCCGATCTCAAGGCCACCACGCTCGACGTCTACGGCCGCGGGTCGGACCTGGCCGCACAGCGCGGCATCATCCTCGCCGACACCAAGTTCGAATTCGGACGCGCCGCCGACGGTTCGCTCGTGCTGGCCGACGAGGTCCTGACCCCGGACTCGTCGCGCTATTGGGACGCCGCCACCTACGTCGCCGGCCAGGTGCAGCCCTCCTTCGACAAGCAGATCGTCCGCAACTGGCTCACCGGGCCGGACTCGGGCTGGGACCGCCACGGCGACACCCCGCCGCCACCGTTGCCCGACGACGTCGTGGCGCAGACCCGGGCCCGCTACATCGAGGCGTACGAACGGCTCTCGCAGCAGCGCTTCGACGAGTGGCCCGACGCGGGGGAGGCGGCGTGAGCACCGACATCACCCCGCCGGTCGCCAAGAAGGTGCCGGTCGAGCGCACCCACCACGGCGACACCGTCGTCGACGAGTACACGTGGATGGCCGACAAGACCGACCCCGAGGTGATCGCCTACCTCGACGGTCAGAACGAGTACGTCAAGGCTCAGACCGCCCACCTGAAGCCCCTGCAGGACGCCATCTTCGGGGAGATCAAGTCGCGCACCCAGGAGACCGACATGTCGGTGCCCACGCGCACCGGCGACTACTGGTACTTCGCGCGCACCGAGGAGGGCAAGGCCTACGGCATCTCGGCGCGCTGCCCGGTCCGCGGGACCGACGACTGGGATCCGCCGACGATCTCGCCCGGGGAGAAGCTGCCCGGCGAGCAGGTCGTGCTCGACTCCAACGTGGAGGCGGCCGACCACGAGTTCTTCAGCCTCGGCGGCGCCTCGGTCAGTGAGGACGGTCGCTGGCTCGCCTTCGGGACCGACACCGTCGGCAACGAGCGGTACACGCTGCGGATCCGGAACCTGGACACCGGCGACGAGTTGGCCGAGACGATCGCCGACACCACCGGCGGCGCCATCTGGTCGCGCGACGCGCGCTACCTCTTCTACCAAACCGTCGACGACGCCTGGCGGCCCGACACCGTGTGGCGCCACGAGATCGGGTCGTCGCAGCCCGACGTGAAGGTGTTCCACGAGCCCGACGAGGGGTTCTGGGTCGGCATGGGCGGCACCCGCAGCCGCGAGTACCTGTTCATCGGCGTCGGGTCCAAGACGACCTCGGAGGTCTACGCGATCCCCACCGCCGATCCGACCGCCGAGCCGGTGAGCCTGGGCGCGCGCGTCGCCGACGTCGAGTACGACGTCGACCACGCGATCATCGGCGGCCGGGGGTACTTCCTGTTCACCCACAACGGTCCCGGGCCCGACGGCACCAAGTGCGAGAACTACGCCGTCGACATCGCGCCGGTCGACGACCCGACGGCCCGCACGCCGCTGATCGCCCACGACCGCGACCGCCGCATCGAGGATGTCGAGGCCTTCGCGGACTACCTGGCGCTGAGCTACCGGGCCGAGGCCCTGCCGCGGGTGGCGATCGCCGACCTGCGGCAGATCGAGGGCCTGCCGACCGTCGAGGACTTCGCCGAGGTCCGCTTCGACCAGCCGCTGTCGGCCGCCGGGCTGGCCGGCAACCCGGAGTGGGCCGCCCCGCGGCTGCGACTGGGTTACACCAGCTTCATCGAGCCGACCGAGCTGATCGAACTCGACGTCGCCACCGGTACGCGCGCGCTGCTCAAACGTCAGGTCGTGTTGGGGGGCTACGACCCCGACGACTACGAGCAGTCGCGCGAGTGGGCGACCGCCGACGACGGGACGCAGATCCCCATCTCGGTGGTGCGCCGCAAGGGGACGGTCGGGCCGGCGCCCACCCTGCTCTACGGCTACGGCTCTTACGAGGCCAGCATGGACCCGTCGTTCTCCATCTCCCGGCTCTCGATGCTCGACCGCGGCATGGTGTACGCCGTGGCGCACATCCGCGGCGGCGGCGAGATGGGCCGACACTGGTACGAGAACGGCAAGAAGCTCGCCAAGCGCAACACGTTCACCGACTTCATCGCATGCGCCCGCCACCTCATCGACACCGGGGTGACGACGCCGCACCACCTCGTCGCCGAGGGTGGCAGCGCCGGTGGTCTGCTGATGGGCGCCGTCGTGAACGAGGCGCCGGAACTGTTCCACGGGATCGTCGCGGCGGTGCCGTTCGTCGACGCGCTGAACTCGATCCTCGACCCGAGCCTGCCGCTCACCATCATCGAGTGGGAGGAGTGGGGCAACCCGCTGGCCGACCCCGAGGTCTACGCCTACATGAAGTCCTACTCGCCGTACGAGAACGTGCGGCCGGTGGCCTACCCGGCGATCCTGGCGCTCAACTCGCTCAACGACACCCGGGTGCTGCACACCGAGGCGGCCAAGTGGGCCGCGCGGTTGCAGGACCAGACGACCGGCGACGCCCCGATCCTGCTCAAGACCGAGATGTCGGCCGGGCACGGCGGGGTCAGCGGCCGGTACAAGCAATGGGAGCAGACGGCCTTCGAGTTCGCGTGGATCCTCGAGCAGAGCGGAGCGATCCGTGACTGATCTCGAACAGACCCTGGCGGGACTGACGGTCCCCGTCGTCGGCGCGCCGATGGCCGGTGCGGCCGGCGGAGCGCTCGCGGCGGCGATCACCGCCGGCGGCGGACTCGGGCTGATCGGCGTCGGGAACGTCGCCACCGTCGAGCAGGTGCGCACCGAGGGTGCGATCGCGGCGGCCACCGGCCACCGCATCGGTTTCGGCCTGATGTGCTGGTCGCTTCCGCAGAACCCGGAGCTGCTCGACGCCGCACTGGAATTCGACCCGGTCGTGGTCAGCCTCAGCTTCGGCGACCCGCGCCCCTATCTGGCGAAGGTGCGCGACACCGGTGCCGCCGTCATCGCCCAGGTGGGCACTCGCGCCGAGGCCCTCGACGCGCTCGAGGCGGGGGTCGACGGGCTGGTCGTCCGCGGCTCCGAGGGCGGCGGCCACGGCCGCGGCGTCGTGTCCACGCTGCCCCTGTTGCAGCAGGTCCTGGACCTGACCGACAAGCCGGTGCTGGTCGGCGGGGGAGTGGCGACGGCGCGCGGCCTGGCGGCGGTGTTGGCCGCCGGGGCATCGGCCGGCTGGGTGGGCACCCCGTTCGCCGCCTGCGCCGAGAGCCTGTTCCGACCCGAGCTCAAGGAGGCGGTGATCGCCGCCGACACCGACCAGACGGTGTACACCCGTGCCTTCGACATCGCCCAGCGGTTCGACTGGCCCCAGATCTACGGCGGCCGCGCGCTGGCCAACGAGTTCAGCGACGAGTGGGCCGAGCGCACCGACGCGCTGGAGGAAGCGGTCACCGACGAGATGACCGCGACGATCAAACAGGCGCGCGTGGATGCGGATCTTTCGATGGCGCCGGTCTACGCCGGCGAATCGGCCGGCCTGGTCGACCGGGCGCGCACCGCGGCGCAGGTGCTGGAGGATTTCACGCCCTTCCGCGAGCACCTGCGCGCCGCGCAGCGCTGGTTGGACTGACCAATTCCGGACGATATGACTCACGCCGAGGGCATATTGCCCTCGGCGTGAGTCATATAGGACGAAACTGGCGTCAGGCGAAGCGCACGTTCAGCGTCGCCATGCCGAAGATCTTCTTGCCCGCCGACTTCGCGGTCAGGATGATCACGCCGCTGCGCGTCTCCGGGTCCAGCGACTTGATGCGACCGCCGAACTCGATGTCGCCGCGGCCGTCGGCCGGCACGATCGCCGGCGCCGACAGGCGGACCTGGTACTTGGTGACCGCGCCGGGGTCCCCGGTCCAATTGGCGACGTAGCCGGCGCCCAGTCCCATGGTCAGCATGCCGTGCGCGATCACGTCGGGCAGACCGGCCAGCTTGGCGACGGCCTCGTCCCAGTGGATCGGGTTGGCGTCGCCGGCCACGCCCGAGTAGTTGACCAGGTCGCCGCGCGACAGGTGGGCGTGGTACTCGGGGAGCACATCGCCGACCGACAGGTCGTCGAAGTTGCGGCTGGCCGGCGTGCGGGTGGCACCGAAGGTGGCCAGCGTGCGCTCGCCCTCCTCGCGCACCGTCTTCACGTAGGCCTCGGCGGCCTGCTCGGGCGAGAAGATGTCGACGTCGTGCATCATCACCTTCGACACGGCCTCGGTGATCCCCGGATCCACCTCGTCGGCCGTGACGCCGACGACCGTCGTGTGCATGGTGTGCACGGTCTCGCCCGAGTTCACGTCGAGGAACGTGTTGGTGATCGTGATCATGTCCTTGCCGGCGATCTGCCGGACCGAGGACAACTCCACATCCGTGTGCAGCTCGTCGCCGACGGTGATCGGCCGGTGCTGCTCGAAGACCTGCTCGGTCTGCACGTACGTGTCGTAGCCGACCACGACCTCCTCGAGGAGCTTGCGGTTGGCCGCCATCGCGCCGATCGCGGTGAAGGTCAGCGGCGTGATGAGGTGGTCGTAGCCGAGCTTGCGCGCGGCCTCCTCATCCCAGTGCGCCGGGTGGTAGTCCTGCACCGCCCGGGCGTACTCGCGGATCTTCTCGCGCCCGATCTGGTACGTGTGATCGGCCTTGTAGTAGTGGCCGACACGGGACAAGATCGCAGGCTCTTCGGCTGCCGTGGTCATTCAATCTCCAACTGTTCGGTACGAGGCGATCCTAGTCCCGTCAGTGCACGGCGATGTGCGGGGCCTGATCCATCTCCTCCTCGACCAGCGGCGACTCGATCTTCTTCCGCGGCAGGAAGAACGCCGGGATGAGGGTCAGGCCGACGAGGATCGCGGCGATCGTGAACGGCGTCGTGAACGCGGACGCGGCCTGCTGGAACCACTCGTGCGGCGGCTCCGGCGTCGGCGGCTTCAGGCGGTTGTAGAGGATCGCCTTCATCGCGTCGGGCTTGTCGGCGAGCGCCGCGAACAGGACCACCGAGATGCCGGCGGTGCCCATCGAGGTGGAGGCCTGCTGGATCACGTTCATCAGGGTCGTGCCGTCGGGGACCTGCTTGTTGCTCAGGCTGGCCAGCGCCGCCGACATGATCGGCATCATCGTCATGCCCATGCCCAGACCCTGGACGAACAGCGCGCCGCAGACGATCACCATGGACGTGTCGGCGTTGAGCTGGGTGAAGGCGATCATGCCGGCCAGGATCAGCACCAGGCCGGTCAGCACGACCTTGCCGGGGCCGATCTTGTCGGTCAGCTTGCCGCCGACCGGCATCGAGAGCATCGCGCCCAGACCCTGCGGGGCCAGCAGCAGGCCGGCGGCGAGGGTGGATTCGCCGCGGACGCCGATGAAGTACTGCGGGTAGAGCAGTGCGCTGCCGAAGAAGGCCATGGCGAAGCAGACGCTCGTGATGACGGCGATCGCCAGGGTCCGGTTGCGGAACAGCTTGAGGTCGAGCAGCGGCTTGCGCTTGGTGGTGAGCGCGTGGAAGACGAAGGCGGCGATCAGCGCGAGGCCGATCAGGCCGGGCACGAGGACCCGCGGGGTGGCGAAGGTCTGCTTCTCGCCGGCGCCGGCGACGCCGTAGAGGAACAGGGCGAGACCGGGGGAGAGCATGGCCAGGCCGAGCCAGTCGATGGTCGGGCGCTCACCGGTCTCGTCGTTCTTGAGGGCCAGCCACGCGTAGACCAGGGCGATGATGCCGATCGGGATGTTGATGAGGAACACCCAGTGCCAGGAGGCCTTCTCGATGAGCAGGCCGCCCAGGATCGGGCCGCCGATCGGGCCCAGGAGCATCGGGATGCCCAGGACGGCCATGACCGAGCCGACGCGCTCGGGTCCGGCCGCCTTGGTCAGGATCATCATGCCGACGGGCATCAGCAGCCCGCCGCCGAGACCCTGGAGGGCGCGGAAGGCCACCAGCGAGGGCATGTTCCAGGCGGTCGCGCACAGTGCCGAGCCGGCGAGGAACAGCACCAGCGAGGTCAGGTAGACCTTCTTGGTGCCGAATCGGGTCGCGGCCCAGGAGGCCAGCGGGATCACCGTGGCCAGGGCCAGGGTGTAGGCGGTCATCGACCAGGCGGCACCGGCCTGGTTGGTCTTGAACACCGTTTGGAAGGTGTCCTGGGCGACCGCGACGACGGTGACGTCGAGGATCGACATGATGGAGCCGAGGACGACGACACCGGCGACGATCAAGACGTGCTTGTCGAGCTTGGTGTCCGGCGCCTTGGCGGCAGCGGGGGAACTCATCGGATCAGCTTTCTGTAGTGGGTTCGGGGGAGGCGAAGTAGTCGGTGTCGCCGTGCAGGACGGGGTCCAGCGCGGCGGTGAGTGCATCGGCGACGTCGTCGGGGAGCCGCCTGCAGATCTCGCGCAGGACGTCCTCGCGCTGGTCGACCGCCGTGGTGGTGAAGCGGTGGCCGTCGGCGGTGAGCGACACCCGCTTGACCCGACGGTCCTGCGGATCCTCGCGCCGGTCGGTGTAGCCCAGCCCGACCAGCTTGTCGACGACGCGGCCGGTGGCGGCCACCGACAGCCCGATCGCGTCGGCGAGCTCGTTCATCGACATCGCCGTGCCGCGTGCGCCCAGCTCCATCAGCGTGCGGAACTGGGAAAAGGTCAGATCCGCCTCGACGACCTCGGTCATCGACGACGATTTGGCGGCGCACATCATCCGTTCGAACAGGGTCGACAGGGCGAGGTAGACCTGCTCTTGGCTCGCCTGCGCCGACACCTCGGATGAATGCACCCAAGAACTGTAACGCAGACGCAACTATTGTCAACATGCAACTAGCTGTGACGTGGGTCATGGCGCAGTAGGGTTGGAGTCATGGCCAACATCAAGAGCATCCCCGTGTCCGCACTCGACGGTTCGCCGCTGGACCTGTCGTCCTTCGACGGGCCCCTTCTCGTCGTCAACGTCGCCTCCAAGTGCGGCCTGACCCCGCAGTACGAGAAGCTCGAAGGGCTCGCCAAGACCTACGGCCCCCGGGGACTGACGGTCGTGGGCATGCCCTGCAACCAGTTCATGGGCCAGGAGCCGGGCACCGCCGAGGAGATCGCGACCTTCTGCTCGACGAACTACGGGGTCACCTTCCCGCTGCTGGAGAAGGCGGACGTCAACGGCGACGATCGCCATCCGCTGTACTCCGAACTGACCAAGACCGCCGACGCCGACGGCGAGGCCGGTGACATCCAGTGGAACTTCGAGAAGTTCCTCGTCGGCTCGGACGGCGAGGTGCTCGCCCGCTTCCGCCCGCGCACCGAGCCGGACGCGCCGGAGGTCGTGAGCGCCATCGAGGCGGCGTTGTAGGCCACTCGGTAAGCTAACGGCCATGGCACGAGTAGTGGTGGACGTTATGCCCAAGACCGAGATCCTCGATCCGCAGGGGCAGGCCATCGTCGGCGCCCTGGGGCGCCTCGGCTTCGACGGGATCTCCGACGTCCGACAGGGCAAGCGGTTCGAGCTCGAGGTCGGCGACGGGGTGGACGACGCGGCGCTGGAGAAGATCGCCGCCGACGTCCTGGCCAACACCGTCATCGAGGACTACACCGTCACCCGCGTGCAGGTGGCCAAGTGACCTCCGGCGCGCGGATCGGTGTCATCACCTTTCCCGGCACCCTCGACGACGTCGACGCCGCCCGCGCCGTCCGTCTCGCCGGCGCCGAGGCGGTGTCGCTGTGGCACGCCGACGCCGACCTGAAGGGCGTCGACGCGATCGTCGTCCCCGGCGGCTTCTCCTACGGCGACTACATGCGCGCCGGTGCCATCGCCAGCCTCGCCCCCGTGATGACCTCGGTGATCGAGGCCGCGCGCGGCGGCACCCCGGTGCTGGGCATCTGCAACGGCTTCCAGATCCTGTGCGAGGCCGGGCTGCTCCCCGGCGCGCTGACCCGAAACCAGGGCCTGCACTTCGTCTGCCGCGACCAGTGGTTGCGCGTGGAGAACACCTCCTCGGCGTGGACCTCGCGCTTCGAGCCCGGCGCCGAGATCTTGGTGCCGCTCAAGTCCGGTGAGGGACGGTACGTCGCGAGCAAGGACGTGCTCGACGAGTTGACCGGCGAGGGGGGCATCGCCTTCAGCTACGCCGGGGACAACCCGAACGGCTCGATGAACTCGATCGCCGGTGTCACCAGCGCCGACGGTCGCGTCGTCGGGCTGATGCCGCACCCCGAACACGCCATCGAAGCGCTCACCGGGCCCAGCGACGACGGGCTCGGCCTGTTCTACTCGGTCCTCGACTCGGTGCTGGCCAAGGCCTAGGCATGGCCGCGGCCGGACTCTCGACCAGCGCCGACGCGGCGGGACTCGCCTCGTTCATCGACGCCTCCCCGTCGCCGTTCCACGTGTGCGCCACGGTGGCCGCGCAGCTGTCCGACGCCGGTTTCACCGAGCTGGCCGAGACGCAGGAGTGGCCGGCCGCCGGGGGCGCGTACTTCGTCCGGCGCGGCGGGTCGATCATCGCGTGGCGCTCCGGTCGCGGCGACCACGCGGTCTTCCGCATCGTCGGCGGCCACACCGACAGCCCGAACCTGCGCGTCAAACAGCAGATCGACCGCACCGCGGCCGGTCTGGCGACCGTGGCGCTCGAGCCCTACGGCGGCGCCTGGCTCAACTCCTGGCTCGACCGCGACCTGGGACTGTCCGGACGGGTGTCGGTGCTGCGCGCGGACGGCCCGGTCGAGGAGTTGGTCGGATTCGACGAGCCGCTGCTGCGGGTGCCGCAACTGGCCATCCACTTGTCCGAGGACCGCAAGGGGGTCAGCCCCGACCCGCAGCGCCACCTGGACGCGATCTGGTCCACCGACCCCGACGGTCCCGGCCTGAGCGACTTCCTCGCCGATCACCTGGGGGCCCGTCCCGACGACCTGCTCGGCTGGGAGCTGATGGTCCACGACGTGGAGCCCAGCCGCATCGTCGGATCCCGGCGAGACCTGCTCAGCGCCCCGCGCCTGGACAACCAGGCCACCTGTTACGCCGGGCTGCGCGCGCTGCTCGACGCCGGCGAGACGCTGGCTCCGCTTCCGTCGACGCAGGTCCTGGCGCTGTTCGACCACGAGGAGGTCGGCAGCGGGTCGCAGCGCGGCGCGGCGTCGGACTTCCTCGTCTCGGTGTGCGAGCGGATCGTGCTCGCCGCCGGCGGCGACCGCCAGGACTTCCTGCGCACGATGGCCGGCAGCATCTGCGTCTCCGGCGACATGGCCCATGCGACCCACCCGAACCACCCGGAACGCCACGAGCCCGGCCACCTGATCGCCCTCGGCGGCGGCCCGGTCCTCAAGGTGAACCAGAACCTGCGGTACGCCTCGGACGCCGAGGGCGCCGGGGTCTTCGAACAGGCCTGTCGCACCGCCGGGGTGCCGTTGCAGCGGTACGTGCACCGGGCCGACCTGCCGTGCGGCTCGACGATCGGTCCGATCACCGCGACCCGCACCGGCCTGGTCACCGTCGACGTCGGGGCGCCGCAGCTGGCCATGCACAGTGCGCGCGAGGTGATGGCCGTCGCCGATGTGCCGATGTATTCGGCCGCCCTGCAGGCCTTCTACCGGGGCTGACGTACCGAAAGGCGCTCAGCGCAGCAGCGACACCGTCGCGCCCTGGCGCAGGACGATCTGCCCCTCGACGTTCGTGGCGCTGCCGTTGATCGGCAACTCCCACGCGATCTTGCCGCTCTGGCCGTCGAAGGCGGTCAGCTGGTTGTCGTTCCAGACGACGATCGTGTCGCCGAAGGATCCGACGCAGCGCAGCTCGGCGAGGTTCGTGTCGGGCTTGGTGCGGTCCGGCGGGGGGAGGTCCCCGACCTTCGTGCCCTTGCCGTCGAGCCGCAGCACCTGACGGGACTGGTCCTTGCGGGCGAAGGCGACCAACCGGCCACAGGCCATCGGCTTGGCCTTCGACAACTCGTCGTCGTTCACGCCCCAGGCGGCCTGCGCCTTCGCCGGGTCGCGCACCTCGAAGCGCCCGTGCGTCTGGCCGACGGTCGCCGAGCCGATCCCGCCGAGCACGGCCAGGGTCGACGGCCCGGAGAACAGTTCCATCCCGGTGGCGATGTGGGTCGGCTTGGTGAGGAGCTTCCCGTGGTCGAAGCGGTGAAAGTCGATGACCCCGTCGCCACCGCCGTGGCTGACCGCCAGGCCGGTCGGGTAGGTGGTGACCGAGCAGGGGCCGCAGCTCAGCTTGGTCTTCCCGGTCAGCGGCTCGATGACGACGTGACTGCCGTCGGTCAGCGCGACGTCGACCAGGTCGACCTCCGGGATGTACGTGGGGGTCGCGGCGGCCGCGAAGGTGCGGCTCCAGCGCTCGATGCCGTCCGGGGTGCTCGAGGTGAGCTGGTAGCCGACCTGGTTGACCCGGATGAAGTTCTTGCCCACGCCGATGACGCGGCCGGTGTCCTCCAACGGCTGGGCGGGGCCGAGCGCGCCGGAACCGGATTCGACCTTGTAGAAGCCGTCGGGGGCGTCGCCGAGCTTGATGGCGCAGCCCACCTCGCCGTGCGCGTTGAAGGCGCAACCGCCGAGCCCGGCGACCACCGGCTTCTCCCAGCGCGACGTCCCGTCGAACCGGTTCACCGCGAGATAGGCCTTGCCGATGCCCGACGGGTAGGACAGCAGCCAGGTCTCGCCGTGGGTGTCGGCGACGGTGACCGGTCCGCCGCTCTGGCTGAAGCCGGGCAGGTTGTCGACCCCCCGGGTCCACACGGTCTGCGGCTGCGTCGGGTAGGCGCGCAACTGGCCGAAGCCGTAGCGGCCGCCCTGCGGGGCGTCGGAGTTGACGGCCAGGACGACGCCGACCGACGCGATCAGGGCGGCGATCGCCGCCAGCACGACGGTGCCCATTCCAAACGGGAAACGGCTGCGGAGCCCGGAGAACATGCGTAACAGTCAACCACGGCCGGGGTTTGCGACCGCCCGATCCCGGTGTTCGCTGTTGGCGTAGTCGACGGCGCACACGGGGGAATGTCGGGGCCGGATCGGGCGTTGACTGCGGTAAGCGCCCGCGAATGGACAGCGGCGCCGACCGGCGAAGACGATCGGTCGGCCCTCCGGCCGCGGAACGATTGCGGGTGCGGGTCCAAACACCACTAGAGTGGAAGCAAGCAGGCAGATCACCCGTGCAGCGGGGCGCGGCGCCGATCGGCCTAGTGGAGCCACGTAAGGGAGAACAATGTTCGAACGGTTCACCGACCGCGCACGCCGGGTTGTCGTCCTGGCGCAAGAAGAGGCGCGGATGCTCAACCACAACTACATCGGGACCGAGCACATCCTGCTCGGCCTGATCCACGAGGGCGAGGGCGTGGCCGCCAAGGCGCTGGAATCCCTCGGCATCTCGCTGGAGGCCGTGCGCACGCAGGTCGAGGAGATCATCGGCCAGGGCCAGCAGGCCCCCGCCGGGCACATCCCGTTCACGCCGCGCGCCAAGAAGGTGCTGGAGCTCTCGCTGCGCGAGGCGCTGCAGCTCGGCCACAACTACATCGGGACCGAGCACATCCTGCTCGGCCTCATCCGCGAGGGCGAGGGCGTGGCCGCCCAGGTGCTGGTCAAGCTCGGCGCCGACCTGAACAAGGTCCGCCAGCAGGTCATCCAGCTGCTGTCGGGCTACCAGGGCAAGGAGCCGCAGGAGGCGGGCACCGGCGGTCGCAGCAGCGAATCCGGCACCCCGTCGACGTCGCTGGTCCTCGACCAGTTCGGCCGCAACCTGACCGCCGCCGCCGGGGAGGGCAAGCTCGACCCGGTCATCGGCCGCGAGAAGGAGATCGAGCGGGTCATGCAGGTCCTGAGCCGCCGCACCAAGAACAACCCGGTGCTGATCGGCGAGCCCGGCGTCGGCAAGACCGCCGTCGTCGAGGGACTGGCGCAGGCCATCGTCAACGGCGACGTCCCCGAGACGCTCAAGGACAAGCAGCTGTACACCCTCGACCTCGGGTCGCTGGTGGCCGGCAGCCGCTACCGCGGTGACTTCGAGGAGCGCCTGAAGAAGGTCCTCAAGGAGATCAACACCCGCGGCGACATCATCCTGTTCATCGACGAGCTGCACACGCTCGTCGGGGCCGGTGCCGCCGAGGGCGCGATCGACGCCGCGTCGATCCTGAAACCGAAGCTGGCCCGCGGCGAGCTGCAGACCATCGGCGCCACCACGCTCGACGAGTACCGCAAGTACATCGAGAAGGACGCCGCCCTGGAGCGCCGCTTCCAGCCGGTCCAGGTGGGCGAGCCGTCGGTCGAGCACACCATCGAGATCCTCAAGGGGCTGCGCGACCGCTACGAGGCGCACCACCGGGTGTCCATCACCGACGGTGCGCTGGCGGCGGCCGCGTCGCTGGCCGACCGGTACATCAACGACCGGTTCCTGCCGGACAAGGCGATCGACCTCATCGACGAGGCGGGCGCGCGCATGCGCATCCGTCGGATGACGGCGCCGCCGGACCTGCGCGAGTTCGACGAGAAGATCGCCGACGCGCGCAAGGAGAAGGAATCGGCGATCGACGCCCAGGACTTCGAGAAGGCCGCGAACCTGCGCGACAAGGAGAAGCAGCTGGTCGCCCAGCGCGCCGAGCGCGAGAAGCAGTGGCGCAGCGGCGACATGGACGTCGTGGCCGAGGTCGACGACGAGCAGATCGCCGAGGTCCTCGGCAATTGGACCGGCATCCCGGTCTTCAAGCTGACCGAGGAGGAGACCACGCGTCTGCTCCGCATGGAGGATGAGCTGCACAAGCGGATCATCGGCCAGGAGGACGCCGTCAAGGCGGTCTCGAAGGCCATCCGCCGTACTCGCGCCGGTCTGAAGGACCCCAAGCGCCCGTCCGGCTCGTTCATCTTCGCCGGCCCGTCCGGCGTCGGCAAGACCGAGCTGTCCAAGGCGCTGGCGAACTTCCTGTTCGGCGAGGACGACGCGCTCATCCAGATCGACATGGGCGAGTTCCACGACCGGTTCACCGCGTCGCGGCTCTTCGGTGCCCCTCCCGGCTACGTCGGCTACGAAGAGGGCGGCCAGCTCACCGAGAAGGTGCGCCGCAAGCCGTTCTCGGTCGTGCTCTTCGACGAGATCGAGAAGGCCCACCCGGAGATCTACAACTCGCTGCTGCAGGTCCTCGAGGACGGTCGTCTCACCGACGGTCAGGGTCGCACGGTCGACTTCAAGAACACCGTGCTGATCTTCACCTCGAACCTGGGCACGTCCGACATCTCGAAGGCCGTCGGCATGGGCTTCTCCAAGTCCAACGACGACGACTCGCAGTACGAGCGGATGAAGCAGAAGGTCAACGACGAGCTGAAGAAGCACTTCCGCCCGGAGTTCCTGAACCGCATCGACGACGTCATCGTGTTCCACCAGCTGACGAGCGAGCAGATCATCGAGATGGTCGATCTGATGATCGGCCGCGTCGAGACGCAGCTCAAGGCCAAGGACATCGAGCTGGAGCTCACCGACAAGGCCAAGCAGCTGCTGGCCAAGCGCGGCTTCGACCCGGTGCTGGGCGCGCGACCGCTGCGTCGCACGATCCAGCGCGAGATCGAGGACCAGCTGTCGGAGAAGATCCTCTTCGACGAGGTCAAGCCCGGCCAGATCGTCGTCGTGGACGTCGAGGGCTGGGACGGTGAGGGCGACGGCGACGGTGCCAAGTTCACCTTCACCGGCTCGGAGAAGCCGCGCGAGGTGCCCGATGCCCCGGCCGAGCTGACCGAGGTGGGCGACGCCAAGGGCGAGGCGGGCTGACCCGCTCGAGCTGAACGCAAACGACAGGGCCGCCGGGAAACCGGCGGCCCTGTCGTCGTTCGTGCGGCTCGGTAAGCCGACCGGGGTGCCGCTGCGCCACCTCGCGTGGTGCACCGGGCATCCCGCGCCCGCCCCGGCACAGGTCTCACACGCATCGTCGCCGGCCGCGCCGGTGCCGGTGCAATCCGGGCAGACGGTCAGCGTGCGATCGCACTTGCCGCAGGCGTGCGCGCCGTCGAGCAGCGACGCATCGGGCGCGATGACGGACTCCGGCCGCTCGAGCGCGTCCTGCTCGACGAGGGCCCGCTGGGCGCGTGCCCGCGCCAGTGCCGCGCGGGCGGACTCCAGGGTGATGTCGCGCGGGTGCAACCCCTCTCGCGTGAACCCTTCGACGGCCTCGGGGGTGTAGTAGAACCGATACGGCAGCACCAGGTCGCTGACGATGGTGGCCGCGTGCAGTGCGCGGCACAGCCAGCGGTACTGTCGCTCGTCCTTCGCCGACCAGCGCGCCTTGCCGAGTTCGCGCAGGTGCGGGCCCATCGAGCCGAGGGTGGCCAGGCGGGCGTACCAGCCGGCGACCGGGATCATCGGCCGGATCAGGTAGCGCGCGACCAGCGGATTCATTCCTTTGACGTTCTCGATGTCCGTGACGACCTTCGGGTTGCCGAAGGAACGCTCGGACAGTCGCACGCTGGTCTCCGACATCCCGTTCGCGACGAGTTCGTGGTTGACCACGTGGTCCAGATACTCTTCGAACTCCTCGTAGGTCTGCGGCTGGGCCGAGTCGTCGACGCCGTACATCGAGAACCACTCTTTGGACTCCTCGAAGATCTGCGCCCGCTCGGCCCGGGTGAGGCGCTTGCGCAGCACGCCGAGCTCGGAGGCGCGGTAAATCGCCTCGAAGAAGGTGACGTGCGCCCAGTAGTAGGTCTGCGCGTTGATCGCGTGGTACGTGCCGCCGTCGGGCATGTCGCCCTTGATCGACTTGTGGAAGTTGCGCACCTGCAGCGCGGACTTGCGCGCCGCGACGGGGTCGCGGTAGATCACCGACTGGATCGGTTTGGCCGAGCGGCGGACCCGCTCGAGGAAGGTCCCCTGCCCGCTGAACAGCACCGAGTGGTCCGAGACGCCCTGCCCGAGCTGCGGATACATGTTCTCGATGACCGCGGTGCGCAGACCCAGTGCCAGCTGCACGCGCAGGTCGCCGACGTACTTCCACAGCAGCGAGTCCGGCGGCACCGGGTACTGGCGCAGGTCCTTGCGGGCGAGGCTGTCATCGCTGGACCGGTCGGGGACGGGCTCGCCCTTGCGGTACCAGTTCTTGCCGACGTACACCTTGTCCGGATCGTCGACGGCGGTTTCGTCCGTCAGCGCGCCGAGGGGGCTGGGTCCGGTCATGGGTTCCTCCCGGGGTGGGTGCTAGGTGAAGGAGGGCACGCCGCGGCGGCCGGTGACCGCGCCGGTGGTGCGGAAGGTGCCGGCGATGAGGCCGCGGTCGCCCGGTGCGACGAGGCCGGCCGAGGTCGTGAGTACCAGGCGCCCGCGCCAGGAGCTGCTGATCAGGTGCGGGACGACGCGCCGTGCCAGGCCCGGATGGCGGCCGATGGTGCGCACGATGAAACGTTCGGCCGCGTACGGGTTGTGGTACTCGGCGGTGAGCAGTGCCGGCCAGCGGTGCTGCAGGTCGTCGGGGGACTGGGCGATCGTCGCGATGGCCGCCCGCCCGGTCTCCAGGGCGAAATCGATGCCCTCGCCGGTCAGCGGGTGGATCCCGCCGGCCGCGTCGCCGACGGCGAGCCAATTGGGCCCGGCGACCGGGCCGACCAGGCCGCCGATCGCGAGCGGGGCGGAGGCGAAGTCCTCCGGCTCGCCGAAGTCGAATTCGCGGCGCAGGTGCTCGACGTACCGCTCGTGGAGTTCCCGTGTGGACTTGCGGGGTCCGGACGGCCAGTGCTTGTTCGACAGCATCTCGCCGTAGCCCACGTTTGCCCACCCGTCGCCGATCGGGAAGACCCAGCCGTAGCCCATCGCGTCGTCGGGGGTGGTGGGCGGGAGGATGGCTATCCGCATGTGATCGCCCAGGTCGGGGATGCGCACGTAGCTGCGCGAGGCGACGGCGTACATCTCGTCGCGGTACCACTCGCGCCCGAGCATGGCCCCCACCGGGGACCCGCTGCCGTCGGCGACGATCAGGTGGTCACAGGCGATGTCGTCCTCGCCGTCCGTCGTCCGCACGCGCACCGACGTCACGGTGCCGTCGTCGGCGGTCTGCACCGTGCTCACGCGGCCGGTGATCTCTTGCGCGCCGGCGTCGACGGCCCGTTCGTGCAGTGCCTGGTCCAGTTCGACGCGCTTGACCGCGATGCTGAAGTCGGGGTGGGTGCTCGCCGGCCACGGGATGGGGCACGGGTCGTGCGAACCGATGCTGATCTCGACGCCGGACTGTCGCGCCTGCAAACCGGCCCAGACGCCCAGCCCGAGTTCGCCCAGCGCGGTGATCGCCCGCGGCGTCAGGCCGTCGCCACAGCACTTGTCGCGGGGGAAGTGTGCCTTGTCGACGAGGAGGACGTCGCCCAGACCGGACTCCCGGGCGGTGATGGCCGCAGCCGCCCCCGCCGGTCCCGAGCCCACGACGACAGTGGTTGACATGTTGAGACAATAACATACTATTGGTTCAACATCCCAGGGTCGGACCGGCGCTGTCGGAACCGCGAACCGGGGGCGAAGGAGGTCCGCCGTGCCGTCACCGCTCGACCGGATCCTCGACCTCGGCGGCCGCTACTTCGACGACGGGCTGCCCGACTTCTCGCCGATCGTTCGACGGGTGCGCGAGAAGCCCACGGCGGTCCTCAACCCAATCGACCTGCTGTTCGAGCTCTACCGGCCGTCGTACTTCAAGAAGGCGACGTTCGCCGAGCCGCTGGGCGACCCGGGGTGGTTCGGCCCGGACAGCAAATCCTGGTACGTCCACACTCACACACCGTCGCTGTGGTTGGGCGTGTTTAACACCGCCGTCATCGATATCGTCCACCAGGGCATCCAGGCCGCGGTGTTCGATCACTCCAAGCTCCCCGGTCGCGACGCCGACGGCAACGTCCTGCCGGGCACGTTCTCCACCACCGGGACGTTCGCGCGGGCCGCGCGCACCCACTCCTTCTTCGCCGGCGTCGTCTACGGCCCGACCGAGGCCGCCGAGGCGCTCTCGGAGACCGTGCGGGCGATTCACGGCAAGGTCAAGGGCGTGCGCAGCGACGGTGTCGCTTATGACGCCGACGACCCCGAGTTCTTCCGCTGGACCTACTGCACCGTCGTCGACGGCCTGGCCGCCGCCCATGTCCGCTATCACCCGAAGCCGCTCCAGGGCGCCGACCTGGACGAGTTCTACGCGGAGTACGCGCGGGTCGGCGAAGCGCTGGGTGGCACCGACCTGCCGCGGAGCCGCGCCGAGTGCCTCCACCTGTTGGCGACCCTGCCGTCGATGAACGACGTCGGCCTCAACGACGACAACCGCAAGTACGTCGAGCTGCGGGCGCCGCGGGGCTTCGGCATCGTCGCCGACTTCGCCTATTGGACGCTGATGGACATGATGCCGGCACCGGTGCAGGAGGCCGTCGAGTTCGAGCAGCCGGGCCGGGTCAAGCGCGCGGTGTTCTCCTTCGTCGCGCGCTCCGCGGTGAAGCTCCTGTCGATCGGTGGCGACCTGCGGGAGGTGAGCGAGGCGACGCGTCGGGTGCAGGCACGAGGGGTCCCGGCGCCGCCTTCGCTCACCGACGCCGAACGAGAGGGGAGTCTTGACCGGGTATGACTCCGACTCAGGGGTGGTCGGCGACCAGCGGGGCCAAGTAGCGCTCGCCGAAGCGCCGCGCGGCTGCGGGGTCGTCGAGGCCGACCGTCGACGACGGGGTCTCCACGTGCGAGAGCACCAGGCGGACCATCGTGTCGGACACCATGACCAGGTCGTCGAAGTCGCGGTCGGATCCGCAGCGCTTCAGGACCTTCGCAACGCGAACGGCCATCTCGTCGACCAGGTTGCGGCGCAACTTCACGACGGCGTTGTGGGGGAAGAAGCTCGACCCCTCCAGTGCCAGGGCCCGCAGGAACGGGGAGCCGGTGAACATGCCCATGGCCGCGCAGAATGCTTCGACGACGGCCTGTTCCGGCGTGCAGTCGCGCGTCGCCGCCTCCAACTGTTCGAGCTGGCGGCCGCCGATCTTGCCCAGGACGCCGACGATCAGCGACTCCTTGTTGGGGAACCGTCGGTAGAAGGTGCTGCGGCTGACGCCGGCCTCGCGCGCCATGTCGTCGACCGATGACTTGCGCAGGCCGAAGCGCTCGAACTCGGACTGGGCGGCGGTCAGGATGGCTTCCCGCTGCTCGTCGGGGCTGGCGGTGGTCCGGAACACCTGTCACCTCCATCGTCGTGCCGACCTGCTCAAGCGCACTGCTTGAGATATAGAAACATCCTCGGTTCAAAGTATCAATACAGGATATCCGTCGCCCCGGCGACGCGCGCAGACCACTCGAATGGGTCGGCGGCGCGGGCCCGGCGATCGTCTGCCCATCACAAAGTGGTTGCGAAGCGCTAACGACGGCTGGCCCGAGTGGAACCGGACATATAAGGCCCCTACCCTCAAGGGTGTTACTGGAGTGACCAATGTGATTTGAGGGGTTTGTCATGGCGATGCGGAAGGGAACGGGCCGTCGGCTGCTGTCGAAGCCCGCGATCGGCGCCGCAGGTCTCGCCGCGGCGGGTATCGGGCTGGCCGTCGCGATCCCGAACGTCGTGACCCCGAGCCTGGTCGCCAAGGCCACCAAGCAGTCGACGATCGAGGCGGTCCTGCCCGCGGAGGGGCGCAAGGTCACCGTCGTCGTCAATTCGGCGTCGATGGACCGCCAGATCCCGGTCACGGTCCTCAAGCCGCGCGACGCGAGCAAGCCGCGCCCGGTGTTGTACCTGCTCAACGGCGCCGGCGGCGGCGAGGACTCGGCGACCTGGGCGGCCAAGACCGACTACGAGCAGTTCTTCTCCGACAAGGACGTCTACGTCGCCACGCCCATCGGCGGCGCCTTCTCGTATTACACCGACTGGCAGCGCGACGACCCCGTCCTCGGGCGCAACAAGTGGCAGACCTTCCTCACCAAGGAACTGCCGCCGTTGCTGAACAAGCAGTTCACGACGTCGGGGAACAACGCCCTCGCCGGCATCTCGATGGCCGGCACCTCGGTGCTCAACCTCGCGATCGCCTCCCCGCGGCTGTACAAGTCCGTCGCCGCCTACAGTGGCTGCGCGCGGACCTCGGACCCGCTCGGCCAGGCCTACATCCGCATGGTCGTCTCCGACCGCGGCCGCGGTGACGTCACCAACATGTGGGGCCCGATCGGCGGACCGGGCTGGATGGCGAACGACCCGTACCAGAACGCTCCGCGCCTGCGCGGGATCAAGGTCTACATGACTTCGGGCACCGGCCTGCCCGGTCCCAACGACACGATGGGCGCCAAGCTGGTCAACAACGACCCGATCGCACTGGCGAACCAGGTCGTCGTCGGCGGGCTGATCGAGAGCGCCGTCAACCTGTGCACCCAGCAGATGGCCCAACGTCTGCGCCAGCTGCGGATCCCGGCCACGGTCATCACTCGACCCAGCGGAACCCATTCGTGGGGCTACTGGCAGGACGACCTCAAGCGCACCTGGCCGATGATCGCCCGCGACATCGGCGTGAGTCCTGGTCCGGTGGCCGGTCCGGTGAAGCCGGGGCCCAGGCCCGCGCCGAAGGGCAGGTCTGTGCCGAATGCCAAGCCTGCGCCGAATGCCAAGCCGGGTCCGGGGCCGAAGGCCAAGCCCGCGCCGAATGCCAAGCCCGCGCCGAAGGCGCCGGCTCCGCGCTAGCTCGCGCGGCGGCCCTTGAGGAGCAGGCGGACGGTCAGTTCCATCCGGTTGGTGACGTCGGTGGCCGATGCGCGGCGGGTCAGCCACTGCACCAGGTTCGACATCCACACGTCCGCGATGACGCGCGCGATGGCGAAGTCCTCGTCGTCCGGCTCGCGCTCGACGCCGACGATCGCGCCCGCGAGCAGGCGGTCGATGGTGTTGGCGACGTTGTCGACCTCGGCCGTCGCCGACGCGTCGGCGAACATGAACGCGCGGGTCATCGCCTCGGTGAGCAGCGGGTCGCGCTGCATGGCGAAAGTGATCATGTCCAGCACGGTGCGCAGCCGTTCCACGCCGGTGGCGCCGACGAGCTGGGAGCGGTCGACGCGGGACTCGACGCGCTCGAGTTCGCGCGCCAGCGCGGTCACCAGAAGGTGGACCTTCGACGGGAAGTAGCGGTAGAGCGTGCCCACGGCGACGTCGGCCTTCTCGGCGACGGTGCGCATCTGCACCGCGTCGTAGCCGCCCTTGGAGGCCAGGGCCAGGGTCGCGTCGAGGATGCGCCGGCGTCGTTCGCGCTGGGCGGTCGACCCGCCGGTCGCTCCTGAGGCCGTGGGGGACTCTTCGACGGCGGGCGCGTCCTCACGCTCGTCGGCGTCAGCCTTTGCCGTTGCTGTTCGCGCCATCGTCTCGTCGGTCCTTTCGCTTGCGGCTATCAGTGAATGAGGGCCACATGGCATATTAGAACAGGTTCTAGTTAGTCGTTTCAATAAGACATGCAGGGGAATTCCGTGACAATTGCCACGTCAGCCGAGCAAATCGCGGTCTGTAAGGCCATCGCCGACTGGGCCGCGGCGCGTGAGACGACGGCGATCGCGCGGGCCGAATTGGACGATTCCGCCGATGCGTGGCGGGGCCTGTGGCCCGAGTTGGCCGAACTCGGCGTCTTCGCCGCGTCGGCCGATGAGAACAGCGGCGGTCTCGGGGCCCCCTTCGCCGACGCCGCCGCAATGGTGGCCGAGTGCGGCCGCAGCCTGGTCCCCGGCCCGATCGCGCCCACCGTGGCCGCCGGTATCGCCGCGTCCCGCGCGGCCGATGAGCGCGCGGGGGAGGTCGCCGAGAAGATCCTCGCCGGCGACCTGCCCGTCGTCGTCCCCGCCGACCACTACCGGGTCTCCCGAGAGGTCGAACCGGCCAATGTCGCGGGCAAGATCGAACTGGGTCCGGTGGCCGGCTGGGTGCCCGAGGCGGCGTTGCTGGTCAACCTCGTCCTGCCCGGCAAGGGGATCCGCTGGTACCTGTTGCCGCCCGATTCCGGTGCGACGGTGGACGCGCAGGAGTGCGACGGCGTCGACGGCACGATGTCGACCTCGCGGCTCACCCTGACCGGCCTGGACCCCGAGCGACTGATCGAGCTGCCCCGCGAGGTGCAGACCGGGACGATCCTGCGCGCCGCCAACACGGCCTACCAGTCCGGCGTCGCCAAATGGTGCCTGGACACCGCCGTCGACTACGCGAAGGTCCGTACCCAGTTCGACGCCCCGATCGGTTCCTTCCAGGCGATCAAGCACATCCTCGCCGACATGCTCTGCCGCAGCGAGCAGCTGTCCGCGGCGGCGTGGGACCAGGCCGGTGCCGTCGACGACCTGCTCGCCGGGGGTGGCGACGGCCTCGACCTGGGCGTGCAGGCCGGCCTGGCGACCCTGGTGGGCAACACCCTGGTCGCCGAGCTGCCGTTGGCCAACGCCAAGGACTGCGTGCAGGTCCTCGGCGGGATCGGCTTCACCTTCGAGCACGACGCCCACCTGTACCTGCGCTCGGCGCTGGCCGTGCGCGCCGCCCTCGGCGACGGTGCCGCGGATCGCGCCGAACTCGGCCAGACGGCCATCAACGGCGAGCGGCGCCGATTCTCCATCGACCTGTCCGAGGTCGAGGACCGGCGTGCCGACGTGCGGGAGACCGTGCGGAAGATCGCCGCGGTGCCCGAGGCCGAGCGCCGCGGCGAGTTGGTGCGCACCGGTTACCTGGCGCCGCACTGGCCGCAGCCGCACGGTTTGGGGGCCAGCCCGGCGCTGCAGCTGCTGATCGACGCCGAGCTCGACGCCGCCGACGTGCACCGCCCCGACCTGGTCATCGCCGGGTGGGCGATCCCGACGATCCTCGAGCACGGCACCGACGCCCAGCGGGAGCGCTTCGTCGCGCCGACGCTGGCCGGCGACATCATCTGGTGCCAGCTGTTCTCCGAGCCGGAGGCCGGCTCGGACCTTGCCTCACTGCGCACCAAGGCCGTCCGCGGCACCGGTCCCGACGGGGAACCCGGTTGGCGCCTGACCGGCCAGAAGATCTGGACGTCGCAGGCGCACAACGCGCAGTGGGCGGTCTGCCTCGCGCGCACCGATTCGGAGGCGCCCAAGCACAAGGGCATCACCTACTTCCTGGTCGACATGGCGTCGGCGGGCATCGACATCCGCCCGCTGCGCGAGCTCACCGGCCGCGCGATGTTCAACGAGGTCTTCCTCGACGACGTCTTCGTGCCCGACGACCTGGTGGTGGGCGAGGTCAACAACGGCTGGCGGTTGGCCCGCACCACCTTGGCCAACGAGCGCGTCGCCATGGGCGGGTCGAGCCTGGGCAAGGAGATGGACTCGTTGCTGCGCCAGATCGGCGAGTTGAAGCGCCCGCTGACCGGCGGGGAGCTGGCCGAGCTGGGCGGCCTGGTCGCCGAAGCGCACAACGGCCGCACCATCGACGCCCGCTCGGTCTCGCAGCGGCTGGCGGGTCATGATCCTGGCGCCGCCTCGAGCGTGCGCAAGCTGATCGGCGTCGTGCACCGCCAAGGGGTGCCGGACTTCGCGCTGCGCCTGCTCGGCGTCGACGGTGCCCTCGCGTCGGATGCGTCCGAACTGTTCCTGCTCAACCGATGCCTGTCGATCGCCGGTGGTACGACACAGATCCTCAAGACCGCCGCGGCCGAGCGGATCCTGGGCATGCCTCGATAGGGAATCAAGTCATAGGGCTTGACATCACATTATCAAGTAATCAGACTTGATTACTGATGATCAAGTACTAGGACTTGAGAGGTGATCACGTGTTCGTGCTGACCGCCGATCAGCGGGGCAGTCGCGCCGACGCCGACCGCGTGCCCGAGCTGCTGCACCGCTACCGCGACCTGCCCGCCGTACGCGGCTTCGAGCGCACGGCCGGCGACGAGGTCGAGGCCGTCTTCGACGACGCGGACGTGGTGCGCGCCGTGGTCGTCGATCTCGTCGCCTCCGGCCACTGGTCGGTCGGTGTGGGGGTCGACGAGGTGGAGCAACCCCTGCCCGCGCAGACCCGGGCCGGTCGTGGCCACGCCTTCGAGGCGGCCCGCTCGGCCGTCGAATCGGCCAAGGGGCGACGGGTGCCGTTGCGCGTCGTCGGCCCGTCGCCGTGGTGCCGACACGCGCAGACGGCGGCCTGTCTGCTGATCGACCTGGTCGCCGGGCACAGTGACGCGGGCCGCGAGGCGGTCGCCCTCGTCGCCGCCGGCGAGTCGCAGGCGAAGGCGGCCGAGCGACTCGGGATCAGTCCGCAGGCCATGTCGCTGCGGCTGCGGGCCGCCCGCTGGGATCTGCAGCCCGACAGTCAGAGTCTCGTGACAGAGTTGCTCCGACGATGCGAGGAGGACCGATGATCGCCACCGCGATCCTGGCCGCGGCGGTGCTGTTCGGACTGGCCGGCGTGCCCGTCCGTGCGCGCCTGGTCGGCGATCCGGCGCGCAGCGACACCGATCTGCGCCGCTTCGACGCCGCGATGGCCGTCGCCTTGGCCGCCCTGTTGGCCGGCGCCGCGATCGCCGCCGCGTCCTCGACCGCGCTCACCGGATCGCGTCTGGCCGCGGCCCACGTGGTCGCCGTGACGGCGGCCGTGGCCACCGGTGGCTACTTCGTGCGTGCGGTCCTCGCGACCGGCGGGATCCCGACGCGCAGCGAGAACTTCGACGACCCCGACGGTGAACCGCCCTTGCGCGGCGGTCGGGTCATCGGCGTGCTGGAACGCACGGCGATCGCGGTCAGCCTGCTGGCCGGGTGGCCCGCCGGCATCGCGGTGATCCTCGGTGTCAAGGGTCTGGCCCGCTTCCCGCAACTGCGCGAACACCACGCCAGCGAACAGTTCATCATCGGCACCTTCGCCTCGGTGCTGTGGGCGTGCGCGGCTGCGGGCGTCGGGCATCTGGTCGGGGTGTGAGTCCTACCCGCTGAAGCCGGTCGCCCACGGCAGGGACATCGACAGGACCGCCACCGGTCGGTCGCGGTGCAAGTAGACCGTGCCGCTCCACCCGTACTTGGTGCCGAGGGTGTCGTCGTTGTGGAGATACTGCCCGTCCGGCAGGGCCGATCGCAGCGCCGGCGCCACGTCCGGGAACTCCGGTGCCGGCGTGGTGCCGGCCGACGGGGGAGTGGCGTTGGCGAACCGTGCTCGCAGCGAGTCGGCCGTGGCGGGCTGGAGTTCGACGATCGCATCGAGGCGCGTCGACGGCGGGCTGGGCAGATCGATCCGTGCCGTCGAGGCGATGCCGAACGACCCCTTCGTCCACGACGTCGAGACCGGCGCACCCAACTCGGGGAAGTGCTTGGCGACCGGCGCGACGTCGTGCTGGACCGGCCCCCACGTCGTGGTCGGCGTCGGGGGCGCCGTGGGCTGGCGCGTGGGCACGCACGCGGTCAGGCCGACGGCGAGGAGCGCTCCGGCCAGCAGGGCGGGGAATCTCATGGCTCGCATGCGACCAGCGTAGAGGTCACAGGCGGCCGGGTCGGTCAGTCGTCGACGGCGGCGAAAACCGCGAGCCGCGAGCGGATCCGCCGCTCCAGGAAATCGCCGAGGACGTCCTCGAAGACGGCGTTGTCGTCACCAGCGACCATGTGGTGCGCGCCGCCGACGCTGGCGAACTCCGCGTGCGGCACCACGCGCAGGAAGCGCGCGGAGTCCTCGACGCTGATGACGTCGGACTCCCCGCCGCGCACGAGCAGCGTCGGGACCCGCAGTGACGCGGCCGCGGCGCCCAGGTGGACCGGGTCGAGGTGACGGTCGCGCTGGACGGCCTCGTTCGAGATGTCGCGGATGAAGGCGGGGTCCCAGTGCCAGTACCACCGGCCGTCCCGCTCGCGCAGGTTCTTGCGCAGCCCGTCGAGGTTCTTCGGTCGCGTGCGATGCGGCTGGTAGGCGGCGACGGCATTACCGGCCTCCTCCAGCGTGGCGAAGCCGGTCTCGGCGTGACGGGCCATGAATGCGCGCACCCGGTCGGTGCCGGCGCGCTGGGTGAACGGGGAGACGTCGACGAGGACGAGCCCGGCGGCGAGTTCGACGTCCTCGCCGGTCGAGCGAAGCGAGGGGTGTGCACCGAGCGCGGACAACGCGGCGTTGCCGCCGAGGGAGGCGCCGACCAGGACCGGCGGTCGCCCCAGGTGCTCGGCGATCGCGACGACGTCGTCGGCGAAGCGGCTCAACCCGTAGTCGCCGTTCGCCGACCATCCGCTGTCGCCGTGGCCGCGCAGGTCGACGGTGAGGGTGCACCACCCGGCGGCCGCGAGATCGCGCGCCGAACTCGACCACGAGTGTCGCGTCTGACCACCGCCGTGGAGGAACACGACCGGCGGGTCGGCGGGGTTGCCGAACCGGTCGCCGACGATGGTCACATCGCCCGAGGGGATCTCGATTCGCGTCGCGTTCATGCCCCGATTGAACCACCGCCGCGATCACGGCCAACCGCCCGTCGGGAAAATAGAACCTGTTCTAGTATTAGACCGGTCGACCCACTACATTGGGTCGGAACAGGTTCTTGTTTTCGTAGGAGAGGCGACGGTGGACTTCAGTCTCGACGCGGCGGCGGTCGCGGTGGCAGATGTGGCCGAGGACGTGTTCGCGCGGAACGCGTCGGATCCGGCCGAGATGTTCACCGGCGAGGACGGCTTCGACCGCCGGACCTGGCAGGCGCTCGTCGACGCCGGTCTGCTGGCGTTGCCGCTGCCCGAGGCCGTCGGCGGCGACGACCTCGACGCGACGGCGGTCCTGCCGCTGCTGCGGCGGATGGGCAAGGCGTCGGCCGTCACCCCGGCGCTCGGCACGCTCACCGCGACCCTGGCCCTGCGCGGCCACGACGACCAGGCCCAGCGACTCGCCCCGATCGCCTCCGGCGCGTGGCTCGCGATCGCCGCCCGCGAGACCGGCGAGTCCCTCCTCGACGAGCCCTCGGCGACGTTCTCCGGCGGCAAGCTGACCGGCACCAAGTCCGGCGTGCTGTGCGCGCACGGTGCCCACGCCTTCCTGGTGACCGCCCGTGACGGCAAGAAGGACGTGGCCCTGTGGGTCCCCGCCGACGCCGCCGGCATCGACGTCGCGCGCACCCCCGCCTCCAGCGGCTGGAGCGAATCGACCGTCACCTTCACCGACGTGGCCGCCGAGGTGCTCCCGATCTCGCCGCGCGAGCTGCTCGACTACTACCGCTTCGTGCTGAGTGCCTACGCCGATGGGCTGATCGACGGCGCCACCGCGATGACGGCCACTCACGTGAGCACGCGCAACCAGTTCGGCAAGCCGATCGCGCTGTTCCAGGCGGTCGGCCAGCAGCTGGCCGACATCTACGTGATCGGCCGCTCGCTGAGCCTGGTCACCACCGCGGCGGCCTGGCGCCTCGCGAACGGGCTCGACGCCGAGGCCGACATCGCCACCGGCGCCTACTGGGTGGCCGCCGAGATCCCCGCGACCATGCGCACGATGACCCACCTGCACGGCGGCATCGGCGTCGACGTCACCTACCCGCTGCACCGCTACTTCTCGATCGCCAAGGACCTGGCCCGCCTGGTCGGCGGATCGGGCACCCTCGACGAGCTGGCCGACGCCCAGTCGCGCGCGGCCGGCAAGCCCGCCGCCTCGGTGGAGCCGGGTGAGGGCATGTACATCGACCTCACCCCCGACCAGCGCGCGCTGCGCGACGAGCTGCGCGGCTACTTCGAGAACCTGATCAGCCCCGAGGACGAGGAAACCCTGCTCACCGAGCGCCACGGCGCCACGTTGCGCAAGGTCGTCAAGCAGATGGGCGGCGACGGCTGGCTCGGCGTCGGTTGGCCGACGGAGTTCGGCGGCAAGGGCTTCGGCGAGATCGAGCAGCAGATCTTCACCAACGAGGCCGTCCGCGCCGACGTGCCGCTGCCGTCGGTGACCTTGCAGACCGTCGGCCCGACCCTGCAGGTCCACGGCTCGACGGAGCAGAAGGCGAAGTTCCTGCCCGGGATCCTCACCGGCGACGTCCACTTCGCCATCGGCTACACCGAGCCCGACGCCGGCACCGACCTCGCCTCGCTCACCACCACCGCCGTCCGCGAGGGCGACCACTACGTGGTGAACGGGCAGAAGATCTTCACCACCGGCGGCCACGACGCCGACTATGTGTGGCTCGCGGTGCGCACCGACCCGGACGCCCCGAAGCACAAGGGCATCTCGATCCTCATCGTCGACACGTCCGACCCCGGCTACACGTGGACGCCGATCATCACCGCCGACGGGGCACACCACGTCAACGCCACCTACTACAGCGATGTGAAAGTGCCGGTCGCGATGCGCGTCGGCGAGGAGGGCGACGGCTGGAAGCTGATCACCACCCAGCTGAACCACGAGCGCGTCATGCTCGGACCGGCCGGCCGCATCGACGGTATCGCCGCCCGGGTCCGCGAGTGGGCCGCGCGGCCCGGCCACGACGGCAAGCCGATCAACGACCGGCCCGACGTCCGCCGGGCGCTGGCCCAGATCGGCGCCTACGCTCGCATCAACGAGCTGCTCAACTGGCAGGTCGCCTCGACCGGGGAGGCCATCTCGATGGCCGATGCCGCGGCGACCAAGGTGTTCGCCACCGAGCGCATCCAGACCATCATGCGGATCGCCGACGACATCATCGGCCGTTACGGCGACTTCGCCGACCCGGAGACCGCGGCCTTCGTCGACTGGCTCGACGTGCAGGCCAAGCGCAACGTCGTCATCACCTTCGGAGGCGGCGTCAACGAGGTCATGCGCGACATGATCGGCACCGCCGGACTCGGCCTCCCGCGAGCACCGCGCCAGTAGGAGCGACAAGGAACCATGGACAACGACGAGATCCTCGCCGCCGCCCAGCGGCTCAAGGAGGCCGGCGCGAGCGCGCCCAAGCCGGGCCGCGATCCGGTGAACCAGCCGATGATCAACAACTGGGTCGAGGCGATGGGGGATGACAACCCCGTCTACGTCGACGAGGAGGCTGCCCGCGCCGCCGGACACGACGGCATCGTCGCGCCGCCCGCGATGGCCCAGGTGTGGACGATGCGCGGGCTGCACGGCCAGCGCACCGACGACGACCCGTTGGGTCGGGCCACCGAACTCTTCGACGAGGCCGGCTTCACCTCCGTCGTCGCCACCAACTGCGACTCGGTCTACCACCGCTACCTGCATCCCGGCGAGCAGGTGTCGCTCTCTGCTGATCTGGTCGACGTCGTCGGCCCCAAGAAGACCGCGCTGGGCGAGGGCTGGTTCTTCACCACCCACAACACGTGGAGCGTCGGCGACGAGGTCGTCGCCGAGATGGACTTCCGGATCCTCAAGTTCAAGCCGGGCACTGCGAAGACGAGCGCGCCGGCCGACTTGGATCCCGCCAAGCTGATCCGGCCGCAGGCCTCGCGCGACACGGCCTTCTTCTGGGAGGGTGTCGCGGCGCACGAGCTGCGCCTGCAGAAGCTGCCCCCCGACGCCGGGAGCGAAGCGAGCGGGTCGAATCGAAACGGCAAGCTCCAGCACCCGCCGATCCCCGCGACGTGGACGACCCGCGACGCCGACGGCGTCTACGGCACCACCGACTACGTCGTCGCCAGCGGCAAGGGCACCGTCTACAGCTTCGTCGTCCACCACGCACCACAGGTGCCCGGCCGCAAGCTGCCGTTCGTGGTGGCGCTCGTCGAACTGGAGGAGGGCGTGCGGATGCTCGCCGAGCTCCGCGACGTCGAGCCGGGGGAGGTGACGATCGGCATGCCGGTACAGGTCGAGTTCCTCGACTTCCCCGCCGACAAGCGCAGCCCCGACGGTTGGGCCAACTACGCCTTCGTCCCCGCCGAGCGTGCCCAGAAATCCGCCGAGCGTGCCCAGAATCCCGTCGAGCGTGCCCAGAAGGCCGAGAAGCCCGCGAAGCCGGCGCCGCTCGCGGTGCTCCCAGAGCAGACCGTGGAGGCGACCCCGACCTTCGTCGTCGCCACCGCGCTGGCCACCCGCGACTTCCAGGACGTCCACCACGATCGCGACCTCGCCCAGCAGCGCGGCTCCAAGGACATCTTCGTCAACATCCTCACCGACACCGGCCTCGTCGAGCGCTTCGTCACCGATTGGGCCGGCCCGACCGCGCGGATCACCTCGATCGCGCTGAAGCTCGGCGTGCCCTGGTACGCCTATGACACCCTGACCTTTACGGGCGAATTGACCGATATCGACGGCGAGCGGGCCACCATCGCGGTGACCGGCACCAACAGCCTCGGCAAGCACGTCATCTCGACCGTGACCGCTACGCGCGAAGGAGGCTGGCGATGAGCCTGTCCGGCAGTGCGGCCATCGCCGGGATCGGCGCGACCGACTTCTCCAAGGACTCCGGCCGCAGCGAGCTGCGCCTGGCCGCCGAGGCGGTTAACGCCGCCATCGCCGACGCCGGTCTGACGCCTGCCGACGTCGACGGCCTGGTGACCTTCACGATGGACACCAACATGGAGGTCGCGGTCGCCCGCGCCACCGGGATCGGCGAGCTCAACTATTTCTCGCGGATCCACTACGGCGGCGGCGCGGCCTGTTCGACGGTGCAGCAGGCGGCGATGGCCGTCGCCACCGGTGTGTGCGACGTGGTCGTCGCCTACCGCGCGTTCAACGAGCGGTCGGGCAACCGGTTCGGCCAGGTGAGCACCGAGGTGGCCACGCAGGCCACCTCGTCGGGCACCGACAACGCCTTCTCCTACCCGCACGGCCTGTCCACGCCGGCGGCGTTCGTCGCCATGGTCGCCCAGCGCTACATGCACGAGTACGGCGCCACGAGCGAGGACTTCGGCACGATCGCCGTCGTCGACCGCAAGCACGCGGCCAACAACCCCAATGCCTTCTTCTACGGCAAGCCGATCACCCTCGAGGACCACCAGGCCTCGCGCTACATCGCCGAGCCGTTGCACCTGCTCGACTGCTGCCAGGAATCCGACGGCGGCGTCGCGCTCGTCATCGTCTCGGCCGAGCGGGCCAAAGACCTCCCGCACCCGCCGGCGGTCATCGCCGGTGCCGCGTCGGGCAGTGGCAACGACCAATACATCATGACCAGCTACTACCGCGACGAGCTGGCCGGCCTGCCGGAGATGGGGCTCGTCGGGCGACAGCTGTGGGGACAGTCCGGCCTCGGCCCCGACGACATGGACGCCGCAATCCTCTACGACCACTTCACCCCGTACACGCTCATGCAACTCGAGGAACTCGGGTTCTGTGGGCGCGGTCAGGCCAAGGACTTCATCGCCGAACCCGGCGCGCTGGAAGTCGGCGGCAAACTGCCGCTCAACACCCACGGCGGCCAACTCGGCGAGGCCTACATCCACGGGATGAACGGCATCGCCGAGGCCGTGCGCCAGGTGCGCGGCACCTCCGTCAACCAGGTCCCCGACCTCACCAAGATCGTCGTCACCGCCGGCACCGGCGTCCCGACCAGCGGCCTCGTCCTGACCGCCTGACCCACCAGCCAGCCCCCACACCTCGACAAGGGAGTCACCACCATGAAGTTCAACCTCGCCGACGTCTTCGAAACGGTCGTCGACTCGGTCCCCGAGCGCCCCGTCCTGTCCTTCGACGGCAAGGAGACCAGCTACGCGGAGATGGACAAGCAGGCCAACCGGGTCGCGCACTTCTTCGCCGACGGCGGTATCGGCCCGGACGACAAGGTCGCCCTCTTCCTGAAGAACTGTCCCGAGCACGTGCAGGCCCTGCTCGCCACCATCAAGCTGCGCGCGGTCCCGGTGAACGTCAACTACCGCTACACCGACGCCGAGCTGGAGTACATCTTCGACAACTCCGACTCGGCCGCCATCGTCGTCGAGCTGCCCGAGCACCAGGGCAGTGTTGCCCGGCTGCTGCCCAAGCTGCCGCTGGTGCGCGCCGTCTTCGTCGTCGGCGACATCACCGACGAGCTGAAGGCCGCGGTCGACGGGCTCGAGGGCCGCAAGGTCGCGCTCGCCTCCTTCGCCGACGTCGACAAGTTCTCCGACGCGCGCGACTTCGAGCCGCGCAACGGCGAGGAGCTGTACCTGCTCTACACCGGCGGCACCACCGGTTACCCGAAGGGCGTCATGTGGCAGCACGACGACTTCTTCCGCAAGCCCATCTCGGGCGGCAACCCCTACGGCGACCCGCGCAAGGACTACGAGGAAATCGCGACGGCGGTCAAGGACTTCCCGTCGATGCGCTTCCTGCTGGCCGCGCCGCTCATGCACGGCGCCGCCTCGTACTCGATGTTCACCTTCCTGTCCCTGGGCGGCTGCCTCATCCTCGAGCGCGACTTCGACGCGGAGAAGATCGTCAAGAACATCGAGCGCGACAAGACGCAGACCATCCTGATCGTCGGCGACGCCATGGGCCTGCCGCTGGTCGAGCAGATGGAGAAGCACAAGGAGGACGTCGACATGTCGTCGCTGTTCCTCATCACCTCCGGTGGCGCGATCTGGAGCCAGCACGTGCGCGACCGCATGGTCGCCGCCAAGGAGGGCCTGATGCTGCGCGACAACTTCGGCGCCTCCGAGTCCGGCAACGACGGCGAGATCAGCCTGGACGACAGCGGCAACCTGAAGGTGCCGCCGACCGACCGGATGATGGTCGTCGACGAGCGGTTCCAGAAGATCACCAAGCCCGGTGAGGTCGGCTACATCGCGCGCATCGGCAACATCCCCCTCGGCTACTACAAGGACGAGGAGAAGACCAAGCGCACCTTCCCGGTGATGGAGGACGGCACGCGCATCTCGGTGCTCGGCGACATGGGCTACGTGGAGGAGGACGGCTCGATCGTCTTCCTGGGCCGCGGCAGCCAGTGCATCAACACCGGCGGCGAGAAGGTCTACGCCGAGGAGGTCGAGGCCGTGCTGCACGGGCACCCGGCGATCGCCGACGCCCTCGTCGTTCCGGTCCCCGACCCGAAGTACGGCCAGCGCGTCGCCGCGGTGGCCAAGGTCGCCGAGGGTCAGGACGAGCCGTCGCTGGAGGACGTGCAGGAGCACTGCCGCAAGGAGCTGGCCGGCTACAAGGTGCCGCGCACCGTCGTCTTCGTCGACGAGGTCAAGCGCACCCCGGCGGGCAAGGCTGACTACAAGTGGGCCAAGTCGGCGGCCGACCCGGCTGCCGTCTAGCGCCGATCCGTCTCACCGACGGGGGTGCCCGCGCAGTGCGCCGGGTGCGCTTCCGGTGTGGCGCTTCACCAGGCGGTGCAGCGCCGTCGGATCGCCCAGCCCCACCGCGGCCGCGATCGCGGGCAACGACTCGTCCGTCGTGCGCAGCAGGTGCAGGGCGCGGTCGAGCCGCACCCGTGCGACCAGTTGCATCGGGCTCATGCCCACTGCGGCCCGGGTGCGGCGGTCCAGCGTCCGGGTACTCGTCCGGCAGGCCGCGGCGAGGGAGGCCAGCGAGTGCGGCTGCCCCAGGTTGGTCCGCACGTGGGTCTCGAGGTCGGCGACCAGGTCGTCGCGCGCGGCCAGGTGTGACGGGATCATGAACCGGGCCTGTGACGACCGCTCGTCGACGATGAGTCGGCGGCCCACCTCGTCGGCGAGGGCCGCACCGCCGTGGCGGCGCACCAGGGCCAGGGTGAGGTCGATGTGCGCGAAGGCGCTGCCGGCGGTCCACACGGGGCCGTCGACCACGACCATCTGATCGATGTCGACCCGGCAGCCCGGTGCCATCGCGGCCAGGTCGGCCCCGAGCCACCAGGTCGTCACGCATCGTCGATCGGTCAGCACGCCGGCGACGGCGAGGAGGAACACCGCCGAACACGATGCCGCGACCTCCGAACCGCCGTCGACCGCCTCGCGCAGCCACCCGGTGGCGGCGGCGGTGTCCGGGCGGGCGGTGAGTGCCGCGATCTCGTCGGCGGTCGCCGCCCCGAGTCCGGGCAGGATCACGACGCGCCGGGCCCGCGTCCCGCCGAGTGGGGTGGTGGGGGCCAACAACCCACCGCGCAGCCGGGCGGTTTCCCCGGTGCCGACGCACCGGTAGTCGAATCGTCGCCCGCCGGCGAGACGGTTGGCAGCGGACAGGATGTCGAGCGTCGCGCCGACGGCACCCGCGCTGGCTCCGTCGAGGACGAGCAGGTCGACCTCGACCGCAGGGCCCATCGCCGACGGCATACGGCGAGTATTGCAATATCCACGGCTATCTCGCCACTGGTGGCACACGCTCGCCGACGCCGACACTGATGACATGCCGCTATTGAGAGTGACCGTGACCCACGGGGCCTTCGACGTCGAACAGACGTCGCGGCTCGTCACCGCGCTGACCGACGCCGCGTGCCGGGCAGAGTCCGTGCCCGACGATCCCGAACGCCGAACGCGCGCCCTGGTCCTGCTGACGGAATTGGCGCCCGGGCGGTTCTACTCGGCCGGCTTCCCGGCCGACGAGGCCGTCGCCGGCGTCTTCGTCGACTGGCAGGTCAGCACCGGCGTGCTCGACGGTGCGCGCAAGGAACGATTCGCCCGCGATCTGCACGAGGTCGTGACCGAGCTGGCCGGGGCGTCGCGGTTGGCCGTGAGCTCCTGTGTCGTCGACGAGGTGCCCGAGGGGCAGTGGGCCCAGAACGGCGCGATCCGTCGCCTACCGGAAGTCAGCCGGATCGCCGCGTTCGAGCACCTGGCGCCGATCGCGCAGTAGCGCCCGCCCCCCTATGCGGTCTGGTCGGCCGCGGCTTGCTCGGCCGCCCGCTCGGCGTCGGTGAGCGGCACCATGCGGCGCGGGGCGAACCAGGCGAGGAAGGCGCCGCCGGCGATGAGGATCGCGCCGAGGATGATGAACGAGGTGTGCATCGGCGTGGTGAACGCCGCCTGCGCGCCGTCGAGGATCTTCTCGCTCAGCGAGTGGACCTGCGCGACCTGCTCGGCCGGTGCGTTCGGCGGCAGACTCTTGGTCAAGTGGTCGGCGACGTGCGTCGCGCCGCCGAGGGAGTTGCGGATGCCCTCGGCCGCCTCCATCGCCTTGGCGGGGTCGCCGCCGGTCGCCGGGTTGCTCAGCGCCTGCCTGGCCGTCTCGGCCGTGGACTCGATCCGGTTGGCGTAGCCGGCGGCGAGGATCGAACCGGCCAGCGCGATCCCGATCGCCGCGCCGAGCTCGCGGGCGGTGTCGTTGACCGCGGAACCGACGCCCTGGTCGTCGAGCGGGGTGTTCTGCATGATGGCCGTCGTCGACGGGGCGGTGGCCAGGCCGATGCCCACGGCGAGGATCACCAGCAGCAGCGCCATCTGCCAGTACTGCGTGTACTTGATGACGCCCATGAGCAGGATCCCCAGCCCGGCGAAGAAGACGCCGACCGCGAGCACGAAGCGCAGCGAGTGATAGCGCACCGCCAGCCAGTTGCCCAGGAGCGCGAAGACGCCGACGCCCAGGACCAGCGGGAACAGGGCGACCGCCGAGGCCAACGCCGTGTAGCCGAAGATCAGCTGCAGCTGCTGCAGGGCCAGGAAGAAGACGGCGAACGACGCGAAGAACTGCAACATCACCGAGAGGGAACCGGCGCCGAAGGCGCGGTTGGCGAACAGCTTCACGTCGAGCAACGGGTACTTGATCCGGATCTGGATGAGGCAGAACACCGCCGCCATCGCCGTGCCGCCGATCAGGGTGGAGAGCACCAGCGGGCTGGTCCAACCGTGGTGCGGGGCCTCCAGCAGGCCGAAGACGATCGCGAAGATGGCGACGACCGACGTGAGCGAACCGATCCAGTCGAACGGATCGGGGGAGGCGTCCTTCGACGTGCCGATCGTCAGGCAGACCGCCGCGGTGATCGCGGCGGAGACGGCGAAGGTGATCAGGATCGCCTGCCAGTTGTCCTTGCCGAAGTACTTGAGCAGCAGCCCGGTGACGAAGAACCCGGCGATCGCGCCGATGCCGGCGATGGCCGACCAGACGCTGATCGCGAGCGGGCGACGGTGCACCGGGACGTTGGAGGTGATGAGCGACAGCGTGGTCGGCATGATGAACGCCGCGGCCGCTCCGGCCAGCGCACGGGTGCCGATCAGCTGGACCGCGTTCTGGGCGAAAACGCCGAGCAGCGAGGCGATGCCGAAGACGACCAGTCCGCTGATCATCACGCCGCGCCGGCCCAGCCGATCGCCGATGGCGCCGGCCGGCAGGAGCAGCGCGGCGAGCATCAACGTGTAGCCGTCGATGATCCACGTCTGCTCGGAGGCGTTGGCGGCGATCTTGGGGTCGGCGCTGATCGCCTGCAGCGCGGTGTTCAGGGCGGCCATCGCGGCGACGACCATGCTGACCGCGAGACAGACGATGAAGACCAGCCAGATGGACCGCCAGTCCATCCCCTTGGCGGCGGTGACGGTGCCCGACAGGTCGCGGGCGCGGATGGCGTCGCGGACCGGGTGCTCCTCGGGGACCCCGGACTCGATGCCGATCCCGGCATCGGCGGAATCGAGGTCGCCGGTGGTGCTCTCGTGCTTCATGCTGAGCCTCTTTCGACGGCCTGATCGGCAGCGGTGTGTTCGGTAACGATTCGGGCAATTCGCGACACGGGCGCGCAGTTCCGGAACCGGGGCATGTTCTGTGTCACATTAGTCACTGGAGCAACAAGTTCCTGGTCGGAGCTCCGCAAATCCAGAGGCCGGGACGAAGGAAAGTGGGAGATCATGGCTACCACCCAGGTCACTGACTCCGATGCGGTTCGAGTGCGGATGTGGCGCGTGCTCTCCATGCTGACGGCGTTGATCGCCGTCGTCGTGGGGCTCGTCGTCATCGCTGTCTCCGCGGTCTGAACCGCCGTTACGTAGCGTTCTGCTCGATCGCGTCGCCGACGCGGGGCAGGGCGGCGATGACGTAATCCTTGGCCTTGCCGCGCAACGAGTTGTAGGCCTTGGCCAAGGCCGGCTTCGCGTCGGCGGTCTGACCGTCGGTCACCGCCAGCAGGGCCTCGGCGGCGCGGTCGCCGTTCGAGGCCAGGTACGCACCGAAGCCCGTGCCCGCCGGCTTGGCGTCCCACAGCGGGGCGAGGGCGGCGAGGAAGTCGTCCAGCATCGCGTTCGTCGCATTGGTCACGACGTTCGGCTTGGCCTTCTGCACCGCGGCGTACGCGGCCTTCACCGCGGTTCCCGACAGGCCGGACTGGTCCTTCACCTCGGCGTCGATCGCGTTCACGAGTGCGTCGACGGTGGCGGCGCGGTTCGCCCCGCCGGCCTTCTCCAGTGAGTTGCTCATCGTTCTCCTAGTCGCTGTCGCCGAGCGCGGTGCGCAGCTCGGCGAGCAATTCCAACGGACGGTCGAGCATAACGTGGTGGCCCGTGTCGGGCATCGTCACCAGGCTCGAGGTGCCCGCCGGCCGCGACTCGAAGAGTGCCTTCGCCTTGACCGGATCCATCACGCCGTGCTCGCCGCGGATGATCGTCAACCGACAACCGGGCGGGGGAGTGGGGGCCGGATCGGTCAGGCGCGTGGGGAAGCTGCGGTCGAATTTCCAGCGCCAGCCGTCGTCGTCACTGGTCACCGAGCCCCGCGCGACGTAGTCGCGCACGTAGGGCAGCGTCTCCTGGTCGGGCAGGAGGCGGTAGCGGCCCAGTGCCTCCTCGCGCGAGGCGTAGTGGCGGGATTTGCGCGGGATGGCGGTGTCCACCGGGGCGCCGTGGGTCATCATGCGCTTGATGTCGTCGGCGTCGAACAACTCGGAGTCGACGATGACGACGCGGTCGACGACGTCGGGGTACTCGACCGAGGCGAACATCGAGACGATCCCGCCCATGCTGTGGCCGATGACGACCAGGTCGTCGGCGATGCCGGCGGCCTTGGCGACCTCGACGAGCTCGGTCGCCCAGCCGCGATAGGTGTAGTGGTCCTCGCGCCAGTCGCTGTCACCGTGGCCGGACAGGTCGAAGGCCGCGACGCGGTAGCCGTCGGCGACCAGCTGGGGGGCGAGGTGATCCCACCAACCGGCGTGCGCGGCACCGCCGTGGACCAGCAGGATTCCGGGGCGCGGCTCGTCGCCGGCATCGTCCCACACCCGGTAGGCGACGTCGGCACCGTCGACGGCGACGGTCTCCAGACGCGGCTTCGTACCGACCGCGTCGGTGAACCAGACGGGGGCGGTCGTCGGCGTATCGGTCATCGCCGGCTACCGCTTGACGGCGACGACGTTGCCCAGTGCGGGGGCGTCGCGCTCGGCGACGGTCGCGGTGAGCAACAGGCGCTCGCCGGTGTCCCACACGTCGAGGTTGAGCGTCTCGCCGGGCAGCACGATCCCGGCGAAGGATGCCGAGTAGTCCGCCATCGCGGTGACGTCGCCGTCGAGCAGGTCGTCGACGATCGCCCGCGCCACGCTGCCGTAGGAGCACAGTCCGTGCAGGATGGGTCGGTCGAAGCCGGCCTTCTTGGCGAACGCGGGGTCGGAGTGCAGCGGGTTGCGGTCGCCGCACAGGCGGTACAGCAGCGCCTGGTTGGGCCGCGTCGGCACCGCGATCTTGTGGTCGGGCGCGCGATCGGGGAGCTCCACCTTCGACGAGGCGCCGCGCTCGCCGCCGAAGCCGCCCTCGCCCTTGGCGAAGATCGACGAACGGGCCGTCCACAGCGTCTGGCCGTCGGCGTCGACGGTCTCGGACTCCTGCACGATCACCGCCGCCGAGCCCTTGTCCTGCAGCTCGGCGATGCGGGTGCGGGTGGTCGCGGTGCCCGACGGCGGCAGCGGCCGGTGCGCGGTCACCTGCTGGCTGCCGTGCACGACCTTGGCCAGGTCGATGTCGATGCCGGGGAAGGACACCTTGGGGGGCTCGGTGGCGTGGAAGCCGGCGGCGACGGTCGCGAACGTCGGGAGCACCTTGGGGGCGGAGTCGTCGACGTACTTCAACCCCTCGACGTCCATCGGGTCGGCGGCCGCGCCCACCGCGAGGTGGTAGAGCGCGACGTCGGACGCGGTCCACGAGAACGTGGTCTCGGGCAGTTCGGCGCCGAGCGCCGCCTTCGGATCGATAGGCATCGGTCGCCCCCTACTTGCTGCTGGCGGCGGCCGCCGGGCTGTCGGCGTCGGCGTGGGCCTTCGCGTCGAGCGCGGCGAGGTAGCCGAACACCATGGCGGGGCCGATGGTCGCGCCGGGACCGGCGTAGGTGTGGCCCATGACCGGGGCGCTGGTGTTGCCCGCGGCGTACAGACCCGGGATCACGCTGCCGTCCGAGCGCAGGGCACGACCGTTCTCGTCGGTGACGATGCCGCCCTTGGTGCCGAGGTCGCCCGGGACCATCTTGACCGCGTAGAACGGCGGCTTGTCGACCGGGCCGAGGCTGGGGTTCGGCTTGTTGGTGATGTCGCCGTAGTAGTGGTCGTAGCCGCTCTTGCCGCGGTGGAAGTCCTCGTCGACACCGCTGCGGGCAAAGCCGTTGAACCGGTCGGTGGTCTCCTTGAGCTTGTCGGCGGGCAGGCCCGTCTTCTCGGCGAGCTCCTCCAGGGTCGCGGCCTTCACGACGGCGCCGCTCTTGAGCCAGCTCTTGGGGATCGGCTGGCGCGCCGGGATGCCGGCGAACAGGTAGCGGTTGCGGCAGCGGGTGTCCATGATCATCCACGCCGGGACGTTCTCGCCCGGGCCGTCGCCCTGGCCGAACTCGCCGCCGAACATCTGGTGGGCGGCCTCGACGTAGGGCAGCGACTCGTTCATGAAGCGCTCGCCGCGCTCGTTGACGATGAAGGTGCCGGGCACCGAGCGCTCCGACAGGGCGAACCACGGGCCCTTGGGCAGCGGGATCGTCGGGCCCCACCAGGCGTCGTCCATGAGGGCGACGTCGGCACCGGCCTTGATGCCGGCACGGATGCCGTCGCCGGTGTTGAACTCCGAGCCGGTCGTCCACTCCGTGCCCACCGGGGCGCGCTGGTACTTCTTGCGCATCTGTTCGTTCTGCTCGAAGCCGCCGGAACCGAGGATCACGCCGTAGCGGGCGCGGATCTCGCCGGGCTTGCCGTCGGACTCGGTCTTCACGCCGACGACGGCGCCCTTCTTGTCGGTGACCAGGTCGGTGAGCGCGGTGTTGAACAGGATCGGCACGCCGGCCTCGCGCAGGCCGAGGAGAAGCTCGGCGGCCAGCGCGGCGCCCATGGCGATGAGCTTCTTGTTGCGCGACTTGGACCAGCTGAAGCGGCCGGCGACCTTGGCCATGCGCGCGATGCCCTTCGGGTGGCGCATGCCGATGTTCATCCAGCGGTAGTCGCTCTGCAGCACCACCATGTTGAGCGGTGCCTTGGTGTACTGCGGGTGCAGCGTGTCCAGATCCTTGCCGAGGCGGCGCGCGTCGAACGGCTTGGGCTCGCAGGAGCGTCCGCCCAGGCGGCCGCCGGGGGCCTCGGGGTAGTAGTCGGAGTAGTCCTTGACCCACTCGAGCTCGAGCGGGGAGTGCGCCATCAGGTAGTCGAGGGCCTCGGGACCGCGATCGATGTAGGCGTCGATCTTCGCCTCCGGTGCGTGCTCGCCGATGATGGCCTTGACGTACTCGCGGGCCTTCTCGACGGTGTCATCGACGCCGTCGCGCTGCAGCACCGAGTTGTTGGGGATCCACACGCCGCCACCCGAGCGCGACGTCGAGCCGCCCCAGTACGGCGACTTCTCGATCAGGACGGTCTTGAGCCCCTGCGTGGCGGCGGTCAGCGCGGCGCTCATCCCGGCGGCGCCGGCACCGACGACGACGACATCGAACTCTTCGGGCGTGGTCATTTCAGTCCTCTCCGCGGCACTGGTCTGGCCAGGCCGTCTGATGCCACTCAATCTACCCAATAATTAGAACACGTTATAGTATTGGTCCAGAACCCGGCTATAGCAGCTAGAAGGCCATGCCAGCGCCGGTGGAGATGAGAAAACAGTAACCCGTTCGCACCTGGACACGAGGAGGGCAGATGGCCGTCAGTGACGACCTGCGCGCCCAGATCGCCGCGGACCTGGCCCGGGCCGAGGAAACCGCCGTCGCGATCGACCCGCCGACCGCCGCCCACCCCGACCTCGACGTCGTCGACGCCTACGAGATCCAGCTCATCAACATCCGCCGCCGGCTCGACGCCGGGGCAAAGGTGGCCGGCCACAAGGTGGGCCTGGCGTCCGAGGCGATGCAGAAGATGATGAACGTCGACGAGCCCGACTACGGGCACCTCCTCGACGACATGCAGTACTTCGAGGGCAAGCCGATCGACTTCTCGGCGCTGTGCATCCCCCGCGTGGAGGTGGAGGTCGGGTTCATCCTCGGCGACGACCTGCCGGGCGAGGGCTGCACCAACGAGGACGTCGTGCGCGCGATCGAGTGGGTCGTCCCGTCGATCGAACTGATCGACTCGCGCATCAAGGACTGGAAGATCACCCTGCCGGACACGATCGCCGACAATGCGTCGTCGTGCGGCTGGATCCTCGGTGAGCAGCGCGTGAAGATCGCCGACATCGACACCGGCGACATCGACGCGACGCTGACCCGCAACGGCGAGGTCATCGCGCAGGGCAACTCCTCGGAGGTGCTCGGCCACCCGCTGAACGCGGTGTCGTGGCTGGCCAACAAGGTGTCCTCCTTCGGGGTGCGCCTGCGCAAGGGCGACGTCATCCTGCCGGGCACCGCGACCCGCGCCATCGACATCGCGAGCGGCGACCACTTCGTCGCCGAGTTCGCCGGACTCGGCAGCGTCACCCTGGATTTCACGTAAGACTTCACAACAGCCCAGAAAGATTGAGGAGGCTCCCATGAGCGCCAAACTGAGCGCGGCGATCATCGGCTCGGGCAACATCGGCACCGACCTGATGTACAAGCTCGAGCGGTCCGACGTCATCGAACCGAAGTGGATGGTCGGCATCGACGCCGACTCCGAGGGGATGAAGCGCGCCGCCGACCACGGCCTCATCACGATGGCGGGGGGCGCCGACGAGCTGCTGGCCTCGGCCGAGAAGCCCGACCTCATCTTCGAGGCGACCAGTGCCTACGTGCACCGCGAGTACGCGCCCAAGTACGCCGAGGCGGGGATCACCGCGATCGACCTGACCCCGGCCGCCGTCGGCCCGGCGGTCGTGCCGCCGGCGAACCTGCGCGAGCACCTCGACGCCCCGAACACGAACATGATCACCTGTGGCGGCCAGGCGACGATTCCGATGGTGCACGCCGTGTCGTCCGTGGTCCCGGTCCCCTATGCCGAGATCGTCGCGTCGGTGTCGTCGGAGTCAGCCGGTCCCGGCACCCGCGCCAACATCGACGAGTTCACCAAGACCACCTCGCGCGGCATCGAGACGATCGGCGGCGCCGACCGAGGCAAGGCGATCATCATCCTGAATCCGGCCGATCCGCCGATGATCATGCGCGACACCATCTTCTGCGCCATCCCGGCCGACGCCGACACCGATGCGATCGCCGCGGCCATCCACCAGCGTGAGAAGGACATCCAGGAGTACGTCCCCGGCTACCGGTTGCTGCAGGACCCGCAGTTCGACCCGCCAAGCGTCCTCAACGGCGGCCACGCGCGCGTCTCGATCTTCGTCGAGGTCGAGGGTGCGGGCGACTTCCTGCCGCCGTACGCCGGAAACCTCGACATCATGACCGCCGCCGCCACCAAGGTCGGCGAGGAGATCGCCAAGTCCAAGCTGGCCGCGGGCGAGACCGCCAAGGCCGGGAAGTGAGTGCAACCATGAGCGACCTGATGGCCAATGCCCGGCCGTACTCGGACACCCTCGACATCCGCATCACCGACTCGTCGCTGCGCGACGGCAGCCACCACAAGCGCCACCAGTTCACCGAGCAGGAGGTGCGCGACATCGTCGGCGCGCTCGACGGCGCCGGTGTCCCGGTCATCGAGGTGACCCACGGTGACGGCCTGGGCGGATCGTCGTTCAACTACGGCTTTTCCAAGACCCCCGAGCAGCAGCTGATCAAGGCCGCGGCCGAGACGGCGAAGAACGCGAAGATCGCCTTCCTGATGCTTCCCGGCCTGGGGATCAAGGACGACATCATCGAGGCGCGTGACAACGGCGGCCAGATCTGTCGCATCGCCACGCACTGCACCGAGGCCGACGTCTCGATCCAGCACTTCGGCCTCGCCCGCGAGCTCGGCCTGGAGACCGTCGGCTTCCTGATGATGAGCCACACCCAGACGCCCGAGGTACTCGCGAAGCAGGCGCGCATCATGGCCGACGCCGGCTGCCAGTGCGTCTACGTCGTCGACTCCGCCGGTGCGCTGGTCCTCGAGCAGGTCTCCGATCGTGTCTCGGCCCTGGTCGCCGAGCTGGGCGACGACGCGCAGGTGGGCTTCCACGGCCACGAGAACCTCGACGTCGCCGTCGCCAACTCGATCATGGCGATCCGCTCGGGCGCGCAGCAGATCGACGGCTCGGTCCGCCGCTTCGGCGCCGGTGCCGGCAACACCCCGACGGAGGCCTTCGTCGGCGTCTGCGACAAGCTCGGCATCAAGAGCGGCGTCGACTTCCTGAAGATCGCCGACGCCGCGCAGGACGTGGTCCGCCCGGCCATGCCCACCGAGTGCCTGGTGGACCGCCCGGCCATGATGATGGGCTACGCCGGCTGCTACAGCTCCTTCCTCAAGCACGCCGAGGGGCACGCCGACAAGTACGGCGTCTCGGCGGCCGACATCCTGATCGAGGCGGGCAACCGCAAGCTCGTCGGCGGCCAGGAGGACCAGCTCATCGACATCGCGCTCGAGCTGAAGAAGAAGCAGGACGCGAACGCCGGGGTCTAGTTCCCCAGCAGCACGTCGACGGCTCGCTGCGCACTCTGCGCGGCGCCGCCGATCGTCGACGGGAAGTCGGTCTGCGTCCAGTCGCCGGCGAGGACCAATCCGTCGACGGAGGTCTTCTGCTGCGGTCGGATCCCGAAGGTTCCCGGTCGCTGGCTGAAGGTCGCGTTCTTCATCCGGACGACCAGTCCGTGCTCGAGGTTCGCGTCCTCGGCCGCCGGGTAGTACTTGCGGAGGAAGTCCATCGTCACGTCGAGGACCTCGGCGTTCGTGTGCAGCGAGTTGAGGTCGTAGGCGGCGCTGACCATCGTCGAATAGGCGTAGAGGCCACGGTCGCTGCCGTCGTAGCCGACCATCCGCTGCCGGTCGAAGACCTGCTCGACGATGCCGATGCCGCCGACGAGCGCGTCGATGGCGAAGGGCATGTCGAGGGACTTGTCGAGCCACAGGTAGGTGCAGACGATCGGCGCCGGGACGAGTTGGTCGGCGACCTCGTGCAGGCGTCCGTGCTCGGGAAGGTCGTCGAGCAGTCCCTCGATGCTCCACGGCGGAACCGCGCAGATGACCGCGTCCACCTCGATGAACTCGCCGCCGGTCAGGGTGACCCCGGTGACCTTGCCGTCGTCGATCACGACCTTGCGCACCGTCGAGCGGTCCCGGATCTCGCAACCGTTGTTGGCGAGCACCTTCTCGGCGCCGGCGACGAACAGCGAGTTGAAGTCGGTCGACGAGTAGAGCAGTGAACCGTGCTCCTGCGCCTGGCGGCCGCGTTTGACCATGATCCCCAGCAGGTCGCGGAAGGCGCGCGCCGAGACCAGGTCGGGCTTCTCGTTGAGGGCGCCGATGATCAGGAAGTCGACCCAGGTGTCCTGGCAACTGCGCGGCAAGCCGGCGCGGTCCAGCCACTGTTGGGCGGTGATGTCGTTCAACGAGTCCTTGCGCCAGATGGCGTCGCGCGTCATCCGCAGGTAGGCGCGCCACATGGCGAGGCGCTCGCGCCAGCTGTTGCCGGGCGCCCAGGCGAACAGGGACCCGGGTCCGCGGTCGTCGATCTTGCCGCCGGGCAGCACGCGACGTGAGTAGCGGTCGGGCTGGATCAGCTTGTCACGGCTGCCGATCAGGTCGAGGTACTCGAAGAGTTCGGTGAAGGCGCCGGAGATGACGTGCACGCCGTTGTCGGCGGTGTCGTCGACCGCGTCGACGGGGATCGAGTGGGTGCGACCGCCGAACTGGGCCCGACGCTCGAGCAGGGTGACCCGGACACCTGCCTCGGCGAGGCGGACGGCGGCGCCCAGGCCGGCGACTCCGGCGCCGATGACGATGCAGTGCTGTGGTTTGGCCACTGTGACGAACCTCCGTGGACGGGCTTAGTAGACAACATAGGGAATGTGTCCACCCCGCGTGGGCGATTCACCAGACGCGGCCTCACCCCCGCTTGAAACGCTCCGCCAATCGGGGGTCGCCGACCCACCACGGCTCCTCGGTGACGGCCTCGTCGGCCGCCGCAGCAGTGGGCGCGACGTCGAGCCGGGCGTCCTCGCGGGCGGCGGTGCGCTCGTCGTCGGCGCGCAGCCGGTGGAACAGGAAGATCAGGAAGGGCAGTCCCAGGACGTCGCCGAGCACCCACAGGATTCCCGCTCCGATGGTCTGGTCGGTGCGCGGGTCGGGCCCCCACCCGCGGTGCAGCGCCTCGTAGTACGAGGCCGCGACCATCGGGCCCTGCCAGAGCACGACGCCCAGCGCGCCGTCGCCGAGGGCTTCGGCGGTGCTGACCAGCAGCGACAGGCCCGCGTGCCGCCGTCGGGGCACCGGATCGACCTGTAGCCGGGCGTAGAAGTAGACGACGCCGACGAGGACCAGCCACAGCCGGGTGACCGTGTCGACGGCGCCGTGGTGCAGCACTGCCGGATACCACCGCGTCAGGTACAGCAGCCACGGGGTGAGGAGCAGCGCGATCGAGGTCGTCCACGGGGACAGGAGCAGGCGCGCCGCCGGTGAGCGGCCGGCGCGCATCAGGGGTCGACGGAGTCCGGGCAGGGCGGCCGCGGCGGTGACCGGTCGTGCGGCCGCCAGCAGGAACGGCGTGAGCATCAGCAGCGTGACCACCTGCAGTGCGCGCGCCCAGAACAGCGTGTCGCCGTAGGCACCGGGAAAGCCGCTGCCGGCCCACAGCCACAGCAGGCAGCCGAGGAGCAAGGTCGCCGCGCAGCCCGCCCCGAGACGCGCTCGCCGCCAACCCCACAGGTAGCAGCCGGCCACCGCGACGATGATCGCGGTGGTGGTCGGATCCGGCCGCCACGCGGTGACGAGGTCCAGGATCGTCGGCGCGGGCATGGCCCCATGGTGGCAGCGGTCGCCGCCGCGGTCGAGTTTCGCAGCGGTAACGGCTCAGTTCCACCTCGGCAATGGAGGGGGACGAATCGCCCGAACCTCCCGCACGCTGGAAGGCATGACTCCTCAACGCCCCACTGCGAAGAAGCTTCGCGACCGCATGCCGGCGTCCTACGGGCGCTGGCTCGCCGCCCCGGCGATCGTCGCCGCGCTGACCGCCGGCGCGGTCGTCACCCCGCACCTGACCGCCGGATCGACGGGTTCGTCCGGCGGCAACGGCTCCTCCGGGTCGTCCGGCTCGGTCGATGTCTACCTGCCCGTCTCGACGCCCGCCGGGATGGCCGCGCTGAACGTGGCGATGACGCAAATCGGCAAGCCGTACAAGTGGGGCGCGAACGGACCCAACGCGTGGGACTGCTCGAGTCTGGTGCAGTTCGCCTTCCGGACCGTGGGCATCAACCTGCCGCGCGTGAGTCAGCAACAGGCGAAGGTCGGCAAGGCCATTCCGATCGCGGCGCTGGCGCCGGGCGATGTGATCGTCTTCTACCGCAACGCCGGACACATCGGCATCTACGCCGGCGCCGGCCAGGTGTTCCACGCCGGCGGCCCCAACGGCCACCCGATCAAGTTCCAGGCGCTCAACACCATGCCGCCGATCAAGTCGATCCGCCGCTACGGCTAACGGATGACCGACCACCTCAGCCCGCAGTGGGCGTCGTCGGCGCTGGTTCTCATCGACGTGCAGCGCGACTTCGTGGACGGGCCGTCGGCAATCCCGGGCACCGCCGAGAAGGTCGACGCGATGGCGCGGGTGCTCGACGCGTTCCGCGGAGCGCATCGGCCGATCGTCCACGTCGTGCGCTCGTACCGGGCGGGGGAGTCCGACGTCGACAGCGTGCGACGGGCCGCGGTCGAATCGGGCAGTGCCGCGGTACAACCGGGCAGCGACGGCGCCCGGATTCCGTCTGCGCTCGTCGACGCCGAGCCGGACTGGGAGCTCCTGCGCAGCGGCCGACCGCAGACCGTCGGCGCCGACGAGCTCGTTCTCTACAAGCCGCGCTGGTCGGCCTTCCATCGGACCAATCTCGACGGGATCCTGCGCGACCGTGGAGTGACGACCGTCGTCGTGGCCGGCTGCAACCTGCCGAACTGCCCGCGGGCGACGCTGTTCGACGCCACCGAGCGCGACTACCGGGCGGTGCTCGTCACGGACGCGACGTCGCAGACGACGCCCGAGCGTCTGGCCGACCTGGAACTGATCGGGGTGCGCCTGTGCACCGTCGCCGAGGTTGTTGACCAACTTCGTCCGGTATAGCTCGCGCCGAGGGAACATTGCCATCCGTGGCAGGTATTCCGGACGAAGTTGGTCAGCCAGGTTGTGCGACGATGGCCACGTGAACGTGGAGCCACTGCCCGCCGCCGACCTCGACAGCGAGGCGTTTCGCCGACTGCTGTTCCTGGCATCGGACTACGACGACGCTCGTCTGCACGAGGTGATCGAGGACGAGCTGCCGACAATGGCCGTCATCGGGACGCGCGACGGGCAGCGGGTCACCGGCTTCGCCGCCTACCTGCCCGACGAGGCGACAGTGGTGCTCGAGTACATCGCCACGGCGGAGGATCTGCGCGGCAGCGGACTAGGTCGCACTCTGGTGAGGGCCGTGCAGGAACGGCATCCGGGTGCGAGTGTGCTGGCCGAGACCGACGACGACGCCGTCGACTTCTACCGGGCGCTCGGCTTCGTGGTGCGCGACGGCGACCCCGATCCGCGGTGGCCGGGTCGTCGGCGTTACGAGTGCCTGCTGATCCCGACCGAGTCCTGACCCGGGGCGGCCGCTGTCACCAGTAGCCGTCGGGGTCGTGCTCGGGGCCCTCGCGCGGGATGATGCCCTCGGCGACTCCGTGGTCGATCGAGGCGGTCAGGCGCGGGCAGCCCGGCAGCATGGCCGGATTCCCCCCGTCGGCGCGAACCTCGTCGAAGGCCGGGCACTGCTCGCGCGCGGCGGCGGTCCACTGCACGCTCGTCTGATGCGGGCTGGTCTTCTTCACGAAGACGCAGGCGTGGCAGGCCCGGCACTCGAGCTCGGTGAGGCCGTTGCGCAGGTAGTGCTGGCGGTCGCGGGCGGTCGCCGCCGCGATGGCGGCCATGCGCTCGGGATCATTGTGGTAATCCGGAGCCTTGGCCCACCCCTCCGGTCGCGACGTGGCCCGCTCGCCGGCGCTCCCGGCGCCGGGTTTGTGAGCCGCGCGCGTCATCGCTAGACGCTCGCTTCCTTCGACCTGGCCGCTTCTTCGGCCTTGGCTTCCTCGGCCTGGCGCTTCAGGTTCTCCTGCACTTCGATGTTCCAGTTCTCCACGGCCTTGGACGTGTCGATCTCGTACTCGAAGCGCTGGGTCATCTCCTCGGTGACGTCATCGGCGTCGACGTAGAACTGCTCGTACCAGCGGCGCAGCTGGTAGACCGGGCCGTCCTCCTCGACGAGCAGCGGGTTGTCGATGCGGGTCTTGTGCTTCCAGATCTCGACGTCCTGGAGGAAGCCCACCTCGATGCCGGCGCTGATCTTCTTTGCCATCTTGTCGGCCTGCTCGGCGGTGAGACCGTCGGGGACCTTGGCCATGACGCCGAACATGAGGACGAAGGAGTTCTCGTCGATCGGGTAGTGGCAGTTGGTGAGGATCGTCTCCACCGCGTAGCCGCTGTAGTACTGGACCATCGGGTTGAGCATGTAGGACGGGCCGTAGTACGCCGCGATCGACTCCAGGCGGGTGTCGCCGTAGCTCGAGGTGATCGCGATGTCCGGCCGGCCGTGGCTGTTCATGTACTGCGCCGCGGTCTGGCCCTCGAAGACGTTCTTGAAGTAGTCGGGCAGCGCGTAGTGCACGTAGAAGAAGTGCGCCATGTCGACGACGTTGTCGATGATCTCGCGGCAGTTGGAGCCCTCGATCACGATGCGGTTCCAGGTCCAGCCGGTCCACTGGTCGGTGTCGAACTCCTCGAGCTCGGGGATGTAGCAATCCTCCGGCGGCGGGTTGCCCTCGGGATCGTTGTAGATGAAGACCTGCCCGTTGCGGATCATCGTCGGCCAGGTGCGGGTCTTGGCCAGCTTGGGGTTGCGCTTGGCGTAGGGCACCGTCGCGCAGCGGCCCTTGCCGTTCCACTGCCAGCCGTGGAAGGGGCAGGCGACGTTGTCGCCGCGCAGCACGCCCTGGCTGAGGTCGCCGCCCATGTGGCGGCAGTAGGCGTCGAGCACCTTGAACTCGCCCTGGGGGTCGGTCCAGGCGACGAGCTTGGTTCCGAAGACCTCGACCGAGTGGGGCTTGCCGTCGTTGAACTCCTCGACCAGGCCCAGGCAGTGCCAGCCGCGGGCGAACCGGCTGGGGACCTCACCGGTGTCGATCTCGCGCACGTCCGAATTCTGTGCGGTGGTCATAGCTACTCCTCCGTCGGGGCTGCGACTAGTACTCGGCCCGCTCGCTCTCGCTCCCGGCGCCGGTGCTGGTTCAATACTAGAACACGTTACAGAATTGTGCCTCAGCACAGCACTCCCTGGCAACGATTACAGCAGCAAACAGGACGTTTGGCCCAGTTCTCGACAGAAATGAGAACGTGTTCTAGTCTTAGCCCGTACGCTTCGTGGCGAGGCGGTGAAGTACGACCCGCCACTCACAGGCAGGAGAGGTTAGATGGCAGCCAGCAAGACCCAGCGCAGCGCGGAAGCACAGAAGGTGCTCGACAACATCGACGCGCTGCTCCCCGATTTCGCCCAGAAGGCACAGGAGACCGAGGACGCCCGTCGGGTTTCCGACGAGAGCGCCCAGGCCCTGCAGGAGGCCGGGTTCTTCAAGCTGCTGCAGGCCGAGCAGTGGGGCGGCTACCAGTGTGATCCGGTCACCTTCTACGAGGCGGTCCGCCGGATCGCGACCGCGTGCGGCTCGACCGGCTGGGTCGCCGGCATCATCGGCGTCCACAACTGGCACCTGTCGCTCTTCGACCAGCAGGCGCAGGAGGACGTGTGGGGCAAGGACCCGGGCGTCCGCATCTCCTCGTCGTACGCCCCGATGGGCATGGGCGAGGTCGTCGACGGCGGCTACAAGGTGAACGGCAACTGGGCGTTCTCGTCCGGCTGCGACCTGGCCGACTGGACCTTCGTCGGCGGTCCGGTGATCAAGGACGGGCGTCCGGTGGACTTCGTCAGCTACCTGATCCCGCGCGAGGACTACAAGATCAAGGACGTGTGGAACGTCGTCGGCCTCAAGGGCACCGGCTCCAACACCCTCGAGGTCAAGGACGTCTTCGTCCCGCGCCACCGCGTGCTGTCGATGGCCACCATGGGCAAGAACGAGAGCCCGGGCCTGGAGAAGAACACCGCGCCGGTCTACAAGATGCCGTGGGGCACCATCCACCCCAGCACCATCTCGACCCCGATCGTCGGCATGGCCTACGGCGCCTACGCCGCCCACGTCGAGCACCAGGGCAAGCGCGTGCGCGCCGCCTACGCCGGTGAGAAGAGCAAGGACGACCCGTTCGCCAAGGTGCGCATCGCCGAGGCCGCCAGCGAGATCGACGCCGCGTGGCGCCAGCTCTCGGGCAACCTGCAGGCCGAGTACGACCTCATCCTCGCCGGCGAGCAGGTGCCGATGGAGCTGCGTCTGGCCGCCCGCCGCGACCAGGTCCGCGCCACCGGCCGCGCCATCGACGCGATCGACATGCTGTTCGAGAACTCCGGTGCCGGCGCCCTGAACGTCGACTCGCCGATCCAGCGGTTCTGGCGCGACGCCCACGGCGGCCGCGTCCACGCCGCGAACGATCCCGAGCGCGCCTACGTGGCGTTCGGCAACGGGGAGTTCGGCATCCCCATCGGCGACACGATGGTCTAAGGGTCTCGATACATATCGCTCCTGCGCCGCGATTCACCCCACCGGCGCCGGAGCAGGAGGAAGCCTCAGATGACAACCGATTCCAGCCCGATCCGTTCGCTGGGCTACATGCGGATCGACGCCACCGACATCGACGCGTGGCGCGAGTACGGCTTGAAGGTGCTCGGCATGGTCGAGGGCAAGGGGCTCACCCCCGGTGCCCTCTACCTGCGGATGGATGATTTCCCGGCGCGCCTGGTCATCGTCCCGTCGGACCGCGACCACCTGGCCAGCTCCGGCTGGGAGTGCGCGAACGCCGAGGCCCTGCAGGACGTGCGCGACCGCCTGAAGAAGGGCGGGATCGCCTTCCGCGAGGGCACCGACGAGGAGAAGGCCGATCGCGCCGTCGACGAGCTGGTGATCTTCGAGGACCCGGACGGCAACGTCCTCGAGGCCTTCCACGGCGTCGCCCTGCAGCACCGTCGCGTCGTCAGCCCCTACGGCCACAAGTTCGTCACCGAGGAACAGGGTCTGGGGCACGTCGTGCTCACCACGACCGACGACCAGAAGTCGCTGGAGTTCTACCGCGACATCCTGGGCTTCCGGCTGCGCGACTCGATGAAGCTGCCGCCGCAGGTCGTCGGGCGCGAGGAGGGCGACCCGCCGCCGTGGCTGCGCTTCTTCGGCTGCAACCCGCGCCACCACTCGTTGGCCTTCCTGCCGATCCCGAACGAGACCGGCATCGTGCACCTCATGGTCGAGGTGGAGAACGCCGACGACGTCGGCCTGTGCCACGACCGCGCGCTGCGCAAGAAGGTGCCGATGTCGGCGACGCTCGGCCGCCACGTCAACGACCTGATGCTGTCCTTCTACATGAAGACGCCCGGCGGCTTCGACATCGAGTTCGGCTGTGAGGGCCGACAGGTCGACGACGAGGAGTGGGTCGCGCGCGAGTCGACGGCCGTCAGCCTCTGGGGCCACGACTTCACCATCGGCTTCAAGGGCTGAGGCACGATCATGGCCAACCAGCCCTTCGGGTCGAGCGAGTTCGACTCGCGGCAGTTCCGCACGGCGATGGGCCAGTTCTGCACCGGCGTCACCGTCATCACGACGATCGACGACGCGGGCAAGCCCGTCGGCTTCGCCTGCCAGTCCTTCGCGGCTCTGTCGCTGGACCCGCCCCTGGTGATCTTCTGCCCGATGAAGACCTCGCGCAGTTGGCCGGTCATCGACACGGCCGGCAAGTTCGTCGTCAACGTCCTGTCCCACCAGCAGCAGGAGGTCAGCGCGACCTTCGGCGCGCCGGGCGACGACAAGTTCAAGTCGGTCCCGTGGGACGCCTCCCCGTTGGGGCTGCCGGTGATCCGGCACAGCCTGACGTGGGTCGAGTGCGAGATCGAGACCGTCGTCGACGGCGGTGACCACCACATCGTCATCGGCCGGGCGACAACGCTCGGCGAGGTGCTGCAGGACAAGCCGTTGCTGTTCTACCGCGGCGGCTACCTGTCCACCGAACATCCGCGGGTCACGCCCGCGCAGGAGGCGCTCGACGACTTCCTGACCTGGACCGGGGGAGACACGTGGCTGTAGGCGACGACGCACAGCACGAGTTGGCGACGGCGCCCTTCAGTGCGGCGATCGCCGATGCCGAGAGGTTGATCGCGAGTGCGGACTTCGCCGAGACCGACGCGGACCTGGCCGAGGGCTATGACTACCTCGCCGGTTCCATCTCGGCGATCCTCCAGCTGGTCCGGGCGCACAACAAGTCGCACCCTTACTTCGTCACCTCGACCGGGCCCTACTCCAAGATGGGGTTGGACAACCCGGACACCATCTACTACCACGCCGTCGTGGAGCCGAACGGCACCTACGTCGTGCGCGGCAAGCGCGGCACCACCACCGACCTCAGCTTCCAGGTGCTGTGCGGCGAGTACTCCGCCGACTCGGTGCCCGGCGGCGACGAGGCCTTCGACGACCGTCGACTGGACATCGCCGACGACGGCAGCTTTGAGCTGACCTTCGGGCCGCCGGTCGAGCGGAGCGAGGGTGATGTGCCGGTCGAGCGGAGCGAGGGTCATGTGTCGGTCGAGCGGAGCGAGGGTGATGTGTCGGTCGAGCGGAGCGACCCGCCGAAGAACTACTTCGTGCTGCCCGAGGGTGCGACGACGCTCGCCGTGCGCGAGGTGTACTCGGACTGGGACACCGAGGAGCGCGGCCGCGTCGACATCGAGCGCGTCGACACCGTCGGCACGGCGCCGGACGAAGTGAGCCTGGAGCGGATGAAGCGGCGCTACTCGACCGCCGCCAAGATGCTCACCTCGCGCATCAACACGTGGTTCAACTTCCCCAAGTGGTTCTACCTCGACGAGCCGGTCAACACGTTCACCGCGCCGCGCCAGACGCCGGGCGGGTTGGCGACGCAGTTCTCCTCGGTCGGCCATTTCGACCTGCCCGAGGACAAGGCGATGATCGTGACCGTGCCGCGCAGCCAGGCCCCCTACCAGGGCTTTCAGCTCGGCAGCCTTTGGTACATCTCGCTCGACTACGTGAACCACCAGACGAGCCTGAACTCCGACCAGGCGCAGGTCGACCCGGACGGGAAGATCCGCATGGTGATCTCCGCCCGTGACCCCGGTGTCGCGAACTGGATCGAGACCACGGGCCGCCGTCGCGGGATCATCCAGTTCCGCTGGCAGCGCACCGACTCACCGATCGGACCGGAACTCGGCCCGACCGCCGAGGTCGTCGACATCGACGACGTGCCGTCGAAGCTGCCGTATTACGACGACAACAAGATCGACGCCGACGGCTGGCAGGCGCGCATCGCGGCCCGTCAGCGGTCCTTCGCCAGGAGGCTGTTGGGATGACGGACAAAGCTCACGGCCTGCTGGCCGACAAGGTCGTCGTCGTCTCGGGCGTGGGCCCCGGCCTCGGCAAGGCGCTGTGCCTGCAGTCCGCCGCGCAGGGTGCGAAGGTCGTCCTGGCCGCGCGCACCGAGTCGCGGTTGAACGAGATCCGCGACGAGATCATCGACGCCGGGGGCACGGCGCTCTCGGTGCCGACCGACATCACCGTCGACGAGCAGGTCGACAATCTGGTGACCACCGCGGTTGCCGAGTACGGCGGCATCGACGTGCTGTTCAACAACGCCTTCGCGATGCCGTCGATGAAGCCGCTCGCCCGCACCGACTTCGACCAGATCACCTCCAGCGTCGACCTCACGGTCCTCGGCACGCTGCGCGTCATCAAGGCCTGCACTGAGGCGCTCGCGACGGCGAAGGGCTCGATCGTCAACATCAACTCGATGGTCATCCGCCACTCCGAGCCCCGCTACGGCAGCTACAAGCTGACCAAGGCGGCGCTGCTCGCGATGTCGCAGACCCTCGCCACCGAGCTGGGGGACAAGGGCATCCGCATCAACAGCGTCGCCCCCGGCTACATCTGGGACGACCAGCTCAAGTGGTACTTCGGCGAGATCGCCAAGAAGTACGGGATCACCCCGGAGCAGGTCTACGAGCAGACCGCCGCCAAGAGCGACCTCAAGCGGCTGCCCGAGCCCGACGAGATCGCGCGTGCGGCGCTGTTCCTCGCCTCGGACATGGCCAGCGCCATCACCGGGCACACGCTCGACGTCAACTGCGGGGAATACCATGACTGACGCCGCGTCGAAGACGGGTGACGATTCCCGCGCGGCGGCGCGCACCAGTGTCGGCACCGTCGACGACCTCCACGAGTCGGCCGTCAAGGCCACCGGCCTGGACGACTTCGGCGCGGACAGCGGCTACCGCGAGGCGCTGGCCGTCCTGCTCGACTCCTACCGCGACGAGGCCGGCCTCACGCCGACGGGCTCCAAGATGTTCCGGTTCTTCCTCAAGGGGGCGCTGGTCGCCCGCCTGCTGAGCGAGGCGTCGTGGAAGAGCAACCCCGGCTACGCCGACGTCGAGATCACCCGCCCCATCTTCGTCACCGGGCTGCCGCGCACCGGCACCACCGCGCTGCACCGACTGCTGTCCGCGGACCCGGCCCACCAGGGCCTGGAGATGTGGCTGGCCGAGTTCCCGCAACCGCGCCCGCCGCGCGACACCTGGGCCGACAACCCGGTCTACCAGCAGATCAACGCGGGCTTCTCCCAGCACCACGTCGAGAACCCGGAGTTCATGGGCCTGCACTACATGGACGCCGGCGAGGTCGAGGAGTGTTGGCAGCTGCTGCGCCAGGACGTCATGTCGATCTCCTACGAGTCGCTCGCGCACCTGCCGACCTATTCGCGGTGGCTGGCCCAGCAGGACTGGACACCCGCGTACCAGCGGCACAAGCGCAACCTGCAGCTGATCGGCAGCAACGACCCGGAGAAGCGCTGGGTCCTCAAGAATCCGAGCCACCTGTTCGCCCTCGACGCGCTGATGGCGGCCTACCCCGACGCGCTCGTCGTGCAGACCCACCGCGCGCCCGAGACGATCATCGCCTCGATGTGCAGCCTCGCCGAGGCGGCGACGCCGGGATGGTCGACGACCTTCGTCGGCGACACCATCGGCGACGATCAGTTGGAGCTGTGGTCGCGCGGCCTGCGCGACTTCCAGCAGGCGCGCGGCAAATACGACCCGGCACAGTTCGTCGACGTCGATTTCGCCGATCTGCGCAGCGACCCGCTCGGCACCGTCGACCGCGTCTATGCGGCGCTGGGGACCGAGCCGTCCGAGCAGGCGCGGGCGGCGATGGTTGCCCTCGACGAGGAGAGTCGCTCGGGCGATCGCAAGCCGCAGCACCGCTACGACCTCGCCGACTACGGACTCACCGAAGAGCGCGTGCGCGACGCCTTCGCCTCGGCGGTCGAGTGAATCCCGGGCTTGCGAGGGATGTGTATCGAGACCCTGTGAGCTCACCGGCCGGCTGATCACCAGCCATTGACTCGTGACGCCGCACGGAGCACAATTCATCACACGATGAATTAGGGGGCGCCCATGACGGCACCAACCATCGCCGGCGCGGTGACGATCAGTGACCTCCGTGTCGACCGCGGGAAGCGCACCGTCCTGCACGACGTCTCGCTGACCGTGCCGCAGGGTTCGATCACCGGCCTCCTCGGCCCGTCGGGCTGCGGGAAGACGACGCTGATGCGCGCGATCGTCGGCACCCAGATCGTCAAGTCCGGCCGGGTGACCGTGTTGGGCGAGGCGGCCGGATCGATTGGACTGCGCAGGCGCGTCGGCTACGTGACCCAGGCGCCAAGTATCTACAACGACCTGACCGTGCACGACAACGTGGCGTACTTCGCGTCGCTGTACCGCAAGTCGGCGACCGATGTGGCGGCCGCGATTGAATCGGTCGGTCTCGCCGACCATCGCGGGCAGACCGGCGAGCGACTGTCGGGCGGTCAGCGCACCAGGGTGTCGCTCGCGTGCGCACTCGTCGCCGACCCGGAGCTGATCGTGCTCGACGAGCCGACCGTCGGCCTCGATCCGGTCCTGCGCGCCGACCTCTGGCAGCGGTTCGCCGACCTTGCCGCGCGCGGGCACACATTGCTCGTGTCCAGCCACGTCATGGACGAGGCCGACCATTGCGACCGGCTGCTCCTCATGCGCGACGGCCGCCTCCTCGCCGATCTCACGCCCGCCGAGCTGCGCGAGCAGACGGGCGAGGCCGGGTTGGAGAACGCCTTTCTGAGTCTCATCGAAGCGTCGGAGGTGCGGCGATGACCGCGACGCCGTACGCCGCGACGACCGTCCGGATCCTCAAGCAGTTGCGCGCCGACCACCGCACGGTCGCGATGATCGTCGTCGTGCCGTCGGCGCTGATGGCGCTGCTGTACTTCGTCTACCAGGACGCCCCGACGCTGCCCGGAAGGCCGTCGGTGTTCGACGGGATCGGGGTGACCATGCTCGGCATCCTGCCGTTCGTGGTGATGTTCCTGATCACCGCCATCTCCATGCAGCGCGAGCGCACGTCGGGCACCCTCGAGCGACTGATGACGACGCCGATGCGCAAGATCGACCTCCTCGGCGGCTATGGCACCGCCTTCTCGGCCGCGGCGGCGGTCCAGGCGATCGTGGCGTGCGCCGTGAGCTTTTGGTTCCTCGGACTGCACGTCGCCGGCAGCGTGTGGCTGGTGATCCTGGTGGCGGTCGTGGTCGCCGCACTGGGAGTGTCGCTCGGCCTGCTCGCCAGCGCGTTCGCTCGGACGGAGTTCCAGGCGGTGCAGTTCATGCCGCTGGTGACCGCACCGCAGCTGTTCCTGTGCGGGCTGTTCGTGCCGCGCGACCAGTTGCCCGGATGGCTGGAGGGGATCAGCAACGTGATGCCGCTGAGCTACGCCGTCGATGCCTTGAACGAGGTGTCGACGAAGGCGAGCGCCAGCGGGCAGATGTGGCGCGATGTCGTCGTGATCGCATCGATCGCCGTCGTCGCGATGGCCCTGGGGGCGGCAACACTGCGCCGGCGCACGCCGTGACGCGCGGTCCCGGTCGACGCCCCGGCCGGTCCGACACCCGGGAGGCGATCCTCGCGGCCGCGCGGGAACGCTTCGCCGACGTCGGCTTCGACAAGGCGTCCATCCGGTCGATCGCGCAGCATGCCGGTGTCGACTCGGCGCTCGTGCACCACTACTTCGGGACGAAGCACGAGTTGTTCATCGAGGTCGTGGCGCTGCCGGTCGACCCGGCGGTCGTGTTGGCGCCGTTGCGCGACTCGCCGCTCGAGGTGTTGGGCGAGACGATCGTGCGCACCCTCGTCGGCATCTGGGATTCGCCGGCCGGGGTCGGAGCGCTCGCGGCGTTCCGAGCGGTGGTGGCCGGTGGCGACGAGTCGTTGTTGCGGACGTTCCTGCTGGAGGTCGCGCTCAAGGGGGTTCGGGACCGGGTCGACGAGGAGGTCGGCGACGGGGACATGCGCGTCGCGTTGGTCGCGTCGCAGATGGTCGGGGTGCTCGTCACCCGCAAGCTGCTGAAGCTCGAGCCCGTCGCGTCGATGTCGGTAGACGACCTAGCGGCACACGTCGGGCCGACGCTGCAGCACTACCTGAGCGGTTGACCGCCCACTCGGCGACGCCGGGGCGCCCACTCGGTGGTGGTTGACCGCCCACTGGGCGTGCTTGGACCGCCCACTCGGCGGTTAGAGGGGCGTGGCGGCCACGACGTCGGCGGGCTGACCGAACAGCTGGGCGCTGCCGTGGGCGCGCTTGAAGTACAGCTGGATGTCGTGCTCCCAGGTGATGCCGATGCCGCCGTGCAGCTGTACCGCTTCACCCACGACGCGGTTGAAGGCCTCCGAGCAGTAGACGTGGGCGGCCGCGGCGAGCTCGGCGCCCGCCGGGGTGCCGATCGCGTCGACCGCGGCGTAGGCGATCGAGCGCGATGTCTCGACGTCGGCGTACATGTCGGCCATCCGGTGCTTGAGCGCCTGGAAGGAGCCGATGACCCGCCCGAACTGCTTGCGCTGCTGCGTGTACTCGACCGTGAGGCGCAGGGCCGCACCCATCGCGCCGACCTGTTCGACCGCGAGCATCGCCCACGCCAGGTCGCGGACCCGCGGCAGCAGGTCGTCGGGTGCGGGGACCGCGGTGGCCGACACGTCGGTGAACCGCACCTGCGACAGCGGGCGCGTCGGGTCCATCGTCGCGACGGGCACGACCTGCACCCCCGGTGCGTCGACGGCCACCGTGTGAAGGGTGACGTGTGTGCCGCCTCCCGCCAACACGACCAGGTCGGTCGCCGCCTCGGCGTCGGTGACGTAGTGCGCAGTGCCGTTCAGGATGCCGCCGTCGGCGGTGACGCCCGGACTCTCCCACGACGCCTCGCCCGCGACAGCCAGCGTCGCGGTCCGCTCGCCTCCGGCGAGTGCCTCGACCAGATCGGCCGCGTCGCCCGCCTCCGCGGCGACGAGCAGCGCGCCGGTGGCGAGGACGGCCGACGAATAGAGCGGTACGGGCGCGAGGGCACCGCCGACCTCCTCGACGACGGCGCCGAGGGCACCCCAGCCCGCGCCGACGCCGCCCAGCTCCTCGGGCACGGCGAGTGCGGCGGCGCCGATCTCGGTGAGCCCGGTCCACAACTGTGAGTCGGTGCGCTTCTCCGACGAGATGGCGGCGCGGACGGCCTCCGGGCCGCCGCGCCGGGCGATCAGGTCGGCGACCGAGTCCCGCAGCGCGGCGACGTCGTCGGCGGAGATCGCGTCGTCGCTCATCGCAGCGTCTCCAGGATCCGCTGCCGGTGCGCGGCGGCGGTGCCCCACGCGCTCTGCAGCGCCTGGGTCTTGGTCAGGTACAGCGAGAGGTCGTGCTCGACGGTGTAGCCGATGGCGCCGAGCACCTGCAGCGATCGGCGCGCCGCGAGGTAGGCGGCATCGCCCGCCGCGACCTTCGCCGCGGAGACCTCGCGATTCGGCTGCACGCCGTCGGGCACCAACCGCCCGCCTCCATTCGGCCCGCTCGCTTCGCTCCCGGCGCCGAGCGCCAGCGCCGCGCCGTGCACCAGCGGCCGGGCCATCTCCAGCGCGATCGCCACATCGGCGAGGTGGTGCTTGACGGCCTGGAAGGAGCCGATCGGCCTGCCGAACTGCTGGCGGGCCTTGGCGTACTCGGCGGCGAGGTCGAGCATCGCGGTACCCAGGCCCAGCAGTTGGGCCGCAGTGGCCAGCGCGCCGTGGTTGAGCACATCGTCGAGGTCGGCGTTGCCGAGAGACTCTCCGGCGGTGACGTCGGCGACGGTGCGCGACAGGTCGACACTGGCCTGCGGCTCGCCGACGGTGGCGGTGGACAGCGTGCCGCCCGTCAGGACATACGCGGTGGCGACGCCGGTGTCGGCGGCACGGGGCTGCCACGGTGCGGCGGCCAGCGTCGCGAGCTCTCCACCGGCGACCTTTGCCAACTCGTCGCCGCGACCGGCGGCGCGCAGCGCGACCGGCACCGCGGCGAGCGTCTCGGCGACCGGTCCCGGCACGGCG
>NZ_JASGER010000060.1:0-8949 GCF_047606305.1 Gordonia sp. (in: high G+C Gram-positive bacteria) | reverse complement strand
GGGAGTCGCCGCGGGCCGCGCGCCCCATCGCATCGGGCGGCCGGGCGACCCGGTCGCCGCGCGAGACGGGCGCCATCCCGCGGATCGACCGGGACGCACCGCGCCGCACCCGCCCGCGACCCGAGCGCCGCGCGTCCGGGGGAGGGCGACGATGACCGACCGCCCGCTGTCCGTCGTGGTCGCCGGCGGCGGCACCGCCGGTCACATCGAGCCCGCGCTGGCCGTCGCCGACGCCGTGCGGGCCCTGCACCCCAGCGCGCGCATCACTGCGCTGGGCACCGAGAAGGGCCTGGAGACCTCGATCGTTCCCGAGCGCGGCTACGACCTGCGGCTCATCCCGCCGGCCCCGCTGCCGCGCACGGTCGGCGCTGACCTAGCGCGCACGCCGGCACGGTTGACCAGCGCGGTCGCTGCCACCCGCAAGGTCCTCGCCGACGTCGATGCGGACGTCGTCGTCGGCTTCGGCGGTTATGTCGCCCTGCCGGCCTATTTCGCCGCCCGCGGACGAATGCGTCCCCGCTCGCGGATCCCGCTCGTGATCCACGAGGCCAACGCCAGCGCCGGCATCGCCAACAAGGTCGGCGCCCGCTGGGCCGACCGGGTGATGGCGGCGGTCGACGACTGCGGTCTGCCCGGTGCCGAGGTCGTGGGCATCCCGGTTCGCGGCAGCCTGGCCGCCCTCGATCGCGGCGCGCTGCGCGCCAAGGCACGGCACTACTTCGGCCTCGACGAAACGGCTCCGACACTGCTGGTCTTCGGCGGTTCGCAGGGCGCGGTCCGACTCAACGACGCCGTGGTGGGGGCCTCCGGGGCCCTGGGCCGGGCCGGGATCGGCGTGCTGCACGCCTACGGCCCCAAGAACACCATCGCCCCCGAACACCCCGAGGGGGCGCCCCCGTACGTCGGGGTGGGCTACCTCAAGCGCATGGACCTGGCCTACGCGGCGGCCGACCTGGTGATCTGTCGCTCCGGCGCGATGACCGTCGCCGAGGTCTCGGCGACCGGGCTGCCCGCCGTCTACGTCCCGCTCCCGCACGGCAACGGCGAACAGGCCCTCAACGCCCGACCGGTCGTCGACGCGGGTGGCGGACTGCTGGTCACCGACGACGAGATGACGCCGGAGTGGGTCGCGCGGGAGGTGCCGGCGCTGCTCGGCGATCCCGAGCGGCTCGCCACGATGGCCTCGTGTGCGGCGGTCGGCGGTCACCGCGACGCCGCCAACCGGGTCGCCACGGCAGCCCTCGAATTGGCCGCCGCCCACCACAAGGCAGACTTGTAGTAGCGCCACCCGCGTGCGCGACGAGAGGAACGACGACAGACCGATGGCGGACAGCGAAGCAACCCCACTGCCCGAACACCTGCAGCGCGTCCACATGGTGGGCATCGGCGGTGCAGGGATGTCGGGATTGGCGCGAATCCTGCTGGCCCGCGGCGGCCAGGTGTCCGGATCGGATGCCAAGGAGAGCCGCGGGGTCATCGCGCTGCGCACCCGCGGCGCGACCGTGACGATCGGCCACGACCCGGCCGCACTGGACGCGCTGCCCGGGGGCCCCACTGTCGTGGTCACCACCCACGCCGCGATCCCGAAGACGAACCCGGAGCTGGTCGAGGCCAAGAAGCGGGGGATCGACGTGATCCTGCGCCCGGCCGTGCTGGCGACGCTGATGTCGGGCTACCAGACCCTGCTGGTCGCCGGCACGCACGGCAAGACCTCGACGACCTCGATGGCCGTCGCGGCGCTGCAGCACGCGGGTGCCGACCCGTCGTTCGCCATCGGCGGGGAGCTGAACGAGTCCGGGACCAACGCGCACCACGGCAGCGGCTCGGTGTTCGTCGCAGAGGCCGATGAGAGCGACGGCTCGCTCCTCGAATACCCCGCCACGGTCGTCGTCGTGACCAACATCGAGGCCGACCACCTGGACTTCTTCGGGACCGAGGCCGCTTATGTCGAGGTCTTCGACAAGTTCCTCGCCGGCGTCCAGAAGGGCGGCGCCGTCGTCGCCTGTCTGGACGACCCGGGGGTCCGCGCGCTGCTGGAGCGCACCGGCAAGACCCTTGCGAAGAACGACGTGACCGTACTGGGCTACGGCCACCACACCGGGGCCGGGAAGCGGCCCGAGCACTTCGTCGCCGAGCTGCTCGAGTTCACGGTCACCCCGGAAGGGGGGAGCAGCCGTGTGCGCGTGCACCCGCCGCTCGTGCCCGAGACCACCGAGATCACCCTGACCACCCCGATGCCGGGCGTGCACATGGCGCTCAACGCGCTCGCGGCGCTGCTGGCCAGCAGCGCCGTCCTCGACCGCGTGCCGGCCGGGGAGACGTCGGCGGCCGCCGACGCGCCCGCGGAGCCGAAGAAGGCCGCCGCGAAGAAGGCCGCGACCACGACGTCCCCCGGGAAGAAGACTCCCGCGAAGAAGGCGCCGAAACCGGCGGACAAGACCGACGACAAGGCGGTCGAGACGGCCGGGGCGGACCGATCGGAGAGCGCCGACACGATGAGCGCGCTGGCCGAGGGGATCGCCGAGTTCTCCGGCGTCCGCCGACGATTCGAGTACCGCGGGAAGGCCGGCGGGGTGCGGGTCTACGACGACTACGCCCACCACCCGACCGAGGTGCGCGCCGTGTTGTCCGCCGCGCGGGTGGCGGCCGAGAACGGCCGCGTGATCGCGGTGTTCCAGCCGCACCTGTACTCGCGCACCCAGGAGTTCGCCCGCGAGTTCGCCTCGGCGCTGGACCTGGCCGACGAGGTGATCGTCATGGAGGTCTTCGGCGCGCGCGAGGATCCGATGCCCGGCGTCAGCGGGCGGCTGATCGCCGAACGCGTCGCACGTCCGGCGCGATTCGTGCCGGATCTGTCCGACCTCGTTCCCACGGTGGTCGAGTTGGCCGCCCCGGGTGATGTCGTACTGACCCTCGGGGCCGGCGACATCACCATGCAGGGCCCGGAGATCCTGGCCGCGTTGGGGGAGCGGGAACAGTGAGTCGGGGGAGGCGCTGGCTCGTCTCCATCGCCGTCGTCGCGGCCGTGGCGGGCCTCGTGGCGGTCGCGTACTTCACCCCGCTGATGTCGGTTCGCGCGGTGTCGGTCGCAGGTGTGACCCCGAGGTCCGGACTCACCGTCGACGAGGTGCGCGCGAAGGCCCACGTCCCGCAGGGGAGGCCGCTGCTGCAGGTCAACACCGCCGATGCGGCCAGGCGCGTCGCGTCGATCAGCGCGGTGGAGACGGCGCGCGTGCGCCGCCAGTACCCGTCGACGGTCGAGGTGATCGTCGTCGAGCGCACACCGGTCGCACGGGTGGAGACGGAGAAGGCCACTCATGTGCTCGACCGGCTGGGCGTCCCGTTCCGGCACTACGACCGGGGCGTGAAGCTGCCGCCCGACGTCCGCGGGCTGCCGCTGTTGTCCACGCCCAACGCCGGTCCGGGAGACCCGGCGACGCGCGCCGGTCTGCGCGTCGTCACCGAGCTGCCGCCGGACCTGCGCGCGTCGGTCGCGACCGTCGAGGCGGATTCGCCGGTCGACATCACGCTGTCGCTGAAGAACGGCACGACCGTGGTGTGGGGGGACGCGACGCGCACCGAGGACAAGGCACTGGCCTGGCGGGCCATCAGCACCCGTAGGGGAACCCTCTACAACGTGTCGAGCCCCGACCTGCCGTCCTACCGCTAGTCGTCGCAGGCCAGACGGTGCGAACAACCCCCTGATCAGGCAGGAGCCGTGTGACGGGAGTTCATTACTGAGAACTTTGGCGACACGCCGCGCCGAAGCTGGCCCGACCTGCCGGTAGTGCCTAGCGTTGCCGATTGACCGTGTACTACTTGACATAACTCTAAATCTATGGTTGAGGTTTAGGGTTTTGTGCAGGACTTTCTCCGGAGGAGGGCAGCCCAGATGGCGCCACCGCACAACTACCTGGCCGTGATCAAGGTCGTCGGCATCGGCGGTGGCGGCGTCAACGCCGTCAACCGGATGATCGAGCAGGGCCTCAAGGGCGTCGAGTTCATCGCCATCAACACCGACGCCCAGGCGCTCCTGATGAGCGATGCGGACGTCAAGCTCGACGTCGGCCGCGATTCGACGCGCGGGCTGGGCGCCGGCGCCGACCCCGAGGTGGGCCGCCGGGCGACCGAGGACAACCGCGACGACATCGAGGAACTCCTCAAGGGTGCCGACATGGTGTTCGTCACCGCCGGCGAAGGCGGCGGCACCGGCACCGGAGGCGCCCCGGTGGTGGCCTCGATCGCGCGCAAGCTCGGCGCATTGACGGTCGGCGTGGTCACCCGGCCGTTCGCCTTCGAGGGCAAGCGCCGCAGCGGCCAGGCCGATGCGGGCATCACCGCCCTGCGCGAGTCCTGCGACACGCTGATCGTCATCCCCAACGACCGCCTCCTGCAGCTCGGCGACGCCAACGTGAGCCTGATGGACGCCTTCCGCAGCGCCGACGAGGTGCTGCTCAACGGCGTGCAGGGGATCACCGACCTCATCACCACTCCCGGCCTGATCAACGTCGACTTCGCCGACGTCAAGGGTGTGATGAGCGACGCCGGCTCCGCGCTGATGGGCATCGGCTCGGCGCGCGGCGAGGACCGGGCGAAGAAGGCCGCCGAGCTGGCGATCAACTCACCGCTGCTGGAAGCCTCGATGGAGGGCGCGCGCGGCGTGCTGATCTCGATCGCGGGCGGCTCGGACCTGGGCCTCTTCGAGATCCACAACGCCGCCACCCAGGTGCAGGAAGCGGCTCACGAGGACGCGAACATCATTTTCGGCACGGTGATCGACGACAACCTCGGCGACGAGGTCCGGGTGACCGTCATCGCCGCGGGATTCGACGGCGGGGCGCCGCGCAAGCGCACCGATGCGCCGTCGGTCGGCCACACCGGCGTCGCCGCCGGGAAGGCCGGCAAGGTCAACTCGCCGACCGAGGGCGAGTCGATTTTCGGCAGCGGTGGTCTCAAGGACGACCCCGCGGTGCAGCGGACCGACGAGATGCGCCCCAACCGCGTCCAGCTCGACGATGACGACGTCGACATCCCCGACTTCATGAAGTGATGGCCGCCGGCAAACCGGCAGGGCGGGCCGTCCGCCGGGTGGTGACCACCCGCGAGGGCGGCGTGTCGAAGGCGCCGTACGACTCCTTCAACCTCGGCGACCACGTCGGCGACGACCCGGCTGCGGTCGCCGCCAACCGTGCCCGGCTCGCCGAACGGATCGGTCTGCCGGCCGAGCGCGTGGTGTGGATGAGCCAGACGCACAGCTCGAACGTCGCGCTCGTCGACGGGCCCGTCGACGGCCCGCTCCCGGACACCGATGGAATCGTCACCGCCACCGCCGGCCTCGCACTGGCCGTGCTCACCGCCGACTGCGTGCCGCTCCTGCTCAGCGACGACGAGGCCGGCGTCGTGGCCGCCGTGCACGCCGGCCGCGTCGGTGCGCGCAACGGGATCGTCCCCGAGGCGCTGCGCGTGATGGTCCGGGCCGGTGCGCGCGTCGAGCGCATCGGTGCACTCCTGGGCCCCGCCGCGTCGGGCAACTTCTACGAGGTGCCCGCCGAGATGGCCGCCGACGTGGAGGAGCACCTGCCGGGCAGCCGGTGCCGCACGGAGGCCGGCAGCGACGGTCTCGACCTGCGCGCGGGGATCGCCGCGCAGCTCCGATCCCGCGGCGTCACCGCCATCGCCGTCGACCCGCGCTGCACGATCGCCGACGAGAAGCTGTTCAGCCATCGGCGCACCGCGCCGACCGGCCGTCTGGCCTCGGTGATCTGGCGAGAGGACGGCTAGTTTGCGTCCGACGGGATTTCGCGCGTGTCGCGCCCGGCCTCAGCATCGGCCGCGGGCTACGGTAAGCAGCGATGGCAATCACATTGGTCACAGTGGAATCAGCAGCCACAGGCTGCCCGGTGATCATCCGAAACGCCGACCAACAGTAGAGGGGCCGACATGACCACGATGCAGAAGTTCAAGGCTTACTTCGGCATGGTGCCGCCGAGTGACTACGAGGACGACTACCTCGAGGACGAGGCGACCGGCGCGCTGCGCCGCGTGCGCGGTGCCGACGGCTACGACGGTTACTACGGCGAGGGCTCGTACCGCGACGGCGGCTACGGCGACGCGTACGGCCCGGAGTCCTACGGCGGCGAGTCCTACGGCCCGGAGCCCTACGGCGCCGAGCCGTTCGGCGCGCGCGAGATGGAGCCGCGCCGCGAGCGCGTGCGCTCGTCGAGCCGGTTCGCCGAGGACGAGCGCGACTACGCCGCGGTCTCCGGCGGCGGATACGTCTACACCGGGTCGTCGCGGACCGAGACCCGGGGCGGCGCCCGGTTCGAGCCGCTGCACCGCTCGGCCAGTGCCACCCTGCGCGCGGTCGGCGCCACGGCGCCGGTCGGCCAGGACGAGGCCGGTCCGGTCTTCGGCGACGGTCAGAAGATCACCACACTGCGCCCGTCGAGCTACAGCGAGGCCCGCACCATCGGTGAGCGCTTCCGCAACGGCAACCCCGTGATCATGGACCTGGTGGACATGAGCAACGCCGACGCCAAGCGCCTGGTGGACTTCGCCGCGGGGCTCGCGTTCGCGCTGCGCGGTTCCTTCGACAAGGTGGCGACCAAGGTCTTCCTGCTCGCACCGGCCGATATCGACGTCTCGCCCGAGGATCGTCGACGGATCGCCGAGACCGGCTTCTACAGCCACTCCTGATCGCGCGGGCGACACCCGATTGTGCCGCCCGACCGGTTTTGCGGCAAAGTGGTGATGTGACCGTTTTCCTCTCCATCGTCGGAATGCTGCTCGGCGTCTACTGGATGCTGCTGCTGGCCCGCCTGGTTCTCGAACTGGTCCGGTCCTTCGCGCGCGATTGGCGCCCCAAGGGTGTCGTCGTCGTCATCGTCGAGGCGATTTTCACCGCGACCGACCCGCCCATCAAGCTGCTGCGGCGGATCATCCCGCCGCTGAACATCGGCGCGGTTCGGCTCGATCTGTCGCTGATGATCGTCATGATCGCGGTCATCATCGCCCAGCGGCTCGTCGCCGCGGCCGCGGGCTGACGCCACGGGCCAAGCCGCAGGTGGGGGAGTCGCGGGGACTATTCTGGGTAACGGCACAAGGTCATCGTTTGGCGACCGTTGTGTTGCGAGACCGTCTCGGGCAGATGCGACTGGCGGGATGGTTGTGACAGGATGGTGCGCTAGTGGCAGAACTGTCTGCATGTGAACTGTGCGACTGAGCAGGATTCACCCGATGGCGGCCACGGGAGACGTCGAAGGCGAGATTCGCCTGCGATACGCAAGGTAAGGGGAAGAGGCCATGCGGCTGACACCGGCTGATGTGCACAACGTCGCGTTCAGCAAACCGCCCATCGGCAAGCGCGGCTACAACGAGGACGAGGTCGATCAGTTCCTGGACTTCGTCGAGGCCGAACTCGCCCGTCTCATCAACGAGAACAACGACCTCACCGCCCGCGTCGACGAGCTCGAGGCCGAGCTCGCACACGTCCGTGCCGCCGGCCCCGCGCCGCAGCAGCCGCAGCAGCAGATGCCCCCGGCCCAGATGGCACCCCCGCCCCAGGCGGCCTACGTCCCGCAGCCGCCGCCGGCCCCCGAGGTGTCGGCCCGCGCCGAGGAAGAGGCCAACAACCGTGCGGCCCGCGTGCTGGCGCTGGCCCAGGACACCGCCGACCGGGTGGCCGCGACCGCCCGCAGCGAGTCCGAGGCGACGCTCGCCGATGCGCGCAACCGTGCCGACGCGATCGTCGGCGAGGCGCAGGTCAAGGCCGACGGGATCCTCGTCGACGCCCGGCAGCGTGCCGAGGCGATCCTCGCCGACGCGCAGACCCGCGCCGAGGCCCAGCTCCGCCAGGCGTCGCAGAGCGCGGAGGCGCTGCAGGCCGACGCCGAGCGCAAGCACAGTGAGATCATGGCGACGATCAGCCAGCAGCGCGGTGTGCTGGAAGGCCGGATCGAGCAGCTCAAGACCTACGAGCGGGAGTACCGCACCCGCCTCAAGACCTATCTCGAGGCCCAGCTCGAGGAGCTGGCGCAGCGGGGCAGTGCCGCCCCGGTCGACGGTGGTCGCGAGGCCATCGCCGATTCGGGCGGTTATCCGGGCCCCGGCCCGGGCTAAACAACAGTCAGGTGGTGTGACCCATGTTGGTTGCCGCGATTATCGCCGCAGTGGCGGCTTTCGGACTCCTCCTAGCCGGTTTGTTCACCGGCCAGGTGGCGCTCGCGATTGCGTGCGTCGTCGCTTCGGCCGTCGGCTTGGTGCTGTTGCTCCTCGACATCCGGCGGGCGAGCAAGGCCAACCCGGTGGCGGACGCGCCGACCACCGGCGCCTTCCTCGGTGAGGACGTCGACGCCTTCGTCGCGCAGCGCAAGGAGCGCCGGGAGACCGGCGCCTTCGCCGCGGTCGCCGGCACCGGTGCGCTCTCGCGCGTCGGCGGCACCGGCTCCCTCCCGCCGATCTCGGCGCCGGAACCGACCGGCTGGCAGCCCCACGGCACCGCCGCCGCCTACGGCGAACAGGAGCCCGCGGGCTACGGCGATCCATACGGCGAGCCCGCCGGTTACGGCGACTCGTACGGCGAACCCGCCTACCGCGCCACGGACTACGCCGACCCCGGCTATCCGGCGCCGGCCCCCGATCCCGCATACCCCGATCCCGCACCGTACGGCGGTGTCGACCAGCAGTCGTATCCGACGGGCACCGGTGCCGGCTGGTCGGCGGGACAGCCGGCCGACGCGCCGGGATTCGGTGCGACGCCCGGATTCCGCGATGCGGAACCGGATTTCACCGGACCGACCCCGATCTACGCCCCCGATCCGACCCGCCCGGTGCCGGATTACGCCGATCCGGGCCCGCAGGGATACGCCGACGCGACGGCCGCCCCATACGGCGCCCCCGAGCCGCAGCGCACCCCGGCCCCGCCCGCCGAGCCCGCCGCGGGGGAGCCGG
>NZ_JASGER010000059.1:0-8313 GCF_047606305.1 Gordonia sp. (in: high G+C Gram-positive bacteria) | reverse complement strand
GCCCGCCCGCAAGGCGCCACCACAGCAGGCCGATCCGGGTCGTCGCCGCGCCGCGCCGCCGCCGCTCGACGAAGACGGCTTCTAGCCGGACCCGTCCGCCCGGCCGGAATCGGCCAACCACGCCCCGAGTCGGCGGGCGGCCGCATCCACCCGTTCGGGCCACTGCACCGCCGTCTCGTCGGCGCTGTCGCTGACGACCTTCACCAGGCGCAGGGGCACCTCAAAGGATTCCGCGACCCGCGCCAATGCCGCAGCCTCCATGTCCACGAGGTCGGCGCTGCGGGCCAGTTCGGCCCGCCGCACCGCGTCGTTGATGAAGCTGTCCCCGGTCGCCAGGACAGTGCCGTCGCCGCCGGCGATCTCCCACGAGGACGTCGTCGGATAGCCGAGTGCGGCGAGCGTGTCAGCGTCCAGATCGTGCTCGATGACGCGCGAGGGGACGAACAACCCGCTGTGGTGGTCGTGCAGCGCTCCGGCGGTGCCGATGTTGACGACCTCGGTGATCGGCGCGATCACGCCGTGCCGCGCCCGCGTGAGTGTCGTGGCCAACGCCATCGCCGCAGTGACCTTGCCGAGGCCGGTGATCAGGAGTCTGGTCCCGTCGGGAACGTGCGCCGCCTCCGCACGCGTCGCCGAAACCACCATTACCGGCGAGTAGACAGTTGACTTCGTCACGTTGCGCAGGTTACGCGAGAGTAGGTTGTATTCCGCACCCCGATTGCTCCTACGATGAAGCAATCGTTCGGGTTCCGCCCGGACTGCTTTGTGTGCCCAAAACCGCCAGCCAGGTGGGCACAACGAGCTTTTGCCCACGCCGCACACGCGGCCCGACGCAGAGGACCGAATGTTTCGCCGGATCGCCATAGTCAACCGGGGTGAGGCCGCCATGCGGCTGATCAACGCCGTTCGGGATCTCAACGCCGAGACCGGGCAGGACGTTCAGACCGTCGCCCTCTACACCGATGTTGACCGCACGGCGACATTCGTCCGCGAAGCGGATTTGGCCATCGATCTCGGCCCGGCGGCCAACCGGCCGTACATCAACCTCGAGATCCTCGAGCAGGCGCTGCGCGAATCCGGCGCCGACGCGGCCTGGGTCGGCTGGGGCTTCGTCGCCGAGGACCCGGCGTTCGCCGAGCTGTGCGAGCGCATCGGCATCACGTTCATCGGCCCCTCGCCCGAGGCCATGCGCCAGCTCGGCGACAAGATCGGCGCCAAGCTGATCGCCGAAGAAGTCGGCGTCCCGGTCGCCCCGTGGAGTCGGGGCGAGGTGGAGACCGAGGCCGAGGCCAAGAAGGCCGCCAAGAACATCGGCTACCCGTTGATGCTGAAGGCGACCGCCGGCGGCGGTGGGCGCGGCATCCGTCGCGTCGACGACGAAGCCGATCTGGTCGACGCCTACCAGCGCACCCGCGACGAGGCCGAGCGCGCCTTCGGCAGCGGCGTCGTCTTCCTCGAGCGCCTGGTCACCGGTGCGCGCCACGTCGAGGTCCAGGTGATCTCCGACGGCGAGACCGCGTGGGCACTGGGCGTGCGCGACTGTTCGGTGCAGCGGCGCAACCAGAAGATCATCGAGGAGTCCGCCTCCCCCGTGCTGTCCAAGAAGGAGGTCGAGGAGGTCAAGACCTCCGCCGAGCGCCTCGCGGTCCGCGTCGGCTACCGCGGCGCGGCGACCGTCGAGTTCCTCTACCACCCGGGCGACAAGATGTTCGCCTTCCTGGAGGTCAACACCCGACTGCAGGTCGAGCACCCGATCACCGAGGTCACCAACGACTTCGACCTGGTCCGCGCCCAGCTGCACGTCGCCTCCGGCGGCAAGCTCACCGGCCACAAGCCCGCCGAGCGCGGCCACGCCGTCGAGGCCCGCCTCAACGCCGAGGACCCCGATCGCGACTTCGCGCCGTCGCCCGGCCGCATCGCGCGCCTCGACCTGCCGACCGGCCCGGGCATCCGTGTCGACACCGGCGTCAGCGAGGGCGACACAATCCCCGCCGACTTCGACTCGATGATCGCCAAGATCATCGCCTACGGCAGCGACCGCGACCAGGCGCTGGGCCGCCTGCGCCGCGCGATGGCCCAGACCGGCGTGATCATCGAGGGCGGAGCGACCAACAAGAGCTTCGTCCTGGACCTGCTGAACCAGCCGGAGGTCATCGACGGCAGCGCCGACACCGGGTGGATCGACCGCGTGCGGTCCGAGGGCCGCCTGGTCTCGCACCAGCACTCCTCGATCGCGTTGGCCGCCGCGGCGATCGACGCCTACGAGGAATCCGAGATCGCCGAGCTCAACCGCCTGCTCGCGACCGCGACCGGCGGTCGGCCGCAGGTCCACCACGAGAGCGGCCGCCCGCTGGACTTCAAGCTCCGCGGCGCCAGCTACCGGGTGAAGGTGGCGCGCATCGGCGGCCGCCGCTTCCGCATCGTCATCGAGGCCGGCGGCAACGTCCGCACCGCCGACGTCGAACTCGAGCGCTTCGACGACCACGCCGCGCAGATCACCGTCAACGGCACCCGCTACCGCCTGCTGACCGACACCCACGGCCCGATCTCCCTCGTCGACGTCGAAGGCGTCACGCACCGCGTCAGCCGCGACGAGGGCGGCATCGTGCGCGCTCCTGCGCCTGCACTGGTCATCGCCACCCCGCTGGAGGTCGGCCAGGAGGTCGAGGCGGGCGAGCCGATCCTCGTGTTGGAGAGCATGAAGATGGAGACGGTCCTACGGGCACCGTTCCGTGCGCGCCTCAAGGAGTGCGAGGTGACCGCCGGCATCCAGGTGGAGGCCGGTGCCCCGCTGCTGCGGCTCGAGCCGCTGGAAGACGAGGGCGAGGCCGAGGAGGCCGCCGACGAGGTCGTCGTGCTCGACCTGCCGGAGGCCCCCGGTGACGTCGAGCCCGCCGAGCGCGCCGACCGCGACCGCGAGGAGCTGCGCAGCCTGCTGCTCGGTTTCGACGTGAACCCCGACGAGGACCGCCAGCTGCTGGACGATTATCTGGAGTCCCGGCGCGTGGTCGCCGAGACCGCCGGACCGCCGCTGGCGCAGGAGGTCGAGCTCATCGACGTCTTCGCCGACCTGGCCGAATTGGCCCGCGTGCGCCCGAAGAACGAGCACGAAGAGGCCTTCTACGAGCGCGTGCACAGCGCCCGCGAGCACTTCCACACGTACCTGCAGAGCCTGGACGTCGAGGTCGCGGGCCTGCCGGAGAGCTTCCAGACGCGGCTCTCCTACGCGCTCGGCCACTACGGCATCACCGAGCTCGACCGCACCCCCGACCTCGAGGGTGCCGTGTTCCGCGCCTTCCTGGCGCTGCAGCGCCAGGAGGACACCGCCGCGGTGATCACCGCGCTGCTGCGCCTGTGGCTGCGCGAACCCATCCCCGGCCCCGACCTGCGCGATCCCGTCGGCTCGGCCCTCGAGCGACTGGTGTCGGCGACCCAGGTCCGCATCCCGGCGATCGCCGACCTGGCCCGCGGGGTGCTGCACGCCTGGTTCGGCGCGCCGCGCCTGCTGCGCAACCGCGAGCGCCTCTACAGCGAGATCCGCGACGAGCTGCACTACCTCGACCAGAACCCCGACGCCCCCGACCGCGGTGAGCGGGTCGCGAAAATGGTCGGCAGCACCGAGCCGCTGGTCAGCCTGCTCGGCGAGCGGCTGGCCGAGGAGAACGCCGACCCCGACGTCATGCTCGAGGTCCTCACCCGCCGCTACTACGGCAACAAGGACCTCACCGGCGTGCAGGCGCGTCGAGCGGCCGGCTGCACGTACGTCACCGCCCAGCGCCACGGGTCGACCCTGGTGTCCGCGGCGACCAGCTTCGCCGGTCTCGACCAGGCCATCTGCGGCCTCGCCGAGCTCGTCGACGGCACGTCGTCGGTCGACGCCGACATCTACGTGAGCTGGGACGACCAGCCCACCGACATCGACGAGATGGCGGCCCAGCTGCACGAGGTCGTCAGCGCGCGACTGCTGCCCCACCAGGTGCACCGCGTCACGGTCACCGTCGCCGGCCCCGCCGAGGCGATGCACCACCACTTCACCTTCCGCCCGTCGGCGACGGGGATGACCGAGGATCGCCTGATCCGCGGCCTGCACCCCTACATCGCCCAGCGGATGCAGATGGAGCGCTGGCGCAAGTTCGACCTCACCCGACTCCCCTCGTCGGACGAAGAGGTGTACCTGTACCGGTGCGTGGCCAAGGCGAACCCGGCCGACGACCGCCTGGTCGCCTTCACCCAGATCCGCGACCTCACCGACGTCAGCGAGGAGGACGGCCGGCTGATCACGCTGCCGACCGCGGAGTCGAACTTCGCGACGTGCGTCGACTCGATCCGCCGTGCGCAGGCCCAGCGCCCCCGCAACAAGCGGTTCAACACCAACCAGATCATCATGTACATCTGGCCGCCCATCGACGTGTCGCAGAACCAGTTCCGCTACGTCGTCGAGCACACGCTGGCCAACTCGGTCTCCACCGAGGGCGCCGGGCTCGAGGAGATCCTCCTCATCGGCCGCCAGCGCGACAAAGAGACCGGTGAGCTGCGCAAGATCGCCGCGCACATCACCACCGACGCCGCCGGCGAAACCCAGATCACCGTCGGCGACCCGGTCGACGACCCGGTCGAGCCGCTCGACGCCTACCGCCAGAAGGTGCTGCGTGCGACGAGCCGCGGCAACGCCTACCCGTACGAGCTGGTGGACCTGCTCGGCGACTTCACCGAGTACGACCTCGACGGCAAGAACAACCTGGTGCCGGTCGACCGCCCCAAGGGCGGCAACAGTGCGGCGCTCGTCGTCGGCACGGTCACCACGAAGACCGAGAAGCACCCCGAGGGCGTCAAGCGCGTGGTCGCGCTCGGCGATCCGACCAAGGCCCTCGGCTCCCTCAAGGAGCCCGAGTGCCGTCGGCTCATCGCCGCCATGGACCTCGCCGAGAAGGAGGGGCTGCCGCTCGAGTGGTACGCCCTGTCCTCGGGTGCGGCCGTCGAGATGAACTCGGGCACCGAGAACCTGGACTGGGTGGCGGCCGCGCTCAAGCGGATCGTCGAGTTCACCCAGGACGGCCACGAGATCAACATCGTCGTGACCGGCATCAACGTCGGCGGCCAGGCGTACTGGAACGCCGAGGCCACCATGCTGATGCACACCAAGGGCATCTTGATCATGACCCCCGAGTCGGCGATGGTGCTGACCGGCAAGCAGGCGCTGGACTTCTCCGGTGGCGTGTCCGCCGAGGACAACCACGGCATCGGCGGCTACGACCGCGTGATGGGACCGAACGGCGAGGCACAGTTCTGGGCGCCGGACATCCCGTCCGCGCGCGACATCCTGATGCGCTACTACGAGCACAGCTACATCGCCCCCGGCGAGAAGACGCCGCGCGCCGCGGCGACGACCGACCCGGACGACCGCGACATCTCCGACTACCCGCACACCGCGGAGGGCAGCGACTTCGCGACCGTCGGCGAGATCTTCTCGGCCGAGAAGAACCCCGACCGCAAGAAGCCCTTCGACATCCGCGCGGTCATGCGCGCCGTGTCCGACCAGGATCAGCCGATCCTGGAGCGCTGGGCCGGCATGGCCGAGGCGGAGAACACCGTCGTGCAGGAAGCCCACGTCGGCGGTGCCCCGGTGTGCCTGATCGGCATCGAGTCCAAGCCGGTCCCCCGCCGCGGGTTCGTGCCCAGCGACGGGCCGGACACCTTCACCGCGGGCACCCTGTTCCCGCAGTCGTCGAAGAAGGCCGCGCGCGCGATCAACGCGGCCAGCGGCAACCGGCCGGTCGTCGTACTGGCGAACCTGTCCGGCTTCGACGGCTCACCGGAGTCGCTGCGCAAGCTGCAGCTCGAGTACGGCGCCGAGATCGGCCGGGCCATCGTCAACTTCGACGGTCCGATCGTGTTCTGCGTGATCTCGCGCTACCACGGCGGTGCGTTCGTGGTCTTCTCCAAGGCGCTCAACCCGAACATGACCGTGCTGGCCCTCGAGGGCTCGTTCGCCTCGGTCCTCGGTGGCGCCCCGGCCGCGGCGGTCGTCTTCGCCGGTGACGTGCGCGCACGGACCACCGCCGACCCCCGCGTCGAGGAGCTCGAGGAGCGCATCACCGCGGCGACGGGCGCCGACCGTGCCTCGCTGGCCGCCGAGCTCGACGAACTGCGGGCCTCGGTGCGCGCCGAGAAGATCAACGAGATCGCCACCGAGTTCGACGCGGTGCACGACATCAACCGCGCCGTCGAGGTGGGCTCGGCCGATGCGGTGATCAAGGCCGCCGAGCTGCGACCGCAGATCATCGAGGCGGTGCGCAAGACCGGCACGAAGAAGGCCGGCGCGACGAAGGCGGCCGCCAAGAAGACGCCGAAGAAGGCGGCGGCCAAGAAGACCGCCGCCAAGACCGGCAAGAAGTAGCCGGCGCGGTCAGCGCCCCTTGGCCTTGTCGGCCTTGGGGGCGGCCACGGCCTTCTTCGGCGGCGGCGCCTTGCGCGCCAGGCGGCTGAACTGGTCGTTGGCCGCACGCATGACCACCTCGTACGGGTAGGCGAACTTGCGCGACCACCAGTAGCCGAACCGGATGTCGAACGACGTGTAGACGATGTAGTGGTTCTTCTTGATGCCCTTGATGATGGCCGCGGCGGCCTTCTCCGGTGAGGCGGCCATCTTGTGGAAGCCGCCGATGGCCTTGGCGACCTCTTCGTTGTCCCGGTCGATCCCGGCGATCTCGACGGTGTTGACCAGCGGGGTGTCGACGGCGCCCGGACAGACCAGACTGACCCCGATGTGGTGCTGGCGCAGGTCGAACCGCAGCACCTCGGACACACCGCGGATGCCGAACTTGCTGGCGCTGTAGGCGGCGTGCCACGGCAGCGCGAGCAGTCCTGCGGCCGAGGACACGTTGACCAACTGGCCGCCCTTGCCGCGCGCGACCATCTGCGGGACGAAGCACTCGATGATGTGGATGGGACCCATCAGGTTCACGTCCACCATGGACTTCCAGTGCTTGTGTTCGAGGTTCTCCACCGTGCCCCAGGCGGAGATCCCGGCGATGTTCATCACCACGTCCATGACACCGACCTCGGCATCGACGTTCTTGGCGAACTTGCACACCCAGTCGTAGTCGGACACGTCGCCGGCCTGGTGGTAGAGCACCGTGCCACCGGCGGCCTGCACGTCGGCGACCAGCTCGTCGAGCGGTTCGTTGTGCAGGTCGGTGACGACGAGCTGCGCGCCCTCCGCCGCGGAGGCGAGCGCGGTCGCACGGCCGATGCCGCTCGCGGCACCGGTGATGAGCACCTTCTTGTCCCGGAGCGTGCGCACCGGCGGGGCCATGTAGAACAGTTCCTTGAAACTCATGGCTCCAGACTAGGGGCTCAGATGGGGAGCTTGCCCCCAAACAGCCCGTAGACGACGGCCAGCATGGCCTTGAGCACCTCCGAACCGGCGTCGGAGGCCGGTCCGGTCATGAATCCGGTGATGCCGGCCAGGTTGCCCGAGCGCATCATGTCCTGGATCGCCGGCAGCAGTCCGCCCAGTCCGGCGCCCTCGGGAGCTGGGCCGTTCTCCGGACCGCCCGCGAACAGACCGGTACCGGCCGACGAGCCGGTCAGGAAGTTCATCGCACCGTCGGTGATGGCGGCCGCGTACTTCAGCTGGCCGTCGTGCGCCGACAGCGCCTGGGCCTCGGCCGGATTCGACAGATTGCCCATCTCGACGAAGGCGAGCGGGACGTGCGAGGTGTTCGGTCCGGCGATGTCCGAGCGCTCCTGGAGGCCGTCGGCGGTCGCGAGGTAGTTGGACGGGTGGAAGCCGGCCTTCTTGAAGGCATCGCGCATGGTGGCCGACGCCTTGCGGCCGGCGCCGCGCTGGACCGAATCGGCCTGCTTGTCCGGCAGCGGCAGCTTGGGCACGATCACGTGGAAGCCGCTCTTGCCGGCGTTGGCACCCTGTCCCGACGAGTCGGCGTGGATGCTGACGGCCAGGTTGGCGCGCGAGCGGTTCGCCGCCGCGGTCCGCTCGTTGATGCAGCCGCCCCAACCGATGTCGTCCGGGCGACTCAGCACCACGCGGGCACCCTGGCTCTCCAGCGCCCCCTTGACCAGCTGGGCGACCTGCCAGTTGACGGTGTGCTCGCCGACGCCGTTGACACCGGTCGCACCGGTGGTCTGGCACGGCTTCATCCCGCCGCGACCGTCGGGCACCGGCTTGTTCAGGTCGTGCCCGGCGGCCGACGCCTGGTGGCCGGGGTCGAGGAACACCGTCTTGCCGGTGAGGCGACGCGCGGCCGGTTGCTGGGGTGCGGCCGGCGCACCCGGTGCCGGCGCGGCGGG
>NZ_JASGER010000058.1:0-25957 GCF_047606305.1 Gordonia sp. (in: high G+C Gram-positive bacteria) | reverse complement strand
GCCCCCGTCTCCGACGACTGACCACTCGACCAAAAGCAAAGGAGCGCCCCCACCGAATCGGTGGCGGCGCTCCTCGCGTTGTACCCCCTACGGGATTTGAACCCGCGTTACCGCCTTGAGAGGGCGGCGTCCTAGGCCGCTAGACGAAGGGGGCCAGAACAACTTCTCGGTCCTCATCCGGTCCCGCCGGGCGGGATCGGTCAGACCGTGAAGTCCGCTGGGGTACCAGGACTCGAACCTAGAATGGCGGTACCAGAAACCGCTGTGTTGCCAATTACACCATACCCCAATGGGTTCCCCTTCTCCGCGCGCGAACGCCCGGCGAAAGGACCGACAAGTAGGTTAGCAGGACGTCGGGCCGATAGCACAAACGCGCAGGCCAACGGGGTTATTCCGCAAGGTTGGCCCGGGCCTGGCGCAGCCGGGCGAGCGACTTCTCGGCGCCCAGGAGCTCCATCGACTCGTACAGCGGCGGGCTGACCGCCGCCCCCGTCACCGCGACCCGCACCGGACCGAAGGCCTTGCGCGGCTTGAGCTCGAGCCCGTCGACCAAAGCGGTCTTGAGCGCCTCCTCGATCGAGGCGGTGTCCCAGGGCTCCAGCCCCTCCAGCGCCGTGATCGCCGCGTCCAGCACAGGCGCGGCGTCGGGCCCGAGGTTCTTGGCCGCCGACTTCTCGTCGATGGTGAAATCGGCGTCGTCGACGTAGTAGAACTTGATCAGGTCCCACGCGTCACCGAGGACCTGGATGCGCGTCTGGATCAACTCGGCCAGCGCCGTGAACGCGGGGTCGCCCGCGGGCGGGGCGGCCAGGTGTCCCTGTGCCACCAGATAGTCGCCGAGTCGGCTCGCGAAATCGGCCGGCTCGAGCATCCGGATGTGTTCGGCGTTGATCGCCTCGGCCTTCTTCTCGTCGAAGCGCGCCGGGTTCGAGTTCACGTCGCCGATGTCGAAGGCCTCGACCATCTGGTCGAGCGTGAAGACGTCGGTGTCGCCGCTGTAGCCCCAGCCCAGCAGGGCGAGGTAGTTGAGCAGCCCCTCCGGCAAGAAGCCGCGGTCGCGGTGGTGGAACAGACTCGACTGCGGATCGCGCTTGGAGAGCTTGCGGTTGCCCTCACCCATCACGAACGGAAGGTGGCCGAAGCGCGGCACACCGTCGGCGACGCCGATCCGCTGCAGTGCCCGGTAGAGCGCGATCTGCCGCGGCGTCGAGGACAGCAGGTCCTCACCGCGCAGCACGTGGGTGATCTTCATCGACGCGTCGTCGACGGGGTTCACCAGGGTGTAGAGCGGGTCGCCGTTGGCCCGGGTGAGCGCGAAGTCGGGCACGGTGCCCGCCTTGATGGTCGTCTCGCCGCGGACCAGGTCGTCCCAGGTGATGTCCTCGTCGGGCATCCGCAGCCGCACCACCGGGTTGCGACCCTCGGCCCGGTGGGCCGCGCGCTGCTCGTCGGTCAGATCACGGTCGAAGTTGTCGTAGCCCAGCTTCGGGTCGCGCCCGGCCGCCTTGTGTCGCGCTTCCACCTCCTCGGGGGTCGAGAAGGCCTCGTAGGCCTCCCCCGCCTCGAGAAGCTTGGCGACGACGTCGCGGTGCAGGTCGCGGCGCTCGGACTGCCGGTACGGCCCGTACGGACCGCCCACCTCGGGGCCCTCGTCCCAGTTCAGGCCCAGCCAGCGCAACGCGTCCAGCAGGGCCGCGTAGCTCTCCTCGCTGTCGCGGGCCGCGTCGGTGTCCTCGATGCGGAAGACGAAGTCCCCGCCGTTGTGCTTGGCGTAGGCGTAGTTGAAGAGCGCGGTGCGCACCAGGCCGACGTGCGGGGTGCCGGTGGGCGACGGACAGAAACGGACGCGGACATCGCTGGTCATGGCGTCAACCGTAGCGAATGCGCGCGGTCGCCCGATCACGCAGTGGCGCCGCCGCGGCCGAGGAAGTCCAGCAGGAGTTCGTTGACCCGCTCGGGCTGCTCCAGATAGCCGAAGTGGCCCGCCTTCTCGACCACCGCGTACTGCGCGCAGGGGATGGCGTCGGCGACCTCGCGGGCCAGGAACTCCGGCAGCGTGCGGTCGTCGGCGAATCCGACGACGAGCGCCGGGACGGTGATGCCGCGGTAGGCCTCGAGGCGGTTCAGCTCCCCTTCGTGCACACCCATCTGGGCGCGCACGCCCGGGGTCACCGTTTGCGGGGAGAACGTGATGATGTCGAGCCAGTCGCGCGCCGAGCGGTCGTCGGCGAGCGAGTGCGGCGAGAGGTTCAGGTGCGCGGTGACCGCCGCCGAGTACTCCGGCGGCAGCTCGATGCCCCGGTCGTAGAGCGCCCGCTCCCCCGCGCCGAAGGCGGCCACCAGCGGCGTGGAGCGGCCATAGGTGGCGAGCATCGTCGCCGACAGCAGCAGGTCGGGCCGCGCGAGCGCCAGCTCCTGTGTGACGCGTGCGCCGAGCGAGGTGCCGACGACGTGGGCCCGCCCCAGGCCCAGGTGCTCGATGAGCGCGGCGGTATCGGCGACCATGTCGTCGATGGTGAAGCCCTCGGGGCACTCCGAGGACGGTGCGATCCCGCGGTTGTCGAAGGTGATCACGCGGTAGCCGGCACGGACCAGCGCCGGGGCCTGGTTGGCCTTCCACACCCGTCCGGGACTACCGGTGCCCATGATCATCACGACCGGTTCACCGGCGCCGCCGGTGTCCTCGTAGGACAGGGTGATGCCGTTGACGGACGCCGTGGCCGGCGCCGATCGCTGGGGTCGGGTCATTTGTCGACGACGGGATTGGCGAGAGTGCCGAGCCCCTCGACGGTCACCGCGACCCGGTCGCCGGCCACCATCGGCCCGACGCCCTCGGGGGTACCGGTCAAGATCACGTCGCCGGGGAGCAGGGTCATCACCCGCGAGACCCACTCGACGATGTCCCCGACGCCATGCAGCATCAGGGAGGTCCGCGACTGCTGCTTGACGGTGGTCTGCCCGTCGGCGGTGGTCAATTCGGTTCGAATCACGGCGTCGGCCGGGTCGAAGTCGGTGTCGATCCACGGTCCCAGCGGGCAAAAGGTGTCGTACCCCTTGGCCCGCGTCCACTGGCCGTCGACCGTCTGCTGGTCGCGGGCGGTGACGTCGTTGGCGACGGTGTAGCCGAGGATCGCCTCGCGTGCCGACGATGCGGACACGTCCTTGCAGGGACGCCCGATGACAACGGCGAGCTCGCCCTCGTAGTCGACCCGCTCCGACGACGGCGGCCGCACAATCGGAACCTCCGGACCGATGATCGACGTGTTGGGCTTGAGGAAGATCACCGGGTCCGCGGGAGCTTCACCACCCATCTCGGCGGCGTGGGCCGCATAGTTCTTGCCGACGCAGATGACCTTGGTCGCCAGGATCGGCGCGAGGACCCGGACATCGGCCAGCGGCCAGCTGCGGCCGGTGAACGTCGGGGTGCCGAAAGGGTGCTCGGCGATCTCGCGCGCGGTTTCGCTGCCCGCGTCACCCTCGATGGCCGCGAACGCCACGCCGTCGCGGGTGGCCACTCGTCCTAAACGCATGGCGTCCAGCCTATCCCAACCGCCGGGAATCGGATTCGCCGGGCAGGACCGCCGGGTTCTAAGATATGAAACCAACAGTCCCACTCTATGAGAGCAGCCATGGCGACACCCACCGCTCCCACGATCACCCCGGCCCGACGCTGGGCGATCCTGGCCGTCTCGTTGCTGGCTGCGATGGCCACCGCGTGCCTGGTCAGCGGGGTGGCCTTCCTGATCCCGCGCCTGCACACCGACGGGATGAGCCTGTCGACCGCCTCGCTCCTGGCCTCGGCGCCGATGGTCGGCATGGTGGTCACGACCGTCCTCTGGGGCTGGGCGCTGGACCGCGTCGGCGAGCGCCGCATCCTGCTGCTGTCCCTCTCCCTCACGGTGGCGGCCACGGCGGGCACCACCGCCGCCGTCGCGGCCGGCGCACCGCCGTGGGTCGTCTGGGTAGGCCTGTTCGTCGGCGGTGCCGTCGCGGCGGCCACGAACGGCGCCGGCGGGCGCATCGTCGTCGGCTGGTTCCCGCCCGCCCTGCGCGGCACCGCGATGGGCATCAGGCAGATGGCCCAGCCACTGGGCGTCGGCGTCACCGGGCTCACCGTCCCGGTCCTGGCCGCGCGGTACGGCGCCACCGCGGGTTTCGCCGTCTTCGCCGCCGTCGCGGTCGTGGCACTGGCCGCGACCGCCTGGTGGATCATCGATCCGCCCCGCCCGGCGCCCGCGAGCGGCGCACCGGAGGACCACAACCCCTATCGCCGGAGTCGCTATCTGGTCCGCGTGCACGCGGTCAGCATCCTGCTCGTGATTCCGCAGATGGCGCTGTGGACGTTCGTGCCGGCATGGCTGATGATCGCGCGCCACTGGGCGCCGTTCCACGCCGGTCTCGTCGTGACGGTGACCCAGATCCTCTCCGCGCTGGGCCGGATCGTCGCGGGTCGCTGGTCGGACGCCTGGGGCTCACGCATGCGCCCCATCCGCGTGATCGCCGCGGCGGCGGCGCTGCTGATGGCCGCGCTGGCCGCCACCGATGCGATCGGCAGCCCGGTGGCCGTGTTGGTGATGGTCGGCGCCTCGATCGTCGTCGTCGCCGACAACGGGCTGGCCTACACCGCCATCGCCGAGTACGCCGGCCCCCGTTGGAGCGGACGCGGCCTGGCCATCCAGAACACCGGCCAGTACCTCATCAGTGCGGCGGCGGTCCCGGCGGTGGCCGGCGTCATCGAGCACCACGGCTACGCCTGGGCCTACGCACTGTGCGCGGTTCCGCCGCTGCTCGCGCTGGGCCTCGTGCCGCGCGATCCGCGTAGAGGGGCCTAGACGCGGGCCAGGATCCGGTCCCCGACCTCGACGGTGCGAACCGGACCGTCACCGCGCTCGGCGACGTCGGCGGCGACGGCCTGCTCCACCCGCACCGCGTCGTCGTCGCGGCCCAGGTGGCGCAGCAGCAGCGCCGCGGACAGGATCGCCGCGGTCGGATCGGCCTTGCCCTGGCCGGCGATGTCGGGGGCGCTGCCGTGCACCGGCTCGAACATCGACGGGTTGGTGCCGGTCGCGTCAATGTTGCCCGACGCGGCCAGGCCGATGCCGCCGGAGACGGCGGCCGCCAGGTCGGTGACGATGTCGCCGAACAGGTTGTCGGTCACGATCACGTCGAAGCGGCCCGGATCGGTGGCCAGGTAGATCATCGCCGCATCGACGTGGCAGTAGTCGGTCGCGACGTCGGGGAACTCGGTGCCGACCTCGTCGACGGTGCGCTGCCACATCGAGCCGGCGAAGGTCAGCACGTTCGTCTTGTGGACCAGCGTCAGCTTCTTGCGCCGCTCCTGGGCCCGCGCGAATGCGAAGCGCACCACGCGCTCGATGCCGAAGCGGGTGTTGAGGCTCACCTCGGTGGCGACCTCGTGCGGCGTGCCGACGCGGATCGCGCCACCGTTGCCGGTGTACGGCCCCTCGGTCCCCTCGCGGACGACGACGAAGTCGATCTGCGGGTCCCCGGCCAGCGGGGAGGCCACGCCGTCCAGCAACTTCGACGGGCGCAGGTTGACGTGGTGGTCCATCGCGAACCTCAGCTTGAGCAGGAAGCCCCGCTCGAGGACGCCCGACGGCACGCTCGGGTCGCCGATCGCGCCGAGGAGGATCGCGTCGTGCTCGCGCAGCGACGCCAGGTCCTCGTCGGTGAGCAGCTCGCCGGTGGCGTGGTAGCGCCGTGCGCCGAAATCGAACTCGGTGGTGGTCAGATCGGGGTCGAGCTTGTCCAGCACGCGCAGCGCCTGGGCGACGACCTCGGGCCCGATCCCGTCGCCGGGGATGACTGCGAGCTTCACGACAGGTCCACCTGCTTGACCAGCCCGGCGTCGACGGAGGCGCCGATCTTCTCGACGAGCGCGTCGTCGAGCTCCTTGTCGACGCGCAGCAGCACCGTCGCACCCTCGCCCTCGGCGTCCTGCGACAGACCGGCGGCCTGGATGTCGATGCCCTCGGCGCCCAGCGCGGTGGCGATCTTGCCGAGCGAACCGGGCTTGTCCGCATAGCTGAGGACGAGGTTCTGGCCTTCCGCGCGCAGGTCGAAGTTGCGGCCGTTGATGTTGACGATCTTCTCCACCTCGCGCGGACCCGACAGGGTGCCGGAGACGTTGTGCGACGTGCCGTCCGGGAACACGGCCTTCACGTCGACGACGCTGCGGTGGTTGGGGCTCTCGGTCGCGCGGGTGACCTCGCTGGTCACGCCGCGGGCCTGCGCGACGCTCGGCGCGTTGACGAAGGTGACCGGCTCGTCGGTGGTCGCCGAGAACACGCCGCGCAGCGCCGACAGGCCCAGCACGTCGACGTTCTTGGCGGCCAGTTCGCCGCGCACGTCCACGGTGACCGACGCGGGCACGTCCGAGCTGATCGCCCCGACCATGACGCCGAGCTTGCGGGACAGCTCCAGCCAGGGGGCGACCTCCTCGTCGACCGCACCGCCGGTGATGTTCACCGCGTCGGGGACGAAGTGGCCGGCCAGCGCCAGGCGCACGCTCTTGGCGACGTCGGTACCGGCGCGGTCCTGCGCCTCGGCGGTCGAGGCGCCCAGATGCGGGGTCACGACGACCTGATCGAGTTCGAACAGCGGCGAATCGGTGCAGGGCTCGGTGTTGAAGACGTCGAGGCCGGCGCCGCGCACGTGGCCGGAGGTGATCGCGTCCGCCAGCGCCTGCTCGTCGATCAGGCCACCGCGGGCGGCGTTGACGATGATGACGCCCTCACGGGTCTTGGCCAACTGCTCCTTGCCGATCAGCCCCGCCGTCTCGGGGGTCTTCGGCAGGTGCACGGTGATGAAGTCGGCACGCTCGAGCAGTTCGTCGAGGGTCACCAGTTCGATGCCCAGCTGGGCCGCCTTGGCCGCCGACACGTAGGGGTCGTAGGCGATGATCTTGGTCTCGAAGGCCGCCAGGCGCGCCGCGACCAGCTGCCCGATGCGGCCCAGGCCGACCACGCCGACGGTCTTGTCGAAGAGCTCGACGCCGGAGAACGACGAGCGCTTCCAGGTGTGCTCCTTGAGCGTCGCATCGGCGGCCGGGACCTGGCGGGCGGTCGACATCAGCAGCGCGATCGCATGCTCGGCGGCCGAGTGGATGTTGGACGTGGGGGCGTTGACCACCATGACACCGCGCTCGGTGGCGGCCGGCACGTCGACGTTGTCGAGGCCGACGCCGGCGCGGGCGACGATCTTCAGCTTCGGCGCGGCGGCCAGCACCTCGGCGTCGACGGTCGTGGCCGAGCGCACCAGCAGCGCGTCGGCATCGGTGACCGCGTCGAGCAGCTTCGGGCGGTCCGGGCCGTCGACCCACCGCACCTCCACGTCGTCGCCGAGAGCCTCGACGGTCGAGGGCGCCAATTTGTCGGCGATGAGGACGACTGGACGGCCAGCTGCGGTCACGTGTGTCTCCTGACGGGTTACGCATCGATGAGGGAGAACCGGCAGGTCGCGCCGGTACCCCGGCAAGTTTAGTGGCCGCGGGCCGAACACTTGCAGGCGCCCGGTCCCACACCGATAGGATGTGAGGGCGCACACACCCGCACGGGTGACTCTCGGGGAACTCCCCCGGTCCAGCTACTTCACAGTAAATCTGGGTAGTGTAGGTGTGTTCGTGCCTGGACTGGGGAGATCTGTCCGCCGGCCGGATGCCCTTCAAGGAACGACGAACTGGAGAATTTGATGACACGGAAGCTGACCGCACTCTTCGCGGTACTCGCCGCGCTCACCCTGGGTGGACTGGGTTTGAGCAGCGCGAACGCGGCTCCTGCAACCGCCATCGGCGGTGGCTCGCCGATCCTGATCTTCAAGGGCGGCAACTCCGCCGCCGCGTGCACGGTGACGGCCATCGGCCGGTCCGCCAACGGCGGCCGCCTCATCGGCCTGACCGCCGGCCACTGCGGCACCCCCGGTCAGCGCGTCTTCTCCGAGAAGTACCAGAACCGCGGCCAGATCGGCGTGATCACCTACTCGGCCCAGGATCTGGACATGGCCATCATCGAGTTCAACGGCTCGGTGGTCCCGGTCCGCACGGTCAAGGGCACGACCATCACGCGCATCGATCCCCGTCCGGTGCAGTTCCCGACCGTCATGTGCAAGCAGGGCCGCACCACCGGTCACACCTGTGGCGTCGTGTGGGCCTCGGACCGCAAGACCCACTTCTCGCAGATGTGCGTCATCGAGGGCGACTCGGGCGCCCCGGTCACCGTCGGCCGCCGCCTGGTCGCCATGGTGAACGCGTACTACTTCACCGCGTGCGTGGGACCGGAGACCGGTACCAACATCGGCCCGATCATGCAGCGCATCCGTGCGACGCAGTACGGCGGCTTCCGCCTGGCCTGATCGGCTCAACCACGAAGGAGCCCCGCACCGGATCGGTGCGGGGCTCCTTTCTTGCCGTGTGCGGTGAGACTAGGCGGTCTCGGTGATCGGCCGGTCGACCCAGCTCATCAGGTCGCGCAGCTTCTGGCCGGTGACCTCGATCGGGTGCTCGGCGTTCTGCTTGCGCAGCGCCTCGAGCTGCTTGTTGCCGCCCTCGACGTTGGCGACCAGCTGCTTGACGAAGGTGCCGTCCTGGATGTCGGACAGGATCTCCTTCATCCGCTTCTTGGTGTCCGCGTCGATGACGCGCGGTCCCGAGAGGTAGCCGCCGAACTCCGCGGTGTCCGACACCGAGTAGTTCATCCGCGCGATGCCGCCCTCGTACATGAGGTCGACGATCAGCTTCAGCTCGTGCAGGCACTCGAAGTAGGCCATCTCCGGCTCGTAGCCGGCCTCGACGAGGACCTCGAACCCGGTCTTGACCAGTTCCTCGGTGCCACCGCAGAGCACGGCCTGCTCGCCGAAGAGGTCGGTCTCGGTCTCTTCCTTGAAATCGGTCTTCAGCACGCCGGCACGGGTGCCGCCGATCGCCTTGGCGTAGCTCAGCGCGAGCGCCTGGCCGTCGCCGGACGGATCCTGGTGGACCGCGATGAGCGCCGGGACGCCCTTGCCGTCGACGAACTGGCGGCGGACCAGGTGGCCCGGGCCCTTCGGTGCGACCATGCCGACGGTGACGTTCGCCGGCGGCTTGATGAGGCCGAAGTGGATGTTGAGGCCGTGGCCGAAGAACAGCGCGTCACCGGCGTTGAGGTTCGGCTCGATGTCCTCGGTGAAGATCTTCGCCTGGCTGGTGTCCGGGGCGAGCAGCATGATCACGTCGGCCCATTCGGCGGCCTTGGCCGGGGTGAGGACCTTGAGACCCTGCTCCTCCGCCTTGGCGCGCGACTTCGATCCCTCGCGCAGGCCGATCACGACGTCGACGCCGGAGTCGCGCAGCGACAGCGAGTGCGCGTGGCCCTGGCTGCCGTAGCCGATCACGGCGACCTTCTTGCCCTGGATGATCGACAGATCTGCGTCGTCGTCGTAGAACTTCTCGACTGCCACAGTGGTTCCCTTCAGATGTGGTGGTCGGCGGCGCCGACCGGTTGGTTGTTTTCGATTGTCTCAGGTGGCCGTCGGCTACCGGTTGGTGGACATGCTTCGCGGGCCGCGGCCGAGCGTGACCGCACCCGACTGGGCGATCTCGCGGATGCCGTACGGGTCGAGCATCCGCAGGAGCGCCTCGAGTTTCTCGCTGGTGCCGGTCGCCTCGACCGTCACCGACTCCTGGGCCACGTCGATGATGTGCGCGCGGAACAGGTTGACGATCTCGAGGACCTCGCCGCGCTGCGCCGCATCGGCGCGCACCTTGATCATGACCAGCTCGCGGCTGACCGAGTGCGCCGGGTCCTGCTCGACGATCTTGATCACGTTGACCAGCTTGTTGAGCTGCTTGGTCACCTGCTCGAGGGGGAAGTCCTCCACCTCGACCATGATCGTCATGCGGGACATGCCCTTGATCTCGGTGGGGCCGACCGCCAGCGAGGCGATGTTGTACCCGCGGCGCGAGAACAGTCCCGAGACGCGGGCCAGGACGCCGGGGCGGTCCTCGACCAGCACCGAAAGCGTGTGCGTCGTCGTCACTTGGAGTCCTCCATCTCGCGCTCGCCGGCCTTCTCCTCCTGGGCCATGGCCTCGTGGATGACCGCCGGCTCGGACACGCCCTCGTCGTCGTCGAAGAGCGGCCGGATGTCGCGGGCCGCCATGATCTCGTCGTTGCCGGTGCCCGCGGCGACCATCGGCCACACCTGGGCGTCGGCGCCGACGATGAAGTCGATCAGGACCGGACGGTCGTTGATCTCGCGCGCCTTGGCGATCACCTCGGCGACCTCCTCCTCCTTTTCGACGCGGAACGCGATGCAGCCGAGGGCCTCGGCGAGCTTCACGAAATCCGGGATCCGGCGCGAGTGCGTGGCCAGGTCGGTGTTGGAGTAGCGCTCCTCGTAGAACAGCGTCTGCCACTGACGGACCATGCCCAGGTTGCCGTTGTTGATCAGCGCGACCTTGATGGGGACGCCCTCGATCGCGCAGGTGGCCAGCTCCTGGTTGGTCATCTGGAAGCAGCCGTCGCCGTCGATCGCCCAGACCTCCTGGTCGGGGTCGGCCATCTTGGCGCCCATCGCCGCCGGGATCGAGTAGCCCATGGTGCCCAGGCCGCCCGAGTTCAGCCAGGTGCGCGGCTTCTCGTAGGAGACGAACTGCGCGGCCCACATCTGGTGCTGGCCGACGCCGGCGACGTACACCGCGTCGGGGCCGGCGGCCTTGCCCAGCTCCTCGATGACGAACTCCGGCGACAGCGAGCCGTCGGACTGCTTGTCGTAGCTCAGCGGGAACGTCTCGCTCAGCCCGTCCAGGTAACGCCACCAGGCGCGCATGTCCGGCAGCTCGGCGCCGGTCGCGAGCTCGGCGCGCAGCGCCTCGATCAGCTCGGTGATGACCGCCTGGCAGTCGCCGACGATAGGCACGTCCGCGTGGCGGTTCTTGCCGATCTCGGCCGGGTCGATGTCGGCGTGGATGACCTTGGCGTCGGGTGCGAACGAGTCCAGCTGCCCGGTGACGCGGTCGTCGAAACGGGCGCCCAGGGTGATCAGCAGGTCGCTGCGCTGCAGGCCGGCGACCGCCGAGACCTTGCCGTGCATGCCGGGCATGCCGATGTGCTGGCGGTGGCCGTCGGGGAAGGCGCCGCGGGCCATCAGCGTGGTCACGACGGGGATGCCGGTCAGTTCGGCCAGCTCCATCAGCTGCGGAGCGGCGTTCGCCTTGATGACGCCGCCACCGACGTACAGCACCGGGGATGTGGACGCCAGGATCATGCGGGCCGCCTCGCGGACCTGCTTGCCGTGCGGTTTGGTGACCGGACGGTAGCCGGGCAGGTCCATCTGCGGCGGCCACGAGAAGGTGGTCTGCGCCTGCAGGATGTCCTTGGGGATGTCGACCAGGACCGCGCCGGGACGGCCGCTCTCGGCCAGGTAGAAGGCCTCGGCCATCACCTTCGGGATGTCGGCGGCATTGCTGACCAGGAAGTTGTGCTTGGTGATCGGCATGGTGATGCCGGAGATATCGGCCTCCTGGAAGCCGTCGGTGCCGATCAGCGACCGGGCGACCTGGCCGGTGATCGCGACGACCGGGACCGAGTCCATCTGCGCGTCGGCCAGCGGGGTGACCAGGTTCGTCGCCCCCGGGCCCGACGTCGCCATCATGACGCCGGCACGGCCGGCGACCTGGGCGTAGCCGGTCGCGGCGTGACCCGCGCCCTGCTCGTGGCGGACCAGGACGTGGCGGACCTTCTGCGAGTCCAGCAGCGGGTCGTAGGCGGGCAGGATGGCCCCACCTGGAATGCCGAACACGACGTCGACACCGAGCTCCTCGAGCGAGCGGACGACCGACTGGGCGCCGCTGACCCGCTCGGGGGCCACCGTCCTCGAGTGGGAGGTTCGCAACGTGCCGCCGGCCGGGGACTTGGTGCGCAACGTGTCAAACGTCTGCGCGGAGTCCGAACCGGACGCGTCTGCTTTCGGAGCGCTCACGAGCGTGGTTCCTTCTTTGCTGGTTATCGGGCTTGGGGCATTAAAAAACCCTCGACAGCTTCCGCTGTGCGAGGGGCGCGTCGATCTTGACGAGGGTCTACGAAGTGACCGGTCAGGCGACGCGCCGACCGAGTACTACGAGAATCCCGTTGTTCATCACGACGACAACCCTAGGTCCGCGCGACGTGCCCAGTCAAACCGCGTGTCGCAGACCACTGCGGTGACCGACCGCAAAATCGGGCGCGCCGCGCTGGTGACACAATGGGGGCGTGGCCGACCCCGACTCCCCCCAGACCGCCGACACCGCCGCCGACGAGCCATTGGTGATCCGGCTCTCCCGAGTCGCCTACCTGTCGCTGATCGCCGTCCTGATCATCGTCGTGATGTTCGCCGGCGCGGCCTTCACCTACTTCTGGTGGATGCTGATCCTGCCCGTCCTGGTGGTGCTGTGGATCCGTCGCCTCAAGACCGTCGTCGACGACGAGGGCCTGACCGCGGTCCGCACGCTGCGCACCGACCGCGTCTCCTGGGACGACCTGGCGGGTCTGCAATTCCCCAAGTGGTCGGCCACCCGCGCGGTGAAGACCGACGGCGACCGGGTGCCCCTCCCCGCGGTCGGCTTCCAGGACGTGCCCGCCATCGCCGAACGCAGCGGCGGCCGCCTGCCCGACCCGTTCGCCGCCGAGCAGCAGGCCCGCGAAGCCCAGGACTGAGCAGCGCCGGGCCGCCCGGAAAAAGCGGTCGCCGCAGGCGCGTAAACTGGTTCGGTACCCCGATTTCCACCTGCAACCAGCGAGGACACCATGCCAGCCCTGCGGTCTCGCACCACCACCGTCGGCCGTGAGGCCGCCGGCGCCCGCTCCCTCTGGCGAGCGACGGGCATGACCGACGACGACTTCGGCAAGCCGATCGTCGCCATCGCCAACTCCTACACCCAGTTCGTGCCCGGCCACGTGCACCTCAAGAACGTCGGCGACATCGTCGCCGAGGCCGTGACCGCCGCGGGTGGCGTGCCGCGCGAGTTCAACACCATCGCCGTCGACGACGGCATCGCCATGGGCCACGGCGGCATGCTCTACTCGCTCCCCTCGCGCGAGATCATCGCCGACTCGGTCGAGTACATGGTCAACGCGCACACCGCCGACGCACTGGTCTGCATCTCCAACTGCGACAAGATCACGCCGGGCATGCTCAACGCCGCGATGCGCCTGAACATCCCCACCGTCTTCGTCTCCGGCGGTCCGATGGAGGCCGGCACCTCGGTCGTCATCAACGGGATCGTGCACCCGGGCACCGACCTGATCGACGCGATCTCCGCCTCGGCCGACAGCAACGTCGACGACAAGGAGCTGCTCGAGGTCGAGCGCTCGGCCTGCCCCACCTGCGGTTCGTGCTCGGGCATGTTCACCGCCAACTCGATGAACTGCCTGACCGAGGCGCTGGGCCTGTCGCTGCCGGGCAACGGTTCGACACTGGCCACCCAAGAGGCCCGCCGCCAGCTGTTCCTGAAGGCCGGCGAGCTGGTCGTCGACATCGCCAAGAAGTACTACGCCGACGACGACGAGTCGGTCCTGCCGCGCAACGTCGCCACGAAGGAGGCCTTCGAGAACGCGATGGCCCTCGACGTCGCGATGGGTGGATCGACCAACACGGTCCTGCACATCCTGGCGGCCGCGCAGGAGGGCGAGGTCGACTTCGACCTGCACGACATCGACGCCATCTCGCGCCGCGTGCCGTGCCTGGCGAAGGTCGCGCCGAACTCTCCGGACTACTACATGGAGCACGTCCACCGCGCCGGCGGCATCCCCGCCATCCTGGGTGAGCTGAACCGCGCCGGGCTGCTCAACACGAACGTCCACCCGGTCCACGCGCCCTCGCTCGAGGAGTACCTGGCCGACTGGGACATCCGCAGCGGCACCGCGACCGATCAGGCGATCGACCTGTTCCACGCGGCCCCCGGCGGCGTGCGCACCACCGAGCCCTTCTCCACCACCAACCGGTGGGAGTCGCTCGACACCGATGCGGCCGGCGGCTGCATCCGTGACAAGGAGCACGCCTACACCGTCGAGGGCGGCCTGTGTGTCCTGCACGGCAACCTCGCCGAGGACGGCGCGATCCTGAAGACCGCGGGCGTCGACGAGTCGCTGTGGCACTTCCAGGGCCCCGCGCGCGTCGTCGAGAGCCAAGAGGACGCCGTCCACGCGATCCTGTCCAAGGAGCTGCAGAAGGGCGAGGTCCTCGTCATCCGCTACGAGGGCCCGGCGGGCGGGCCGGGGATGCAGGAAATGCTGCACCCGACCGCCTTCATGAAGGGCACCGGCATGGGCAAGTTCTGCGGCCTGGTCACCGACGGGCGCTTCTCCGGCGGGTCGTCGGGCCTGGTGATCGGCCACGCTTCACCGGAGGCCGCGGCCGGCGGCATCATCGGTCTGGTCGAAGACGGCGACGAGATCCTGATCGACGTGCACAGCCGCGCCTTGAAGGTCCTGGTCGACGACGAGACGCTCGCCGAGCGCCGCGCGAAGATGGAGGCCTCCGAGCACCCGTGGCAGCCGAAGGACCGGCAGCGCACGGTCTCCAAGGCGCTGCGCGCCTACGCGAAGATGGCCTCCTCGGCCGACAAGGGCGCGGTCCGCATCGTCGACTAGCGTCAGCCGACGCGGTTGCCCGTCGACGCCAACGGGTTGGTGCCGTTGAAGGCCACCCAGACGAGCACGGCCAGCGCCACTCCCGCCACCAGCGCGAGCAGCGAGCCGATGCCGGGCCGTCGGGCCCAGCCGCGGTTGCCGTCGAGTGAATAGCGGCCGGGGCCGCACAGGATGAGCACGACGAGCATCACCCAGAGGGCCGCCTGGAAGGCGATGCCGCCCTGGTCGGCCTGATCGGCGAACAGGTGCACCCCGCCCGCCTTGGTGACGCCCCAGGCGAGGTCGAGCGAGGCGACGGCCAATCCGACCGCCGCGATGAGCGGCGCCAGGAATCCGGCGATCAGCACGACGCCGACGACCAGTTCGGCCACCGACCAGCCCATCGCCACGGCACCGGCCGAGGACTTGCTGAACCCGATCTCGGGCTTGGGGGTGTTCAACAGGTCGGTCTCGAAACCGTTCAGCGACGGCCCGCCCATCCAACCGAAGAGCTTGCGGCAGCCGTCGACGGCGAGATAGGCGCCGATCGCCAGGCGCAGGACCAACAGTCCGAGGTCGGTGGTGCCGCGGCGGCCCAATCGCTTGAGGTCGGCGACCTGGTCCTCGAGGTCGGTGATGCGCCGACTGCGCAGCGCCTCGTCGTGCTCCTCGTAGGGCTGTCCCACGGGCACCGGGGCCTTCACGGTCGCGGCGGGCTCGGGTTCGGTGTGGACCGCCGTCACCGCGGCGAGCGCACCGGTGTCGGGCTCGAGCATGTGCACCTCGGTGGGCGCGTCGTCGGCGGCCGGGTGCACCGCCTCGGTCGGCACGGTCTCGGGCAACGGCTCCTCCTCGGGTGCCACGTCGGGCAGCGGCGGGTGCTCGGCGGTGTCGACCGTCGGCACCTCCGCGGTATCGGTCTTGCGCCCCCACCGGTGTGAGCGCTTGGGCTTCTCGACGACCGGTTCGGGGTCCGGCGCCGGCGTCGTGTCGACCGGCGCGTCCACGGTCCCCGCCTCGACGGGTGCCGCGACGGGCTCGATCACGTCCGTGGCGGTCGGGTCGGCGGGGAACTGTGCGGCCGGCTCCGGAGTCGCGGCCTGCTCCTCGGGGGCCGGTCCACCGGCGCGGGACGGGAACTGGTCGAGGTCGTCGAGGCTGTCGACGCGGGCGAACCCGCTCGGCGGCGCCGGAATCCTCGACTGCTCGACCCGGTGCTTGTCCTCGCGCTCGGCGGCGTCATCCGATTCGTCACGGCGGCGGTGGGAACCCATCCCTCTACGCTATCGCGAATCCCGGGGGAACACCTCGCAGACGGGCCGCGCGGGCGGGGTCGCCCGATCGGCCGACGCCGACGGCGACGTCATCGGCGCCCGCGCGCGTCGAATCGCTAGTCTGGTTTGCATGCCCGCCGTTCCCGACGCCGTCGCCGCGCGCCCGCCGCGCCGCCCGCGCCGATTCCGCACCGCGCTCGCGGTCGGTGCCGTCGTCGCGGTGGCCTCGACCGCCGTGCTCAGCGGCTGCGCCGATTTCAGCAAGCAGGACAGTGAGCGCAAGGCCGGCCCGTTCTCGAAGTACAACGAGTCCTTCGAGGTCAAGCGGCCGCCGAAGACCCCGCCGCCACCGCCGGAAGGCCTGCCGACACCGCCCCCGGGGCCGTGCGTCGATCCCGACCCGAACGTGATCACCACCTGCCTGGCGTCGACCGCGGCGGTCACCCCCGGCGACGAGCGCGGCGACGTCACGGTCGTCGCCGAGCGCACCACCGGCAAGATCATCCAGGCCAAGCGCTTCTCCGAGCACAAGGTGCTCTGGACCGTCCCCGGTGTCGACGGTTCCGGGGACGGCGGCCTCATCGATTTCGCGCTGTCGCCGACCTACCGCCAGGACCACCTGATGTACGCGTACATCACCACTCCCAGCGACAACCGGATCGTGCGCATCGCCAAGGGCGACGTCCCCAAGCCGATCCTCACCGGCATCCCCAAGGGGGCCACCGGGAACCTCGGGTCGATGTTCTTCCGCTCGGCAAACGAGCTGGTCGTCGCCACCGGCGACGCCGGCAACCCGGCGGCCGCCGGCAACCCGGCCTCGCTCGGCGGCAAGGTCCTGCTGGTCACCGATTTCACCTCGGGCAAGAACCCGCCGCCGAAGATCCTCGCCTCCGGGCTCGGCGCCAATCCGGCGCTGTGCCCGTCGAACGACACGATCTTCGTCGCCGACGGTGCGAGCAACGCCGACCGCCTGTCCCAGGTGTCCAACAATGCGCTCAAGACGGTGTGGACGTGGCCGGACAAGCCTGGCCTGGGCGGCTGCGCGGTCACCGAGGGGACGATCGCCGTCTCGACGATCCGCACCCAGCAGATCCAGACGCTGCAGGCACCGACGCCGCAGAAGCCGACGATCGACAAGCCGGCCACCGTGCTCGACAAGCAGTACGGCGCGATCGGCCGGATGCGCCCGGTCGGCAACGGGCTGATCCAGTTCGCGACCGTCAACAAGCAGTACGGGCCCAAGGTCGTGTCGCAGGACGACCGCGTCGTCCGCTTCCTAGTGCCCTCCGCCGCCGGGGGTGGCGAGAGCAACATGTGACCGGCCTCCCGCCGAGACGGGGCGCCGCGTCCGCCTATTCGCAGGCGGCGATCACGAGTTCTTTGACCCGGGCGGGATCGGCCTGGCCGCGGGTCGCCTTCATCACGTCGCCGACGATCTTGCCGGCCGCCGCGACCTTGCCGCCGCGAATCTTCTCGACGATGTCCGGATTGGCCGCCAGCGCCTCGTCGACGGCGGTCTGCAGCGCCGAGTCGTCGCGCACGACCTCCAGGCCGCGCGCCGCCACGACCTCGTCGGGGTCGCCCTCGCCGTCGAGCACACCGACCACGACCTGCTGCGCAAGCTTGTTGGTCAGTTTGCCCTCGTCGACGAGTGCGATGACGCGCGCGACCTGGGCGGGGCTGATCGGCAGCTCGGCGAGTTCGACGCCGCGGCTGTTGGCCTGTTGCGCCAGGAACGACACCCACCAGCTGCGCGCGGCCTCCGGGGAGGCGCCCGCGTCGGCGGTGGCGATGATGAGGTCCACGGCGCCGACGTTCACCAGGTCGCGCATGACCTCGTCGGACACGCCCCACTCCTGCTGGATGCGGGCGCGCCGCACCCACGGCAGCTCGGGCAGCGTGCCGCGCAACTCCTCGATCCAGTCGGCGGCCGGGCTGACCGGCAGGAGGTCCGGCTCGGGGAAGTAGCGGTAGTCCTCGGCGGTCTCCTTGCGGCGACCGGCAGAGGTGGTGCCGTCGGTCTCCTGGAAGTGGCGGGTCTCCTGAACGACCTCGCCCCCGGAGCTCAGCACCGCACCTTGGCGGCACATCTCGTAGTGCACCGCGGTCTCGACGCTCTTGAGGGAGTTGACGTTCTTGGTCTCGGTGCGCGTGCCGAACTCGGCGGCCCCCTTGGGCATCAGGGAGACGTTGGCGTCGCAGCGCAGTGAACCCTGGTCCATCCGCACGTCCGAGACGCCGAGGGCCTTGAGCAGGTCGCGCAGCGCGGTCACGTAGGCACGGGCGACCTCGGGTGCGCGCTCGCCCGCCCCCTCGATCGGCCGGGTCACGATCTCCACCAGCGGCACGCCCGCGCGGTTGTAGTCGAGCAACGAGTGGCTGGCCCCGTGGATGCGACCGGTACCGCCGATGTGCAGCGACTTGCCGGTGTCCTCCTCCATGTGCGCACGCTCGATCTCCACGCGCCACGGGGTGCCGTCGGCGAGGACGACGTCCAGGTGGCCGTCGTAGGCGATCGGCTCGTCGTACTGGCTGATCTGGTAGTTCTTCGGCTGATCCGGGTAGAAGTAGTTCTTCCGCGCGAAGACGCTGGACGGCCGGATGGAGCAGTTCAACGCCAGGCCGATGCGGATGGCCGACTCGATCGCCGCCTCGTTGGCCACCGGCAGCGAGCCGGGCAGGCCGATGCACACCGGGCACACCTGCGTGTTCGGCTCGGCGCCGAAGGTCGTCGGGCAGCCGCAGAACATCTTGGTGGCGGTGCCCAGCTCGACGTGGACCTCCATGCCCAGCACGGGGTCGTAAGCGGCGATGACGTCGTCGAACTCCATCAGTTCGGTCGCAGGCGCAGTCATGCGTCCAATCCTATCTCCGGGCGGTGCCGGCCTTGTCTTCGGCGGACGGGTCAGCCGAAGGCCGCTCGGGCCTCGTTGTACAGGTCGAGCGGCACGTTCTTGGTGTGGCCCACGGCGTCCTCGAACGGCACCCGAACGATCTTGGTGCCGTGCAGGGCGAGCATCTGGCCCCAGCCGCCGTCGGCGATGAGTTCGGGCACCGCGAAGCCGAAGCGGGTGCCCAGCACACGGTCCCACGCGCTGGGCACGCCGCCGCGCTGGATGTGTCCGAGGACGGTCGCGCGCGTCTCGATGCCGGTCTTCTCCTCGATGAGCGGGGCGAGGATCTCACCGATGCCGCCCAGCCGCGGACGGTTGAACCCGTCCAGGCCCTTGTGCGAGTGCGCCTCGGTCATCTCCGGCAGCGTGAAGCCCTCGGCGACCACGACCATCGGCGAACGACCGCGGTCCCGGACGCTGGTGACCCAGGCGCAGACCTGCTCGAGCGACTCCGGCGCCTCGGGGATCAGGATGGCGTGCGCCCCGCCGGCCAACCCGGAGTATAGGGCGATCCAGCCGGCGTGGCGGCCCATCACCTCGAGAACCATGCAGCGCTTGTGGGAGTTGCCGGTGGTGCGCAGCCGGTCGACGGCCTCGGTGGAGATCTCCACGGCCGTGTTGAACCCGAACGTGTAATCGGTGGCGGCGAGGTCGTTGTCGATGGTCTTGGGCACGCCGACGGTGGGGATGCCGTCGGAGAACAATCGGGCCGAGGCGGCCATCGTGCCGTCGCCGCCGATGGAGATCACCCCGTCCACGCCGATGCGCTCAAGGGTCTTCTTGATGTTCTCCGGGCCGCCGTCGGGCTCGGTGTACGGCCCGAAGCGGCTGGTGCCCAGGATCGTGCCACCCTCCTTGGAGATGCCGCGGACGGTGTTGCGGTCCAGCGGGATCGTCTCGCCGTAGACCAACCCCCAGAACCCGTCCTTGAAGCCGACGTACTCGTAGTCGTTGTGCACGGACTCGGCGTCGATGACGATGGCGCGGATGACCGCGTTCAGGCCGGGGCAATCACCGCCGGAGGTCAGAATGCCGAAGCGGGCCATGCGCTGCTCCTCGTCGTCGAATGCGGGTGGACGGGCCGTCGTGTGGGCCCAATCTAACGGCTAGGAGACCGGCCCGCGCGCCGCCTCGTACGCGGCGCCGACGCGGTAGAGCCGGTCGTCGGCGAGCGCGGGCGCCATGATCTGGAGTCCGACGGGGAGCCCGTCGGACAGGCCCGAGGGCACCGACATCGCGGCGACGCCCGCCAGGTTCACCGGCAGCGTGCACAGGTCGAAGCGGTACATCGCCAGCGGGTCGTCGACCTTCTCCCCCAGCTTGAAGGCCGTGGTCGGGGTGACCGGGGAGACCAGCACGTCCACGTTCTCGAAGGCGGCGGCGAAGTCGCCGGCGATGAGCGTGCGGACCTTCTGCGCCTGCCCGTAATAGGCGTCGTAATAGCCCGCCGACAGCGCGTAGGTGCCGATCATGATGCGGCGCTTGACCTCGGGGCCGAAGCCGGCCTCACGGGTCAGCGACATCACCTCGTCGGCGCTGTGGTTGCCGTCGTCCCCGACGCGCAGGCCGTACCGCATGGCGTCGAAGCGAGCCAGGTTGCTGGACACCTCCGACGGCAGGATCAGGTAGTACGAGCCCAGCGCGTAGGTGAAGTGCGGGCAGCCGACCTCGACGATCTGTGCCCCACGGTCGGTCAGCGTCTTCACGGCCGACTCGAAGGAGGCGAGCACGCCCGGCTGATAGCCCTCGCCGGCCAACTCCTTGACGACGCCGATGCGCACACCCGACAGGTCGCCCTCGGCGCCGGTCCGGGCGGCGTCGACGAGGTTGCCGACGGGCGCGTCGATGGACGTCGAGTCGCGCGGGTCGTGACCGGCGATGACCTCGTGCAGCAGCGCGGTGTCGAGAACGGTGCGACCGCAGGGGCCGCCCTGGTCCAGCGACGAGGCACACGCGACCAGGCCGTACCGCGAGACGGTGCCGTAGGTCGGCTTCACGCCGACGGTGGCGGTCACCGCGGCGGGCTGACGGATCGATCCGCCGGTGTCGGTGCCGATGGCCAGCGGCGCCGCGTGCGACGCGAGGGCCGCCGCGCTGCCGCCGCCGGAACCGCCCGGGATGCGGTCGGTGTCCCACGGGTTGCGGGTCACCTGATAGGCCGAGTTCTCGGTGGAGCTGCCCATCGCGAACTCGTCCATGTTGGTCTTGCCCAGGATGGGCAGACCGGCGGCGCGCAACCGCTCGGTGACGGCCGCGTCGTACGGCGGCACCCACCCCTCGAGGATCTTCGAACCACACGTCGTCGGTGCGTCGACGGTGGTGAAGACGTCCTTGAGCGCGATCGGCACGCCGGTCAGCGGCGACGCCGCCTCCCCGGCCGCGATCGCCGCGTCGGCCTCCATCGCCGCGGCCAGCGCCTCGTCGGCGCCGACGTGCAGGAAGGCGCCGATGGTGTCGTCGACCTCGGCGATGCGGTCGAGGAAGGCACGGGTGACCTCGACCGAGGACAGCTCGCGCGCGGCGATCTGCTCGCCGAGGCGGGCGGCGGTCGCGCCGAGGATGTCGTCGTCGACGCTGGTGTAGCTGGTCTTCTCGGCGGCCACTACTGCTCCTCCCCCAGGATCTGCGGCACCGCGAAACGGTCCTGCTCGACGGCCGGCGCACCGGAGAGCGCCTGGTCGCGGGTCAGCCCGGGAACCACCGTGTCGGCGCGCAGCACGTTGTCCAGCTGTGCCGGGTGGGCGGTCGGCGGCACGTCGTCGGCGGCCACCTCGGAGATCGACGCGACGTGGCCGAGGATCTCATCGAGCTGGGTCGCGTAGTGGTCGAGCTCGTCGTCGGTCAACGCGAGTCGCGAGAGCCGCGCCAGGTGGGCGACCTCGTCGCGCGAGATGGCAGCCAATTCCTCGTCCTTTCCAGCCGGGGGCGTTGACACCAGCTTATTGGGCGGCGCCCGCGCCTTCAGCGCCGGGCGGGCACTGGTGGAACAATGGCTCGGGTGTCCTATCTGCTGCGCGTGTCCATCGACGATCGTCCGGGTAGCCTCGGCCAACTCGCGGTGGCACTGGGCGGCGTGGGCGCCGACATCATCTCGCTCGAGGTGATCGACCGCGGCGAGGGTTTCGCCGTCGACGACATCGTCGTCGACCTGCCCTTCGGTTCGCTGCCGGACACCCTCATCACCGCCGCGGCCAGCGCCGGTGCTCGGGTCGACTCGGTTCGCCCGTACGCCGGTGTCCTCGACACACATCGCGAACTCGAGCTCGTCGACCATGTCGCCACCGCTCGGGGCGACCGGCTGCAGACCCTCGTCGACGATGCGCCGGAGGTCCTGCGCGCCTCCTGGGCCACGGTCGTCTCGCGCACCGACTCGGGGGCGACGGTGACCGTCTGCGGCAGCCCCGGCGCACCGGAGACCCCGCTGGAGCGGGCCGACTGGCTGCCGCTGGCGGAAGCGGTGCCGATCGACCCGCACGACGCCGGCGTGCCGCAGACGTGGCGCGACTCCGACACCCGCCTGGTGGCGGCACCACTGGACGGCAGCGCGCATCGCGCACTTCTGCTCGGCCGGGTCGGCGGACCCGACTTCCGGCCCGCCGAGGTCGCCCGCCTGGGCTATCTGATCGGGATCATCGGCAGCATCGGGCAGCGCGACGAGGCCTAGGGCCGGCCGGTCTCCAACAACCGCTTGAAGGCGTCCTCGTCGAGGATCGGCACGCCGAGCTGCTCGGCCTTGTCCGCCTTGGAACCGGGTGACTCGCCGACCACCACGTAGTCGGTCTTCTTCGACACCGAGCCCGAGGCCTTCCCGCCGCGCACCAGGATCGCCTCCTTGGCGCCGTCCCGGGAGAAGTCGACCAGGGAACCGGTGACGACGATGGTCGTCCCCTCGAGCGTGCGCTCGACCGACTCGTCGCGCTCGTCGACCATGGACACCCCGGCGGCCCGCCACTTCTCGACGATGTCGCGGTGCCAGTCCACCGCGAACCAGTCGCGGATCGAGGTGGCCAGGGTCGGACCGACGCCGTCGGTGGCCGCCAGCTGCTCCTCGTCGGCCGCCTCGATCGCTTCGAGGGAGCCGAACTCGGTGGCCAGCGAACGCGCCGCCGTCGGGCCGACGTGACGGATCGAGAGGGCGACCAGCACGCGCCAGAGCGGCACGTGCTTGGCCTTGTCGAGGTTCTCCAGCAGCCGCTTGCCGTTGGCCGACAGTGCGCCGGCCTTGGTGACGAACAGGTCCGCCTTGGCCACATCGTCGGCGGTGAGGGAGAACAGGTCGCCCTCGTTGACGATGATGTGCGAGGTGAGCAGTGCAGTCGCCGCCTCGTAGCCGAGGGCCTCGATGTCGAAGGCCCCGCGCGAGGCCAGGTGGAAGAGCCGCTCGCGCAGTTGCGCCGGGCACGTCTGCGCGTTCGGGCAGCGGATGTCGACGTCGGAGTCCTTCTCCGGCCGCAGCGGGGCGCCGCACTCGGGACACTGCGTCGGCATTACAAAGGCGCGCTCGCTGCCGTCGCGCAGGTCCACCACCGGGCCGAGGACTTCGGGGATGACGTCGCCCGCCTTCCGGATGGTCACCGTGTCGCCGATCAGGACGCCCTTGCGGCGTACCTCGGACTCGTTGTGCAGCGTCGCCCGGGCCACCGTCGACCCGGCGACGAGGACCGGCTCCATGAACGCGTACGGCGTGACGCGACCGGTCCGGCCGACGCCCACGCGGATGTCGATGAGCTTGGTGGTGACCTCTTCGGGCGGGTACTTGTAGGCGATCGCCCAGCGCGGCGCGCGCGAGGTGTTGCCCAGGCGCCGCTGGACTGCGAAGTCGTCGACCTTGACGACGATGCCGTCGATTTCGTGCTCGACGTCGTGGCGGTGCTCGCCCCAGTAGGCGATGCGCTCGAGGACCTGCTGCGAGTCGTCGACCCGGGTCGTGTGGCTCGACACCGGCAACCCCCACTCCCCGAGCGCCAGGTAGGCGTCGTGCAGGCTCTCCGGTCGCCAGCCCCGGGTGAAGCCGACGCCGTGGCAGTACATCCCGAGGCGGCGTTGGGCGGTGATCGCCGGGTTCTTCTGCCGCAGCGATCCGGCGGCGCTGTTGCGCGGGTTCGCGAAGGGCGCCTTGCCGGCCTCGACGAGGCTGGCGTTGAGCGCCTCGAAGTCCGCCAGGCGGAAGAAGACCTCGCCGCGCACCTCCAGCACCTCGGGAACCGGATACGCCGCCGACGGGGTGAGCTCGTCGGGGATGTCGGCGATGGTCCGCGCGTTGAGGGTGACGTCCTCGCCGGTGCGTCCGTCGCCGCGGGTGGCCGCGCGCACGAGCTTGCCGTTCTCATAGACGAGGTTGAGCGCGACGCCGTCGATCTTGAGCTCGCAGAGGAACGGGACCTTGGCGCCGGCCGCGGCGTCGGTGCGCTCGACCCAGGCGCGCATCTCGTCGTCGTTGAAGACGTTGTCGAGCGACAGCATCCGTTCGAGGTGGTCCACGGCACCGAACTCGGTGGCGAAACCGCCGCCGACCAGCTTCGTCGGGGAGTCGGCGACGGCCAGCTCGGGGTGGGCCTCCTCGAGCGCCTGGAGCGTGCGGAAGAGCTCGTCGAACTCGGCGTCGGAGACGATCGGGGCGTCCCGGACGTAGTAGCGGAACTGATGGTCGCGGACCTGCTCGGCCAGATCGTTCCATTCGCGCTGCACGTCGCCGTTGTCCACGATATGCAGCGTAGTGCAGGGGTCCGACCCGCCGGCGGCGCAGAATGGGGTGCGTGCCGCACCCGATCATGTTCAGCGACGACGACCCCGTCCTGGCGCGCGTGCGCGAGATCGCGCTCGCCTTTCCCACCGTCACCGAGAAGGTCGCCCACGGCCGCCCGACCTTCCGCTGCCCCAAGATGTTCGGGATGTACGGCGGCCACGAGAAGCGCATCGACAAGGCCACGCCGGGCCGCAGTTTCGACCAGGCGCTGCTGGTCGTCGCCGACCCCTCCGAACGGGAGGCCCTCCTGTCCGACGAGCGCTTCTTCCTGCCCGCCTACATGGGCGCCTACGGCTGGGTCGGGTTGATCCTCGACGACGACACCGACTGGGCCGAGGTCGGCGAGCTGCTCGACGCATCCTTCCGAGAGGTCGCGCCGAAGCGCACCATCGCCGAACTCGACGCCCGGTAGGGCACGCTCGGCGAAAATCTGGGCACGCTCGGCGAAAGGCGCGGGCCGTCAGTCGACGTGGCGGAACTGTTCGGCGACGCGGGTGCAGAGCCCGAGCGCCCGTCCCGCCCAGTCCCCCGCCTCGGCCAGCCCACCGGTGGGCGCGACGGCCACCTGCTCGGTCAGCACGGCGCGCGGCAGGCCGATCCGATCGACGAGCCCCACCACCCCGGCGGCCAGCTCGTCGACGGACACCGGTGCGGCGGGCTCACTCGCCGGGACGACTCCCGCGATGAGCCCCCCACCGCCGTCGAGGAAATCGCCGAGCATGTCGTACTCGTCGATCGCGACACGAGTGAGGTCGAACGACGCCGCACAACCGGGCAACGTCGCCACCAGGTCCCACCGCCGCAGCGCGCCGGTGTGCAGGACCACCGGCCGGCCGATCCGCTCGGTGATCTCGGTCAGCACCGCAGCGACGTCGGCGACCGGGATCGGCGGGTTGACGTCGAGCCGGGTCAACGGCGTGATCTGACCGTCGATGACACGGCCGACCAGCGGCTCATCGAGCTGCACGACGATCTCGCCGCCCAGACGTCGGGCCAGGTCGTCGGCGCGCAGCGCCACGCCTTCGGCCAGCGACGCGGCCACGTCGCGCCACGCGCCGGCGTCGTGCACGAGTTTGTGTCCGCCGGGCAGTTCGGCGACCGCCGCGAAACTGAACGGCCCCAACACGGACAGCTTCACCGGCGATGACGACCCGCTGCGTTCGACGACCTCCTCGACCGCGTCGAGGTCCGAGCGCAGGTAGCCGTCGGCGCGACTCATCAGCCGCGTCGGCCCGGAGGCCAGGCGGTAGTCGCCGCCGATGACGTCGACGGGGATGTCGACCAACAGCGCGGCGGTCCGCCCCACCGGGTCGGCACCGAGCCCGCGGGCAGGGAGCTCGGGGACGAAGGGCAGCGCCACCTCGTCGAAGGCGGTGCGGGCGGCGACCAGCGGGTCGGCGCCGGGCATCGGGCCGACGCCGGTGCCCAGGCCGCCGAGCAG
>NZ_JASGER010000057.1:0-42080 GCF_047606305.1 Gordonia sp. (in: high G+C Gram-positive bacteria) | reverse complement strand
CACCATCACCCACCGCGTGATGGCCAAGCTGTTCGAGGACCGTGGCGTCACCCTGGACCGCACGTACCAGCTGAACGTCGGCGGCAACATGGACTTCAAGAACATGCTCGAGCGCGAGCGCCTGGAGTCCAAGAAGGTCTCCAAGACCCAGGCCGTCACCAGCAACCTGAACGGCCCGCTGGCCGGCAAGGTCTACGACAAGAACGTGCACATCGGCCCGTCGGACTACGTCGCGTGGCTCGACGACCGCAAGTGGGCGTACGTCCGCCTGGAGGGTCGTGCCTTCGGTGACGCCCCGCTGAACCTGGAGTACAAGCTCGAGGTGTGGGACTCGCCGAACTCGGCCGGCATCATCATCGACGCGGTGCGCGCCGCGAAGATCGCCAAGGACCGTGGCCTGGGCGGCCCGATCCTGCCGGCCTCGGCCTACCTGATGAAGAGCCCGCCCGAGCAGATCGCCGACGACATCGCTCGTGCGCAGCTCGAGGCGTTCATCATCGGCGCCGAGTAGCCACGCTCAGCACAAGAGCCCCCGCCCGATGGGTGGGGGCTCTTGTCGTCTCGGGATGGCCAACTTCGGTCGATATGGCTGCCGCGGATGGCAATGTTCCCTCGGCGCGGGTCATACCGGACAGAATTGGTCACTTCCGGTCGGCGAACCCGGCCTTGCGAACGCGGTGCCGGTCGGCGCGGGTGATCGCCTGGATGTCGCTGAGCACGTCGATCCAGTCGAAGAGGATGTTGGCGTAGGTCAGTCGGATCGTCAGCCACTCGTCCACCAGCGCCTTGCGGTCGCGGTACCGGTCGTATTCGTAGTCCCGCTGGCCGTCGTGGAACTCGCGGCTGTCGCACTCGATGAGCAGGTTGCCGATGCGCAGGTCCGAATGCCCGCGAAACGCGGCGACCGGGGGCTGGACCACGACCTTGTAACCCGCCGCGCGCAGCCGAACCCGCGCGATCGTCTCGGTGCCCGACTGGGAGCCGGGGTCGCAGTGCCGCAGCATCTCCTCGACCACCCAGGGAACCCGCGGAAGCAGTCGGCGCAGGTCGTCGATCTGCCAGTGGTTCTTGTTCATCGCGGAGTCGGCGAGCACGATCCAGTCCTCGCGCGTGCAGCATCGGGCCGCGCACAGGAGCGCCAGCGGGATGTCGTCGAGCGCCTGGGTGACGGGGAAGTGGCCGCCATATCCGCGGCAGGAGTGCGGTCCCCGGTGGTGCTTGTCCCCGCGGACGTGCAGCGAACCGTAGCCGGGCGGGGTCCAGAGACCGTGCTTCTGCAGGGCTGACACGCAACTCAGCGCACCGCCGAGGCGCACTGCGCGCGCCACGTCGGGGTCCGCATCGGTGCGGGCATACCAACCGTCGCGCAACGTGGTCAGCGCTCCGGAGCGGAGCGCCTTCTTGATCTCATAGGGGGTGAACCCGCGCCGCAGCAGGTCGCGGCGCCGTCGTACTCCATGATCCATACCCACTTAGACGCACCAGCGCCCCGAGCGGCTCCGAGGGATGGTCAACTTCGGTCGATATGGCTGCCGCGGATGGCAATGTTCCCTCGGCGCCAGTCATACCGGACGAAATTGGTCAGACGGAGAAGCAGCCGACGAGGCCCGGCGACACGGTGACGACGATCGGCCGGCTGTAGATCGAGCGTCCGCGGGTCGTCTGCACGGCACGCAGCACGCGGCGACCTGGCTCGGTGGGGCGCCACACGAAGATGCCCTTGTCGGCGGCGGGGATGGTGCGCGCGACGGTCCGCGCCTGGCGCGATCCCTCGCGGCCTTCGACGAGGCGGATCATGTTGGAGCCGTCGTTGACCCGCACACGGGCCTCGTAGGCGCATCCGACGGTGAAGTTCGAGAACGACCCCGGCGAGGAAAGGGTGACGGGTGTGACCACGGTCGCCTCGGAGGCGGGGGCGGTCATCGTCGTCAGGGCTGCGATGGCTGCCGCGCTGAGGGCTACTGCGGCAGGGGTCTTCTTCACCGAAATTCTCCTGGGCTCGTCGTGATCGGATCGCATACAGAATGACGCAAAGACGTGTCCAGAACCAGGGGATTAGCTGTGGGGTAGCTGTGTGTACGACCACCGCGACAGGGTCCCGCTTCGTGACCGGTACCTTCCAGGGGACCGATCAACCATCGACCGCCAGGAGCTCCCATGGGCAACACCGAAGCCGTGCAGGGCAAGGTGCAGCAGATACTCGCCGCCAACCTGCAGGACAAGGTCCAGCTGACCAAGGACGGTGGCTTCACCATCCGCAACGGGTCGAGCCGGTTGTTCATCGAGGTGCAGGAGTGGAAGGACAAGACGCTGGTGAGCCTGCGGGTGCCGGTCCTGTTCGAGGTCCCGCGCTCGCCCGAGCTCAACGAGTACGTCGCCTACCACTCGGACTCCTTCGTCTTCGGCACCCTCGCGCTGCACAAGGCCGGCGACGACGAGAAGACCACGGTCAGCCTCAAGCACAACCTGCTCGGCGACTTCCTCGACGAGGAGGAACTCATGTCGGCCGTCTACGGGCTGGCCTTCGTCGCCGATGACGTCGACGACGAGCTGAAGGCGACGTTCGGCGGTCTGCGCTTCCACGAGGACGACGACCCGGAGGACGAGTACACCGAGGTCGAGACCGACGGCGAGAAGACCGACGACGCGAAGACCGACGACGCCGACGACAAGGATGACGACGCCGACGACGCGTAGTCCGCTCGACGACCTCCTTGTCGGACCGGCCGTTGGCGGTCCAGTCGCACGATCGGGCCGGGTCGCCACGCCGCGCGCAGTCGGCGGGACGGGCCCTGCGACAATGGCGGCGTGATCCGCATCTTCGGGCCGTCGGTGGCCGTGACGATCGCGGCCCTGGTGGCCGCCTTCTTCTACGGCGGTTCGTCGGCGATGGGTGCGGGCCGTGCGCTGTTCCTGGTCGTGGTGCTCGGCATCCTCGAGGTCTCGCTGTCCTTCGACAACGCGGTCATCAACGCCTCGATCCTGCGCCGGATGAGCATCTTCTGGCAGCGGATCTTCCTCACCGTCGGCATCCTGATCGCCGTCTTCGGCATGCGGCTGGTGTTCCCGCTGGCGATCGTGTGGGCGACCACCAACCCGCGCCTCGGGCCGGTCGAGGCCCTGCGGCTCGCGCTGCACCCGCCGACCGACGGCCGACCCACCTACGAGCAGATCATCACCGCTGCCCATCCTCAGATCGCGGCCTTCGGCGGCATGTTCCTGCTGATGCTGTTCCTCGACTTCGTCCTGAGCCGCAACGACCGCACGTGGCTCAGCTGGCTGGAGAAGCCGCTCGCACGTGCCGGACGGCTCGACCAGGCATCGGTGATCGCCGCGCTGATCATCCTGCTCGTCACGGCACTCGTCTTCGCCGACGCCCGCGAGGAGCACCCGGTGATGATCGCGGGCATCCTCGGTCTGCTGACCTATCTCGTCGTCAACGGCCTCTCCAACTACTTCCACGTCGAGCCGCCCGAGGACGACGAGGAGCCGGCCCAATCGCACGACGGCCCCGGACCGCTCCTCAAGGAGACCGGACGCGCCGCGTTCATGCTGTTCCTCTACCTCGAGGTGCTCGATGCGTCGTTCTCCTTCGACGGGGTGATCGGTGCCTTCGCGATCACCGCCGATCCGATCATCATCGCCCTGGGCCTCGGTCTCATCGGTGCGATGTTCGTCCGCTCGCTGACGGTCTACATGGTCCGACGCGGCACCCTCGACGACTACGTGTACCTCGAGCACGGGGCGCACTGGGCGATCGGTGCGCTCGCCGTGATGCTCCTGGTCTCCATCGGCGTGCACATCCCGGAGGTCGTCACCGGACTCACCGGCGTCGTCATCATCTTCGCGTCGTTCCTGTGGAGCGTGCGGTTCCGCAAGCGCAAGGCCGCCGCGCTGACATCTGCCGACGGTGGGCCCGCCGAGGGCGCCTAGCCCTCGAGCGCGGCGGAGTCCGCAGACGTCAGGGTCGGCTCGCCGCCCAATACCCGCTCATGCCGTGCACCCCACCGCCGGGCGCGGTCGCCGATGAGCACAGGTAGACGCCGGGCACCCCGGTCGCGTACGGATCGGGGTGCACCACGTTGGCCGACAGTCGCGGTCGCGCGACGAGCTGGCGCAGCGTCGTCGCACCGCATCCGATGTCCCCGCCGATGAAGTTCGGGTCGTACTCGCCCAGTTCGGCGGCCGTCACCACCCGCGACGCGACGATCACATCCCGGAAGCCGGGCGCACACCGCTCGAGTTCGGCGATCATCGCCTCGCCCATGTCCCGCGACGACCCGTTCGGCACGTGGCAGTAGGCCCACGCGACGTGCCGCCCGGTGTCACCGGCGCGCGACGGATCGAGCCGCGTGGGTTCACCGGCGAGCAGCCAGGGCCGCTCGGGGTGATCGCCGCGGGCGACGGAGGCTTCCACCGCCGCGATGTGGTCATAGCCCTCCGCGACGTGCACGGTCGCGGTGCGCGTCGGGGCGTCGACGCGCCACGGGATGGGCTCGGACAGCAGGAAGTCGATCTTGCAGACGCCCGGCCCGTACCGCCAGCGCTCGTAACGGCGCCGCATCCGCGCGGGCAGCCGCTCGCCCAGGATCGCGACGGCATCGCGCGTGGAGGTGTCCAGGAAGTACTGGCGCGCGGGCGGCAACTCGTCGAGGCTCCGCACCCGCCACCCGGTCTGCACCCGTCCGCCGGCCGCGCGCAGGCACGACACCAACGCGTCGGCGATGGCCTGTGACCCACCCTCGGCGATCGGCCACCCGGTCACCGACGCCGGCGCGAGCAACAGCAGGCCCGGTCCCGCCGAGGCGGGCGCGGTCAGCGGGGCCATCGCGTGCGCGGCGACCCCGGCGAACAGCGCGCGGGTCGTCTCCTCCTCGAAGCGGCGGGTGAACCGCTGCACCGAGTGCAGGGCCCGTGCGCCGAAGCGGGCCATCAGCAGCGGGTGCCGCGGCACGCCCAACGGCCGCAGCACCTCGCCGACCAGTCGGTGCAACCGGTCGTCGTCCACGCCCAGCGACCGCTCCCACGTCCGACCGTCGACGCCCAACCCGGCGACCGTGGTCGCCGGGTCGCGGTACACGGCGGCGGCCCGCCGCCCGTCGAAGACGTGGGCCAGCGACACCTCGGGCGTGAGCCAGCGCAGGCCGTGGGACTCGAGGTCGAATTCGGTGAAGGCGGGGGAGACGCGCCCCAGCGGGTGGACCGCCGAGCACACGTCGTGGCGCACGCCGGACTCGAAGAGCTCGGCGCTGCGCATGCCGCCGCCGATCGTGTCGGCGGCCTCGACGACCAGCACCGCGTGGCCGGCGCGCGCGAGCGTGACCGCCGCGGTCAGCCCGTTGGGCCCGGAACCGACGACCACGGCGTCCCACTCGGCCGCGCGACGCGCCCGCCGTGAGGTCTGCATCGCGTCACTATCGCACGTCCAGCGGCTAGATTGGTCCCATGCTCTTCGCGCGTTTGATCCTTCGACAGCTCGCCGTCGTCGCCATCGCGCTCGCGTCGGTTTTCCTCGGTCCCCTCGCGGCCACGACCGCGCACGCGGAACCGCCGATGAACCTGCCCGAGCAGATGCAGATCCACGATCCCGCGCAGGTCCTCTCCGACGGAGATCGGGCCAAACTCCAGGCCGAGATCGACAAGCTCTACGCCGATCACGGCGTCAGCATGTGGGTCGTCTACGTCAAGAGCTTCGACGACATGCCCGCCGAGAAGTGGGCCGACGTCGTGCGCAACCAGAGCGACCTCACCGACCGCGACGTGCTGCTCGCCGTCGCCACCGACAGTCGCCGCTACTACCTGTCGACGCCGGAGGTGCTGGACAAGGACAAGATCGACGACATCGCCAAGAAGGACGTCGAGCCGCGCCTGAAGAAGGGCGAGTGGTCGGCCGCCGGAATCGGCGCCGTCCGCGGCATCGACAAGGCGCTGTCCTCCTCGCACGTGCTGGCCTACACCGCGGCGGGGGTCGGCGGCACGGCCGCGTTGGCCGGCGGCGGCGCCTACCTCTACACGCGTCGACGCCGCGAACAGGAGGCCAAGGAACGGCTGGAATCGCTGCGCAGCGTCTCCGACGAACTCACCGTCGACCAACTCGCCAGCCAGTCCATCGACGACCTCGACGACTGGTCGCGCGAGATCCTCACCGACACCGACAACGCCGTGCGCACCAGCGCCGAGGAACTGTCACTGGCCGTCGACGAATTCGGCGAGGCGCAGACCAAGCCCTTCCGCGACGCCGTCGAGTCCGCGCAGAAGGGCATCGCCGACTCCTTCGTCCTGCGCCAGCGGCTCGACGACGCGATCGAGGAGAACCCGGACGAGCAGCGGTCGATGCTGGTGCAGATCATCACCACCTGCCACGACATCGACGCCTCGCTCGACGACCAGGTCCAGCAGTTCGACGAGATGCGCAACCTGCTCCTGGGTGCGCCCGAGCGCCTCGACGGTCTGACCCGCAGCATCGTCGACCTCAAGACGCGCGCCACCGCGGCCGAGGGGATGCTCGCCTCGCTCATCGCCAAGCACGGCGAGGACCGGGTCAAAGCCGTCTCACACAACGTGGAGCTGGCCGAGAAGCAGATCGACTTCGCCGAGGAGAACGTCGACGACGGGCGGGACGCGACCGCGGCACCGGCCGGCAAGCAGGGGGCCGTCGTCGCGGCGATCCGCGCCGCCGAGGGTGCGGTCGCCCAGGCCGGCAAACTGCTCGACGCCGTGGCCAACGCCGACACCGCGATCGCCGAGGCGGCCACCCGGCTGCCGGTGCTGATCGACGAGGTCACCGCCGAGATCGCCGCCGCCGGCAAGCTCGACTCCTCGCCGACGCTCGCCGATGCCGTCGCCGACGCGCAGGCCGCGCTCGACTACGCCGCGGCCAACACCGACAGCGACCCGCTCGGCTCCTTCACCACGCTCACCGAGACCGACGCCGTGCTCGACCGCGAGCTCGCGGCGGCCCGCAAGTCGACCTCCAAGCGCAAGCGGGGCGTCGAGCTGCGCGAGCAGACCATCGCCGCCGCCGAGTCGAAGGTGTCGGCCGCGCGCGATTTCATCGACACCCGACGGGGAGCGGTGCAGGCCGAGGCCCGCACCCGGCTCACCGAGGCGCAGCGGCTCGTCGAGTCGGCGCACGCACGACCGGCGAAGGAGGCCGCCGAGGCGGTGGAGGACGCGCGTCGCGCCGGTGCCCTCGCCGACGAGGCGCTGATGAACGCGCAGGACGACGTCGTCGCATGGCAGCAGACAGAGCAGCCGGCCGAGCACGGCGGCGACGCCTCCGCGATCGGCGCGGTCCTCAGCGGTGTGCTCGTCGACAGCTTCCTGCGCGGTGGGTTGACCGACGGCGGTCGGTCCGGCGGTGGCTACACCTACGACGGTCGGTCGCCGGGGTCCTACGGCGGCTCCTCCAGCTCGGGCCGGATCGGCACGGGCGGTCGGTTCTAGGAGCGCATCTCGTCGGCAAAGGCGTGCCGCCGCCGAACGGCCCACGCCCCGGCTATCGCGCCGAGGGCGCCGAGGACCGCGACGAACGGCACCGTGCGCTCGGCGAGCCGGGCCGGGCGGGACTGGGAGCGCGCCGCGCGGGCCAGCTCGGTGCGCGTCTTCTCGTCGTAGCGGAAGGTCGCGTCGAAGTCGGCGAGACGGCGGTCGGCGGCCCGGTAGTCGCGGTGCACGGTGATCTCGGCGTCGACGATCAGCCCCGAGCGCTCGTCGACCCACAGCGTGTACCGCCCACCCTGGTGTGCACGGGCGGTGACCTCGCCGCCCGGCCAGCCGAACCACGAGCCCGGCTTGGTGATCCGCGTGCGCGGGTCGGCGTCGGGGAGCGCGGCCAGGTCCGTGTCGGGGATCTCGGCGCGCAGCTTGACGACGCGCAGGTCGTTCGAGTGGTCGCGGCCGAGGTTCGTCAGCGGGACGCGTCGTCGGGTGATCGGGTCGAAGAACTCCAGGCCGCTCGACGCGTGCAGGCGCGGCGCGAACAGATAGGTGATCCCGGAGCGATCGGGCAGCACGACGGCCGGCCGGTTCGAGTCGGTCTGGATGCTCGAGTCGCCGGCGGGCTGCGCGGTGGTCCGGCTGACGGTCACCCGGTCGACGGCGGCGAGCAGGACCGGGTCGCCGCAGCCGGCGGACTCCTCGTCGCGCCGGATGACGGTGCCCGCCTGGAGGGTCGCGATGCGACGGTCGGCCGGACGGACGGCCACGACACGCTGACTGCGGACGAGTTTGCGCGGCCCGAGCGCGGCGGCCGCGGGGCGGTCGAGGGAACACCGGTCGAGGGTGGGCACCGCCGTCGTCGACGGGGCGATCGCGACCAGGTTCGTGTCCAGCGAGACCCGCTCCAACTGCGGCGCCAGGAACACCGGCGAGGCCACCGCGACGGTCAGCAACAAGGCGGCGAGGAAGACCAGAGTCGGTGGGAGGAGCTGGCGGGTCGACCAGCGGCTGGTCTGGGCGTCGGGCACGGTCGCGAGCGTACCTGTCGCGTAGATTGGCCCGGGTCATGACAGCAACGACCGCGCGCCGCTTCTACCCCCAGATGGAGGGGATGCGGGCGGTCGCGGCGCTGGGGGTGCTCACCACCCACGTCGCCTTCCAGACCGGTGCCGTCACCTGGCCGGTCGTCGGACCGATCCTGGGCCGCCTCGACCTGGCCGTCGCACTGTTCTTCGCCCTCTCCGGATTCCTGCTGTGGCAGCCGCACGCAGCGGCAGCGCGAGGGTTGGCGCCAGAGCCCGGCCTGGTGCGCTACGCCCGGCACCGCTTCTGGCGGATCTGGCCGGCGTACGTCGTGGTCGTCGTGGTGGTGCTGACACTGCTGCCGCAGGCGCGGACGTCGGACCCGGTCGTCTGGCTGGCGAACCTCACGCTCACCCAGGTGTTCGTACCACTGTCGCTGACCGCCGGGCTGACCCAGATGTGGAGCCTGTCGGTGGAGGTCCTGTTCTACGCGCTGCTGCCGGTGCTGGCGTGGCTGCTGGTCTCCCTGCGGGGACCGCGGGCCCGCTGGCGACCGATCGGGGTGCTGGCCATCGGCGCCGTCGGGTTGGCGTGGGGTCCGATCGCGGCGCTGATCCCCAAGCGCGACGGCGTCGAGCCGCAGAACTGGCTGATCGGCCACCTGCCGTGGTTCGTCGCCGGATTGGTGCTCGCCGAACTGGTGGCGTGGCGGTCGTCGGGGGCGGCGATGCCGGCGTGGCTGTCGCGGGTCTGCGCGCACAGTTCCAACCGGGTGCTGATGGTGGCCGTGTTCGCGGTGTCCTACGGGCTGGCGTGCACGCCGCTGGCGGGACCGGTCGGGCTCGGCGCGCTGAGCGCCCTGGGCTTCGCGACGAAGATTCTGTTCGGCGCGATCGGCGCCTATGCGGTGCTCGCGCCGCTCGCGCTGACCGACGGCCGGTTCCGCCTGCTGGCGTCGCCGGTGATGACGACGCTCGGCCGCTGGTCGTACGGGATCTTCATCTGGCACGTCGCCGTGCTGTCGGTGGTCTTCGGGTTGTTCGGGATCATCCCGTTCAGCGGCTCCTTCGTCCTCGTGTGGGCGATCACCGCGGCCCTGTCGATCGGCATCGCGGCGGCCGGCTACGCGTTCATCGAGGATCCGGTGCGACGGTGGGCGGTTCGCCGGGACCGCGATCGAGCACCGATCGCCACACGGTGACCGCCACCGCGGCAAGGGCCAGACCCTGCACCCACCAGTCGTAGCCGTGATACCCGGTCGGCGACTTCCACGGTCCGGCCGCCAACCCGCACGTCGCGGCGAAGAACAGGGTGAACGCCACGACGACGGGCGCGCCGCGATAGCGGTCCTGACTCGACCAGCGGTACATCGCGGCGCCGACGGCCGCCGACAGCACCAACCCCGGCCAACCGGCGAGCAGCCAGGAGGCCGCGAGGGTCGTGGTCGCGGTGGCGACGTGGGCGCCCGACCACCGTCGGCCGGTGCCTCGTCGACACTCGACCGCCGTTGAGCGCGGGCCGAAGGCCGCCAGCGCGAGCACGAGCGCCATCACCGCCAACCCCACTCCGAGGGCCCAGCGATACGGGCGGTCGAGCGGATAGGTCAGCTCGACGGTGCCGACGGTGTTCGCCGGGACGATCCAGCCCTGCTGCCAACCGTCGACCGTCAGCGCGCGCAGGTCGGTGCCGTTCAGCCGCGCCCGCCAGCCCGGGTTGGCGCTCTCCGGGACGACGAGGACCTGTTCCTTTGGGTGCGGGCTGATCGTGACCTGGCGGGTGGTCGCGTCCCAGCGGGTCGTTGCGGGGTCTTGATACAAATTCTCGCTGCGCTCGAATTCACTCGACCACCGACGGTCGCGCAGCTCGACGGCGTCGACGGAGAACCCCTTGCCGGGGTTCACGGTCAGTTCCTGCTCGCCGCCGCCCAACTGGACCGGGCCGCACGGCACGGCGGTCACCGGCGTGCCCGACCGCAGCGCACCGGTCGTCGTGTCGACCCGCAGCGGGACGACCTGGCCCGACACGCTGACCGACAGCCCGGCGTCGCACCCGAGGTGGACCGGGCGGTCGGTGCGCACCGCCATCGGGGCGTCGGGGACGATCCGGATGTCGGTGATGCCGACCGGCGCCGGCCGGGCGAAGCCGAGGTTGTTCACGTTGATCAGGTCCGAGGCGCGGCGCACGGTCAGCACGATCCGATCGGTCACCGCCGGGTCCAGCGCGACGGTGCCGTCGGGTCCGACGCGCCGGATCTGCTCGCCGGTGCCCAGATCGACCGCGACCTCGACAGGCGCAGCCGGGTAGCCGGCGGGCTTGCCGAGCACCAGCTTCTCCACCCGCTGCGGCGCGGGCAGGTGCAGCGTCAACCGCGCCTGCTTCGCATCCTTGGCCGGCTTGCGACGCTTGGCGCCCCGCGGCGGCGGGGCGGTGGTGTCGGCACTGGCCTCCGGAGCCGTCCACGTCGTCGCCGGATCACCGTCCACCGCGGCCGCGGCCGATCCGCGGGGATCGGCGACCGAGGCGTCGCCGAGGGCGGTCACCACCGCGGGCTGCTGCAGCAGGCGGTCGATTTCGTCACCGGTGCGCGGGCGCAGCGTGACGGTCGCGTCGACCGGCCCGGGCGTCGGCACCGAGAGCACGCGGGAGAAGGCGCCGACGGTCTCCGGCGCCAACCCGAGGCCGGGGGAGCAGCGGACGCGGTCCCGATCGGCGAGGCAGTCGCCGCGACCGGTCTGCTCCTGGCGCAACGACCACCCGGCGACGGTCGCCCCGGCGGGCAGCGGCGGCAGCACGACGCGGTGGCGGATGCGTAGGGGTTGGCCGGTGGACAGGTCGGTGAGCGCCACCTCGGCGAGGGCGAACTGGGTGCCGACCGTGCCGTCCTTGGTGCCGGTGGCGCGCAGTTGGACCCGCCGGGTCGGACCCGGCGGCAGCGTGACGGTGATCGGTTCACCGGGCTTGACGCCCTGCGCGACCGCGGTGCCGTCGTCGGTGGTGATGAGCACGCTCGTCACGTCGGGTCCGAGCGCCTTGGCGGTGGTCAGGGTGACGGCCAGATTGGTCCGCGGTCGGGTGAAGTCGAGGGCGAGCCACTGACCGACGGCACGGTCGAGCCCGGCGGAGAGCCACGACGTGGAGGTGTCGTCGTCGAAGGCGGCGGCGGTGGACTGCGCGGGAGCGGTCTGTCCGGGCTGGGTGGCGTCCGACGCCGATGAGGAGGCGCTGACGCGCACGGCACCGGGCTCGTTGTCCAGGAGCCACTGCCCGACGACGCGCGGGGTGTCCGCACCGGCGGGGTAGTCGTCGACGGCGTTCTTGGTGCGACGCGGGTCGTCGGGGGAGCGGATCGCCGACCGGTTGTCGTCGACGCGGCCGAAGTCCGTCTCGCGGTCGGTGGGGGTGTCGGTCACCCAGAGGGCGGTGGGCGGCAGCCCGGCCCGCCGGGCGTCGGCCTGCAGGAGTGCGAGTCGACCGGGCGGCACCCCCTCGGGCCCGCCGACCACCTGCGGCAGCGCCTCGACGTCGGCCAGGACCGGCCCGGTGCCGGGGAAGAGCCGGTCGTCGACGGCGAAGATCTGGATGGCCGGCAGGGGCGGGCGCAACCCGTCGTCGACGACGACGCCGCGCACGACCGCGGGCGCGACCGGGTCGCCGAACTGCGCGACCTTGTGCAGGCCCGGCGACGATGTCAGGGCTTGCTGTGCGAGGAGCGGCCGCGCCGAGCGCGATTCCCGGGGGTCGAGGTCGGCGCGCAGCACGACGTACCGCACGCCCATCTGCGCGAGCATCGGGGCGAGCAGGGGGGAGCCGTTGCCCTGCGCGACGTCGCGCTGCACCGCGTCGAGGGCGCGGATGGCCGTCGGCGGGACCAGTGGGATGGCGTCGCGGACCGCCCACGGCGCCGTCGCGAGGGCCTGCATCGGTTCGTCGCGGGTGGTGCCCCAGAGCTGTTGGGCGAAGGGGGAACCGGGGACGACGAGGGCGCGCGAGGGGTGCGCGTCGTCGTGTTGCCGGTCGAGCCAGGCGGCGGTGTCGCGCCAGTGCTGCGGCAGCGACCGGTACGTGGCGTCGCCGGCCAGCCCGCCGGTCCAGGCGAGCGTCCCGGCGCCGAGGAGGGCCACGAGCAGCACGATGGTCGTGGCGATCGGGCGCGAGCGCTGCGGGTGGGCGAAGGCCGAGAGTGCCCTGCGGAAGGTCACCGCCGGCGGCAGTGGCACGCGCGCGACGAGGTGGGCGATGCCGAGGACGAGGGGTAGGCGCAGGAAGGGGTCGAATTTGTGCAGGTTGCGCAGCGGCGCACCTGCTCCGTCGAGGAAGGTGCGCACCGGCTCGGCGATCGGCGACCCCCACCCGCCGACATAGCCGAGGCACATCAGCAGCAGGCCGACGCCCAGGATCGCGACGAGCCGTCGCCGATACGGCAGCGCGCCCATCGTGAGTCCGGCCAGCCCGGCCGCGGCGAGGACCCCCGTTGCCAGGACGGCCGCCGGTTGCGTCACCAGGATGGCGCCGGCGACGCGCTCGGGGGAGACGAACGGCGTCCAGGCGCTGGTGCCGCGCAGCACCTCGGTGAGCGAGGACCACTGGGTCGTCACCCGCGACGACTCGATGAAGTCCAGGAACGGCGGGCTCACCCGGGACAGCAGGAGCAGGGGGATCAGCCACCATGCGCACACCGCCGCGGTGCCCAGTGCCCACCAGGCGCCGAACCGTGCCCACCGTCGACGGTCGGTGTCACCGGCGGCGAGGAGCCACCACATGACGCCCACCCCGGCGGCGGCACCGGTGGCGACGGCGTTGACCGCGCCCATCAGGGCGATGGGGATCGCGGCGCGCAGGCCCAGGCGCCACAGCGGAACACCGGTCGCGGTGAGGCCGGTGACCACGCCGAGCACCACCCAGGGGGCGAGCATCATCGGCAGCGTCTCCGACGAGATGGAGCCAATGGTCGTGAGCACGCGGGGGCTCAGCGCGAAGACCGCGCCGGCCAGCAGGCGCGAGCCGGGGGATCCGATGGTCAGCGCCTGCGCCAGTTTCACGATCCCGATGACGCCGACCGCCAACAGCACCGCCCACCACAGGCGCTGGGTGATCCACGGCGGGATGCGCAGCAGGTCGCCGAGCGCGAAGAAGGCGCCGTGCGGGAAGAAGTAGCCGTAGGCCTGGTTCTGCACCTGGCCGAGCGGGGCGGTCGGGGACCAGAGGTGCGCCGCGCGCGAGAGGAATCCCCACGGATTGGCCGTCAGGTCCAACTTGGTGTCGGCGGCGATGCGGCCCGGTGACTGGGCGAAGGCGAGGACCAGGGCCGCGACGCAGATGCCCGCGATCCCGCGTCGGGTCAGAGGGTGGCCGGTGACGGGCGCACTCAGTTGGCCGCCCCGCCGTCGCCGCGCGAACCGTAGTCGACGCTGCCGGGCACGAACCCGTCGTTCGGGTTGAACTTGTTGGCGTCGGTGGCCGGGCTGGAGCTGGTGGCGATCCACGCCGCCGCGAAGATGCCCAAGACTCCGACGAGGATGCCGATGGCTGCGGCGACAGCACCGGCGACCAGGCGGTTGTTGAGCATGGCCTCGAAACTACCATCCGGCGTGGGAGACTCGACGTCATGCACATGCGTAAAACACTTGGCGTCGTATCGGTTGTGGCGGCGGGCGCGATGGTCGCCGCCGGCTGTTCCAACACCCAGGCGCCGACGGTTCCCGGTTACTCGTCCGCCCCCGCCTACTCGCCGTCGTCGTCGGCCCCGTCCTCCTCGGTCCCGGCCGTGGCCGCGGGTTGCATCAGCGTCGAGGCGTCGAAGCTGTCGACGCGCCAGAAGCTTGCGCAGATGCTGATGGTCGGTGTGAAGGACGCCGCCGACGCGAAGGCCATCGTCGCGAAGGAGCGGGTCGGCGGGATCTTCGTCGGCAGCTGGACCGACAAGTCGATCCTCACCTCCGGTGCCGCGCAGACACTGTCGAACCGCAAGCTGCCCGTGATGGTGTCGGTGGACCAGGAGGGTGGTCGGGTGTCGCGGCTCAAGTCGATCGGCATCGACCTGCCGGCGGCGCGCGACCTGGCCAAGTCGAACACCCCGGCGCAGGTGCGCCAGAAGGCCTTCGAGATCGGCAAGAAGCTGCGCGACCTCGGCATCAACGTCGACTTCGCGCCGGACATCGACGTCAGCGACCAGCCGGCCGACTCGGTGATCGGCGACCGGTCGTTCTCCGACGACCCGACGACCGTCGCGCAGTACGGTCGTGCGTTTGCCGCCGGGCTGCGCGACGCGGGAATCCTCCCGGTGTTCAAGCACTTCCCCGGCCACGGCCACGGGTCGGGCGACTCGCACACCGGCACCGTGAAGACGCCGCCGCTGTCCGACCTGGTCGAGAACGACCTGGTGCCGTTCCGCACGCTGCTGCCGATGAAGGGCACGGCCGCGATGGTCGGGCACCTCATCGTCCCCGGCCTCACCGGTCCGGAGACCCCGGCCAGCATCAGCCCCAAGGCGATCGAGATGCTGCGCACCGGTGTCGGTTACAACGGCCCGGAGTTCAACGGCGTCATCTTCACCGACGACCTGTCGGGGATGGCCGCGATCACCGAGAAGTACCCGATCGAGCAGGCCGCGCCGATGGCTCTCGCCGCCGGTGCCGATATCGCGCTGTGGCTGACCACCGACAAGGTGAGTGCGGTCCTCGACGCCCTCGAGAAGGCCGTCGCGACCAACAAGCTGTCGATGGACAACGTGAACGCCTCGGTGAACCGCATCCTGGCCGCGAAGCGGCTCAAGCGCTGCTGACCAGAGTTTTCGCCGAGCGTGCCCAGATTTTCGCCGAGCGTGCCCAGAATCTCGCCGAGCGTGCCCAGGCGAGCCGAACTTACTGGCCGGTAATAAGTGCGGTAGAGTCAACCCTAAGTTATTCGAGGAGTTGACGACGTTGGCCGGTGGGACCAAGCGGTTACCGCGCGCGGTGCGCGAGCAGCAGATGCTCGACGCCGCGGTGAAGGTGTTCGCCGCCAACGGTTTCCCCGAGACGTCGATGGATGCGATCGCCGCCGAGGCGAAGATCAGCAAGCCGATGCTGTACCTGTACTACGGCTCCAAGGAGGAGCTGTTCAGCGCCTGCATCGCGCGTGAGTCGGCCAAGTTCATCGACGCCATGTCGGTGGGGTTCAACCCGGCGCTGCACCAGCGCGAGCAGGCGCGGACGGTCGTGCGGGAGTTCCTGCGGTTCGTCCACGAGAACGCCGAGTCGTGGCGGGTGCTTTATCGCGTCGCGGTCGGCACCGCGAGCTTCTCGGATCTGGTGCGACAGAGCCGGCGCCGCGTCATCGAGATGGTCGCCGACCTGATCAAGCAGGGCACCACCGTCGAAGGCGCGACCGACGTCGACTTCGAGATCACCGCGGTCGCGCTCGTCGGCGCTGCGGAGGCGGTCGGTGACCGCATCAGTGAGGGCGACATCTCGTTGGAGACGGCGACCGACCTCCTCGTCGGCATCGTCTGGCGCGGTCTGCGCGGCGTCGGCGTGCACGACGACGCTCCGGCCGGCGCCTGATCGCCCACTCGGCGAAGTTCATCGCCCACTCGGCGAAGTTCATCGCCCACTCGACGAGAATTTGGGCCCACTCGACGAAAATCTGGGCACGGTCGGCGAGATTCTGGGCACGGTCGGCGGGGCGGTGGGAAGGATCGAGCCCCCACACCGTTGCCGGTGCGGGGGCTCGGATCGGTCTGACCGGCGGTCGGACTACGTGATCGCGCGGGTGGTCGCCGTCAGGTGCGGGAAGCCCTTCTTGCGGTCCAGGATCGAGATGTCGTAGTCACCGGGGGCGCCCGCCGGCGTCGTGTACAGGTTGACCTTCGCCGGCAATAGGATCGGCTTGCCGAAGCGCACCTGGTAGTCGACCGCGTCGGGCAGCTTGCTGCTGACGTTCGCGATCGCCGCCGCCGCGCTCCACATGCCGTGCGCGATGGCGCGCGGGAAGCCGAACGCCTTGGCCGGCAGGTTGCCCATGTGGATCGGGTTGCGGTCCCCGGAGGCCTGCGCGTAGTTGCGGATCTGGCCGAGGTTCACCGACAGCACCGCATCCGGCGGGGGCGGGGTCTGCTCCTTGGGCGCCGGGCCGCGCTCCTCGTCGGACAGGCTGGTGCGCTGCTGCGACAGGAACGTGCCGACCTGCTCGCACACCAGGTCGCCGCCGACCTCGAACCGCGAAGTGACGTCGATCAGCAGGCCCTTGCGGTGCTCGCGCAGGTTGCCCGCCTGGGTGCTGATCGTCAGGTGCTCGGTGGGCGAGATCTGCCGGTAGCGGCGGATCCGGTTCTCCACGTGCACCGACCCGACCGCGCTGAACGGGAACTCCTTGCTCGTCATGAGCTTCATGACGAGCGGGAACTGCAGCACGAACGGGTAGGTCAGCGGAAGGGTGGTGCCCAGCTGCAGACCCGTCGTCCGGCAGTACTCCTGCAGGCGGTTCAGGTCCGTCGGACCGGTGGTGAACCGGTACACCGTGTCGGGCACCGTCGCGTCCGGCCGCACCGGGCCGGACTTGCCGATCCCGGGCAGCATCGCGGTGACGGCCCGCGAGTACACGTCCAGCGTCGACGGCAGTGCGTCGAGCGTGATGACCTTGCCCATCAGGCACCCAGCAGGCTCTGGCCGCAGACGCGGACGATGTTGCCGGTCACCGAGCTCGACGCCGGGTTGGCGTACCAGGCGACGGTCTCGGCGACGTCGACGGTCTGTCCGCCCTGCTGCAGCGAGTTCATCCGTCGGCCGACCTCGCGGGTGGCCAGCGGGATGGCGGCGGTCATCGCGGTCTCGATGAAGCCGGGGGCGACGGCGTTGATGGTGATGCCGCTCTTGGCCAGGATCGGCGCGTAGGCGTTGACCAGGCCGATGACACCGGCCTTGGAGGCGCCGTAGTTGGTCTGGCCGCGGTTGCCCGCGATGCCGGCGATCGACGACACGTCGATGACGGCGCCGCCGGACTTGAGGGCCTTGGCCTTCACCAGATCGTCGACGAGGCGCTGCGGGGCGATCAGGTTGACGTTGATCACCGCGTTCCAGCGGGCGTCGTCCATGTTCGCGAGCAGCTTGTCGCGGGTGATGCCGGCGTTGTTGACGATGATGTCCAGACCGCCGTGGCGCTCGAGGACGTGCTCGGCGATGGTCTTGCCGGCGTCGGGATCGGTGACGTCGAGCGGCAGGGCCGTGCCCTTGACCTTGTTCGCGGTCTCGCTGAGCGCCTCACCGGCGGCCGGGATGTCGGCGGCGATGACGTGGGCGCCGTCGCGGGCCAGGACCTCGGCGATGGTCGCACCGATGCCGCGGGCGGCACCGGTCACCAGGGCCACGCGGCCGGCGAGCGGCTTGTCCCAGTCGGCGGGGGCGGTGGCGTCGTCCTCGCCGATGCGGATCACCTGGGCGTCGACGTAGGCCGACTTGCCCGACAGCAGGAAGCGCAGCGTCGACTCGACGCCGGACAGGCCGGTCTTGGCCTTCGGGTGCACGTAGACCAGCTGGACGGTCGCGCCGTTGCGCAGCTCCTTGCCGAGCGAGCGGGTGAATCCCTCCAGCGCGCGCTGGGCGATCTGCTCGTCGGCCTTGCGGCACAGCTCGGGGTGCGTGCCGAAGACGACGAAGCGCGCCGAGTTGCCGTGCTGGCGCATCGTCGGGCCGAAGAACTCGTACAGCGCCTCGAGCTCCTCGGGCTTGCTGATGCCGGTCGCGTCGAAGACGGCGGCGCCGAGCTTGTCGGCGCCACGGGCACCGGTGTTGTTGCTGATCAGGTCGTAGCCGTCGGCGGCGGTCAGGATTTCGCGCAGCGGCTCGACGAGGCGACCCTCGCCGCCGAGCAGGACCGGGCCGGACAGCGGGGCCTGCGACGGCGAGTAGCGGCGCAGCGCGGGAGGCTGCGGCAGGCCGACGCGGCTGGCGATGAACGAGCCGGGCCCCGACGTGACGAAGGTCGAGTAGAGGTCCTTGTTTGCTTTACCGGACACGAGACGTACTCCTTCAGAGTGTGATTTTCGCGGCGTTGGGTCGCTGTCGACTCGACCCGAGTTCGACAAGCAACTTACTCGAGAGTAAGAATACTCTACGAGAAGCACGTTCAATCTTTCAGGAGTAGGAAGCCAATGGCCACCACCCCCAAGAAGGCCCCCGCCAAGAAGACCGCTGCGAAGAAGGCCCCCGCCAAGAAGGCCCCCGCGACCAAGGCCACCGCCGGCGCGATCAGCTCGTTCGCCACCCGGCCCAAGCGCAAGGTCGCGATCCTGGGCGGCAACCGCATCCCCTTCGCCCGCCAGGACAAGACCTACGCGACGGCCAGCAACCAGGAGATGTTCACCGCCGCCCTGTCCGGCCTGGTCAGCCGCTTCAACCTGCAGGGCGAGCGCCTCGGCATGGTCGCCGGCGGCGCGGTCCTCAAGCACTCGCGCGACTTCAACCTGATCCGCGAGTCGGTGCTGGGCTCCGAGCTCTCCCCCTACACCCCCGCCTTCGACGTCCAGCAGGCGTGCGGCACCGGCCTGCAGGCCATCACCGCTGTGTCCGACGGCATCGCCTCGGGCCGCTACGACGTCGCCATCGGCGGCGGTGTCGACACCACGTCGGATGCGCCGATCGGCGTCTCGGAGGCCATGCGCCGCCAGATGCTCGAGGTGAACCGCGCCAAGAGCACCCCCGACCGCATCAAGGCGGCCCTCGCGCTGGCGACCAAGCTCGGTATCGAGATCCCGCGCAACGGCGAGCCGCGCACCGGCCTGTCGATGGGCGAGCACGCGGCCATCACCGCCAAGGAGTTCGGCATCAAGCGCGAGGACCAGGACGCCCTGGCCGCCGCCAGCCACCAGAACATGGGCAAGGCCTACGACCGCGGCTTCTTCGACGACCTGATCACCCCGTACCGCGGGCTGACCCGGGACGAGAACCTGCGCCCGAACTCCTCGGTCGACAAGCTCGCCACCCTCAAGCCCGTCTTCGGCGTCTCGCTCGGCGACGCGACGATGACCGCCGGCAACTCGACCCCGCTGACCGACGGTGCGTCGGCCGTCCTGCTCTCCACCGACGAGTGGGCCGCGGAGAAGGGTCTGCCGGTCCTGGCGTACTTCGTCGACAGCGAGACCGCCGCCGTGGACTACGTGAACGGTCCCGACGGCCTGCTGATGGCTCCCACTTACGCGGTGCCGCGCCTGCTCGAGCGCAACGGCCTGACCCTGCAGGACTTCGACTTCTACGAGATCCACGAGGCCTTCGCCTCGGTGGTGCTGGCGACGCTGGCCGCGTGGGAGTCCGAGGAGTACTGCGTCGAGCGCCTCGGCCTGAAGAAGGCCCTGGGCAAGATCGACCGCAGCAAGCTCAACGTCAACGGCTCGTCGTTGGCCGCCGGGCACCCGTTCGCGGCGACCGGCGGGCGCATCGTCGCCCAGGCCGCCAAGCAGATCAAGGAGAACGGCGGCGGTCGCGCGCTGATCTCGATCTGCGCCGCCGGTGGCCAGGGCGTCACCGCCATCATCGAGGGGTGACGGCGGTGCGCGGGTAGCCGGGTGTAACGCCCGCCACACCCGCGTCGATAACGACTGTGGGCCCGATTGAACTGCCTGACCCCCGACCCGGCAGTTCAATCGGGCCGTTCACTTCTGCGCGCCCGCGAGGCGCAACGCGGCAACAGGTGCCGCCACCAAGTAGATTTGGTTCGATGAGTGCGTCCACCACGTCCCGACGCTTGGCCCTGGGGGGCCGGGTAGCAGCGGCGGCCCTGCTGGTCTTCAGCGCGGTCACCGCCGGTGACGCCGTGGCCACCCACGGTCGTACCGCGCGCGGCACGACCGTCGCGCAGGTCTCGGTGAGCAACAAGACCGAGGTCGAGGTCGACAAGAGCCTGGACCAGCTGACGAAGGTCGTCGGCGAGCCCGTGCACGTGCGCACCGAATCCGGTGAGGCGACCTTCACCGCCGATCAGCTCGGCCTGACCTTCGACGAGGCGCAGACGGTCAAGAAGGCGATGGAGCAGCCCCGCAACCCGTTCCGCCGGTTCCTGGCGGTGTTGGGATTCAAGCGCAAGGTGCGCGCGGTCGTCGGGGTGGACCGGGACAAGTTCGACGCCGCACTCGACGGGGAGCGGACCAAGCTGGAGAAGGCCGCCGTGGAGGGCGGGGTCCACTTCGAGGCCGAGGGTGACAAGGTCGTGCCCAAGGGCGACATGCCGTCGGGCGGTCTGCGGATCAACCGCGACGTCGCCGCACGGGTGACGGCCGCCCATTGGCTCGACGGCAAACAGATCACGCTGCCGATGGAGCCGTTCCAGCCCACCGTCTCGGCCGACACGGTGCGCGACACCGTGCGCGGACCGGCGACGCGCGCGGTATCGGGACCGATCACCCTCAAGGGGCGCGGCAAGACCGACACCGTCCACCCCAAGGCGCTGGCCGGTGTGCTGTTCTACGCCCCCGACGGCAAGGGCGGGCTCGCGCCGACCGTCGACAAGACCAAGCTGAAGGCCCAGTTCCCCGATCTGAAGGCCACGCAGGCGAAGCCCAAGAACGCGAGCTTCACCATGAAGACCGGCAAGCCGACCGTGGTCCCCGGCCAGTCGGGTTTCGTCGTCAACTGGGCGGGTACCGCCGGCGCGATCGCCGCGGCGGTGGGGACCCCGAACCGCACGGCCGAGGTCGCCTACCGGGAGATCAAACCAGGCCTCAGCACCGACCAGGCCCGCAAACTCGGCATCCGGACGGTCGTCAGCGACTTCTCCACCGGCGGCTTCAACCAGCTGTCCGGCGAGAACATCCGCCGCGTCGCCGAGCAGGTCGACGGCGCGATCGTGCGCCCGGGCAACAAGTTCTCGCTGAACAACTTCACCGGGCCGCGCGGCGAGGCGCAGGGCTACGTGTCGTCGACGATCATCGACCACGGGCACGCCGCCAAGGCCGTCGGCGGCGGCATCTCCCAGTTCGCGACGACGCTGTACAACGCGGCCTACTTCGCCGGCCTCGAGGACGTCACCCACACCGAGCACAGCTACTACATCTCGCGGTATCCCGAGGCGCGCGAGGCGACCGTGTTCGAGGGCGCCATCGACCTCGTCTTCCGCAACAACACCCCGTACGGCATCTACATCGAGGCCGACTGGTCGCCGTCGGCGATCACCGTGAAGTTCTGGAGCACCCGCACGGTCAACGTCCAGTCGATCACCGGCCAGCGGTACGCCTACACCGACCCGCAGAAGCTCGTGCTCCCCAAGGGGGACGAATGCGTCCCGTCCAACGGCAGCAAGGGCTTCACCACGTCGAACACGCGGGTCATCACCGACGCCAAGACGGGCCGGGAGATCTCCCGCCACACGCGCACCGTCAAGTACGACCCCGAGCCGAACGTCACCTGCAAGTAGGCCAGCCCCGACCCGCCGGTGCCCTGGATCACACCCATCCGTATCCTCGGGCGTATGGATATCAAGGGAGCAAGTGCAATCGTCACCGGTGGTGCCTCCGGCATCGGCGCGGCTTCTGCCCGCCGTCTGGCCAAGCAGGGCGCCAAGGTCGTCATCGCCGACCTCAAGGCTGAGGACGGCGAGAAGATCGCCCAGGAGATCGGCGGCAAGTTCGTCGAGGTCGACGTCACCAACACCGAGCAGATCGAGGCCGCGGTCAACGCCGCCGTCGAGCTCGGCCCGCTGCGCGCGGTGGTCAACTCGGCCGGTATCGGCTGGGCCCAGCGCACCATCGGCAAGGACGGCGAGTTCGCCTCGGCGCACAACCTGGACCTGTACAAGAAGGTCATCGCGATCAACCTCGTGGGCACCTTCGACGTCGTGCGCCTCGCGGCCACCGCGATGAGCAAGAACGAGCCCAACGAGAGCGGCGAGCGCGGCGCGATCGTCAACCTCGCCAGCGTCGCGGCCTTCGACGGCCAGATCGGCCAGGCCGCCTACTCGTCGTCCAAGGGCGGCGTCGTCGGCATGACCCTGCCGGTCGCGCGCGACCTGTCGGCGGTCGGCGTCCGCGTCAACTGCATCGCCCCCGGCCTGATCGACACCCCGATCTACGGCGAGGGCCCCGACTCGGAGGCCTTCAAGGCCAAGCTCGGCGAGAGCGTGCTCTTCCCCAAGCGCCTGGGCGTTCCCGACGAGCTGGCCTCCATGGTCGAGGAGCTGATCACCAACTCCTACATGAACGCCGAGGTCGTCCGCGTCGACGGCGGCATCCGGATGCCACCGAAGTAGCTCGCGCAAACCCAACTGTTCAGGACAAACCCCACACCGAAATGGTGTGGGGTTTGTCCCGTTCTGTGGGGTTTGCGTCGGCCGACGTGGAGATCAGCGGAACCGCGGCAGCTCGACGACCTTCTTGCCCATCGTGCCGATGAGCATGCGCTTGGTCGTCGCGGTGGCCAGGATGCGCTCGGTCTTGCCGTTGGGCACGAGCGTGCGCAGTGCCCTCCCGAGCGGGGAGTTCCCGGCGAACCGGGCTCGATCGGCCGGATCCAGGACGAGGAACCCCTGGTAGAGGCGCGGGTTGGTGGTCAACCCCCGCGGGTTCCAATTAGGCCGGGGAGTCGGTGCGATGAAGCCCTTCACCGTCGTGCACTCGCCGCCGGCGCACACGCGATAGCCGACGGTGTCGGCGGCGTAGTCGAAGTCGCGCAGCTCGATGGTCCACCCGTCCTTGTAGCGGCCCCGGTAGTTCACCCCGGTCGGCCCGACCATGGTGAGCGTCGACGTGTCGCCGGACCGGTTGTCGAGCGGCTTGCGGGAAAGCCGCTTCTGCCAGCGGACCGGGACAAACCGCCACGACGCCTTCGGGTCGATCCGTTTGCGCCAGTAGCCGAGCTTGCCGTCCTTGCGGCCCTCGACGCGCAGCTCTCGGTGTCGCGAGTGGAAGCCGGTCTGCTCGATGCTGATCAGGGAGGTGATCTCCCCGGGCACCTTCGGCTGCTTGACCCATGCCGGAGGCGGTAGCTGGAACTTGGCGAATTGCTGCGGGAACAGGTTGCGCAGGAACGGGAACTGGGCGAAGAAGCCCTCGAAGTTGTTCGGCGCCCCTTTGCGGCCGTCCTGGTCCTCGGGGGTGTAGGAGAAGAACATCGTGTCGGCGCCGGAGATGTCGAAGTCCCACACGCGCGTGTACATGTCGCCGTAGTCGTTGATGAGGAAGGTCGTCGATCCGGCGGCGGACAGGTTGCGGGCCACGAAGCGGCCGTCGAGCGGACCCTGCATCTCGTAGCTGTAGTCGTCGGCGAAGTTCTTGTCGCCGGGCCGCAGGGGGTCGGCGCCGGGCAGCCACGGATCGAGGATGGTGATGCGGTTCCCGCGGGGCGACAGGGTGTAGACGGTGGTGACGCCGGCGCCGCCGACCGGGTGGCGGGCACCGGCCGAATCGGTCCAGGTGCCGCGCTGCTCGAAGGGCAGGACCGAGGTGTAGATCGGGTCCAACCAGGAGAAACTCCAGGCGCGTTCGTTGGTGCGGACGCGCGAGCCCGCCGGGTCGAGCCAGATCGGATGACCGAAGCGCGACGTCCACCACCACAGTTCCGGTGTCCAGTCGGCCGATTCGAGTGTGAAGATCCGTCCGCTGTAGGCGAGGACGACCAGGCGGCTGCCGTCGACGGACAGTCCGGTCATCTCGCCCTGCAGACACTGCGGGGTCGGCGCGAACCGCCAGTCGCCCAGCGTCTTGGCCGATTTCACGAACAGGTGCCCGCCCAGTAGGGCGAACTGCCAGACGGAGTTGTAGCCCGACTTCTGCGTGCGGATGGTGATCTTCGGCGGCAGCAGCCGTTGGACGTGCTCGGGGGCGCGCGGCATGGTGAACATGCCGATGCCCTCGCTCGGGGCGTGCATCGGCACCGGCCACATCCCGGCACGGCCGGGAAAACTCATCCACATGCAGCTGAGCGGTTTGGGGAGGATGCCGATCGGCAGTCGTTCGTCGACCTTCTTCGGCGCGGCCCCGGCGGGGGCGGGGAGTCCGAGAGTCACCAGGAGGGCGAGGCCCAGGGCGACGGCTGCGCGCGTGAGGCGTCCACCCGATGCAGTGCGCGACACGCATACCCCCTCGTCGTAAACTTCCTCAGCCTACGACAGCGGGTGAGGTGCGATTGCGTCTTTCGGTCACCGGTCCAGGGGGACGTCGGTGATCACGATCGGGCGGTCGCGCACACCCCGGATTCCGAGGACCGCTGCGGCCAGGCACGCGAGCGCGACCGCGCCGACGAACCACGGGAAGATCGCCGACGTCCCGAAGTGCGACGCGAGGGCACCGGCCAGCACCGTGGGGATCGCCATGGCCAGGTATCCGAGCAGGTAGTAGGCGCTCATCACGCGCCCGCGCGCGTCGGCGGGGGTCACTTCGTTCAGGTGGCGCAGCGAGCCGCCGAACGCGAGGCCGAAGGCGGCGCCGAGGGCGACGGCGTCGGCGATGACGAAGGCGGTGGAGCCGATGTGCAGGGCCCACACGGCGCCCAGCATCGTGACGATCATGCCGATGTTGCCGGCCACGGCCGCCTTGCGCGGATTGGTGTGGCCGCCGAGCCACTGCGCGGCGGCCGAGGCGGCGGCCATCGAGGAGATGACGACGCCGACGAACAGCACCGAGTGGTGTCCAGTCGCCTCTTGGGTCAGCGCCGGGTAGAGACTCAGGAACACCCCGAGCGTCGACCACGACGTGAAGATCCCGATGCCGGAGAACCAGAAGTCGGCGCGGATCTCGGCCGGCACCGACGGTCGTGCGATGGTGATCGGCTCACCGGTCCGCCCGACGTGCGGTTCGACCAGCAGGATCAGCGCGACGAGCATGACCGTGACGATCGCGGCGACGATCGCGAACGGCAGGCGCAGCGGGTTCGACGACCACTGTGCTGCGGCGGCCGCGCCGAGTGCGGTCACCGCGATCCCGACGTTGAGCGCGACGCCGCTGACCATTCCGTTGCGGGCGCCGTCGCGCGGGCGCACGTCCAGCAGGGCGGCACCGGACACGACGGTGATCGCTCCGACCGCGCTGCCGTGCAGGAAGCGCGCGACGATCAGCTGCCACGGCGACGTCGCTATCAGGAACAACCCCAGTCCGGCGAGGATCGCGAGCAGGGCGGCGAGCAGCACCGGCTTGCGCCCGACCGAATCCGAGATCGGCCCGACCGTCAGCGCCGAGCAGAGGGCGCCGATCGCGTAGACGGCGAACACGACGGTGATCGTCAACGGGCTCAGGTGCCACTGCTGCGCGTACAGCGGGTACAGCGGCGACGGCAGCCCCGACACCCCAAGCGCCAGGGCCAGCAGCGAGAGCAGGAACGCGAACACCCATCGCTGTGGATGGGTCGTGTACGAGCTCATGGGTCGAGGCTAGCGGTGTCCGGCAAACCCCACAGATAAGGACAAACCCCACACCGAAACGGTGTGGGGCTTGTCCCGTTCTGTCGGGTTTGCGATCAGAAGGCGGCTTCGTCGAGCTCCATGATGTCGTTGTCGACGTTCTCGAGGATGCCGCGGGTCGCGGTGAGCTGCGGCAGCATGTTCTTCGCGAAGAAGGTCGCCACCGCGACCTTGCCCTCGTAGAAGGCCTTGTCCGCACCGTCGGCGCCCTTGTCGAGCGCGGCGAGGGCGACCTCGGCCTGGCGCAGCAGCAGCCAGCCGATCACCAGGTCGCCGACCGACATGAGGAAGCGCACCGAGCCGGTGCCGACCTTGTACAGCTGCTTCGGGTCCTCCTGGGCCGACATGAGGAAGCCGGTGAGCGTGGCGGCCATGGCCTGGGTGTCCTCCAGGGCCGTGTTCAGCAGCGCGCGCTCACCCTTCAGGCGACCGTCGACCTCGTCGTTCTTGATGAACTCGGAGATCTGGCCGGCGACGTGGGCCAGCGCCTGGCCCTTGTCGCGGATGATCTTGCGGAAGAAGAAGTCCTGCGCCTGGATGGCCGTGGTTCCCTCGTACAGCGAGTCGATCTTCGAGTCGCGGATGTACTGCTCGATCGGGTAGTCCTGCAGGAAGCCCGAACCGCCGAAGGTCTGCAGCGACTCGGTCAGCTTCTCGTAGGCGCGCTCGGAGCCGACGCCCTTGACGATCGGCAGCATGAGGTCGTTGACCTTGAACGCCATCTCCTTGTCGGCACCGGACACCAGCTGGGCGGTGGCGTCGTTCTGGTGCGCGGCGGTGAAGAGGTACACGGCGCGCAGACCCTCGGCGTAGGCCTTCTGGGTCATCAGAGCGCGACGCACGTCCGGGTGGTGCGTGATGGTCACGCGCGGCGCGGTCTTGTCGGTCATCTGGGTCAGGTCGGCGCCCTGGACGCGGCTCTTGGCGTAGTCGAGCGCGTTGAGGTAGCCGGTCGACAGCGTCGAGATGGCCTTGGTGCCGACCATCATGCGGGCGTGCTCGATGACGTCGAACATCTGGGCGATGCCGTTGTGGACCTCGCCGACGAGCCAGCCCTTGGCCGGGACGCCGTGCTGGCCGAAGGACAGCTCACAGGTGGCCGAGGCCTTCAGACCCATCTTGTGCTCGACGTTGGTGACGAAGACGCCGTTGCGCTCGCCGAACTCCTGGGTCTCGAAGTCGAAGTGGGTCTTCGGGACGTAGAACAGCGACAGGCCCTTGGTGCCCGGGCCGGCGCCCTCGGGGCGGGCGAGCACCAGGTGCATGATGTTCTCGAACATGTCGTCCGAGTCGGCCGAGGTGATGAAGCGCTTCACACCGTCGATGTGCCAGCTGCCGTCCTCCTGCTGGGTCGCCTTGGTGCGACCCGCGCCGACGTCCGAACCGGCGTCGGGCTCGGTGAGGACCATGGTGGCGCCCCAGCCGCGCTCGGCGATGATCTCGGCCCACTTCTTCTGCTCGTCGGTGCCGTTGTTGTAGAAGACCTGGGCGAAGGACGGGCCGGCCATGTACATGAACAGGGCGGGCTGGGCGCCGAGGATCATCTCGGCCAGCGACCACTGCAGCGCGGGCGGCACGACGACGCCGCCGAGCTCCTCGCGCAGGCCGAGGGATCCCCAGCCGGCTTCCTGGTAGGTCTTGACGGCCTTCTTGAACCCCTCGGGGATGGTCACGCTGTGGGTGTCCGGGTGGAACACCGGCGGGTTGCGGTCGGTGTCGGCGAAGGGCTCGGCGAGCGGCCCCTCGGCGAGCGCGGCGACCTCGCGGAGCATGTCCTCGGCCGTCTCGCGGTCGAGGTCGGCGTACTCGCCCTGGCCGAGCACCTTCTCCAGGTCGAGGACCTCGAACAGGTTGAACTGGATGTCACGCAGGTTGGACTTGTAGTGGCCCATGGTGATGCATTCCTTTTGTCTTAGGCTGTCGGGTCTGACGCGGCCCGATGGGTGTTCACTGTTGGGGTTGTTTCGCCGTCGCAATCGGCGGCCCGACGAGCTATGTTACTCGTCGGTAACCAGGCCAGAATACTCCGTGGGACCAGGTGGGACAACTGGAGGGTTTGTGACCTCCGTAACCGGCCGCCGACTACAGGTTAGCCCGGAGATAGGCCAGGTCATCGGGGATTCCGGGGGCCGGCGTCTCCAAGACGACGGGGGCGTCCGCGGCCGCGATGACGCCGACGAGGACGTCCGGATCGATGTGGCCGTCGGCGAGGTTCGCGTGCCGGTCGCGCCCGGAGTCGAACTCGTCGCGCGAGTTGTTCAGGTGGACCAGGTCGATGCGCCCGGTGATCGCCCGGATCCGCTCGACCAACCCGACGAGGTCCTCGCCGCCGGCCCACGCGTGGCAGGTGTCCAGGCAGAACCCGGCCTGCTCGAAATCGCCGACCGCCTCCCACAGCCGCTCGATGGATTCGAGGGTGCGGGCCATCGCGTGATCGCCGCCGGCGGTGTTCTCGATGAGGATCGGCACCCCGAAGCCACCCTTGTCGGCCTGCCGCTCGAACAGCTTGCGCCAGTTCTCGAACCCCAGCGCGGCATCCTCCCCGTCGCGCAGGTGCCCGCCGTGCACGACGAGGCCGATGGCGCCGAGATCGGCGGCCGCGGTCGCCTGCTGCTCGACCGCCTTGCGCGACGGCATGCGCAGCCGGTTGTTCAGGCTCGCGACGTTGATCTGGTAGCTCGAGTGGACGACCACGTCGATGGGGGAGGTGGCGATCGCCTCCGCGTCGTCGCGCTTCTCCGGCTTCTTCCACCCCTGGGGATCGGTCACGAACATCTGGAAGACGTCGATGCCGAGGCCCTCGGCGGTCTCCAGGGGGTTCTCGTCTTCGCGCAGGTGGGCTCCGATTCGCATGGCTCTACGATAAGCGCCATGACGCTGTTGCGATCACTGCTCCTGTTCGTCGCTGCGGCCGTCCTCGAGATCGGCGGCGCCTGGCTGATCTGGCAGGGGCTGCGCGAGCACCGCGGGTGGCTCTGGGTGGGGATCGGCGCCGTCGCGCTGGGGCTGTACGGCGTCGTCGCCGCGGGGCAGCCCGACGCCAACTTCGGGCGCGTGCTGGCCGCCTACGGCGGGGTGTTCATCGTCGGTTCGCTGCTGTGGGCGATGGTCGCCGACGGGTTCCGGCCCGACCGCTACGACGTGATCGGTGCGCTGATCTGCCTCGTCGGCGTCGCGGTCATCATGTACGCGCGCTGATCAGCGCTGCGCGGTGATGTCGTCGCCGATCTCGTACTCGGTCTCGACGGAGATCGGCACGCCCGGGGCGATGAGCAGGCTGCAGGGCGTCGGACTGTCGGGGTAGAGCGTGAACCACTGATGGTTGACGTCGCTGCCGTACACGGTCTCCAGAACGCGTTGCAGTCGGGCCTCGCCCTCGCGGTTGAGGATGTACTTGCTGCCGCCGTAGTGCAGGAACCGATTCGGCATCGCCCACCTCCGAGCACGAAATGTGATCTGGCTCACCATCGTACGGCACCGGGGCCGAAACGACGACGGGCCCCGCACCAATCGGTGCAGGGCCCGTCGTCGTGGCTGTATCAGGGGCGGCGCAGGTTCACCTTCATGAAGTAGACCTGGTAGCCGTGCCAGATCGAGTACGTGAAGTACATCGTCGGGCCGGTCAGCGACCACGGGTGGATGAACGGGGCGTAGCCGCCGATCGGGTCCGTGGCCGGCACGATGTTGTGGCCGCGGGTCCACGGGCCCTCGGGGCGCGGCGCGGTGCGCATGGTGGCACCGTCGCGGGTCGCGAGGGACACGTAGCGGCCGATGTACTTGTTGTACGCGACCGAGATCTCGCCGGTGGGGGCGCTCATGATCGGCGTCGCGAGCGACGGGCCCTTGACCCAGTGGCCGCCGGCGAAGTACTCGTAGGCGCCGAGGTTCTCGATCTTCCCCTCGGGCACGCGCGCGAGGTAAACGGCGCCGAAGCGGCCGCTCGGGGTGCCGTAGACGTAGACGAAGCCGCCGTCCTTCATGAACGCGACCTGCTGGAACTTGCGGTTGCCCTTGTAGTTGGGGCGGCGCGCGACGATCCGCTTGAAGGTGCGACCGTTGTTGCCGGACACCGCGATGGCGCCGTAACGGGTCTGCCAGCGGCCCGGGTCGCCCCAGAGGTTGACCGCCTGCATGCCCATGTACTGCTTGCCGTTCACCGAGACGCCGCCGGTCGGGACGATGGTGACGTCGCGGCGCGAGGCCTTCACGACGCGCTTGGCGTATCCGGGGGGACCGGAGTGGCCGGTGAAGTGCAGGCCGTCGGCCAGGTTGCGGTCCTTGCTGCGCAGCAGCATGTTCGAGCGCAGGGCGAAGAGGTTGCCGCGCAGCAGCGACCAACCGTTGAACGACTGGGTGTCGCCGAAGGCGGCGAGGACCTCGTTGTGGCCGTTGTCCCACAGGATGCCCAGGTCGGTGCCGACGACATTGTACCGACCGACGGTGTCGTTGATCGAGCCGGGGCCGGTGATGCGGGCGACCATCTGGGCACGGTCGGCGACGAAGGCGTCGGCGTCGGCGGTGTTCACGGCTGTCGCGAGGCCGGCGGCGGCGGCCGCGGCGGCGGCCAGCGCGACGGTCTTCACGCGAATCGATGGCGAAAGCATGAGTGGCAGGCTACCAGCCATCGTTACCAAGTTGAGATTCGAGAAGGGGGTCGGGTGACCCAGGTCACGTTTGTTTCATCCGGTCTTCAGGCTTGACGCTCGTGAAATCGATCTCCGCCTTGGCGTTGTTGACGGCGGTCACGAGGCCGGTGCCGACCGGTCCGTCGACGTCGTAAAGGATGCACTCGCTCACCGAGATCCCGTCGTCCTCGACGTGGAAATCGGACTCGACGCCGACGCGCACGCCGCGCGGCAGTCGCGACAATGCGACGGTCAGGTCGCAGTTGATCAGTGCGATGCCGGTGGTGCCCCAGTTCCCCATCAGGCTGGTGGACTCGGCGGCGATGACCGCGCGCAGGAACGGCGACGGGGGCTCGCCGGCGACAACGGGCAGCGGGTGTGTCCAATGGCGCTTGCGGCCGGGGCCCTGCAGCGCGGCGAGGTCGCTGGTCCACGCGATCGCGTCGACCGGCGTGCCGTCGGCGGCCGTGGTCGCGTCGGCGGCGAAGCGCGGGTAGTAGTCGTCCTCGGGGACGCTGGGCGGATCGAAGTCGGTGGACTCCCGCGACCACCGCTCACCGTCGGGGTTCACCGACTCCCTGAGGAAGACGGTCGTCGAGCGGGCGACGCGCACCGGCTCCTCGTCGTCGAGGTGCTGAAGGACGTCGACCTCCACGACGCGGACCCGGCCCCCGTCGCGCAGGACGGTCGCGGTGGTGGCAGTGGGCTCCTCGCGCGCGGCGCGGAACAGGTCGATGGTGAACCGGACCGGTCGGAAGCCGTCGGCGCTGCCGGTGATCTCCGCCGTGCGCGCGGCGATGGCGCACACGGCCGGGCCGTTGAGCGTGCGCGGTCCCCAGAGGCTCAGCGAGAACCGCGTCGGGTCGAATCGACCGTTGGATTCGGTGAAAAAACTGGGTTGTCCCATTGCTCCTTATTACACGGGGCAGTGGGCGCGTTCGGCTCGGGCCCCGGCGCTGCGGAAGACGAAGTCGGGCGCATCGCGAATTAAATTGGAGTTGGTACGGACAACAGGCCCGATGTGGGTTAATCTCATCGCATGACAATTGCTGATATCGAACGTCAAATCCCGGAGAAGGCCGTTGGCGCCGTCCGGGGCACCATCCTTTTCACGGCTCTGCTTGGCATCGTCATCGGCGTTGCCGCGCTCGTCTGGCCGGGCAAGACCCTGAACGTCCTGGCGATCCTGCTGGGCATCTCGCTGATCGCGACCGGCCTCTTCCGCCTCTACCAGGCGTTCTCCGCGACCCTGCTCTCGGGCGGTCTGCGCTTCGCCTACGGCCTGATCGGTCTGATGATCCTCTGGGCCGGCATCGTGGTGCTGTGGCACCCGTCGAACGACGGCTGGGCCGAGGCCGACCGCATCTGGTTCCTCGCCGTGTTCATCGGTGTGGGCTGGATCTTCCAGGGTCTCGCCGAGCTGTTCGCCGCCACCACCAACTCGGGTCACTCCTCGCGAGTCCTGCTGGTGCTGTCGGGTCTGGTCGCCATCGCGGCCGGCGTGATCATGCTGGTGTGGCCGGCCCCGTCGCTGCTGACCTTCGTGTGGATCGCAGGCATCCTGCTGATCATCGTCAGCGTCGCCTCGCTGTTCACCCTCCCCAAGAAGGTTTAATACGACTGCGTCGACACGACGCGCGTCACTTACGAAGCCGACGCCAATCCGTCCACTGTGAGCGGGTTGGCGTCGGTTTCTTTTGTGCTCAGTTCCGAGATGGTCGAGAGCAGGCTGACGCGGTGGCGCAGGGCTCCGGCGAAGTCGGCGGGGTCGACCTCTGTGCGGAAGGTCGCCGGTGCGCCCAGGAGGCGTCGGGCCGACGTCGGATCCGACTCCCACAGCGCGTCTGCCGTCTGCAGATACAGTTCGACGGCCCGCGGGTAGTCGCGCATGTTGAGCAGCGCCCACGCCCATTTCTTTGCGACGTCGACGGTGTCGTCCTCCGCGCGCCCGTGGGTGCGCACGTACTTGCCGTGCAATTCGGTGCAGAAGCCGACGCAATCGGGCCACCGGTTCAGCTCATAGGCGCACCGGATGCAGTCGTGGAGATTGTGGAGGTATTGCGGCGAGTAGGGTCCTTCGCGCCGCGAGCGGATCTCGGCCAGCACGGAGAACTCCGCCAGTGCCGACATGTATTCACCGTGGGCGTAGAGGGCGCTCGCCTCGGCTTCCATTTCCTCGAGCATGGATCGATTGTGCCGCATCGGGGTGTGATCTGCGTCATATCGGGGCCATGCGGGACAATGTCGGGGTGACCAGACGCGCCCGGCTGCAGCGATACGCGTGGCTGTCGATCGCGACCGCCGTGGCCACCATCGCCCTCAAAATGGGCGCCTGGTTGATGACCGGTTCGGTGGGCCTGCTGTCCGACGCCGCCGAGTCGGTGGTGAACCTCGTGGCGGCGATCGTCGCGCTGATCGCGCTGGGGGTCGCGGCACGACCGGCCGACGACAACCACAACTTCGGGCACGCCAAGGCCGAGTACTTCTCCGCGGGCGTCGAGGGCGCGATGATCTTCGTCGCCGCGGTCGTCATCGTCTATGCCGCCGTTGAGCGGCTGCTGCACCCGCAGCCGCTCGAGTCCCTGGGGATCGGTGTCGCGGTCTCGGTCGTGGCGGCGGCGTTGAACGGCGCCGTCGCCGTGGTGCTGATACGAGCGGGGCGCCGGTACCGGTCGATCACGCTGACCGCCGACGGTCGGCACCTGATGACCGACCTGATGACGACCATCGGCGTGATCGCGGGCATCGTTCTGGTCGCGCTCACCGGGTGGGAGCGGCTGGATCCGATCATCGCGATCGCGGTCGCGGTGAACATCCTGTTCGTCGGCTACCGACTGATCGTCGAGTCCACGTCGGGCCTGATGGATGTCGCGCTGCCCGACGAGGACGTCGCGCGGTTCTTCTCCGTGTTGGACGAGTTCCGGTCGCCGGAGGTCGCGTTCCACGACGTGCGCACCCGGACGAGCGGGCACCTGCGCTTCCTGCAGCTGCACATGCTGGTGCCCGGCGAATGGTCGGTGCAGCGCGGCCACGACCTCGTGGAGGAGGTCGAGCAGCGACTCCACGAGGAGGTCGAGGACCTGGTCGTCACGGTCCATCTCGAGCCCATCGAGGACCCGCGCTCCTACGAGTCCGACCGCCTCCCCTGACGCCGAGTGGACTCCTACGGTTTGACCGCGGACAGCAGTTCGCCGATCGCCGAGTCGAGCGCGTCGCGATCGGCGCCGTGCGCGGCCAGCGTCTCGGCAACCTCGTCGTCATCGAACAGGGCCAGTAGTAGATGCTCGGTGCCGATGTAGTTGTGTCCTTTGCCGAGGGCGACCGCCAGCGTCTCGTCGAGAACCTTCCTGGACGCATCGGAGTAGGGGATCATCGTGCGTGCGCCGGGCGCGAGCGTGGCCTCGACCGGAGCCGGATCGCCGAACGCAGAGCGCAGACCGTCGACGTCGGCACCGGTCTTCCTGAGGGCGGCGACCGCCAGCGTCTGATCGTCGGGGAGAAGGTGTCGCGCCAAGAGCGCCGGCTCGATGCTCTCGGCTTGGGAACGAACGGCGTCGTCGTGGGCCTTGACGAGTACGGCTCGCGCGCGCGGCGTGAAGCGTTGGAAGGCGTCGCCGTCGGCCTTTGCGGTGAAGCGCTTCTGTGCGGCCTGCTTGGTGACCCCCATGCTGGCGCCGATGGCGCTCCACGGCTGCCCCGCTCGACGCGCCTGGTCGACGAAATGGCCGATCAGGGAATCGCCGACGTCCCCGAGGTGCCCGGAGACGACCATCGCAGTGGAGAGTTGCCGCAGTGGGTCGTCGGCCGATTTGCGGACGGCGTCGATCAAGTCGTCGAGGCGGACATTGGACAGGGAGGCTGCGTCGTCGGTCATGCGTCCACCCTAGGTTGACGCCGGCAATTCGTCAACCACGGGTTGACGCCCCGGGTCCACTCGGCGAGATTGACCGCCCACTCGGCGAGAAACGGGGTCCACTCGACGCTAGAGTTGCGGGGATCGTCGGAAGGGGCGGGAGTTGATCGGGTACGTCGCGCGGCGCATCGCCACGTGGTCGGTGCTCGTCTTCGTCGCCGTCAACCTGACGTACTTCATCGCGTCGGCGTTCCTGGACCCGCGCTCGAACTACGCCGCGCGCAAACCTCCCCTGCCGCCGGCCGTCGTCGACGCCCAGCTGAGCAGCTACAACCTCAACGACAAGACGCCGATCCTCGAGCGCTGGTGGCACTGGCTCTCGAACATCCTGCTGCACTGGGACTGGGGCTCGAGCCCGACCGGCGTCAGCGTCAACGGCCAGATCGCCTACCGCGCAGTCGTGTCCGCCCAGCTGGTCTTCGGCGCGACCGTCCTCGCGACCCTCCTCGGCGTCGGCCTCGGCGTGTACACCGCCATGCGCCAATACCGCGTCCCCGACCGTCTGCTGCAGGCCGTCTCGATCTTCTTCATCAACCTGCCGGTCGCCGTCATCGGCCTCGCGGTGGTCCTCATCGGCATCTCGATCAACCAGACCACCGGCCACTCGGTGGTGCTGGTGTCCGGCGCGGAGAGCATCGACGTGCACGGCTTCTGGCCGACGATCCTCGACCGGCTCAAGCACCTGGTCCTCCCGACGATCACCATCGTCCTCGCCGAGTACGCCGGGCTGCACTTCCTGCAGCGCTCGCTGCTGCTCGACACCATCGACGCCGACTATGTGCGGACCGCCCGCGCCAAGGGGCTGACCAAGGGGCGCGCGGTGCGCAAGCACGCGCTGCGCACCGCGATCATCCCGGTGGCGGTCGGCGTCGCCTTCGCGATCCCGGGCATCTTCACCGGCGCCGTCATCACCGAGACGATCTTCGGCTGGGAGGGCATGGGCCGCTACTTCGTCACGTCGATCAACACCAACGACATCCACGGGGCGGTCGCCGTCGCGGCCTTCGGTGCCCTGGCAACGGCCATCGGCGCGATCCTCGCCGACGTCGCCGTCGTCCTCCTCGACCCGCGAGTGCGGAGCAGCCGATGACATCCCTGATGTGGCAGCGCTTCTCCCGACGACGGTCCGCCGTCGTGGGATTGGCCCTGTTCGTCCTGCTCGTCGTCTTCGCGATCGTCGGCGGCCTCTTCACCCGGTACGGCTACACCGACACCGACTTCCTCGCCATCGGCTTCCCGCCGGGTCGCGGCCACTGGTTCGGCACGAACGATGCCGGCAACGACCTCTACGCGCAGGTCGTCCACGGTCTGCAACGCTCGCTGATCATCGCGCTCGCCGTCGCCGTCGGCACGACGCTGATCGCCGCGGTCACCGGTTCGCTGGCCGCGTTCTTCGGCGGCTGGGTGGAGAAGGCGGTGCTCGGCTTCGTCTACCTGCTGCTGGTGGTGCCGAGCTTCCTCATCCTCGCGATGACCGCCAACGCGACCGGCGGCGACTGGCGGTGGATCATCGCCGCCCTGATCGTGTTCGGCTGGATGATGCTCGCCCGCGTCGTGCACTCGATGGCGGTGTCGCTGCGCGAGCGCGAGTTCGTGGTCGCGGCCCGCTACATGGGGGAGCGACCGTGGCGCATCATCGCGCGCCACATCATCCCGAACCTGTCCTCGCTGCTCGTCATCAACTTCGCCCTCGCGGTCGTGGGCACGGTCCTCACCGAGACGGGTCTGTCCTTCCTGGGGCTGGGCGTCAAGATCCCCGACGTCTCGCTCGGCTCGTTGCTGCAGTCGGGCGTCGGCACGATCGTCGCGTCGCCGTGGCTGTTCTACTTCCCGGCCGGCGTGCTGACGCTCCTCACGGTGTCGATGACGCTGATGGCCGACGGCCTGCGCGACGCGCTGGACCCCAATGCCGCCAACCCGACCGTCGCCGAGCCGGTCGAGACCGCCGGGGGAGCGTCGTGAGCGGGCCGCTGTTGCAGGTCGACGACCTGCGAGTCGCATTCGGTTCCGAGGCCGGTCGCGTCGACGCCGTGCAGGGCCTGGGTTACACGGTCGAGCGCGGGAAGACCCTGGCGATCGTCGGGGAGTCCGGGTCGGGGAAGTCCGCGTCCGCGCTGGCCGTCATGGGACTGCTGCCGGACTCCGCGCTCGTCACCGGTTCGGCGAAGCTGAACGGCCGTGAGCTGATCGGCCTGGGCGACGGCGAGCTGTCGGGGATCCGCGGCAACGAGGTTGCGATGATCTTCCAGGACCCGCTGTCCTCGCTGACGCCGGTGTTCACGATCGGCGCCCAGATCGTCGAAGCGCTCCAGGTGCACCGCTCGATGAGCTCGACCGCCGCGCGCGACCGGGCCGTCGAACTGCTCGACGCGGTCGGCATCCCGGATCCGCGCGCCCGCTTCCACTCCTACCCGCACCAGCTGTCGGGCGGTCAGCGCCAGCGCGTCATGATCGCCATGGCGATCGCCAACGAACCCGACCTCATCATCGCCGACGAGCCGACGACCGCCCTCGACGTCACCGTCGCCGCGCAGATCCTGCGACTGCTCACGACCCTGCAGCGCGAGACCGACGCCGGGCTCGTCCTGATCACCCACGACTTCGGCGTCGTCGCCCGTGTCGCCGACGACGTCATCGTCATGCACGGCGGGCAGGCCGTCGAGCGGGCGCCGGTCCTGGACCTCTTCGACGACCCGAAGGACCCGTACACCGTCCGGCTGCTCGACGCCGTGCCGCGGATCGACGGGCCCATGCGGACGGATGGGGGGCTCGATACACCCGCTCCTTCGCCGCAGCCGCCCGACGACCACAGCGTCCTGTCCGTGCACGACCTCACCAAGACCTTCGCCGTCACCTCGCGGTTCCTGCGCCGGCGCACGGGTGAGGTCCAGGCGGTCAGGGGCGTCTCCTTCGACCTGGTGCCCGGGCAGACCCTCGCCATCGTCGGGGAGTCGGGCAGCGGCAAGTCGACGACGCTGCACGAGATCATGGGCTTCGCCCAGCCCGCCGGGGTGGTCCGCATCGCGGGGCAGGACCCGGCGACGCTCGGCGGACGGGACCAACGCGCGCTGCGCCGACACATCTCGATGGTGTTCCAGGATCCGGCGGGCGCGCTGAACCCGCGGATGACCGCGCGCGACGTCGTCGCCGAGCCGCTGCGGGTCGCCGGCCGTTCACGCGAGGAGGCCCATGCGCGGGTCGACGAGCTGCTGTGCCAGGTGGGCCTGGACCCCGACCAGGGCGACCGGTTCCCCCGCGCGTTCTCCGGCGGTCAGCGCCAGCGGCTCGCGATCGCCCGGGCGCTGGCCACCGAGCCGGCGGTGATCGCCCTCGACGAGCCGCTGTCCGCGCTGGACGTGTCCATCCAGGCCGACATCCTCGACCTGCTGGTCCGTGTGCAGGAACAGACCGGTGTCGCCTACGTGATCGTCGCGCACGACCTCGCGGTGGTGCGCCGGATCGCACACCGCGTCGCTGTGATGAAGGCCGGCGAATTCGTCGAGCAGGGCGAGGTCGCCGACGTCTTCGAGCGGCCGCAGCACCCGTACACGCGCGAGCTGATCGCGGCCGTCCCGCCGCTGGATCCCCGACGAGCCCGGATCGAGGCGGCGACATGAGGGCGACCAGGTTCATCGTCGCGGCGACCGTCGCGCTCGCCGTCGTCAGCGGATGCGGCGTCGACCTATCGTCGAGCAGCACCTTCGAACCCGGGCAGGCGCAGCTCAACGCCAAGCCGCGCGAGGAGATCCGCGACGGGGGGTCGTTGACGACGGCGCTCACCGAGGTCACGCCGCAGTGGAACACCTTCCAGGCCGACGGCACGGCGTACACGTCGTCCCTGTGGCACTGGTACAACCCGGTGCTCGCCTACTTCTCGGCCGACGGCGAGTACTCCTTCAACCGCGACTACCTCACCGACGTCCGCAAGGCCGTCATCGACGGGAAGACGGTCGTCACCTACACGATCAACCCGCGTGCCACCTACAACGACGGGACGCCGATCGACTGGCGGTCCTTCGAGAACACGTGGCGGGTCAACAGCGGTGCCGATTCCGCCTATGCCGCCAGCAGCACCGACGGCTACGACCAGATCGAATCGGTAACCCGCGGCGTCGACGACAAGCAGGCCGTGGTCACCTTCCGGGGCGTGTGGGCGTGGCCGGACGGGCTGTTCAACCTGCTGCAGCACCCGAAGATCGTCACCGCCGACGACTTCAACCGCTCCTATGTGCAGAACCCGCGCGCCGACCTCGGTGCCGGGCCGTACACGATCGAGTCCTACGACCGGAACGCCGGCACCGTCGTGTTCCGCCGCAACCCCAAGTGGTGGGGCAAGCCGGGCAAGCTCGAGCGCCGCGTCTTCCGGCAGATGGAGCCGCAGGCGGCGATCAACGCCTTCCGCAACGGCGAGCTGGACGCCACCGGCGTGAGCAGCAAGGACAACCGCGCCCAGGTGGTCACGATGACCGGCATCGACGTCCGCGCGTCGGCGACGCCCGCCAACGCACTGCTCGTGGTCAACCTCGACACCCCGGTGCTGCGCGACATCCGGGTGCGCGAGGCGCTGCTGCGCGGCATCGACCGCCAGACCCTCGCCCGGATCCGGTTCACCGGTCTCGGCTACACCGAGGACCTGCCCGGCTCCTTCCTGCTCTATCCCTTCCAACCCGGCTACCGCGACAACGTCGGGTCGACGGTCACCTATGACCAGGACCGCTCTCGTCGCCTGCTCGACGAGGCCGGTTGGACCACCGACGGCTCCGGTATCCGGCACAAGGGCGGACAGCGGCTGACGCTGTCCATGCCCATCCTCGGCGACGACGCGACGACCGCCAACCTCGCGCGGGCCATGCAGGCGATGCTGCGCCAGGTGGGGATCGACCTCGCCATCGCGGTGCGGCCCACCTCCGACTTCTCCAAGGTGATCGTCGGCAAGGAGTTCGACGTCTTCCAGATGGGGTTCAGCTCGTCGGACCCGTTCGGACTGGCCTACCTGTGCCAGATCTGGTGCTCGAACTCCCAGCTGAACCGATCGGGCGCGGGATCGCCCGAGCTCGACGCGGAGATCAGGCGGGTCCAACAGATCCCCGATCCCACCGCGCAGATCAAGGCCGGCAACGAGGTCGAGGCGCGGGCCTTCCGGCAGTACTCGAATCTGCCGCTGTTCAACGGGCCGACGATGGTCGCCGTGAAGAAGGGGTTGGCCAACTACGGCGCCGGGATGTTCTACATCGGACCGGTGGAGGACATCGGCTGGGCGAAGTAGCGGGTATCCGCTGGTGAACGCAGTGGGACAAGTGTCCAGAATTCTGCGCTTTGTCCCGCCCGCGCGGCCGGCGGGACCTATCATCTCCCCATGCGCGCCGAATGGCCAATCCTCGAGCGCGCCAACGAATTCGACCAGATTCGGCAGGCTCTCGAGGGCGGCTCGGACAAGTGTGGGGTCGTGCTGACCGGGGAGTCCGGCGTCGGCAAGACGACGTTGGCGCGCCTGGTGACCGGCAGGCTCGGGGGCGCGCGGTGGATCGCCGGCACCGAGTCGGCGCGCTCGATCCCGCTCGGCGTCTTCGCCCATCTCGTCGGACCGTCGGCCACCAGCGACCCCGTCGCCTACCTGGCCGCCGCGCGCACCTCCCTGCTGGCCGAGGGCAAGACGATCATCGGCGTCGACGACGCCCACCTGCTCGACGAGCTGTCCGCGACGCTGCTGCACCAACTCGCCATCGACCGCGCCGTGCAGATCATCGCCACGGTGCGCAGCGGCGAATCGGTGCCCGACGCGGTGACGTCGCTGTGGAAGGACCGGCACCTGCTGCGGATGACGCTGCAGCCGTTCACCAAGTCGCAGAGCGTCGACCTCGTCGAGTCGGTTGTGGGCGGGCGGCTGGAGGGACTGTCGGCGGACCTCATGTGGGACGCGTCCGGCGGCAACGCCCTGTTCCTGCGACACCTCGTCGACGGCGCGATCGAGGCGGGCACCCTGCGGGAGTCGAACGGGGTCTGGCAGCTGCGCGGGCGCACCGCGATCACCTCCGAACTGGCCTCCCTCTTGGAGGGTCGCATCGACCGCCTCGACGACGAGGTGCTGACGGTCCTGCAGTACCTGAGCCTGTGCGAGCCGGCGACCCTGGACGTGCTGAGCGAACTGGCCGGTGACGCGGCGGTCGAGCGCGCCGAGGCCCTCGACCTCATCCGGATCGCCCAGCAGGGCGGCAGACTGCGGGTGCAGTACACCCATCCGCTCTTCGGCGAGGTGATCCGCAGCAGAATGGGGTCGTTGACGGCGCGGCGCCTGCGCGGCCGACTGGTGTCGGTCCTGCAGGCGCAGCGGTCGGACGTCGTGTCCGACCGGATCCTCATCGCCGACCTCGGCCTCGACAGCGACGTCGTGATCTCCAGCGACGACTTGGCCGCGGCGGCCAACCAGGCCCTGACGGTCGCCAACATCCCGATGGCGCAGCGCTTCGCGAAGGCGGCCGTCGACGCGGGTGGCGGGCTGGAGGCGTCCGAGCCGCTGGCGCGCGCACTGATGTGGCAGGGCCGCGCCGACGAGGCAGAGGCCGCGCTGGCCGTCTTCGACCCCGACCGGTTCAACCAGACCGAACTCATCCGGTGGGGGCTGCTGCGGATCGGCAACCTGTTCTGGGCGGTCGGCGACGCCCCGCGCGCGCAGCAGGTCCTCGACCTCGTCGCCGCGCGCGTCACCCAGCCGGCGCTGGCCCTGATCGTCAAGGGCGTCTCCTCGGCGATCGCCCTGTTCACCAACCGGCTCGACGAGGCGATCACCCTCGCCGACGAGGTCCTCGCCGATCCGCTGGCGACACCCTGGGCGGTGGAGTGGGCGGTTTTCGGCGGCAGCCTGTCCCGCGCGCTGACCGGTCGGGGCGACGAGGTGGCCGCGCTGGCGGAGAAGGCCCGTGAGGCGGAGAAGGTCACCGACGGACTGCTGCGCTTCCCCGCCGGATTCGGCGAGATCCTCGCGCTGACCTTGCCCGGTCGGCTCGACGAGGCCGATCAGGCGGCGCGGCGCTACCTCGACTTCTCCTCTGCCGGCCACTATCTCGGCTGGGCGCTGTCGGGGATCCAGGTGAGTGAGGTCGCGGTCATGCGGGGCGACCTGCCGGCCGCGGTGACGCGGATGGAGCAGACACTGGCGGCCCTCGGCGAGGAAGGTTCGGCCGCCTCGTGGGCCTACCCGGCCTTCATCCTCCAGGTCATGGCTCTCTCCGGTTTGGGCCAGGGGGCGGCCGCTGCCGACACCCTCGCCCGCGCGCAGCGCGCCTTCCATCGCCACGTCGCGGTCTTCGGACCCAGCCTCGACCTCGCCGTCGCCTGGCAGGCCGCCGGGGAGGGGAGGTACGGACGCGCGGCGCAGCTCGCCGTCGAGGCGGCCGAGAACGCCGCGGCCTGCGGGCAGATCGCCATCGAGGCAGAGGCCTGGCAGCTGGCCGCACGGTTCGGCGATCCGAGCGGTGCCGCGCGTCTGGCCGAGCTGGCCGCACGGCTCGACGGCCCGTTGATCGGTGTCTACGCGCGCTATGCCGCCGCGGTGTCCGACGGCGACGGCGCCGCCTTGGATGAGGCCGCCTCTGCTCTCGGTGAGCTCGGTTTCAAGCTGGCCGCCGCCGACGCGGCCGCGCAGGCGAGCGTCGCCCATGCGGCGGCCGGCGCGCGCACGGCGTCGGTCGCGTCGTCCTCGGCGGCGAGTCGGTTGGCCGCCGAAT
>NZ_JASGER010000056.1:0-27400 GCF_047606305.1 Gordonia sp. (in: high G+C Gram-positive bacteria) | reverse complement strand
GGCAAGGGCACCGGCGGTGCCGCGGACCAGGCCCAGGCGCCCACCGCGGCTGCGGCCGACTGAGCCCACCCCCGAGTAACGACCCACGGATGCGACCGCTGCGGCGACGACCCGTCGACCTCGCCGTGTCCGCGGCCATCGTCGTGGCGCTGGTCATCGCCGCGACGGCCGCCTGGTACTTCAGCTCGGCACGGCGCACGACGCTGACCCCGGCGACCGCCACCCCGTCGGCGCAGCCGTATCCGGCCGGCGTCCCGGCGAGCCTGCGCCAACTGTGGACGGCGCGGTCCGCGGACACCCGTTCGCCGCAGATCACCGATGCCGTCGTCGTGACCGGCGACGACCGCACCGTCGCGGGCCGCGACCCCGCCACCGGCAGGGTCCTGTGGAGCTATCGGCGCTCACTTCCCCTGTGTGGCGTGCTGGCCGCCTGGTCGCCCAGCACGCCGACCGCACTGTCGGCCTACCGCAACTCCCGCGGTTGCGGCGAGGTCACCGCGATCGACGCGAGCAAGGGCGTCCGGCGGTTCACCCGCAGCTCGGACGCCGACACGGCGGTGACCCTGCAGTCCGACGGCGGCTATGTGCTGAGCCTGGGTGCGACGCGGCTGGAGACCTGGGGGTCGAACCTGGTCCGCGGCATCGAGTACGGCCGGGTCGACGCGCGGGTCAAACCCGACCGCGGACCCCACGACGGGAGCGGCTGCCGGATCTCCTCCGGGATGACCTCCGGTGACCGTGTCGCGCTCGTCGAGCACTGCACCGGCGATGCCGGCTACCGGCTGACCGTGGTCGGCGCCGTCGTCGACAAGGACGAGAAGATCAGCCTGTACGGCACCACGGTCATCACCAGCGGAACGGCCTTCGCCCCGCCGGTCGTCGTGGCGATGTCCGAATCGGCCGTCGCGGTGTACGACGGCGGCGCCAACAGCCCGGAGCCGACCCCGCCGTCCATCCGCGCCTTCGACTCCGACGGGAACGAGACCGGGCGCCACCGCGTGCCCGGCGGCCCCGAGCTGCCCCGCGGGGAGGTGTCCACCGACGCGGAGGGACTGGCGACGGTGTGGACCGGGTCGGCCACCGTCGCGATCGACACGACCACGATGCGGCCCACGTTCACCGTCCCGGACACCCGTGGTCCGGGCGTCTCTGTCGACGGGCGGATGTTGATCCCCGATGCCCGCGGCTACCTTGTCGTCGACGCGGCCACCGGCCACCGGATCGGGGACCTGCCGGTGCCCCGCGAGCCGGGCACCGACGCACCGATCGTGCCGGCGCTCATCGGCGCCCAGGTCGTCGAACAGCGCGGCCCGACGATCACCGCCTACGGTCCCGCTACGCCTCGGTGAGGGCGAAGGTCTCCAGCTCGGCGCCGGTGGACCAGTGGTTCCACAGGTTCTTCGCCAACTCGCGATAGGCGACGGCACCCTTGTTCTTGCGCCCGCGCAGCACCGACGCCCCCGAGGCCGACGCTTCGGCGAAGCGCACCGTGCGCGGGATGGGCGGGTTGATGACCGACAGGTCGTAGCGGTCGGCGACGTCGGCGAGCACGTCGCGGCTGTGTGTGGTGCGCGCGTCGTAGAGCGTGGCGATCGCGCCGGTCAACTGCAGGTCGGGGTTGGTGATCTGCTGCACCTCGGTGACCGTGCGCAGCAGCTGCCCGACGCCGCGATGGGCGAGCGTCTCGCACTGCAGCGGCACCATGACCGAGTCGGCGGCGGTCAACCCGTTGAGCGTCAGCACCCCCAGCGACGGTGGGCAGTCGATGAGGATCACGTCGTAGTCCTCCGCCACTTCGGCCAGTGCCCGCTTGAGCGCGTACTCGCGGCCCGGACGCATGAGGAGCAGCGCCTCCGCGCCGGCCAGGTCGATGGTCGCCGGGAGCAGGGTGACACCGTCGTCGGTGGTCAGCAGGGCGTCGGTGATCTCCTCCTCGCCCAGCAGCACGTCGTGCACCGACACCTCGAGCTGGTCGGGGTCGTGGCCGAGGGAGAAGGTCAGACAGCCCTGCGGGTCGAGATCGACGACGAGGACCGACACGTCCAGTTCGGACAGGGCGGCCCCGAGCGAGACGGTGGTCGTCGTCTTGGCGACCCCGCCCTTCTGGTTGGCAATCGCGACGGTCGTGGTCATGCGACCCACTCTACGGTTCGTCGTCGGCGTCGGGTGCGGCGCCGCCACCCGCGGCCCACTCCAGCGCGGGAGCGGTGAACAGGGCGACCAGGGTGCCCAGGGCCCAGATCCCAAGCGGCACGCCGAGGACGGGTCGGTGGCTGTCGGTCAGCAGTGAATAGGCCACCGGCAGCAGGAGGATCTCGGCGACCACCGCGATGCCGCGGCCCCAGCGCTTCCCGCGGATGAGGGCGATGCCGCCGCCCAGGACGCTCAGCCCGATCAGCGCGCACCACAGCGCCAGTCCGTAGCCACTGGCGAAGTCCTCGTGGTGGCCGCCCATCTCGCGGATCACCAGGATGAGCGCGACGACCAGCCCGACCGCGCCCTGGACGGCGGTCGAGACGCCCGCCCAGCGAATCGGCCGCGGGACCATCGCACTGTTCTGCATGGTCCCAAGGGTATTGCGCGCCACCACCGCCGCCACCGTAGGGTGGTGTTCCGTGCGCGCATTGCTGATCGTCAACCCCTACGCGACCGCGACGACCCCGGCGGGCCGCGACACCCTGGCGCACACGCTGGGCTCGAGGATGGATCTGACCGTCGAGCAGACGACCCACCGCGGGCACGCCGAGGAGTTGGCCCGGCGCGCCCTCGACGGCGGCTACGACGCGATCGTCGTCCACGGTGGCGACGGCTCGGTGAACGAGGTCGTCAACGGGATGCTCGGCAAACCGTCGGATGTCCCGCCCGCCTCCCTCCCCCGGCTCGGCATCATCCCGGGCGGCAGCGCCAACGTGTTCGCCCGCGCACTGGACATCGACCCCGATCCGCTGCTCGCCACCGCCCAGTTGATCGACCTGCTCGAGTCGGGGGCCTCGCGCACCGTGAACCTCGGCATCGTCGACGATCGCTGGTTCCTGTTCAACTGCGGCATGGGCATCGACGCACACGTCGTCGCCGCGATGGAGGACAAGCGCAACCGGGGCAAGTCGGCCACCCCCACGCGCTACCTGTTCACGACGGTCGCGACGTTCCTGCGGCACCGGGCGGACCGACAGCGGTTCACCGTCACCGTCACCGAGCGCGGCGGTGCCACCCGCACTCTGCGCGACACCGCCTTTGCCTTCGTCTTGAACACGACGCCGTGGACCTATCTGCGCGGCAAGATCATCGAGACCAATCCGGGCACGACCCTGGCCGGCGGGCTCGGCGTCTTCGCCTCGTCGTCGTTGAGCGTCCCGCGCAACCTTCCGCTGGCCACCCGCCTGCTCGTGCGCGCCGACCCGCGCGCCCGCCACGTCTTCCGCAACGACGACGTCGAGGCCGTCGCCTTCGACGCACCGGGGGCCATGCCCACGCAGATCGACGGGGATTTCACCGGCGAACGCACCGAGATCGCGTTCTCCTACCGCGCCGACGCGCTGTCGGTCGTCGCGCCGCCCCAACCGCCCGCCGCGGCTTGACACGTCCGCGGGAGTCGACGCGGCCAAAACCGCACCCCAAGCGCGCAGTGATGTTGCACACGTGTTAATGGAAACCTATTGACTTCAGCCTGATTCGTGAAAGTATTCACAAGGAACACGAGCGGTCGAACGCCAGGTCGCCGAGCGTGAAACAGCCAGTAAAAACCAGCCAAATGCCCGTCAGGCTTATTAACGGGCGCGCATCGCTGCGCGCGTATGAGGAGATTTGAGAAATGGATTGGCGCCACAAGGCAATCTGTCGCGATGAAGACCCGGAGCTGTTCTTCCCGGTGGGGACCAGTGGCCCGGCTATTGCCCAGATCGCCGACGCGAAGCTTGTGTGCAACCGCTGCCCGGTGACCGCCGAGTGCCTGACCTGGGCCCTCGACTCGGGCCAGGATGCCGGCGTGTGGGGCGGCATGAGCGAGGACGAGCGCCGCGCCCTCAAGCGCCGCAACGCCCGCACCCGCGCGCGCAGCACGGTCTAAGACCTCAGACGAGAACAGAGCCCCGGACGCTTCGGCGTCCGGGGCTCTGTCGTGTGCCCTATTTGCCCAAGTCGGCGGTCACCGGGACCGCGATGTCGACCGATGTTCCGCCGGCGGCGGCGTTGGTGAACGCGACCGTGCCGCCGAGGTCGATCTCGACGAGGGTCCGCACGATCTGCAGCCCGAGGTTGCCACTGCTGCCGGGGTCGAACCCCTCGGGGATGCCGGCGCCGTTGTCGTCGACGCGGATCGCCAGGTCGCGCAGGCCGCGCCGCGCGTGCACCTCGATCCGCCCCTGCCGTCCGTCGGCGAAGCCGTGCTCGACCGAGTTCTGGATCAGTTCGGTCAGCACCATGACCAGCGGCATCGCCAGGTCCGCAGACAACACCCCGAACCGACCGGTGACGGCCACGTCGGCGCGCGGGGCGCCGGCGCTCGTCGCGTCGACCAGGACGGGCAACAGCCGGTGGACGACCTCGTCGACGTCGACCTCCTCGTCGACGCTGCCGGACAGGAACTCGTGCACCAGCGCGATCGAGGCGACCCGGCGGACCGCCTCGTTCAGCGCCGTCTGCGCATCCGGGTTGGCCGTGCGTCGGGCCTGCAGTCGCAGCAGTGCCGAGACACTCTGCAGGTTGTTCTTCACGCGGTGGTGGATCTCGCGGATCGTCGCGTCCTTGCTGATGAGCGCCCGGTCGCGGCGTTTGACCTCGGTGACATCGCGGACGAGGACGATCGCGCCGGTCGCCACGCCCCGCGGGCGCAACGGCACCGCGCGCACCAGGACCGTCGCCCGGCGCGCGTCGACCTCCATGCGCAGCACGCGGTCCTCACCCGTTGGCTCGAGCGCCGGTCCGGAGGCGGCCAGCGCGACCATCGCGGCCGCGTCCTGGGCGTCGAAGGCGTCGGTGACCAGATCGGCGAAGACATCGGCGAGGACCACGCCGGACAGCTCGCTGGTGAAGCCCATGCGGTGGAAGGCCGAGAGGGCGTTGGGGCTCGCGTACCGGACCACACCGTCGACGTCGACGCGGACGAAGCCGTCGCCGGCGCGCGGCGTCGACAGACCGCTCTCATTGCCTTCCACGACGGGGAAGGCGCCGTCGGCGACCATGTGGCACAGGTCGGCGGCCGACGCCTGGTAGGACCGCTCCAGCGGCGACGGGACGCGTTGCCCGGTGTCGGCGGCCGCCTGCGTCAGCACGGCGATCACCTCGCCCTCGAAGCGGACCGGGATCAGCTCGCGGCGCACCTCCGTTCCACCCGGGGCCGTGCCGCGGTCGACGGTGATCGCGCCGCGGGACATCGCCGTCCGCAGCGCCTCGGCGAGCTGCGCGTCGGCGACGTGGGTGACCTCGTCGCCGGGCAGGACGGTCGCCGAGGTGTTGGGGCGACACTGGGCGACGGTGAGGAACCCGCCGTGCGGGTCGTCGGCGTCGGGGACCGAGAGCAGGAGGTCGGCGAAGGACAGGTCGGCGAGCAACTGCCACTCCCCGACGAGGCGCTGCAGATGACCGCCCTGCTCGTCGGTGAGGCCGGTATGGGCGGCGAGGAGATCGGCGAGGGTGGACAACGCGCCTACCCGATTCCGGTCACTGCGTCACCCGTCATCTGCCCAACGTAGCGCACGTCGGCGGCCTCGTTTTCCCGCCGGGCACCCCGGCATGGAACAATGGGTCGGTAAGCCAGTGAAGGAGAACGCCATGGGTAAGCGTGGACGCAAGAAGCGCGGACGCAAGAAGAACGCCGCCAACCACGGTAAGCGGCCTAACGCCTGATCCGACCTCGGATCGAACCCGGGTGCCGCCGGCTCAGCGCCGGCCGCCCGGGTTTTCTGTGTCCGGGCCCGGCTCGACTGCCGTGGAGCGGATCGTCGTGCGCTGCACGGTGGTGCGCGACGTCCTCTCGCCGTCGGACACCTCGGTCACGGTCGTGGACTGACGGATCTGGACCCGTACCCGGTCGGCCAGGCCCTGGGGCGCGCGGTCGCCGCCGCACTTGCGACCGATCAGTTCCTTGATCTGCTTCTCGATGCCGTAGTGCTCGAGGCAGGCCGGGCAGGTGTCGAGGTGCTCCTGCAGGCGCGCACGGGCACCGGCGTCGCACTCGTTGTCGAGCAGCAGCCACACGTCGGCCAGGACGTTGGTGCAGTCGAGTGCCTCGAACCGGGGGTCGCTGCCGGTCACTGGGCCACCTCCGTCGTCGTACCGCGGTTGAAGCCGCGCTCGCGCGCGACGTCGGCGAGGAGGTCGCGCAGCTGTCGACGTCCGCGGTGCAGCCGCGACATCACGGTGCCGATCGGGGTGTCCATGATCTCGGCGATCTCCTTGTAGGGCAGACCCTCGACGTCGGCGTAGTAGACCGCCATCCGGAACTCCTCCGGCAACGCCTGGAGGGCCTCTTTGATCTCGTCGTCGGGCAGCGCGTCGAGCGCCTCGATCTCGGCGGACCGCAAGCCGGTCGACGAGTGCTCGGCGGTCTGCGCGAGCTGCCAGTCGGTGATCTCGTCGGTCGGGTACTGCGCCGGCTGCCGCTGCTTCTTGCGGTAGCTGTTGATGTAGGTGTTCGTCATGATCCGGTAGAGCCACGCCTTGAGGTTCGTGCCCTCGCGGAAGGACGAGAAGGCGGAGAACGCCTTGATCATGGTCTCCTGCACGAGGTCCTCGGCATCGGCCGGATTGCGGGTCATCCGCAGCGCGGCGCCGTAGAGCTGGTCGAGCAGGGGCAGCGCGTCACGCTCGAACCGCGCGGTCCGCTCCGCGTCGGTCTCGGCGCGCTCGTCGTCGACCGGTTCTGCCGCTTCGCTCACGAGGATCCTTTCGGTGCGCGACGGCCGAACATCGACCGGGCGCTGGCCCAAGTCTAGCGATCCGAAGATCTCGCGCCCCTCAATCGGGTGCAAGGTCGCGCATGCCATGGTGCGGACTCCTCGTCGTCGTGCCTTCTGCGATGAGTCAACGCATCGGCCGCGGCGCGCATTCCCGTCGGAGACCGGGCCTAGCATGGGTGCCATGTGCGGACGCTATGCGGTGACCACCGACCCGGCGAAGCTGGCGGCCGAGATCGACGCGGTCAACGAGGTCCCCGACCTGCCCCTCCTCGAGGAGCCCGGGCAACAGACGCTCGACGACCTCGCCTCCGACGAGCCGCCGCGGTCGCGCTGGGAGAACTACAACGTCGCGCCGACGACGACCATCCTCACCGTCGTCGAGCGCCACTCCCGCACGGACCCCGACGGCGACGCGACGCGGCGCATCCGGGCGATGCGCTGGGGACTGGTGCCGCCGTGGGCCAAGGAGATCGGCAAGGGGTCGCTGTTCAACGCGCGCGCCGAGACGGCCGCGACGAAGGCCTCCTTCCGCGGGGCGGTGCGGTCCAAGCGGTGCCTGATCCCGATGGACGGCTGGTACGAGTGGCGCAAGGCCGTCGGGGAGGACGGGAAGACGGTGAAGGTCCCCTACTTCATGTCGCCCGCCGACCACACCCGGCTGTTCATGGGCGGGCTGTGGTCGGTGTGGCGGCCGAAGGACGCCGGGCCGATCGACCCGCCGCTGCTCAGCTGCACCATCCTGACCACCGACGCCGTCGGCCCGTTGCGCGAGGTCCACGATCGGATGCCGCTGATCATGCCCGTCCAGTGGTGGGAGGAGTGGCTCGATCCGGACTCCCCCGCCCCGTCGCGCCTGCTGGAGCCGCCGGCGCGCGAGCTCGCCGACGCCATCGAGATCCGCGAGGTGGCGCCGCTGGTGAACCGGGTGGCCAACAACGGTCCGCGCCTGTTGGACCCGGTGTCATGACCCGCGCACGCGAGTTCTCGGCGCTCCAGCGGCTGACGGTCAGCGTCGCAGTCGGGGTGGTCGTCGCCGCCGGGTTGTGGGCCGGTTGGCGGATCAGCCCGGTGATGTCGATGTGGATCGCGACCGCGGCGACGTTCATCGGCTGGACCTGGGCGACACTGGGCCCGATGGGCGCCGAGCAGACGGCCGAGCACGCGGGGCGCGAGGACCCGACCCACGCCGGCACGGCGATCGTGGTCATCGCGGCCGCCCTGGGCAGCCTGACCAGCGTCGTCGCCGTCCTCTTCCACCACGACGACCACGCCCTCGTGGTGGGGACCCTCGCCGGCATCGTGCTGTCGTGGGCGGCGATCCACACACTGTTCGCGACCCACTACGCGCGCGTCTACTTCACCGACCCGGTCGGCGGTATCAACTTCCACCAGAGCGAACCGCCGATCTATACCGATTTCGCCTACGTCGCCTTCACCGTCGGCGCGAGCTTCGCCATCTCCGACACCGACCTGTCGCATTCGCGGATGCGGCGGCCGGCGCTCGCGCACGCGCTGCTGTCGTATCTGTTCGGCACGGTCATCGTCGCGCTGTTCATCAACCTCGTCGCCGGGCTGCAGACGTAGTCTCGAACCATGACCGATCGAGCCGAGACCGACGCCGTCGTCGAAGAGATTCTGCGCTCCTACGACACGATCACCGTCGTGGGCGCCAGCGCCAACCCGGCCAAGGCCGCGAACGAGGTCCCCGCGTACATGCGCGAGCACGGCTGGCGGATCATCCCGGTCAACCCACACGCCGACGAGATCGTCGGCGAGAAGGTGTACCGCTCATTGTCGGACATCCCCGAGCCGATCGGGCTGGTCGACGTGTTCCGCCCGTCGGCCGACTGCGCCGCAGTCGCCCGTGACGCCGCGGCGGCCGGGGCGACGGCGCTGTGGCTGCAGCTGGGCATCACCTCGCCCGAGGCGCGGCAGATCGCCGCCGACGCCGGTATGGCCTACGTCGAAGACCGCTGCTTGATCATCGAGCAGCGCCGGACCGGGATCACCGCGCGTCGATGAGCGTCGTCGACAACCTCACCGCGCCGACGCGGCTGCCGCTGACCCTGCTGTTCGTCGCCTTCCTGGCGACCTTCATCATCACCCGCACGATCACCCGGCTGATCCGCGCGGGCAAGGGCCCCTTCCACGACAACGTGCAGGGCGGCGTCCACATCCACCACTCGATTCCGGGGATCATCCTGACGATCGCCGGCGGATTCGCGTCCGTGGCCGCCCACGGTGCGGCCCCGATGGCGGCGATCAGCGCGGTGCTGATCGGCATCGGCGCGTCGTTGGTGCTCGACGAATTCGCCCTGCTGCTGCACTTGCAGGACGTGTACTGGTCGAGCGAGGGCCAGCTGTCGGTGCAGGTGGTGATGTTGACCGGCGCGGTTCTCGGCCTGATGGCGATCGGCATCAACCCGCTCGACGGGGCGACCGGGATCCGACTCGGCCACCTCGGCCTGCTGGCCAGCCTGCCGTTCCACCTGCTCTCGCTGTTGGTGTGCGTCAACAAGGGCAAGTACTCCACGGCCATCGTCGGAGCCTTCCTGCCTCCGATCGCGTGGATCGGCGCCGTCCGCCTGGCACGACCGACCTCCCACTGGGCGCGCAAGCGCTACTCCCCCGACAAGCTCGAGCGCGCGACGGTGCGCGCCAACGGGTTCGACGCCCGGTGGGGACAGCGGGGTCTGGCGCTGGGCGACCTGGTGGCCGGTCGGCCGACCGACTCGTAGCCCGAGCGCTCAGGTGGCGGGAGTGGGCATCGTGAAGCCCTGGACCGCCTGGATCGCCATCGCGATCGTGGCCAGACTCGGATCGACGACCGGAACGCCGAGCGCCTGCTCCACCGGCTCGCGCAGCGCGCTCATGCCGCCCTCGCCCAGGATGATGACGTCGGCACCGTCTTCGTCGCGCAGCTTGGTGCCCGCGGCGACGGCGGCCTTGAGGGCCATCTCCGGCGTGAGGGCGGTCGGTCCCTTCTTGGCGATCTCCGGATCGACCTCGACCGCGCGCTCGCCCACGATGCGGGCCGCGACGCCCTGCTCCTCGTAGTACTTGCGGTGCCGCTCGACGGCGACCTCTTGGACGGCGATCACGCCGATCCTGTCGCCGGTCGCCAGCGCGGTGGCGACCGAGCTCTGGTTGAGGCCGAAGACCTTGCGGTGGCCGGCAGCCGCACGGGCCTGCCGCAAACCCGGATCGGCGTAGCACCCGACGATGAAAGCATCCGAATCGGTGTCCGCCTCGATCAGCTTCACCAGCGGGGCGGCGACACTGTCGATGTTCTCCTGCGACACCATCAGATGCGGCCCACCGGGCAGGGTGACGACATCGATCTGCGGCCCGTCGGCGAACTCCAACGAGGTGATCGTCATGGCGATCTGCTGTGTGAGGGCGTCGTTGCAGGCGGGGTTGACGAGGGTGATCTTCTTGCGCTTGGCCGGTGTGCTCATGACTCAGCCCGCGAACTCGTAGTCCGAGAGTGGGAAGTTCGCCATCTCGTGCAGTGTGCCGGGCGTCGACCGGGGACGGAGCAGCGTGGCCTCACCGGCGTGGTTGAAGTAGTAGCTGCGCGAGGTGGAGCAGTCGCCGCGGTAGAAGACCGACGAGTCGAGGCGGCGCGTGGCGTCGTCGAGGAACCGGGTGTTGGCCTCCTCGGTGACCTCGAAGGTGGAGGCCCGCCGACGGCGGAACTCGCCCAACAACCTCGCGATGTGCTTCATCTGGCCCTCGATCGTCGTGAAGTACGACAGCCCGCTGTAGGAGTACGGGCTGTTGAGCGTCATGAAGTTGGGGAACTTCGGCACGGTGATGCCCTCGTAGGCCTGGAACCGCTCCGAGCGCCACCACTTGCCCAGGTCCTTGCCGTCGCGCCCGCGGATCTCGAAGGCCGGGAAGTTCGTGTCCCACAGGTCGAATCCGGTGGCGAGCACCAGCGTGTCGATCTCGGTCTTGTTCCCGTCGACGGTCAGGATCCCGTCGGGGTCGATCTTGGCGATCGTCTCCGTCTCGAGGTGGACGTTCGGCTTGGTGAACGTCGTGAAGTACTCGTTGGAGAAGGTCGGTCGTTTGCAGCCGAAGTCGTAGGCGGGGGTGAGCTTCTTGCGCAGTTCGGGATCGGGGATCTGTCGGCGCAGGTGGGCCTTGGCGAGCTGTGCCGCCCCCTTGTTGCCGAACTTGAACTGCTTGTAGTGCAGGACTCCGGTCACCATGAGGATCTCGAGGATGGTGGTGTTGGCCAGACGCGCCGCCCTCTGGGTCAGCGGGACACGGGCGAACAGCTTCTGCACGGGCCGCGGGATGGCGAAGTCCATCTTCGGGACCACCCAGATCGGCGTGCGCTGGTAGACGGTCAGCTCGGCGGCCTGCTTGGCGATCTCCGGGATCAGCTGCACGGCCGTCGCACCGGTCCCGATGATGCCGACGCGCTCGCCGGTGAAGTCGTGGCCGTCCTCCCACGCGGTGGTGTGGATGACCTTTCCCTTGAACGTCTTGATGCCGGGGATGTCGGGCGTGTGGGGCTGGGAGAGGAACCCGGTCGCGGTGAGCAGGAAGCGCGCCGTCCGCTCGGTGCCGTCCTCGCTGAACACGCGCCACATCCCATTCGTCTCGTCCCACTCGGCGCGCTCGACCTGCTCGCCGAAGGTCATGTGCCGACGCAGGTCGTACTTGTCGGCGACGTGCTCGGCGTAGCGCTTCAGCTCGGCGCCGGGCGCATACAACCGCGACCAGTACGGGTTCGGCTCGAACGAATAGCTGTAGGTCACCGACGCGATGTCGACGGCCAGGCCCGGGTAGTGGTTCACGTGCCACGTGCCGCCCAGGTCGTCCTCGCGCTCGACGATGGCCAGGTTGTCGACGCCCTGGCGCTTCAGTTCGATCGCGGCGCCCATCCCGCCGAACCCGGCGCCTACGATGACAGCGTCATACTCGGGTTTCACAGCCACAATTCCTCGATTCGTCGACCTCTGCCCAAAGTCTACGACCGGATCCGAAAGCAGCCACCATGATCGACCAGCTCGACACCGTCACCATCGGCACCATCGTCGCGGCCGGCCTGCTCCTGGCGTTGGCCATGGCGCTGGGCGTGTGGAAATACGGCCAGATCCTCTCCTCCGCAAACGGCCAGGCGCACGTCTACGTCGACATCGCCCACCGTGCCGCGCTGATGTACGCCTTCGCCACGCTGATCCTGGCGGCGCTCGTCTCGCTCTCCGGATGGCCCGCGTGGGTGAATGCGGCCTGCGTCGTCGTCGAGCTGTTCTTCTTCGTGGGCGCCATCGGGAGCTACGCCCTGCACGGGGCGCTGCGGGACACGTCGAACCAGTTCCACCCGCGTCCCGGCGGCGCCGTGCGCGGCTTCATGCTCGCCCTCATCGTCGGCGAAGTGGGAGGGGTTCTCGTCCTGGTCGCCGGCGTGGTCTGGGCCTGGGTCGGCTGAGAGGGCACGCTCGGCGAAAATCTGGGCACGCTCGGCGAGAAACTGGGCACGCTCGGCGGATCAGGGGAAGAGCACGCCCGGGTTCAGCAACCCGTCCGGGTCCCACGACCGTTTGATGGCGCGCATCGCCTCGAGGTCCGCCGGATCGCGCGCGACGGGCAGCCAGTTCCGCTTGTCCCGGCCGATGCCGTGTTCGGCGCTCACGCTTCCACCGCGCGCGACGACGGCCTCGAGCACCCGGTGCGCCACCGCCGCCTGCCGGTCGTCGGGGACGTCGAGCAGGTTCACGTGCAGGTTGCCGTCGGCCGCGTGGCCGAACACGATCGGGCGACAAGGGTGCGGCGCGGCAGCGGCCAGCGCGTCGAGCTCGGCGATGAATGCTTCCGTATCCCGGCGAGCGATGCCGACGTCGAGCTTCACCGGAACGGTCCGGCTCGCCGCGGCAATGGTCTCGGTATGCCGCTCGCGCAGCTCCCACAACGCCGGTGCCGGACCGGCCTCGATGACGGCATCGACGACTCCGAGGGCGTCGAGCACCTCGGCCAGGCGCTGATGCGCCCGCGACCCGCTCACCTCGACCAGCACCTGATAAGCGGGTGCGGTGGGCAACGCCGGCCGTGCACCGGCCGCGACGACCAGCTCGACCCCGGCGGCGGTCATGAGCTCGGCCGCCTCGACGGCGAGGCCGCCGCGGCGCACCGCACCCACCAGGTCGAAGACGTCGTCGGCGCTTTCGGTGCCGACGACCGCGACGGCGGTCTCCCCCGTCGGTGGGACGAGCGCGAAGAGGACTCCGGTGATGACGGCAAGGGTGCCTTCGCTTCCGGCGAGCAGCCCGGGCAGGTCATAGCCGACGTTGTCCTTGCGCAGCGGGTTCCAGCGGCGCAGGACGCGGCCGTCGGCCAGGGCGGCCTCGATGCCGAGGAGCTGCGCGCGTGTGCCGCCGTGCCGGACCACGTGGACGCCGCCCGCGTTCGTGGCGACGATTCCGCCGGCGGTCGCCGAGTCGCGGGAGGCCAGGTCGACGGCGAAGTGCAGGCCGACCGCGGCAGCCGCCGCCTCAATCGCCGCGACGGTGGCGCCGGCTTGCACGCCCACGCACGTCTCGACGGTGTCGACGTCGCCGATATCGGTCATCCGCTCGGTGCTCAGGACGACCGTCGGCCCCTCCGCTCGTGGCGGCGGGACCGAACCGCCGACCAGCCCGGTGTTGCCGCCCTGGACGACGACGGAGGTTGCGGAGGCGGCGCAGGCCGCCAGCGTCTGCGCGACCTCGTCGGTGGTGCGCGGCCGGATGACGGCATCGGCCGCTCCGGTCCGCCGGCCGGTCCAGTCGGTGCGGTACCGGATGGTGAGGTCGGGATCGGTCAGCACATGGGCGTCGCCGACGATCGCCGCGAACGGGCTGGTATCGACGCGGCTCACCACGCCGAGCCCACGGCGTCGGGGCCGTCGTTGAACTCGAGCTGGCGGCCGACGGTCGAGCGGTCGTGCAGGACCTGCGCGATCACGGCCGCGACCGCATCGCGGCTCACCGCGCCCTTCGACTGCCGGTGCGCCGTACCGGGCTCGCTGACGGCGATCCCGCCGCCGGGTTCGTCGGTCAGTCGGCTCGGTCCGAGGATCGTCCACTGCAGGTCGGTGCCGCGCAGGAAGTCGTCGGCGGCGGCCTTCGCCTCGGCGTAGGCGTGGAAGGAGTCCGTCTCGGGCACTCCGTGGTCGATTGACGCGCCGAAGTAGGACACCATCACGTAGCGGCGGACCCCGGCGGCCGCCGCGGCCCGCATGGATCGGATGGCGGCATCACGGTCGACGGCCTGGGTCCTGGCGGGGTTGCCGCCCCCGGCGCCCGCCGACCACACGATCGCATCGTGGCCGACGAGCACGTCGGCGAAGGCCGACTCCTTGGCGGCCTCGACGTCGAAGACCACCGGGTTCGCGCCCGTCTCCCGAACCTGCGCGGCGTGGGCGGGGTTGCGGATGAGCGCGGTGACCTCGTCGCCGCGCTGCGCCAGCAGCCGGGCGGCGCGCAGGGCGACCTTGCCGTGGCCGCCGACGATGACCACTCGCATGTCAGTTCACCGACCGGTGGAGAAAGGTCTCGTACACGAAGGTCAGCAGGATGGCCGCGGCGACGCCGATGATCCAGCGCAGGCCGACGATGGTGCCGCCGGAGCCCGTGAGGAGCCGGTCCGCCGCCCAGTAGCCGACCAGTGTGCCGAGGACGCCGAGGACCACCGTCGCGAGGACCGACAGCGACTGTCGGCCCGGCATGACCACCCGCGCGAGCACGCCGATCACGGCGCCGACCGCGATCAGACCGAGGACCTCGCCGATACCCATGCAGACTCCTACTCGAAGTGAAGGCGCTCACTCTCCACCCTAGCGGGGTCGACGGTCCACCAGGCGGCGTCCGCGGTGCGCGGCAGTGCCTTGGCACGCATGTAGGAGAAGCCGATGTCGCCCGGGTCGTCGAACCCGCACCGGTCCCGGAACCAGGCGACCACCAGGTCGGCGACCAACCCCGGCGACGACGCGACGAGGTAGCCGTGCGTGCAGTCCTCGAACAGGTCGTCGTGGTGCCAGCGGTCGGGCTCCATCACCGTGCCGTCGTAGTCGTCGAGCAGCGGGATGATCATCAACGTGGTCGACAGGCGCAGCAGGAACCGCTCGCCGCGCAACCGCTGGACCTGCGCGCACTCCACGTCGTAGCCGTGGGTCGCCGCCGAGGCGCCCGCTCGGCCCGCGTCGATCACACTGGCCACCGGGAGTTCGGTCAGCCGCGCGGCGAGCCACTCCCCGAACTCCGCCCACCGCTTCTCACGCTCGTCTGTCATGGCCGCCTCCGCACCTCGCTTGAACTGGTGTTCGAAGTCAATCACCGGGGTCGGACATCGCCGCGCCCGGCGCGGGGCCGGGCCTACGATCGGGGCATGACCGATCGATCGGACGCGGTGGACGCGGTGGACGCGCTGCAGCGCTGGTCGGACGCCGGCGCCGTGTGGCGGGTCCTGGAACGTCGCGACGACGCGCTGGTCATCGGGCTGTACCGCTGCGACGGCGGCGAGGAGGTCGACCGGATCGTCTCGACGGACCCGGCGCTGCGCACTTTCGTCGACGATCGCGACGACAGCGAGTCGTGAGCCTCAGCCGCCGAGCTCGGCGGCGATCACCGGGACGTGGCTGGTCGCGGGGTCCCTGGTCGCGGTCGCGAGTTCGATGTCACCGGCCCGCGCCAGATCCGCCAGGCCGGCCAAGGCGCGGGCCTGCTCCCCGTCGGCCAGCTCCTCGCGGTAGCGCGCGGCGAACAGGTCGTACTGATCGGGGTGGTGGTGGTACCACTCGCGCAGCTCGGCGCTCGGCGCGACCTCCTTGCACCACCGGCCGATCCGGGGGTCGTCCTTGCGGATCCCGCGCGGCCACAGCCGGTCGACGAACACCCGGTCGACCCCGGGTGGCACGTCGTCGTAGACCCGGCCGATCGATACGCCCATACACTCGACGGTACTCCGCAGCCGCACCCCGTCGAGAGCGAGTAGACCATGGCAACCCCACCACTTCGGACGGCCGTCGCGATGGCCGCGACCGAGTTCGGCGACCCCGGCAAGGTCTTGGCACCCCTCACCGTCGACATCCCCGCGCCGGGTCCCCGGCAGGTCGTCGTGCAGGTGCGCGCGGCGGGGGTCAACCCGATCGACGGGAAGATCACGCGCGGGCTCTTCGGTGCCGATCCGGCGACCCTGCCCCGTCGAATCGGCTCCGAGGCGGCCGGGATCGTGACTGCCGTCGGCGACGGGGCCCGGTATTTCGCCCCCGACGAGGCTGACCGACGGGAGATCTGCGTCGGCGACGAGGTCATCGTCTACCGGGCCGTCGGCGGCTACGCGCAAGCGCTGCTCGCCGACGACTCCGCCGTCCACGCCAAGCCGGCCGCACTGGACTTCCCCGTCGCCGCGGGGCTCCTCCTGACCGGGGTCACCGCGGCCGATCTCATCGGTGCGGTCGCCGTCGCCGCCGATGACACGGTCGTGGTCCACGGCGGGGCCGGGGCGGTCGGTTCGATCGCGGTGCAGTTGGCCCTGCGCCTGGGTGCTGACGTCGTCGCGACGGCGGCGCCGCGCAACCACGAGTTCTTGGAGCGCCTGGGCGCGGTTCCGGTGGTCTACGGCGACGGCCTGGCCGAGCGCATCCGCGACGCCTCCGTCGGACCGGTGACGGTCGCGCTGGACACCGTCGGCACCGACGAGGCCGTCGATTCGTCGCTGGCGCTGGGGGTGCCGCCGACCAGGATCGCCTCGATCGCCGCCTTCCAACGCGCCGACGACGGCATCGTCCTGCTCGACGGATCGGGGGCCGAGGGCAAGCGCCGGCGCGCGGAGGCGATCGCCGGTCTCATCGCCGACGCGACGAGCGGGGACCTGATCGTCGAGATCGCCAAGACGTTCCCGCTGACGCAGGCCGGCGCCGCGCTCGACGAGCTCGCCGGGCCGCACCCGCGCGGCAAGTTCGTGCTGTTGCCGTGACGGCGGTGCGGGTCAGATGACGCCGAGGGCCAGCATCGCGTCGGCCACCTTGATGAAGCCCGCGATGTTGGCGCCGGCGACGTAGTTGCCCGGCATGCCGTAGGTCTCGGCGGTGTCGACGCAGCTGTCGTGGATGCCGCGCATGATCTCGGCCAGGCGGTCCTGGGTGTAGTCGAAGCTCCACGAGTCGCGCGAGGCGTTCTGCTGCATCTCCAACGCCGAGGTCGCCACGCCACCGGCATTGGCGGCCTTGCCCGGCGCGAACAGCACGCCGGCATCGGCGAAGGCCTTGGTGGCGTCGGGGGTGCACGGCATGTTGGCGCCCTCGGCGACCGCGACGACCCCGCCGCTGATCAGCTTGGCGGCGTCGTCACCGTGCAGCTCGTTCTGCGTCGCGCACGGCAGCGCGACGTCCACGGCGACATCCCAGATGTTGCCCTTGTCGACGACCGACACTCCGTTGCCGCGCAGCTTGGCGTAGTCGCCCACGCGGCCGCGCCGCACCTCCTTGACCTCCTTGAGGACCTCGAGGTCGATGCCCTTCTCGTCGACGACGTAGCCGGACGAGTCCGAGCAGGCGATCACGGTGCCGCCGAGCTCGTGGATCTTCTCGATGGCGTAGATGGCGACGTTGCCCGAACCGGACACCGACACCTTCTTGCCCTCGAAGCTCTGACCGCGGGTCTTGAGCATCTCCTGGGTGAAGAACACCGCGCCGTAGCCGGTGGCCTCGGTGCGCACCTGCGAGCCGCCCCACGCCAGGCCCTTGCCGGTCAGGACGCCCGACTCGTAGCGGTTGGTGATGCGCTTGTACTGGCCGAACAGGTAGCCGATCTCGCGGCCACCGACGCCGATGTCACCGGCGGGGACGTCGGTGTACTCGCCGATGTGGCGGTACAGCTCGGTCATGAAGGACTGGCAGAAACGCATGACCTCGCCGTCGGAGCGGCCCTTGGGGTCGAAGTCCGACCCGCCCTTGCCGCCGCCGATGGGCAGGCCGGTCAGCGAGTTCTTGAAGATCTGCTCGAAGCCGAGGAACTTGACGATGCCGAGGTAGACGCTCGGGTGGAACCGCAGGCCGCCCTTGTAGGGACCGAGCGCGGAGTTGAACTCGACGCGGAAGCCGCGGTTGATCTGCACGTTGCCGGCGTCGTCGACCCACGGCACGCGGAAGATGATCTGGCGCTCGGGCTCACAGACCCGCTTGATGACCGCCGCATCGGCGTACTCGGGGTGCTTGGAGACGACGGGGCCGAGGCTGTCGAACACCTCGCGCACCGCCTGGTGGAACTCGAGTTCCCCGGGGTTGCGGCCCACGACCTCGTCGAAGAGTTCGGTCAGCTTCGCGTCCATGTATCGACAACCTCCACCCGGCCTCAACACCGAGACCTCACAATGAAACCCTCACGAATGCGAGGGTTGTGCTGTGCGCAAAACTGCCACATTGACGGCAGTGCTGCCAAATCGCCCATATCCGGCAGGCCTGCGACCTGCGGGTTTCATCCTTCGGCGGAGATAGCCTGCACTAACCTCGTCAGAAATTCGGCCTGTGCCGGGTTGATCTTCACCTCGGCGTCGGCCAGCGCGAACCACTGCCCGCGGTCGACCTCGGGGAACGCGCGCATCCGGCCCGACCGGGGCGGCCACTCCATTTCGAAGGTGTTGGACACGACGGCCGACTCGTCCACCTCCCCGGCGATCGCGAACGCGCGGACCGTCTTGCCGCCGCGCTGGCGGACCTCGCCCAGATCCACCGCGTCCCCGTCGGGCGCGGGCTGGCCGGTCTCCTCGGCGAATTCGCGGCGGGCGGCGGCGAGGGGGTCCTCGTCGGGCGGGTACTCGCCCTTGGGGATCGACCACGCACCGGCGTCCTTGCGCGCCCAGAAGGGCCCGCCCGGGTGCACCAGGAACACCTCGGCGCCGTCACGGTGGACCAGCAGTCCCGCACTGTGTGCCATCAGTCGAGTATGGCCGCATGAGAGACTGGGGACCATGACGACCTGGGCCGCCCCGACCGCGCATGCGCCGCTGTCGGCGACGGTGGAGGTCCCCGGCTCCAAGTCGATCACCAACCGTGCGCTGGTCCTGGCCGCCCTGTCCGACGGGCCGTCGACGATCGAGGGCACGCTGCGCAGCCGCGACACCGACCTGATGCTCGGCGGGTTGGCGGCGATGGGCGCCGCGATGGACGTCGACGCCGACGATCCGACGCGCGTCGTGGTGACACCCCGACCGTTGCACGCCGCCCGCGTCGACTGCGGCTTGGCCGGCACGGTGATGCGCTTCCTGCCGCCGGTGGCCGCACTCGCCACCGGGACCGTCGGGTTCGATGGCGACGAGCAGGCCCGCAGCCGTCCGTTGCACACCATCCTCGACGCGCTGCGCGACCTGGGTGCCGACATCACCGGCGCCGGCCTGCCGTTCACCGTCGCCGGTACGGGGTCGCTGCGCGGCGGCGAGGTGGTGATCGATGCATCGGCGTCCTCGCAGTTCGTCTCCGGCCTGCTCCTGTCGGCCGCCCGGTTCGACGGGGGCGTGCGGGTAGTCCACCGCGGCGGGCCGATGCCGTCGCTGCCCCACATCGAGATGACCGTGGCGATGCTCGCCGAGCGCGGCGTCGACGTCACCGTCGGCGACGACGAGTGGCGGGTGACTCCCGGACCCATCGCCGCCCTCGACACTGTGATCGAGCCCGACCTGTCCAACGCGGCGGCCTTCCTCGCCGCGGCGGCGGCGGTCGGCGGGACGGTGCGCGTGCCGCGCTGGCCGGCGCAGACCACGCAACCGGGCGCGCAGTTCGTCGACATCCTCGCCGCGCTGGGCGCCTCGGCGGTGCGCGCGGACGACGGCCTGCTCTCCGTCACCGGCGGCGGGCGCCTGCGCGGCATCGACGTCGATTTACGGGCCATCGGGGAGCTGACGCCCACCATCGCGGCGTTGTGTGCCCTCGCCGACGGCGAGTCACGACTGACCGGCATCGGACACCTGCGCGGCCACGAGACCGATCGACTCGCCGCGCTGGCCGCCGAGATCACCCGTCTCGGCGGGGACGTCGACGAGCTCGACGACGGGCTCGTGATCCGGCCGCAACCACTACACGGCGGCGTGTGGGAGTCCTACGCCGATCACCGGATGGCGACGGCCGGCGCCCTCATCGGGCTGTGCGTGCCAGGCGTGGAGGTCGTCGACATCGGCACCACCGCCAAGACCCTCCCCGATTTCCCGGCGATGTGGGCGCAGATGGTCGGCGCGGGAGTCGCGGCCGAGTGAGCCGGGCGTCGGGAAAGGACCGCTCGGCCCGCGGCTATGACGAATCCGACGTCCGGATTCGCCCCGGCAAGGGCACCCGCCCGCGCACCAAGACCCGGCCCGCGCACGCCGACGCCGCCGACGCGATGGTCGTGTCGGTCGACCGCGGGCGCTGGGGTTGCGCCATCGACGCCGACCCCGATCGCATCGTCGTCGCCATGCGGGCGCGCGAGCTCGGCCGGACCCCGATCGTCGTCGGCGACCGCGTCGGCGTCGTCGGCGACGTCACCGGCGCCAAGGACACCCTCGCGCGGATCGTGCGCGTGGCCGACCGGACCTCGGTGCTGCGGCGCACCGCCGACGACACCGATCCCTATGAGCGCATCGTCGTCGCCAACGCCGATCAGTTGCTGATCGTCACCGCGCTGGCCGACCCGCCGCCGCGCACCGGCTTCGTCGAACGGGCACTGGCCGCCGCCTACGTCGGCGGACTGACGCCGATCCTCGCGCTCACCAAGTCCGACCTCGCCGACGGCGAGGGATTCCGCGCGGCCTTCGACGGCCTCGACCTGCGGGTGGTCGCCGCCGGGCGCGACGACGACCTGGCTGAACTGCACGAGCTCCTCGAGGGGAAGCTCACCGCACTCGTCGGGCATTCGGGGGTCGGCAAGTCGACGATGGTGAACCGCCTGGTGCCCGACGCCGACCGCGCGACCGGCGTCGTCTCCGGAGTCGGCAAAGGCCGGCACACCTCGACCCAGTCGGTGGCGCTGCCGGTGCCCGGGGCACCGGACACCTGGGTCGTCGACACCCCGGGCATCCGGTCGTTCGGCCTCGCGCACGTCTCCCCCGACGACGTGGTCAACGCGTTCGCCGATCTGCACGAGGCGATCGAGGACTGCCCGCGCGGCTGCACCCATCTCGGGCCGCCCGCCGACCCGGAGTGCGCTCTGGACGATCTGGACGGGGTGTCGGCCCGCCGAGCGATGGCGGTGCGGAACGTTCTGGTGGCGCTGAGCGCCGGGGATGCTAACGCCAGGCGCGAAGAACCCGGCGCCGACGAGAGCGCGCCAGGTTCCGCAGCGCGGTCTTGAGTCCGCGCTCGCGGGGCATGCCGTCGAAGCGGCGCTCGGACGCGGTCTCGGGCGCGTCGTCGGAGGTGGCCCGCAGGAGCTGATCGGGCAGCGCGAGCTTGTTGATCGTGCGCAGCGTCTGGAGGTACTGGGTCAGCATCGACCCGGTCGTGTAGGGCAGGTCGTACTTGTCGCAGAGTTCGCGGACGCGCACCGAGATCTCCGGCAACCGGTTGCTCGGCAGATCCGGGTACAGGTGGTGCTCGATCTGGTAGGACAGATTGCCCGAGAGGAAGGCCAGCGTCGGGCCCGTGTCGAAGTTGGCGGTGCCCAGCATCTGCCGCAGATACCACTGGCCCTGCGTCTCGTTCTCGAGTGATTCGAGGGTGAACTTCTCCGCCCCGTCGGGGAAGTGACCACAGAAGATGACCATGTACGCCCACAGGTTGCGCACCAGGTTCGCCGTGAGGTTCGCGGTCAGGGTGTGCTTGAAGTTCGGGCCGGACAGCGCCGGGAACAGGATGTAGTCCTTGCCGACCTGCTTGGCGATCTTGGTCGCGAACAGCTTGACCTTCGGCTTGGCCTCCTCCCACGTCTGCTCACCCTTGGCGACGCCGCTGAGGTTCAGATCGTGCAGGCCGATCCCCCACTCGAAGGTCGCGGCCAGCATCACGTTGAAGAACGGCTGGAAGAGCCTCTTGGGCTCCCACGGCTCGTCGCGGGTCACCCGCAGGATCTTGTAGCCGACGTCGTGGTCCATGCCGACGATGTTGGTGTACTTGTGGTGCACGAAGTTGTGCGAGTGCTTCCAGTGCGGCGCGGCGCAGACCATGTCCCACTCCCACGTCGTCGAGTGGACCTCGGGATCGTTCATCCAATCCCACTGGCCGTGCATGACGTTGTGGCCGAGCTCCATGTTCTCGATGATCTTGGCCAGCGCCAACGACCCGGTGCCCAACCACCACAGGCCCCGCTTGCCACTGCCGAGCAGCGCGACGCGACCGACGATCTCCAGGGCGCGTTGCGCCCGGATCGTGCGACGGAGGTAGGCCACGTCGCGGGCGCCGAGATCGGATTCGATCTCCCGGCGCAGCGAGTCCAACTCAGCGCCGAGCGCCTCGACGTCGGCGTCGGTCAGATGCGCGTACTCGCGGATGTCTGTGATGGCCATCGGTGTCCATTATGCGCGTGCGCGCGGGCGCCGCGCGAGACGAGTCGGCGGTGCGCGTCAGGCCGCCGGTCGCCGCGACGCACCGCTGCCCGAGCCCGCCCTGACGAGGGCCCGCACATCCCGGCGCGCGCGGCGACGACGACGCAGGTCGGCGATCGCCGACCGCAGACCGCGGCGACGACCGGTGACCGGGTCCACGGCCGCGACCAGGCGCTTGTCCGGATCCTCGTCCTTGAACCGACGCTCGGACGCCGTCTCGGGCGCATCGTCGGCGGTCGCCAACAGGAAGCGGTCCGGCAGCGACAGCTTGGCGATGGTGCGCCAGGCCTTCAGGTACTGCACCGGCAGCGATCCGGTGGTGTAGGGAAGGTCATACTTCTCGGCGAGAGCCTGGACCCGCTTGCTGATCTCGGGCAGCCGGTTGCTGGGCAGGTCCGGGAACAGGTGGTGCTCGATCTGGTAGGACAGGTTGCCCGACATGAACCCCATGACCGGTCCGGCATGGAAGTTCGCGCTGCCCAGCATCTGGCGCAGGTACCACTGGCCCTGGCTCTCGTTCTCCATGTCCTGCTTGGTGAACTTCTCGGCGCCGTCGGGGAAGTGCCCGCAGAAGATCACCGCGTTGGTCCACACGTTGCGGATGACGTTGGCCAGCAGGTTGCCGGTGGCGGTCTTGGCGGCCGCCTTGGGCGAGCGGGTCACCGCACCGGTGATCGCCGGGTACAGCGCGTAGTCCTTGCCGACCTGCTTGCCGATCTTGCGGCCGACCTGGCGCAGGTCGGCCTGGAACTGCTCCTTCTCCTCCGGCGTGTGGCGCTTCTTGAACAGCTCGAGGTGCTGGATCGCGACGCCGTATTCGAAGAGCAGGGTGAGCAGCGTGTTGTAGACGAGGTTGCCCAGGTAGTACGGCCGCCAGCGCTGGTCGCGGGTCACGCGCAACGTGCCGTAGCCGACGTCGTCGTCCATACCCAGCACGTTGGTGTACTTGTGGTGAATGTAGTTGTGGGTGTGCTTCCAGTGCGCCGACGGCCCGGTGTTGTCCCACTCCCACGTGGTCGAGTGGACCTCGGGATCGTTCATCCAATCCCACTGGCCGTGCATGACGTTGTGGCCGAGCTCCATGTTCTCGATGATCTTCGCGACGCCCAGGGTCGTCGCACCGGCCCACCAGAGTCCGCGTCGGCGGCCGCCGACGAGCATCACACGCCCGGCGAGGTCCAGACCGCGCTGCAGCCGGATGGTGTTCCTGATGTAGCGCGCGTCGCGCTCGCCGCGATCGGCCTCGATGTCCGCGCGGATCTGATCCAGCTCCACGGCGAGCGCCTCGACGTCGGCGTCGCTGAGGTGGGCATACTCGGGGATGTCGGAGATCGCCATTTCCGTCCTAACCTACGGTTTCGTAACTTACGTAAGCGTAGGTTACGCTGGCGGAGGTTGTCCAGTCCCCACCGCCCGGTGGGTTTCCACAGAGGAGTCGACGAGCAGATGAGTTGGCGCGATCGCTTCGAGGAGCCCGTGCGCGACGTCGCCGCACGCCATCGCGGCACCAATTGGGTGCGCGCCGCGGTCGCCCGCATCACCACCCCGCTGCTCCCCGACGACTACCTGCACCTGGCCAACCCGCTGTGGTCGGCTCGCGAGCTGCGCGGACGCGTCGTCTCGGTGCGACGCGAGACCGCCGACTCGGCCACCATCGAAATCAAGCCCGGCTGGGGATTCTCCTTCGACTACCAGCCGGGCCAGTACCTGGGTATCGGCGTCGACGTGGGCGGGCGCTGGATCTGGCGCTCCTATTCGCTGACGTCGGCGCCCGAACGCGCGGAGAAGACCCAGACCGTGTCCATCACGGTCAAGGCGATGCCCGAGGGCTTCCTCTCCTCCCACCTGGTCACCGGGCTCAAGCCGGGCACCATCGTCCGCCTGGCCGCGCCGGCCGGCGAGTTCGTCCTCCCCGACCCCCTGCCCGGCAAACTCCTGTTCCTCACCGCGGGCAGCGGCATCACCCCGATCATCTCGATGCTGCGGACCGTCGCCCACCGGGACCAGCGCTCGGACATCGTGCTCATCCATTCGGCCCCCACGGCGCAGGACGTCCTGTTCCCCGACGAGCTGGCCGACTATGCGCGCGACGGCCTGGTCGACGTCCACATCCACCACACCCGAACCGGCGGACGACTCACCGCCGACGAGATCACCCGGCTGTGCGGCGATTGGGCACAGCGCGAGACGTGGGCGTGCGGTCCCGGCGGGTTCCTCGACCTCGTGTCGGGCATGTTCGACGGCGCCGGTGCGGGTGAGCACCTGCACCTGGAGCGCTTCGCCCTCGAGCGCGGCGCGGCCGGCGAGCAAGGCGGCACGGTGACCTTCGCGCGCAGCGAGAAGACCGCCGAGGTCGACGGCGCCACGACCCTCCTCGAGGCCGGTGAGGCGGCCGGTGTGCTGATGCCGTTCGGCTGTCGGATGGGGATCTGTCAGAGCTGTGTGGTGCCCGTCGAGGCCGGCGTGGTGCGCGACCTGCGCACCGGCGTCGAACATGTCGCCGGTGAACGCATCCAGACGTGCGTGAGCGCTGCGGCCGGGGACTGCACGCTCAACGTCTGACTCAGAGCAGCTCGAGTAGGAACGGCAACTCCTGCGTCGCGTACCAGCCGAGGTCGAAGTCCTCGACGTCGCCGATCGCCAGCTCGGCATCCAGATCGCCCAGGTCGGCAGCATCGACGGCGGCGACCGCGGCACGCACCGCCGGCTCGGCCTCCGCCCCGTCGACGTGGACGGCCGCGACCGAGGAGAGCGGCACCGGCCCGGACAGTTTGACGACGGCGGCGTCCAGGTCGGGGCGCAGCTTCACATCGTCGACGTCCGCCGCGACGACGACGCGACGCGGCGGCAACGAGTCGGACCCACCGGATGCTTCGTCACCCTCGGACTCCGCGTCCTCGTCGATCAGGCGCAGACTCGCCCGCGCCGCCTCGCGCAGCGCGGCCTCGGCCAACTCCTCGTCGTCACCGGACGTGTACGACTCGCGCAGCGCCGGCGTCAACGCGAACGCCGTACCGCCGAGCGGGGCGATCTCGCCGTCGGCGGTCAATGCCTGCAGCATCGCCAACGTCGCCGGAATGTAAACCCTCACGTTTGATTCTCCCTGGTCCAGACGTTACCGACGCTCGCGCGGCGGCCGTAGTTCGTCGAAAGCGTCGTGGGTGTAGTCGACCAGCGCCGGCAGGTCCGGGAGGACCCCGTGGTCGCCGAGGAAGGCGAACTCGATCCGGTCGGTGTAGGTCAGGACGGTGATCGCCAGTGCGCGGTTGGCCAGCAGCGAGGGCACCAGGAACAGGTCGCGCACCGGGACCCCGTGCAGCCAGCGCTGCGACACCGGTGTCGGCGCGACCGCGATGGGCAGGTTGTAGGTGTGCCGATTCCAACTGGTGAACACGCGCGCCGCCATGTCGCCGAACGGCACGATGCCGAGGTCGGGCAGCAACGGGTTCAACCGCCGGGACTGACGCGTGGCCGAATGGGCATTGCGCGAGGCGAAGCCGGCCACCTGGGCGAGGACCACCGACGGGTTCGCCTCACCCACCGGCAGGTCGGTGACAAAACCTGGCCCGTCCTCACCCGACCAACCGGCGTCGGGCCCGTCGAGACCGGCGACGTCGGTGTCGGCACCCTCCGCACCCCGCTCGCCGAGCGGCAGGACGACGCGGACCGTGTCCGCGGCCGCCAGCGTCTCGGTGAACGAGAGCATCCACCGCCGGAGCACGCCGGTGATGATCGCGAGCTCGACGTCGCCCCGCGTGCAACCGTGGTGCTCGGCGATCCGCATCGCCTCGGAGGCGGACACCGACGCCACCGCGAAGGACCGGGTCGACGTCGTCGACCGGTTCAGCGGGCTGTGCGGCGCGGCGTTGGCCACCTGGGAGATCGCCTCGGTGACCTGCGCGGCCGACGACTGGGCCAACGACCGCAGGCCCGCCACCGGACCTGTTCCGCCGACGAGGTTCTCGACCATCTCCCCCGGTCGAGTCAACCCCTCCGTCAGCGCCTCGACCGCCAGCTGGACCGGACTGGGCGTCGTCTGCGGCATCCACAGGTCCTCGGCGGCCTCACCGACGGACGGATCGCTGTCGAGCAGGACCTGGGTGAGCTCGGGGGACTTCGCACCGAGCATGCAGCGGTGCGTCTTGGTCAGCACGGCCATCCCGCCGTCGGCCAAGCCCTCGATCAGATACATCTCCCACAGCGGGCGCTTGTGGTCGAGCGGGCGCGAAAGCACCCGACCCACCAGATCCTGCAGCTGCTCGGCACCGCCCGGCTGCGGCAGTCCGGCGCGCCGGATGTGGAAGTTGATGTCAAAGTCCGGGTCGTCGACCCACACCGGCCGGGCCAGGCCCAGGACGACCTGCTTGACGACCTGCCGATAGCGGGGTGCGAGCTGGATGCGTCCCTCGGTCAGGCCCACCAACGACTGGTAGTCCAGTCCCCCGCCGTCGACCGCGGCCGACGGATCGATGACCACCAGGGTCCCGACGTGCACGGTGGATCCGGCCTCGTCGAGGAAGTAGTACATCGCTTCGCGCGGTGTCAGCCGGTTCACCATGATGACGCGATCCTATCGGCCCGGACTGCGGAGCGGTCGGCGCATCGCGTCAGTCCAGCATCAACCGCTCGATCCGCCAGGGCGCCGACCGCCGACCGCGTGTGCCCTTCGGCACCGCCATCCGCCCGGCGAAGGCGCGCACCCGCGGACCGCACGCATAGCTGCCGAAGAACTCCGCCTGCCCGGCCGCGGTGAGTTGGATGTGCACGCGCCGCAGCCGCGGGCCCGGTTCGGGGTGCCGCGCGGCGAGCTTGGCCTCGTACCGCGCGCGCCCCCGGGTGATCACATGGTCGACGACCGGCGGCTGCACGAGGGCCTTCAACGCCGTGACCGGGCGTCGGCGGTCGAGGACCTCGAGGATCACGGTCATCGCGGCGATCGCGAACTCGCGGGCGACGATGGCCGCGCGATCGGGCGGCGGTGCGGGGACCGGCGGCCGCGCGCG
>NZ_JASGER010000055.1:0-24279 GCF_047606305.1 Gordonia sp. (in: high G+C Gram-positive bacteria) | reverse complement strand
CGCCAACGCGGCCAGGGCACGGGCGGCGGCCTCGTCGTCGGCGACGGCCGACGACTCGAGCCGCGCCACGGCCCGGCTCAGCGCGTCGAGTCGGTCGGCCACGTCGCGCCCGATCCGTGCCAGCGGTTCGGCGGCGGTCCGCGCCACCCGCATGCACTCGGCGCTGCCCTCGGCGTGGGCGAGGCTCACCACCTCCAGGTTGGCCAGCACGTGGCCGCTGCGCCGCCACGACCGGGCGAGGGCGAGGACTTCGGCGGGATCAACGGCGAAGGGGAGCGGTGTCGGTGAACTCATGCACGTTGGACGCAGCCCGGTGTCACCACGGTTCCGTCAGGGGCGCGCCAGCCCGATCAGCTTCTCGATCGTGTTCAGGTTGCGGCCGGTACCCGCATAGCCGAGGGTGCGCTTGATGACCGCGGGCGTCAGCTTGGAGCCGGCCACCCCGGCGTCGTACCGAAGGTGCAGGTCGGAGCCGATCACGGCGACCTGCTCGGTGTCGGCGGCCCGCGCGCGCAGGGCCGCTGCGGCGTCGGCGGTGGGTGTCCCGGTGAGCGCGTAGATGTACGAGAACTTCGGCTCGACCACCTCGAACGGATGCGCACGCAGGGCCGCCTCCAGTTCGTCGGGGGTGCGGCTGATGACCTCGCGCTCGAACCCGAATTCGGCGGTGATGGCGCGCTCGAGCGCAGCGTCGAACTCCGCGGGATCCCCGGGCGGGGTGTACAGCAGGTTGCCCGAGGCGATATACGTCGACACGTCGGTCGCGCCGAGCTCGGCCGCCAGCGCGCGCAACCGCGCCATCGGCAGCTTCGCGCCGCCGACGTTCACCGCGCGGATGAGCGCGACCCGGTCGCTCATCGGAAGGAGGACAGGTCCGTTCGGATGAGCATCACGTTGTAGTCCTTCCACCGCGACGCGACGAAGTACAGCGAACCGCCGGTGTCGCGCGGCCAGATGTACGGCGCGTACATGCCGCTGAGCTTGCTCGCCGGGACGATCACGCGCGGCCCGCTCCACGGGCCCTCCGGCTTGGTGGCCGTGCGCAGGGTGATGTTGCCGCCGCGGGAGGTCAGCATGACGAAGCGGTTCAGGTACTTGTTGAAGCGCACCGACACCTCGCCGATGGGCTCGGTGGCGATCTTGGTGGCATCACCGCTGTAGCCGCTCCACTGACCACCGCCGCGGTAGTACTGGTAGGCGTTCAGATCCAGGATCCGTCCGGCCGGGACCCGCGACAGGAAGAGGGCGCCGTAGCGCCCGTTGGGTGTGCCGTACTGGTAGACCCACGGCCCGCGGCGCAGGAAGGCGCCCACCTGGAACCGCCCCTGCCCGGTGGCGGTGTGCGGAACGCCAGGGATGTTCAGCTCGTAGCGGGAGCGGATGGTGTTGTTGTCCACCGCCCAGGTCTGCCCGTTGTCGCGGGAGACGGCGATCGCCGAGTAGTTCGTCTCCCATCGACCGGCGGCTCCCCAGCGGATGATCGACATGAAGGACAGGTACTGCACGCCGCCGATCGAGATGCCGGCCGTCGGGATGCGGCCGATCTCGATGTTCTTCACGCCGACGGCGTTGCTGATCGGCTGGGCGAAGGTCGGGTGTGCGGCCGTCACCGAGGCGCCCGATCGCGGGTCGCCGGGTCGCGCGTTGGGGAAGGTGATGCCCTTGGCGAGGTCGCTGTTGCCGTTGGCGCGCAGCATCGTGTTGTGGCGCCACACCATTGCGCCGCCGCACTTGCCCCACGTGTCGCCGAAGGCCATCAGGACCTGGCCGCGGCCGTTGTCCCACGGGACGCCGACGTCGGTCGAGGTGATCGAGAAGCGCTTGTCGGTGCGGTTGGGGCTGAGCGGGCCGGTGACCCACTCGACGGTCTGCGACGGTCCCGCGCCGAGCTTGCGCAGCGGCATCTGCGGCTTCTTGCCCGGTGCCGAGTAACTGCCGAAGTCCAGGCTGCCCGCGCCGATCCGCGACGACCCCTCGCTGCCGGTGCTGCCGATGTCGTGGCCCACCGGTCCGAGCGCGTTGCAGGGCGAGGCCGCGGCGGTCGTCGGCGTCATCGACAGCGCGGTCACGGCCAGGCCGGCGGAGACTCCGACGGCGAGAATGTGGCGGGCGGGCATAGGTGTTCCTATCAACGCGTGTTACTGATGTGACTATTGTTGTTAGCGAATCTTCGCGGCGCGAGGGCCGCGACCGAATCGCAACGTCGCCGTGACGGTACCCTCATTTCCCGTGAACGGCGAAGGCGACGATATCGTGGAGATCTCCACCGACGGCGCATGCCTGGGAAACCCCGGCCCCGGCGGCTGGGGAGCCGTGCTGCGCTACAAGGGGCACGAGAAGCGACTCTCCGGCGCCGCACCGGACACGACGAACAACCAGATGGAGCTGACCGGGGCGATCGAGGGACTGGCCGCGCTCACCAAGCCGTCGCGAGTCGTCCTGTACACCGATTCCAGCTACGTGCGGAACGGGATCACCAAGTGGGTCGCCGGCTGGGAGCGCAACGGATGGCGCACCGCCGACAAGAAGCCGGTGAAGAATGTCGACCTCTGGCAGCGGCTGATCGTCGAAGAATCCCGCCACCAGGTCACCTGGAAGTGGGTTAAGGGCCACAATGGCGATTACTACAACGAGATCGCCGACGAGCTGGCCACCTCGGCCGCCAAGGAACTGCGAGACGGAGAGTCCCGATGACCAACCCGAACCAACCGGGCCCGAATCAGCCGTACTACCCGCCCCCCGGGTACGACGCGCCCCAGGGATACGACGGCCCCCCGGCCTACGACGCGCCCCACGCGTACGACGCCGCGCCACCGTATGACCCGCCGCCGGCCATGGGCCACGACACCACGCCGCTGCCCCGCAAGGGCCGACGGAACGGGTTGGCCATGGGTGGCGTCGTCCTCCTGGTCCTGCTGCTCCTCGCCGGGATCGGCACCGCCGGCTGGCTCCTGTTCGGCCACCGGTCGACGTCCAAGGAAGCCGCACCGAGTTCGTCGGCACCGCCGTCGTCCGCCGCCCCCGCCAAGATCGGCGTGCCGGTCTGCGTCTTGAACGCCGGCGGCAACATGGGCGCGTCGCTCAAGGTCCGGCACCAGCTGGAGGGGGCCGGTTACCGCGTCACCGCGACGGGCAACCTTGCCACGCGCTCGATCACCGAGACGACCGTCATGTACAGCGTCGGGCACGTCCGGCAGGCCCGCGCGATCGGCCGACTGCTCAAGGCCGACGTCGCGCACAAGCCCCGCACGCTGCGGGCGTCGTGCCACACGCGGATCATCATCATCGTTCCGTAGCTACGATCGAGGACGTGGGTCCGATCCTCACGTTCGCCGCACAGTACTGGTGGCTGGTCTTCCCGGTCAGCGCCGTGGCCGGGCCGTGGCTGCGTCGCTACAACAAGGCGGTCGCCCGACGACGCCGCTACAAGCTCGAGATGGCGCGGGCGAAGTCGGCGGCGCAGATCGAGGAGAACCGGCTGACGCGGGTGAACGCCGAACAGCTGCGGACGGCGTTGCGGACCCACGACGAGGTCGACGACCGGTGGTGGAACTACGAGATCGACCTCGCCACGATCATCAGCTTCCCGATGCTCGTCGATGTCCGTGAACCCCTCACCCGCGAGTTCCACAAGGCCAAGGGTCGCGCCGACATCCTGCGGCCGCCGGCGGGCGTGGAGGTCGACGATCCGGCGGCCTTCGTCGAGTACCGTGACGCGGTCGTCGACTATGCGGCCGCCTTCGACGCAGCCGAGCGCGAAGCGCGTCGTCGCAAACAGGCCGACTTCTCTCCGGTCGAGCGCGACTCCCTGGAGCGGGCCCGACGACTGGTCATGATCGCCGCCGACGAGGCGGCCACCCCCGCCGAGCGACAGGCCGCCTATCGCAAGGCCCGCGACGAGCTCGACGGCCTGCTCGACCTCCCCGTCGTCGGCGCCCAGCAGCTGGAGCGCTCGATCGCCAAGGAACTCGAGTCCTGATCTGATCCGTCGACCGTGCCCAGTTTTTCGTCGACCGTGCCCAGAATCTCGCCGAGCGTGCCCAGATCTTCGCCGACCGTGCCCAGAATTGCGTTGCCCGACCGTAGGGCGCGGGCCTAGCGTCGACGCATCGTGAGTCTTCCCCTCCCCTCGGGCGCCGAGCTGCGCCCCCTCGACCTTCCCGCCGACAAGAGCGTCGGGCCGTCCGCACGACTGCGCGAGTACGCCGACGTCCGAACCGCGACGATCGTGGAGACCACCGGCCGTCAGGACGCGGTCGCCAGTGCCGACGAGTTGCTCCCGATGCTCTATTCGACGTCGGATCGCGTGCGCCGACAATGGTCGGTCGACCTCGACGGTCGAATCGTGGGCTGCTGCGCCCTTGACGTGTACCGCGACGGCGAGGGCGACTCCGCGCGGCTCACCTTCTCGTTGTTGAAGCGGGTGTGGGGTCGGGGCATCGGATCAGCCGTGCACGAGTACCTAGAAGCACATGCGCGCGGGCTCGGCGTCCGACAGCTGCTCCACTGGTCCGAGCACGCCGCCGACACCGACATGCCGATGGTGCCGTCGCCCACGGGTGCCGGCTCCGTCCCCGACGACCGGACGTCCCGCTTCCTCGTCCGCCGCGGCTACCGACTTGAGATGGTCGAGCGGGGAAGTGAGCTGCTGTGGGACGCGGCCACTCCCAACCGGATCGAGCACCTTCACGTCGACGCCCGACGCCACGCCGCCGCCTACCGGCCGGTGCAGTGGTGGAACGAGCCGCCACCCGACCGGATCGATGGATACGCCTGGCTCAAGTCGCGGATGTCGACCGACGCACCCGACGCCGAGCTCGGGCTGCCCGAAGAAGTGTGGGACGCCGCGCGGGTCGCCGAGCACGCACGCTGGTACGCGCAGAAGAGGTGGAGCCTTCTGGTGACCGCCGCCGAAGACACCGCGACCGGCAGACTGTGCGCCTACAACGAGCTGGCCATCGGACCCGATCACACCGCGTCGACGAAACAGGCCGACACGCTCGTGCTCACCGAGCACCGCGGGCACCGGCTCGGGATGCTGGTCAAGACCGCCGGACTCTCGTGTTGGCACGAGCGGTTCCCCGCCTCGGACCGCGTCATCACCTGGAACTCCGAAGACAACTCCCCCATGCTCGCGATCAACCAAGCGATCGGATTCACGCCCTTCGGTTACGAGGGCGCGTGGCGCAAGCGAATCGCGTTCCGTGATTCGGGTCGCGCACCATCGATCGGCGGAGCGGCACCTGATTGAAGGAACGGAACCTGATCAGGGAACGACGTTCACCATGCGTCCGGGGACGACGATGACCTTGCGCGGCTCGCCGTCGAGCAGCGCGGCGATCTTCTCGTCGGCCAGCGCTGCGGTGCGGACGGTGTCCTCGTCGGCGTCGGCGGCCACGGTGATGCGGCTGCGGACCTTGCCCTTGACCTGGATCGGGATCTCGATCGTGTCCTGCACGAGCCACTTCTCGTCGGCGCTCGGGAACGGACCGTGGGCCAGGGAGTCCTTGTGCCCCAACCGTTCCCACAGCTCCTCGGCGATGTGCGGGGCCAGCGGGGCGAGCATGAGGACCAGCGGCTCGACCACCTCGCGCGGAGCACCGTCGGGATACGACTTGGTGAGGTGGTTGGTCAGCTCGATCAGCTTGGCGCCGGCGGTGTTGGTCCGCAGGTTCGCCAGGTCGTCGCGCACCCCGTCGATCGTCTTGTGCAGCGCCCGCAGGTCGTCCTCGGTCGGTTCGGCGTCGGTGACGCGCACGGCACCGGACTCCTCGTCGACGACGAGCCGCCAGACGCGCTGCAGGAACCGCTGCGCGCCGACGACGTCCTTGGTCGCCCACGGCCGCGACTGGTCCAGCGGACCCATCGACATCTCGTAGACGCGCAACGTGTCAGCACCGTAGTCGCGGCAGATGTCGTCGGGGGCGACGGAATTCTTGAGCGACTTGCCCATCTTCCCGTACTCCTGGAAGACCTTTTGATCCCCGAGGAAGAATGTCCCGTCGCGCTCCACGACCTTCTCCGCGTCGACGTAGACGCCGCGCGAGTCGGTGTAGGCGTAGGCCTGGATCATGCCCTGGTTGAACAGCTTGCGGTACGGCTCACGGCTGGTGACGTGGCCCAGGTCGAAGAGCACCTTGTGCCAGAAGCGCGAGTACAGCAGGTGCAGCACCGCGTGCTCGACGCCGCCGATGTACAGATCCAGGCCGCCGGGATCGTTCTCCCCGTGCACCGCCGGTCGCGGGCCCATCCAGTAGGCCTCGTTCTCCTTGGCGCACAAGGTTTCCTGGTTCGTCGGATCGATGTAGCGCAGCTGGTACCAGGAGCTGCCCGCCCACTGCGGCATGACGTTCACGTCGCGCGTGTACGTCTTCTCCCCGTCACCCAGGTCGAGCTTGACCGTCACCCAGTCGGTCGCCTTGGCCAGTGGGGGAGACGGCTCGGAATCCGCGTCGTCGGGGTCGAAGGCGACGGGCGCGTAGTCCTCGACCTCGGGCAGTTCGACGGGCAGCATCGACTCGGGCAGCGGGTGCGCATTGCCCTGCTCGTCGTAGACGATCGGGAAGGGCTCGCCCCAGTAGCGCTGCCGCGCGAACAGCCAGTCGCGCAGCTTGTACTGCACCGTCCCGACGCCTGTGCCGTCGGCCTCGAGCTTCTCGATCATCGCCGTCTTCGCCTCGTCGACGCTCTTGCCGTCGAGGAAGCCTGAGTTCACCAGCGGGCCGTCGCCGGTCCACGCCTGGTCGGCGATCCCCTGCTCGGACCCGATGACCTCGCGGATCGGCAGGCCGAAGGCGGTGGCGAACTCATAGTCGCGGGTGTCGTGGCCGGGGACCGCCATGATGGCGCCGGTGCCGTAGCCGATCAGCACGTAGTCGGCGATGAAGACCGGGATCTGCTCCCCGTTGACCGGGTTGGTGGCGAAGGCGCCGGTGAAGACGCCGGTCTTCTCCTTGTTTTCCTGGCGCTCCAGGTCGGACTTGGCCGCGATCGACGCGCGGTAGGCGGCGATCGCGTCCGTCGGGGTCGACGCCCCGCCGGTCCACCGATCGTCGACGTCGGCGGGCCAGGCCTCGGCGACGATCTCGTCGACGAGGTCGTGCTCGGGCGCCAGCACCATGTACGACGCGCCGAAGAGCGTGTCCGGGCGCGTGGTGAACACCTTGATCGTGTTGTCGCCCGGGAGGGCGAAGTCGACGTGCGCACCCCGCGACCGCCCGATCCAGTTGCGCTGCATCGTCTTGACCTTCTCCGGCCAGTCGAGCAGCTCCAGGTCGTCGAGCAGGCGGTCGGAGTAGGCGGTGATGCGCATCATCCACTGGCGCAGGTTCTTGCGGAAGACCGGGAAGTTGCCGCGCTCGCTGCGACCGTCCGCGGTGACCTCCTCGTTGGCCAGCACCGTGCCCAGCCCGGGGCACCAGTTGACCAGCGAGTTGCTCAGGTAGACCAGGCGGTGATCGTCGACGACGGCCCGCTTCTGGCCGGCATCGAGCTCGCCCCACGACCGTCCGCCGTCGAGCGCCCGCTCACCCGACTCGTACTCGGCGATGAGCTCGCTGATCGGCCGTGCCTTCTGCACTGTGTCGTCGAACCAGGCGTTGTAGATCTGCAGGAAGATCCACTGGGTCCAGCGGTAGAACTCGACGTCGGTCGTCGCAACGCGGCGACGCTCGTCGTGGCCCAGACCCAGGCGCCGGATCTGGCCGAGGTACCGCCCGATGTTGGCCTCGGTCGTGGTCCGCGGGTGGGTGCCGGTCTGCACGGCGTACTGCTCGGCGGGCAGGCCGAAGGAGTCGAAGCCCATCGTGTGCAGGACGTTGCGGCCGTCCATCCGGGCGAAGCGCGCGAACACGTCACTCGCGATGAAGCCCAGCGGGTGCCCGACGTGCAGGCCCGCGCCCGACGGGTACGGGAACATGTCCTGGATGAACAGCTTGTCGTCGGGGGAGAAGCCGCTGACGTCGCCGGCGAGCGGTCCGACCGGGTTCGGCGCCTCGTACACGCGGCGCTCGTTCCACTCGCTCTGCCACCGCGCCTCGATCTGGTCCGCGAGCCGCGCGGTATAGCGGTGCGCGGCGTCGGCTTCGGGGGCGTTCGAGTTCGATCCAGTCACCCGACCAGCGTAAATGGTGGCCCGGGCCACGACGTAGAGTGGTAGCCGTGGCTGACGTCATCGCATTCGTCGTAGCGGCGATCGCCGCCCTGTGCGGCATCGTCTGGATCGGGCTCGGCATCGCCGGGTGGACCGGTCTGCTGCACCGCAACCGCTACTTCGGCATCCGCAGCGTCGAGACCATGCGCAGCGAGAAGGCCTTCGCGACGGCCAACCGCGTCGTCGCCCCCGGCCTCATCGCCACCGGCATGCTGGCCCTCGTCGCCGCCGGACTCGCCTTCACCCAGCGCGGTCTCGCCGGGATCGTTCTGGGCCTGGTCGGCACGATCATCGCCCTGCTCCTCGTCGGCCTGTTGTCGGGCACGGCCATCCGCGCGGTGGCAGCCCTGCCCGCCGACCCCGAGCCCGGCTGCGGCTCCGAATGCGGCTGCGGCGGGCATGAGGAATCGGCCGACGCCTGCGTCGACGATGAGGACATCTGCGGCACCGGCACGACGTGCGGCGGCTGCGAGATGCGCGACGCCTGCTTCGACGACGACGCGACGACCCGGGCGTAAGTGGCCCTCTCGCCGCGGGCGCTGCTCGCGAAATCCCCCGTCGACGGCTTTGTGCTGTCGATCCTGGCCGCCGTCCTCGTGGCTGCAGTCTTCCCCGCGACGGGAGTCTTCGCCGAGGTGATGGACAAGGTCGTCATCGCGGCCATCGCCTTGCTGTTCTTCCTCTACGGCGCCCGACTACATCCGCGTGAGACCCTCGCCGGCCTCACCCACTGGCGGCTGCACCTGCTGATCCTGGCCTTCACCTTCGTCGTGTTCCCGATCATCGGGCTTGTCATCAAGCCGATCGTCGAGCCTCTCGTGGGGGAGAACCTCTACCTGGGTCTGCTGTTCCTCTGCCTGGTGCCATCGACGGTCCAGTCGTCGATCGCCTTCACCAACATCGCCCGCGGCAACGTCCCCGCGGCGATCGTGAGCGCGTCGCTGTCCAGCCTGATCGGCGTATTCCTGACCCCGCTGCTGGTGGTCTGGCTGATGGGCACCACCTCCGGCGTCCACATCAGCGGCTCGTCGATCATGAAGATCATGGCGCAGATCCTGCTGCCGTTCCTGGTGGGGCAGCTCGCGCGCCCCTGGGTGGGCGGCTGGATCAACCGGCACGCCGAGTCGACCAAGCTGGTCGACCGCGGCTCGATCGTCCTCGTCGTCTACGTCGCCTTCTCCGAGGGCATGCGCAACCACATCTGGTCCCAGGTCGACGCCTGGCAGGTCATCACGGTCGCCGCGATCTGCCTGCTCATCATCGTTTTCATGCTCGCCCTGACGGGATTGCTGCCGCCCCGCCTCGGTTTCGACCGCGCCGACACGATCGCGATCCAGTTCTGCGGGACGAAGAAGGGGATGGCCACCGGTCTGCCCATGGCGACAGTCCTGTTCGCCGGTTCGACCGTCGGGTTGATCGTCCTGCCGCTGATGATCTTCCACCAGATCCAGCTGATCCTCTGCAGCATGCTCGCGTCGCGGTACGCCAAGCAGGCCGACGCGGGCTGATTCTTCTGACGTTAAAAATCCGGCCTCCGAGGGCATCTCGCCCTCGGAGGCCGAACCTTTGGCAGAACCGGGGCTACTTGGCCCACTCCGGCTGGGCGACGACGCCGGGGATCGCGTTCACGGTGAACTTGCCGCTGTCGTCGGTGGCCGTCGCCGTCAACAACTGCCACTGGCCGCCGCCCTCGAGCGCGCACTGCTGCGTCGAACCGGCCTTGGCCTTGAGGCCGCCCTTGCACTTGACCTGGTTGAGCGGGACGTTGTACTTCGGCTGCAGCACCTCCTTGCTCTTGCTCTCCAGTTCGGACTGGCTGACGGTCTTCTCCACCGAGCAGCCCGCCATGGCGCCGACACCGATGGCGAGCGCTGCGACTCCCGCCGCGATCTTCGTCCGCATTGTCTGTCTCCTTCGACTGGGCCGGCCGCGCGTCGGCCGGGGGTGGTGGCGAACCTAGCACCGCCCAGGCGCGCGAGTCGGTCATTCGCACGGTCTCCCCGTCGACGGTGCGGGTGCTACGTTCTGGGCATGGACGAACAGTCGCGCACGACCATCGGTTACGCGATCTTCGGCGGCGGCATGCTGGTGCTTCTCCTACTGCTGGGCCTCACCGTCGGATGGCCGATGGCCATCTTCTTCACGCTGTTCGCCGGCGGGTTCGCGCTCCTCAAGATCGCGCCGTTCTCGCGCCGCCGTTAGCGACGCGCGCCGGCCCGCCCGGTGCTACGTTCGGGGCGTGAGCAGGAAAGAGCGCAAGGCGATCGGCTACGCGGTGTTCCTCGCCGCAGTCGTCGTGGTCTTCCTGTTGTTGACGCTGGTGTTCGGCTGGCGCACGGCGGCCATCATCACCGTCGTGGCCGTCGGATTCGCGACCCTGACGATCACCCGGTTCTGGCACTCGCTGGCCCGCCTGTGGCGGCGCGACTGACCGGCTAGCTGGCGGCCTTCTCCCGACGCTTGGCGTCGCGCTCGACAAGACGGGCGCGCTGCTCCTCGAACCGGGTGGCGTCGGCGTCCGCCTTCTCCAGGTAGGCGGCCAGATCGTCGCGGGCCTTCTCCCCGCGTCCGGTGAAGTCGGTGCGCTCGAAGATCCGCAGCTTGCGCAGCACCGGCCACAGCACGTCGTCGAGGTGCTGGCGCATGTCGTAGATGCCGTACTTGGCCATCGTCAGGCTCATCTTGCGGAAGTTCGGCATGCCGATGCCGGGCATCTCGAACCGCTCGACGACGCTGTCCAACGCTTCCATCGCCTGGTCCGGCGAGACGTCGAAGGCCGCCGAGCACAGGTTCCGGTAGAAGATCATGTGCAGGTTCTCGTCGGCGGCGATGCGCTGCAGCATCTTGTCGGCGATCGGGTCGTTGCACGCCTTGCCGGTGTTGCGGTGGCTGATGCGGGTGCCGAGCTCCTGGATGGTGACGTAGGCCAGGCCGGGCAGCAGACCACTGGTGTCGTCGGTGTAGACGCCCTTGGTCATGTTGGCCATGCGGTCGTTCTCCAGCGCGACGGGGTCGACGCCGCGGGTCACGACGAGGTAGTCGCGCATGACGATGGCGTGCCGGTTCTCCTCGGCGGTCCACCGTCCGACCCAGGTGCGCCAGGCGCCGTCGGCATCGAAGTAGGCGCTGATCTCCCGGTGGTAGGAGGGCAGGTTGTCCTCGGTGAGGACGTTGAGCACCATCGCCGCCTTCGCGACCTCGGACAGCTGCGACTGCCCGGGCTCCCAGTCCTCGCCGCCCATCGCGGCGAAGTTGCGGCCGTCGTCCCACGGGATGTAGTCGTGCGGGTGCCAGTCCCGCGCCTGGGACAGGTGACGGTTCAGATTGGCCTCGGCGACGGGCTCGAGCTCGGTGAGCAGTTCGACTTCGGTCATCTCACGCATGGAAATACCTTCGGAGTGGGCTGGATCACTTTCGGGGATTCAGCCTAACCCGAAATCAGTGCGATGCGCGCGGCCTGCGGACTATCCGAACTCCTTCGACACCGGGACGTTGAGGAAGCTGGGCCGGTTGGGATCGAGCTGGATGTGCTGCGGGCGCAGCTGCGACTCGTTCAGCAGCGGGCGCAGCGGAAGGCCGCGCGGCAGGTTCATCGCGAACACGTCGATGCGCAACCGGTGGCCCGGCTTGAGCAGCGCCTCGGTCGGCAGCAGGCCCAGGTCCAGCTGCACGGGTACTCCCGGCTTCACGCGCTTCCGGGCCTGCAGCGACATCGTGTAGAACGGGTCGATCACATCGCCGTTCGGCGCGTACTGGCTCTTGTCGGCATCGATCGCCCGTAGCGAGGCCATGATCTGGCCCGACGAGATGACCGTCGACTCCCCGTTCGGCGCGACGTCGGTGAGCATCGCCGTCCAGTAGCCGTCGGTCGCGTCGGAGATCGCGTTGATCCGCAGGTTGCTGTAGCCCGAGATGCTCCGGTACGTGCGCACCGGCGCGGTGGTGAAGGTGAGCGCGTTGTGCTCGGCGATCCGGTTGTCCTTGCCGCAGAAGCGGAAGATCGACGTCACGCCCGCCGACTGCTGTCCGGCGTCGCGCGAACACAGCGTGAGCACACCCGGTCCGACGGTCAGGCGGCCGCGGGAGGACGGCTTGCCGACGGTGAGCCGACCGTCGCGGACCGCGTGTGGGGCGGTGCCGCTCGGGCGGTCCGAGAGGTAGAGGCGCTGGCGCGTCATCCCCGGTCGCGGGAAGTTCGGCGCGGTGATCCAGCCGCGGCCCATCTGGTCGAGGGTCGCCGGACCGTAGCGGTCGATGCCGTTGTCGATCCCCTTGAGCCACTTGTCGAACCATGCCCGCTGGAGGACGTCCAGTCGCGGAGGAGTGTTGCGCTGACCGTGGCCGGCGCCGGGCGTGATGTGGTACGCCTCGCCCATCACCAGCTGCTTCTGACCCAGCGGGAGCGGGATCTTGTTGAACATCCGCACCTCGCTGTTGGTGAAGAGGTCGAACCAGCCGCCGATGATCATGGTCGGGACCTGGATGCGGTCGGCGTGGTCGAGCCAGCCCTGCCGCTCCGGCGACCCGGGCACCAGCAACCGCTTCATGTCCGGCGGGATCGACTTCATGTCCGGGGTCAACAGCGCCGCGAACAGCTGCGGGTAGAAGGTCAGCGGGTCGGCGAGGCGATCGGCGAGCCACTTCCAGTCGAAGGTTCCGTTGAACATCGACGCGAGGTCGGGAACCATCTTCGTCGTGTTGACCAGCGTCAACCACATCGGCAGGAAGCCGACGCCGAGGGCGCCGCCGGGCGCGACGATGTCGCGGACCAGGTCTCCGCCGGGCACCACGGGGAAGATCGCCTTGAGTGCCGCGGGGTTCTGGTTGGCGGCGTACATCTGGTTGATGGCCGAGTACGACATGCCGCTCATGCCGATCTTGCCGTTGGAGAACCGCTGCTTGGCCGCCCAGTCGATGACCTCGACGGTGTCGCGCTGCTCGCGCGCCTTGAAGACGTCCCACTTGCCCTGGGAGAAGCCGGTGCCGCGGACGTCGACGACGACGTAGCTGTACCCGGAGCGGACGAGGTCCTTGTCGACGGTGAACGCACGGAACGCCCCGCCGGTCTGCGCCTTGAGGATGTCGCCCAGGCCCTCGATCGGGGTCCCGCTGAGGTTGATCATCCCGATGATCTGCTTGGTGATCGGCTCGAGGATCGGGTTCTGCAGCGTCTCGGCGGCCAGTGTCGAGACGAGCTTGGTGTACGGCGTCATCGTGACGATCGTCGGCGTCTTCACCGGCACCGGGCGGTCGGCGGCATCGCCCGGTCGGTAGACGTTCGCCTTGAGGACCGTGCCGTCGCTCATCCGGATCGGCACATCCCAGTCGACGTGGACGCCCGGGTAGCGCTGCTTCTTGTCCTTGGTGTGGGCCCAGGCCCTTCCGGCCGCGCCGCCGCTCGGTCCGACCGGCACCGCGGCGCCCGCCGTGGCCACCGGCGCCAAGAGCGCCATCGCCGCGCAGGCAGCAACTGCCAACAAACGTTTCCTCATGAAGAGTCCCCTGTCCCCGAGCTCGAACCGCGCTGAGCGCGGACGCCGACCAAGCGGTCGCTTGGTCGACAACTGAAGGGGAGCCTACTCACAGCAACTCCACAGGATCAAGGGGTGGGTGGGACCTTCCCGGTATGTCCGGATTCGCCGACGGCCGCCGAGCCGTCAGTTCGCGGTGACGTCCATCGGGTACGTGGACAGCAGCGGCAGCGGCCACGGTTGGCGACGGAGGATGGTCGCCCACAGGTCGACGCCGGCGGGGGCGAGCACGTCGTCGGGCAGCGCCGACGCGACGAGCCAGCTGTCCTCGCCCAGCTCGTCCTCCAGCTGTCCCGACCCCCAGCCGGCGTACCCGGCCATGATCCGGACCCCGACGAGCACCTTCGACAGTTCCTCGGGGTCCGCGTCCAGGTCGACGAGGACGACGCGGCCGCTCACCTTCATGAGCCCGGCCACGTCGTGCAGGTCGACGCCACGCTCGAGCACCCCCAGGCACAGTGCCCCGTCGCGCTTGACCGGCCCGCCGACGAACAGTGCTTTCGGGTTGGCGGCGAGCGGCACCCACTGGGGGAGCAGGTTGTGCACCGCCGAGTGCGACGGCTGGTTGATGACGACGCCGATCGTCCCGCTCTCGTCGTGCTCGATGACGTAGACGACGGTGCGGGCGAAGGCGGACTCGGTGAGCGACGGTGACGCGATCAGCAACGTGCCGGGCCGGATGGGCGCCGCACCGGAGTGACCGCCGGCGCTCCCGCCGGTGCCGGTCCTCGGGTCGTCGAACTCATCGCCCACCGCCTCATCATGGCACGCCGACACCACCGCGTCGGTAGTCTTTGGGCGGTGTTGATCCGGCTTCTCGCGACCCGGCTCGCGGGACAGGCGGCCGACGGCGCCTTCCAGGCCGCGTTGTTCGGCGCCATTGCCTTCAACCCCGAGCACCAGGCCTCGCCGATGGTCATCGCAGGGATGCTGGCCGTGCTCGTCGGCCCCTATTCGCTGCTCGGTCCGGTGATCGGCGGGCTCCTCGACCGCTGGGACCGGCGCCTGGTCCTGGTGTGGGCGAACGTGGTCCGCGGCGCCCTGATGGCGGTGGCCGCCGCACTCCTGTTCCTGGACCTGCACGACGCCGCCACCCTCACCGCGGCGCTGGCTGCCATGGGTGCGGCCCGATTCGTCGCCGCCGGGCTCTCCGCGGCGCTGCCGCACGTGGCCGAGCGCGAGAAGCTGGTCACGACCAACGCCCTGTTCAACGCCCTCGGCGGCTTCGCCGTCATGGCCGGTGTCGGCATCGCCGCCGCAGCTCGACTGGCGTTCGGAGCCGGGACGTCGACGGCGGCCGCGACGATGATCGTCGGCACGGCCGGTGCCCTCGTCGCCGCGGTCACCGCCCACGGCTTCCCCGCCCAATCGCTCGGCCCCGACGGCCACCGCGCGGTGGCTGCGGTCGGCTGGTTGCGCGGCATACGCGCCATCCGACGGGCACCGACGGTCGACGTGCTGCTCGGGGCGATCGCCGCGCACCGCTGGGCCTTCGGGGTCAACACGGTGGTCCTGGTGCTGCTGACCAACGACGCCGGCGAGACGACGGGGCTGCGGCGCTTCCTGCTGCTGGTCGGGGCGACGGCGGTGGGCGCCCTGGTCGCCGCGGTGACCACCCCGATGCTGGCGCGCCTGCTCGGACGGACGCGCACGCTGGCCGCGGGCCTGTTGATCGGCGTCTTCGGCCAGACCCTCCTGCTGACCTTCGACCTGGACGTCGCCATCGGCGCGGTCGTGATCATCGGGTGGGTGGGGCAGACCGTGAAACTGTGCGGCGACGTGGCGATGCAGACGGAGATCCCCGACGACACCCGCGGCGAGGTCTTCGCGATTCAAGACGCCGTGTTCAACCTCGTCTTCGTCGCCGCCGCGACCTTCACCGCGCTCGTCGTCCCGACCGACGGTCGCGGCCCGATCGTCCTCATCGCCGCCGCGCTCGTGTACTCGACGGCACTCGTCGAACTGTTGCGCCGGCAGCTGTCGGCGAACCAGGACGACCCGGTCTAGTAGCCCATCGTCCGCAGTTCGGCGGCGACGCGGTCGAGGTCCTCGACGGTCGCGTCGAGATGCGGGCTCAACCGCAGCACCGAGTTGTCGAGCATCAGCGGCGTCCGCTCGGCCACCGCGGGGGTGACGAGCAGTCCCGCCTCGCGCAGCCGGGCGGCCGCGGCGGCGACGTCCTCGGCCTGGAAACCGGGCGGGGGAGCGAGGGTGACCAGGGCCGACGGCTCATCGATCGGCTCGACGACCTCCCAGCTGGCGATGCCGGTGAGGCGTTCGCGCGTGGCCCGGCCGATCGCGGCGAGCTCGTCGAAGACCTGCTGTGGCCCGAGACCGATGAGTTCGGCCACGGCGGCACCCAGCCCGAGACGACCGGCGATGAAGCCGGCGGTCGCACCCGCCTCCATGTCGGCGACGTCGATCCGCAGCCGCGAGTCCGGGCGCACCGCCGCAAAGCCGACGCCGCGCGGCCCGGTCAACCACTTGCGGCTGGTGCCGTAGACGACGTCGGCGCCGGTGATGGTCGGGACGTGCCCGACCGCCTGCGCCATGTCGACCACGACCGCCACGTCGGCGGCGTGGGCGATCTCGACGATCTCGGCGACCGGCTGCACGACACCGTTCGCCGAGCCGATGTGACAGACGTGGATGAAGTGCGGCTGCTCGAACTGCAGCATGTTCTCCAGCGCATCGGTGTCGACGTGGCCGTAGACATCGACCTCCGGCAGCGTGTGCACGGCGAAGCCGCGGCGCTCGAACTCGACGAGGTTGGGCCCGAACTCGTTCTTGGCCACCCACACCGTGCTGGCAATGGGCAGGTTCGCGACGCCGAGCAGACCGCGCAGCGCCGCCCGACCGGTGTCGCGCCAGACCAGTTCGTCGGCGTGGTGGCCGATGAGTGCGGCGAGCTCGCGGGAGGTTTGCTCGAGCTGGTCGGCCGCGGCCTCCATCGCGACGTAGGAGCCGTGCTTGGACTCCTCCCACAGGTGGGCGGTCACGGCCTCGATGACGGCGTTCGACGAGCGGCCCGCCGACGCCGAGTCCAGATGGGCGATGTCCGGGTCGATGCGCGCGTCGTGCCAGGCCGATCCGAGCTCGCTGAGGAACATGGCTCCAATCTATCCCCGATTCGGCGGCCCGGTCCCGGCCCTGTTACCGGACTCACTGGCCCCCGCGCGGGCACACCGGTGGAACCGGATCCGGGGCGGCTGCGTCCAAGGAATATGGACCCGCCTTCGATCGCCCACACCTTCGGCACCGGCTCCGGCGAGACGCACACCTGGCACGCACCGGCCGACGCGGACTTCAACCGCGACGGGCGGCTCGACTCGGTGCGCCTGGACTTCGACGGCGACGGACTGATCGACGACCTGATGATCGACACCGACGGCGACGGGGTGGCCGATTGCGCCGCCCTCGACCTCGACGACGACGGGGTGGTCGACGCCTACTTCACCGACGGCGGCAACGGCGTGTGGGGCGTGCGCGCCGAGTCCCCGTCGGTCGGCGGCCCCGCCCCACCGCCGGCCGATCACCCGCCGAAACCGGGCCGTCTGCGCCGCGAGCCGGGCCGCGCCGTCGACACCGATGGGGACGGGCGGCCCGACGCGACGCTCGTCGTCCATCCCGACGGATCGCGGGAGCTCCGGTTGGACACCGACGGCGACGGCCGCTGGGACACCGCTCTGGTCGACGTCGACGGCGACGGGACCGTGGACCGCGTCGACCGCCGGGCACGGTGACCCACGGGCATACTCGAGGGATGAAGACGATCCTGAACATCATCTGGCTGGTGCTGTCCGGCTTCTGGATGGCGCTGCTCTACGCGGTCGCCGGCATCATCTGCTGCGTCCTGATCATCACCATCCCGTTCGGGATCGCCTCGTTCCGGATGGCGAACTATGCCCTGTGGCCCTTCGGCCGGACCATCGAGCGCAAGCCGACCGCCGGCACCATGTCGCTCCTGGGCAACATCATCTGGCTGGTCGTCGCCGGCATCTGGCTCGCGATCGGCCACATCGCGACCGGTGTCGCCATGTGCCTGACGGTCATCGGGATCCCGCTGGGCATCGCCAGCTTCAAGATGGTGCCGATCTCGCTGATGCCGCTCGGCGCCGAGATCGTCAAGTCCGGCTCGGACCGCGCGGTCATCGTCCACGGCTGACGACGCCGGGTCGCCGGGCTACGCGAGCGCCGCGGCGGCGATCTGTTCGACGGCCGGTCGGGCCTTGTCGGCGTCGGCGGTCACCAGGCCGATCCGCGTGCGGCGCTCGAGCACGTCGTCGACGGTCAGCGCCCCCTCGTGGGTGAAGGCGAACTCGATCTCGGCGCGGGTGACGTCGATGCCGTCGGCGATCGGCGCCAGCGGCTCGGCGACGGTCGCCGCCTCGACGACCTTGGGCGCCTCGGCGCCGAAGCGCGCGACCAACGACTCGGGCAGGCCCGCGGGCAGCGCCGGATCGACCGGCGTCGCACCGACGAGCGGCACCGACGTCGTGACGCACGCGGTCGCGGTCAGTCCCGCCGCCGCAACGGCCGCGTCCACGGCGTCCTGCGCCATCTGCCGGTAGGTGGTGAGCTTGCCGCCGATGACGCTGACCATCGCGCCGTCGGTGACGCGCACGTCGTGCCGGCGCGAGACGTCGGCGAGCGAATCGCCGTCGCCGCCGGCGGTGTCGATGAGCGGGCGCAACCCGGAGTAGGTGCCCCGGATGTCGGCCCGGGTGACCGGGATCGCCAGCGCGGTGTTGACCGTGTCCAGGAGGAAGTCGATCTCCTCGTCGTCGGGAGTCGGCACGTCGGGGATCGGTCCGGCGGCGTCGACGTCGGTGAGGCCCAGGTACACCCGGCCCAGCTGCTCGGGCAGCACGAAGACGAAGCGGCTCGTCGATCCGGGGATCTGCACGGTCAGCGCCGCGGTCGGATTGCCGAAGGTCTCCGCGTCGAAGACGAGATGGGTGCCGCGGCTGGGGCGGATGCTCAGCGTCGACTCCAGGTCGGCCGCCCACACACCGGTCGCGTTGACGACCGAGCGCGCCGCGACCCGCAGCTCGCGGTCGTCGACCTCGTCGCGCAGGATCGCCCCGCCCCCGTCGGCCCGCACCGCGCGGACCCGGGTGAGGATCTGCGCGCCGTAGCCGGCGGCGGTGCGCGCAATCGCGGTGACCAGTCGGGCGTCGTCGATCAGCTGACCGTCGGTGGTCGACGCGCCGCCCCGCAATCCGTGGCGGCGGACGGTCGGGCAGGCGGCGAGCACCTCGAGCGGCGACATCCGCTTCGGCCCGGGCAGGACGTCGCCGGGCGTCCGCGCGACCCGCCGCAGAACGTCGCCGGCGAGGAAGCCGGCGCGCACCAGCAGGTCCGAGCTCTTCACGCCGTAGTCGGGCACGACCTGGCGCACCGGCTTGATGAGGTGCGGCGCGATCGTGGTCATCAGGTGGTGCCGCTCGACCGCGCTCTCGTGCGCGATGCCCAGGTCGCCCTTGGCCAGGTACCGCAGCCCGCCGTGCACGAGCTTGCTGCTCCAGCGCGAGGTGCCGAAGGCGAGGTCGTGCGCCTCGACCAGCGCGACCGACAGTCCGCGCGTCGCCGCGTCGAGGGCCACGCCGGCCCCGGTGACGCCGCCGCCGATGACGAGGACGTCGATCGGCTCGGCCCGCGCGGCGAGCGCGTCGAGATCGGTGCGGCGGCGGGCCGCGTTGAGAACGGTCATCGGTTCTACTCCTTGCCGGGGTGCTGTAGATAGCTGGCCAGTGCGTGGTGGAGCTCGGTGGACCAGTCCTCGCCGAGGATCGGCTCGACGAGGGCCTGCGACTGGATCGCGGACTGGGTGATCAGCAGGACCATCGCGGCCAGCTTGTCGGGGTCGCCCTCGCGCACCCAGCCGTCGCCCTGTCCCGCCTCGATGCCCTCGGCGAGCAGGCGCAGCAGGCTGCGCTGGCTCGAGCCGAGACGGTCGAAGACGTAGGGCTGCAGGAAGTCCGGCCGTCCGCGCCACAGTTCCGCGAACAGCTCGTCGTCGCGGATCGCCGCGGCCACCCGCACGATCTGGTCGATGGCCGGGGCGAAGCCCGACCGCGTGCGCAGCGGGGTCGTCGCCTGGACGGCCGCGACGATGCGCGTGATCTCCCGGTGGCACAGGTCGCGCACCACGGCGTCCAGGTCCGGCCAGCGCCGATAGACCGTCGGCCGGCTGACCTCCGCCGCGCGCGCGACGTCGGCCAGGCTCACCTTTCGGCCCTGCTGGCGCAGGATTTCCTCGCGCGCGGCGTCGAGCACGCGGGTCCTCAGTTCGTCGCCGGTCGCCGCGGCCTGTTCGGCGACGGATTCCGGCGAATCTGCATTACGAATTGACATGATGTGTAACACTGTATCGCATGACTGCTGGATTTGACCCGAAACTGCACGAAATCGCCGTCCCGCCCATGCGGTGGGACGCGTGGGGGGACCCCGATCTCGCCGCGCCACTGTCCGAGGGGACCTCGACGCTGATCCGCGGGATGCTCGGCGTCTCCGGTGAGGTGACCCTCCCGACCATCGATCCGTCGACGGTGACCGTCTCCCCGTCGCGCCTGACCGCCGACGACCTCGCGGCCCTGCGGGGCATCGTCGGCGACGACCAGGTCTCGGCCGCCGACGCCGACCGCCTGTTGCGCGCCGGTGGGAAGTCGACGCCGGATCTGCTGCGCCGCCGACGCACCGACCAACAGGCCCCCGACGCGGTCGTGCTGGCCGCGACCGACGACGAGGTCGCCGCCCTGCTCGCGTGGTGCGGCGAGAACCGCGTGGCGGTCGTGCCCTTCGGCGGCGGCACCAGCGTCGTCGGCGGCCTCGACCCGGAGACCGGCGGGCTGCGGGCGGCGATCTCCGTCGACCTGCGCCGAATGGACCAGCTGCTCGACCTCGACGAGGTGTCCCAGATCGCGACCCTCGGCGCCGGCGTCACCGGGCCCGAGGCCGAGCGACTCCTCGGCGAGCGCGGCTACTCGCTGGGCCACTTCCCGCAGAGCTTCCGCTACGCGACCATCGGCGGTTTCGCCGTGACCCGCTCGTCGGGCCAGGCGTCGGCCGGCTACGGCCGCTTCGACGACATGGTCCAGGCGCTCACCCTCGTCACACCGGCCGGTGTGCTCGAGGCGGGCCGCTCCCCCAAGAACGCCGCGGGACCGGACCTGCGCCAGCTCGTGATGGGGTCGGAGGGCGCTTTCGGCATCGTGACCAAGGTGTCCGTGCGGGTGCACCGGGTGCCCGAGACCACCGAGTACGAGGGCTGGCGGTTCGACAGTTTCACCGATGCCGCCACGGCGTTCCGGACGGTCGCGCAAGAGGGCGTCATGCCCACCGTGATGCGCGTGTCCGACGAGCTCGAGACGGCGCTGAACCTGGCCCGGCCCACCGAGATCGGCGAGGAGGCGGGCGCCGACGAGGACCTGCCCGACAAGCAGACGCCCGGCGGTTGCCTGGCGATCACGACCTTCGAGGGGTCGCCGAGCGCCGTCGCCGCACGCGCCGGCGTCGTCCGCGAGATCTTCACCGCGTGCGGCGGCCAGTCGCTGGGCCCGGAGCCGGCCAAGGCGTGGGAGCACGGGCGCTTCTCCGGCCCGTACCTGCGGGACGCCCTGCTGGACATCGGCGTGGGCTGCGAGACCCTCGAGACCGTCACCACGTGGGCCAAGCTCGACGAGCTGAAGGCCGCCGTCAACGCGGCGCTGGCCGCCGCGCTGCCCGAGCCGGTCGTCGTCATGTGCCACATCTCGCACACCTACGCGACCGGGGCCTCGCTCTACTTCACCGTCGTCTACCGACAGGAGGGCGACGCCCTGGAGCAGTGGCTGGCGGCCAAGAAGCAGGTCATGCAGGCGATCGCCGACACCGGCGCGTCGATCACCCACCACCACGCCGTCGGCCGCGACCACGAGCCGTGGATGGTCGACGAGATCGGCGACCTCGGCATCGCGGCCCTCACGGCGGTCAAGGGCGTCTTCGACCCCACCGGCGTCTGCAACCCGGGCAAACTGGTCTGATGCCGCGCCGCGCCGTCATCCTCGCCAACCCGTTGGCCCGCAAGGGCGCCGGGCTGACGATCGCCACCGAGGTCGAGCGCCTGGCCCGCGACCGCGGCATCACCGCGCGCGTCGTGTCCGGCCGCGACCTCGCCGATGCCCAGCGCCTGGCCCGCGAGGCGGTGGCCGACGACGCCGTCGACGCGCTGGTCGCGGTCGGCGGTGACGGCAGCATCCGGCTCGCGCTGGAGGCGGCCGCCGGGTCGACGACGCCGGTGGGCATCATCCCCGCCGGCACCGGCAACGACCTCGCGCGCACCCTGGGGATCCCGATCGGCGATCTCGAGGGGTCGGTCGGGATCATCGCCGACGGCCATGCCCGCGCCATCGACCTCGGCCGGGTGCGGATGGAATCGGGCGAGGACGTGCTGTTCGTGACCGTCGCGGCCACCGGCTTCGACGCCGACGTCACCGTCCGCGCCACCACGATGCGCTGGCCGCGCGGCAAGGCCCGCTACCTGGTCGCCGCCCTTCGCGAGGTCTCCAAGCTCCAGGTGCGCCACTTCACCGTGCGCGTCGACGGCGACACCGTCGTCGACGGGGACGTGCTGTTCACCGCCATCGGGAACACGACCTCCTACGGCGGCGGCATGCTCATCACCCCCGACGCCGATGTCCACGACGGCCTCCTGGACGTGACCATCGCGACGAAGACGCCGGAGGTCGGCAAGGGCACGCTGCTGCGCCTGCTGCCGACCGTGTTCAAGGGGACCCACGTGCAGCACCCGCTCGTGCGCACCGCGCGCGGGGCGACGGTCGCCGTCGAATCAGATCCGCCGGCGTTCGTGTCCGTCGACGGGGACATCGTCGGCCGGCTCCCGGCCACGTTCGACACCATCCCCGGCGCCGCACAGGTGCTGATGCCGCGCGGGTAGATCCCTACCCGTTGCGCTCGGCCCACCAGCGCTTGAGCTCCGCCTCGGCCTCGTCGCGCTCGAGCGGGCCGCGCTCCAGGCGCAGCTCCTTGAGGAACTTCCACGCCTGCCCGACGAGCGGGCCGGGCGGGATGTCGAGCAGCTCCATGATCGCGTTGCCGTCGAGGTCCGGGCGCACCCGCTGCAGGTCCTCGGCCGCGGCCAATTCGGCGATCCGGCGCTCGAGGTCGTCGTAGTTCTCCTGCAGCCGCCGGGCCCGCCGCTTGTTGCGGGTGGTGCAGTCCGCGCGGACCAGCTTGTGCAGGCGCTCGAGCAGCGGTCCGGCGTCGGTCACGTAGCGGCGCACCGCCGAATCGGTCCACTTGCCGTCGCCGTACCCGTGGAAGCGCAGGTGCAGGAACACCAGTTGGGAGATGTCGTCGACCATCGCCTTGGGGTACTTGAGCGCGCGCAGCCGCTTGCGGGCCATCTTCGCGCCGACCACCTCGTGGTGGTGGAAGCTGACCCCACCGCCGGGTTCGTGCCGTCGGGTCGCCGGCTTGCCGATGTCGTGCAGCAGCGCCGCCCAGCGCAGCACCGGGTCGGGGTCGCCGGTCTCCAGGTCCATCGCCTGCTGCAGCACGGTCAGCGAGTGGGCGTAAACGTCCTTGTGCTGGTGGTGCTCGTCGATGGTCAGCTTCATCCCGGGAATCTCCGGGATGAGCCGCTGCGCCAGCCCGGTCTCGACCAGCAGGTCGATCGCCGCCAGCGCGTGCTCGCCGCAGATCATCTTGTCCAGCTCCACCCGGACGCGCTCGACGGTGATCCGCTCGATCTGATCGGCCATCGCGCAGATCGCGTCGAAGGTGCGCGGTGCGAGGGTGAAGCCGAGCTGGCCGACGAAGCGGATCGCGCGCAGCATGCGCAGCGGATCGTCGCCGAAGGACTGCTCGGGTGCGGCCGGGGTGTCGATCACGCCGGCCAGCAGGGCCGACATCCCGTCGAGCGGGTCGTGGAAGTCGGCGGCCCCGGCCCCGGTGATGGCGACGGCCATCGCGTTGATGGTGAAGTCGCGGCGCACCAGGTCGCCGTCGAGGCTGTCGCCGAAGGTGACCGTCGGATTGCGGCTCACCTGGTCGTAGGCGTCGCTGCGGTAGGTGGTGATCTCGACGAGGTGCCCGCCCTTGCGCGCCGACACCGTGCCGTAGGCGATCCCGGTGTCCCACACCGTGTCCGCCCACCCTTCGAGGATGCCGGCGATGACCTCCGGCCGGGCGTCGGTGGTGAAGTCCAGATCGTTGCCGAGCCGTCCCAGCACGGCGTCGCGCACCGACCCGCCGACCAGGTACAACTCGTGCCCCGCGTCGACGAACAACTGCCCGAGTGGGTTCAGCACCTCACCGAGGTCGCGCAGCGCCACCGCTGCGGCGGCCAACAGTCGCGCACGCCGCAAATCGGACTCAGTCACGGGGTCACAGCCTATCTTCTCGGTCGACGCGGTGGCATCCGCGGCGTCCTAGGGAAACTTAAGGTTACGGGCGGCTAGCATCGAAGCGTGTCCTCCGCCCAGCCCTCCCCGACCCCCCGCGACGCCGCGGGCACGGGGGGCGGTGTGCCCGCGAACCCCTCGCGGCGGCGACGAGGACGGCGGCGACGAGGCCGCGGCGGGGGTGGGCAGG
>NZ_JASGER010000054.1:0-17240 GCF_047606305.1 Gordonia sp. (in: high G+C Gram-positive bacteria) | reverse complement strand
TCCGCCGCGGCAGCGGGCGCCTCGGCGGGAGCCGCCTCAGCCGCGGGAGCCGCCTCGGCAGCAGGCGCCGCGGGTGCCGACGCCTGTCCGGGCTTCTTCAGTCCGCCCTTCATGGCAAAGCCCTTGGCCGCGGCCGGCTTGGCCTCGGTGGTGGCGGCGGCCGGGGCGTCGGCCGCAGGAGCGGCAGGAGCTTCGGCGGCCGGAGCGGCGGGTGCCGATGCCTGTCCGGGCTTCTTCAGTCCGCCCTTCATGGCAAAGCCCTTGGCCGCGGGTGCGGCGGGTGCCGCCGGTGCCTCGGCAGCGGGTGCCGCCTCGGTGGCCGGAGCGGCGGGTGCCGATGCCTGTCCGGGCTTCTTGAGCCCGCCCTTCATGCCGAAGCCCTTCGCGGCCGGTGCGGGTGCTTCGGCGGCGGGAGTCGCCTCGGCCGCCGGAGCCGCGGGTGCGGCGCCGCCGGGCTTCTTCAGTCCGCCCTTCATGCCGAAGCCGCTGGCGGCGGGCTTGGCGTCGGCGACGGGTGCGGCGGCGGGGGCAGCAGCGGCGGGTGCCGCGGCCGGAGCGGCTGCGGGCGCGGGGGCCTTCTCTTCGACCAGGGCGACCGGCGGAGCGGGCTGCTCGACGTCGCCGGGGCCGCGGACCTTGCCCTCGCGGGTCACGTCGATCTCGCGGCCGCGCTTGACGCCCTCCAGCAGGAGCTGGGCGACGTCGACGACCTCGATCTGGTCCTCGTTCTCGGTCCCCGCGGTCTGCGCGGTGACACCGTCGGTCAGCATGACGCGGCAGAACGGGCAACCGGTGGCGATCTTCTGCTTCTCACCGGTGAGCACCGGGCCGTCGGCGAGGGTGTCGAGGGCCTCGTCGACGCGGTCGATGTTGATCCGCTTGCCGATCTGCTCCTCCATCCACATGCGCGCACCGCCGGCGCCGCAGCACATGGAGCGTTCGCCGTGGCGGGGCATCTCGGTGAGGGTGGAACCGGAGGCCTCGACGAGCTCGCGCGGCGCGTCGTAGACGCGGTTGTGGCGACCGAGGAAGCACGGGTCGTGGTAGGTGACCGATTCGCCGCCGGGGGGCGCCACCGGGATGAGGCGCTTCTCGCGGACGAGGCGGTTCAGCAGCTGGGTGTGGTGCACGACCTCGAAGCGGCCGCGCTCGTCGTCGACCTGCGGGTATTCGTTGCTGAGCGCGTTGAAGCAGTGCGCACAGGTGACGACGATCTTCTTGCGCTGCGTCGGCGCGGTGGCGAACAGCTCGTCGAACTGCTCGATGTTCTGCTGCGCCAGCATCTGGAACAGGAACTCGTTGCCCGCGCGGCGGGCCGAGTCGCCGGTACACGTCTCGCCCTCGCCGAGGACCAGGAAGTTGACCGCGGCGGTGTCGAGCAGTTCGGCGACGGCCTTGGTCGTCTTCTTGGCGCGGTCCTCGTAGGCGCCGGCACAGCCGACCCAGAAGAGGTACTCGAAGCCGGCGAAGCTGTCGACGTCCTTGCCGTAGACCGGGATGTCGATGTCCATCTCGTCGATCCACGCGGTGCGCGCCGACGGGGCCTGGCCCCACGGGTTGCCCTTGTTCTCGAGGTTCTTGAACAGGCCGGCCAGCTCGGACGGGAAGTCCGACTCGATCAGGACCTGGTAGCGGCGCATGTCGACGATGTGGTCGACGTGCTCGATGTCGACCGGACACTGCTCGACGCAGGCGCCGCAGTTGGTGCAGCTCCACAGCGTCTCGGTGTCGATGACGGCGCCCTCGCCGTGACCCTGGGCCTCGCCGACCAGCGGCCGCTCCGCCTCGGCGCGCGCGGCGGCCGGGATCGCGTCCAGCTTGGCGGTCAGCTCCTTGCCGTCGGCGTCGACCAGGCCGACCTCGTCGCCGCCCATGTCCTTGCGGCCGCCGGCCAGCAGGTAGGGCGCCTTGTCGTAGCCGTGGTCGCGCAGCGACATGATGAGCAGCTTGGGGCTCAGCGGCTTACCGGTGTTCCAGGCCGGGCACTGGCTCTGGCAGCGACCGCACTCGGTACAGGTGGTGAAGTCCAGCCACGCCTTCCAGCTGAAGTCCTCGATCCGGCCGGCACCGAAGGCATCGGTGTCCGGGTCGGCGGTCTCCATGGTCAGCGCCTTGCCGCCGGACATCATCGGCTTGAGCGCGCCCAGCGCCACGCCGCCGTCGGCCTCGCGCTTGAAGAAGATGTTGGGGAAGGCCGAGAAGCGGTGCCAGGCCACGCCCCAGTTGACGTTGCTGCCGACCAGCAGCAGGAACAGGCTGCCCGAGAGCAGCTTGATCAGCGCGAAGATCGACACCATCAGCGGGCTGGCGGGCAGCAGCTTGGCGACGTTCATGGTGAAGAAGTCCGACGCCGGGTTGCTGTGGTGGTAGGTCGCGATCTTGCCGGCCTTGACGAAGACCATGCCCAGGCCCTCGACCAGGACGATCGACTCGATCGTGTACGCCGGCAGGAAGCGCGAACCGGAGAAGCGGGACAGCCGGGCCGGGACGCGCGGGTGGTTGAGCTGGCGCAGGACGATCAGGGTGAGGATGCCGACGACGGTGCCGATGCCCAGGAGCTCATCCCAGAGGTGCCAGCCGAAGGTGTTGCCGATGATCGGCCAGTGGAAGTCGGGGTTGATCGCCTGGCCGTACGCCTCGAAGAACAGCGGGAAGCCGCCCAGGAAGCCGATCATGACTAGCCAGTGCGCCCAGCCGACGGTGCGGAACTTCGTCATGCGGGTGTGGGCGAGGAACTCTTTGAGCATCGTCCACAGGCGCGGCAGGAACGGGAGGAAGCGCCCGGGGGCGGGCTGACCCTGCGCCACCGTGCGGAAGATGCGGACCACGCCGCGCCCGAAGTTGGCCCAGCAGAAGAGGCTGAGAACAGCCCCGATGAGTCCCAAAGTGATCGTCGTTGCGCTCAACGATGTCACCTCGCCTTTCGTCAACACGAGCGGGTACTACATACCGTCGTGAATACGGTAGAGGTTCGACCCGGTGTTGCGCCTCCCAGGCTTACCTAACTTCGCTGGTCAGTGACCTGCGCTACTTTCTCCAGCTCGACGAGCCCGTCCTCCAGATAGTCCAGCAGGCGCTGCAGGCTGGGGAGCTGTGCGCGGGCGCCGATAAGACCGAATCCGATCTGGTCGGCCGCGGAGGTGAGCGTGATGTTGAGGGCGTTGCCCGACGTCGCGATCGACACCGGGTAGCAGCCGTCGAGTTTGGCGCCGTTCCAGTACATCTGGTTCTTCGGGCCCGGCACGTTCGAGATGATCAGGTTGAACTGCGGCGGGGTGAAGTTGACGAAGCCGGGGATCGACATGAACGCCAGCGGCGCGATCGTCGCCGCGCCCAGGGCGAGCGCCTGGATCGGCTGCAGGCCGCGGATGACGTTCTTGCTGGCGTTCATCGACGCGACGAGGGTCCGCAGCCGCTCGGCGGGATCGGGGTTGTCGGTCGCCAGGTTCGCCATCACGGCGCTGACCGCGTTGCCGTCGTCGGCGTCCCCGACGTGCATGGACACCGGGATCATCGCGATCAGCGGCTCGTCGGGCAGTGACCCGTTCTCGATCATGTAGGTCCGCAGGGCCGAGCTGCACATCGCGAGCACGACGTCGTTGATGGTCACACCGAGTGCTTCGGCCACGGTCTTCATCCGCGACACCGACCACTGGTCGGCGGCAAAGCGACGGGCGCTGCCGATCGGGACGTCGAACATCGAGCGCGGCGCGAACGTGCCGGGGGAGACGAAGTCGTCGTCGTTGAGGGCCTTCCAGGCCACCTGGCCGGCCGCCGGGACGAGGCCGGCGACCTGGCCGGCGAGGTCGGCGGCCGCGCCCACCTGCTTGCCGATCTGCTTGCGGAGACCGCCGAGCAGGCCACCGTCCGGTTCCCGGTCCAGCACCGCACGGACGGGCTGGGCCAGTTCGGGGACGGGCTTGCGCTTGCGGAGCTTGGCGTCCCACGGCGCCGTGCACTCCCGGTTCTCCGGGTCCTCGGACAGCGTGCGGGCCAAAAGGCGCATCGCCGTCACGCCGTCGACGAGGGAGTGGTGGACCTTGGTGTAGAGCGCCAGCCGTCCGTCGGCGAGGCCCTCGATGATGTGCGCCTCCCACATCGGCCGCGAACGGTCGAGCAGGGTCGAGTGGTTGAGCGAGACGTAGTGGAAGAGCTCGCGGATCCGGCCCGGCTTGGGCAGTGCGATCCGTCGGACGTGGTAGGCCATGTCGATGTCGTCATCGACGCTCCAGGCCAGCGACCCGACCAGGCTGAACGGCTGCGCCGGCCGCCGGCGGAAGGTCTCGCTGATCTCCATGTTCGAGGTGAACGCGGCGTGCACCTCGTCGGCCAGCTGTTCGGCCGTCTGGCCCTCGCGGGGGACGAACAACTGGAGCCCACCCACGTGCATCGGTTGTTCCCGCGTCTCGGCGATCAGGAACATCGATGACGTGACGGGCATGTACTGCATGGGTTGATCCCCTCCGGAAGCGGTGACGCTGGTGCCGCAACCCTATCCATCCGGCGACGCGCCGTGGGCGGGTCCGGCGACCTTGTGACGACCCTCTCGGGTGTCAGCGCCTACGGTGTCGGGATGGGTACACGACGGGTGGGTCGCTGGGGGCTCCTGACGCGCCTGGTGGTGCTCGGCATCCTCGCGGTCGAGGGCATGGTCGCGGTGTCGGCGACCTGGGCCTATGTCTCCGCGCGGGGCCGGGTGGTGGCGCCCGCGGACGTCGACGCGGGGTCGACGGCGCTCGTGCTGGGTGCGAAGGTGTCCGACGGGGAGCCCGGCGAATACGTGCGGGCGCGGCTCGACACGGCGGTGCAGCTCTACCGATCCGGCCGTGTGGCCACGATCATCAACTCGGGCAACGGCGCGTCGCGGTACGGGAGCGAGACCGACGTCATGCGCGCCTACCTCGAGCGGCAGGGTGTCCCGGCGTCGGTGATCCGCGACGATCCGGCCGGTTACGACACCCAGCGCAGTTGTGCGCGCGCCCGGTCGGAGTTCGGCCTGGCGAAGGTCGTGTTGGTGACGCAGGACTTCCACCTGGACCGGGCGATCGCCCTGTGCCGCCTGGACGGCCCCGATCCGATCGGTGTCGCCGCACCCTGTCCGGATTGCGCGTGGTGGACCATCGCGCGCAACCATGTGCGCGAAACGCTGCTGGCCCGTCCGCGGGCGCTGTTGTCTACCGTGCTGCCGTAGCGGCCGGCTCGTCGACCCTGCGCTTGCGCAGCGTCGGCATCGGCAGCCGCTCGCGCCCGGTGAGGTAGAGCGAACCGGGCAGCCGGCGCAGAATCTCCACCAGCACCAGCGAACCGGCGACGGTGAGGAGATAGACGGCCATGGTGCCCAACGGCTGGTGCAGGTGGTTCATCAGCCACGAGTTCTCCCCGCGCCACTGCATCCCCACGACGAAGAACAGCACCAGTACGTGCACCAGGAAGACGCTGAACGACCGGTTCGACGCGTAGGAGACCACGCGGGCGAACCGCGGCGTCGCATCCCGCTTGTAGTGGCTCCAGAGCAGGGCCACCGAATACAGGCAGGCGATCGCGACGATCAGGAACGGCAGGAGCGTCGGCTCGAAGGCGCCCGCCGAGGCGCTCGGCGGCGGCGGTGGGCCGGGGGACATCTCGGCCTTGGCCGAGACGCGGCGCAGGAACTCGTAGAGCGCGTAGCCGCCGGTGCCCACCAGTGCGCCGCCGAGCGCGAGGTAGACGTAGCGCGCCTGCGGGCCGGTGAGGGCCCGGGCGATGGCGTCGCGGTGGATCGCGGCGACCGCGCCGTACACGAGGAAGAACTGGTACGGCAGGAAGGTCGCGTAGTGGTGCCACCACGGGTCGGTGGTCGGCAGCCAGTGGGTGATGGTGACGGTCGTCAGCACCTGCAGTGCGAGGGAGCCGCCGAGAACCACCGCGTGGTACCCCTTGGTCGCCTCGAGCAGCCACAGCAACAGCGGGAACAGCAGGTACACCTGGACCATCACGAACAGGAAGTACATGTGGAAGCCGCCGCCGCCCAGACCCCAGGCGAGGTTGTGGCCGAATTCGGAGAGGTCGCCGCCCACCGTCGACGGGAAGTCGCGGAACGACGAGGAGCCGGTCAGCCCGCCCCAGAGGTAGCCGCCGAGATCCTTGGCGTCGCGCGTGAAGCGGCCCTGCGGGAGCAGGATCTTCACGGTGAAGTAGATCGCGGTGAAGATCACGTAGGGGTAGGCGACGAGCTTGATGCGCCGGCGCCAGAACGACCACGTGCTGAAGTCCTCGCGGCCGTAGTACTGGTAGGCCAGCACGAATCCGGTCAGCGCGAAGAAGGTGTTGCGGGTGAAGTGCAGGAACAGGCCGGTGCCCGTGACGCCGATGCTGTTGACCTCGTCGGCGGTCTGGGTCAGCACGTGCACGAAGATCACCAGCGAGAAGGTCGTCGCACGGATCAGGTCCAGGTGGTGCAGGTAGGCGCGCTTGGCGGGCTTGCCCGTCGAGGCGGGAGCCGGACCGGCAGCATGCGCGATGTCCCGCGCCTGTGCTGTGGTCATGGCTGTTTCCCCTCGAAACGTGGATTGTCTGTGCCCGGCATCCGCGGCGTCATCGCCGCGGGAGAAGCAACAGAGCGCCAGTCTAACCGCCGAACCTGGGAGTCGCCTGATTAATGCTTAGGCTACCGAAGTGTTTTGGGTCACCCCGGCGGCTGCGGGCCCCACCAGCCGGTGGCCTTGCCGATGTCCTTGTCCAGGGCCGGGGCGAGGCTCCGGGCGAAGGTCGCGGTGAAGTGGTGGGTGTCGCGGTAGACGAGGATGTTGCCGACGATCGCGGGGCAGTACCCGTCCTTGCAGACCGCCTTGGTGTAGTCCAGGAAGGTGATGTCCGGGTAGTTGGGGGCGATCTTGAGCGCCGGGTCCGTCTTGGCCAGCGCGACCTTCTCATCGACGCCGCAGATGTGCGACTTGCGGCCGGACATCAGGCACTCGGGCGGGTTCTGCTTGTTCTCCAGGTGGGTCCACGGGGTGTCGCGCATGGCGATGACCTTCTGTCCCCAGGCCTTGAAGTCGTCGAAGACCTCGACGTAGTCGATCGGCACGTAGTCGCCGGGGCGCTTGTCGTCGGCCTCGGTCGGGCGGGTGCTGTTGGTGAAGATGAAATCGGGCTTGTCCTGCTGCAGTCGCTTCATGACCTTGGCGGCCCACCGGTTGCAGTCCGGTCGATCCTTGCCGTACCACTCGAACATGTGCGTCTTGACCAGCGCGCAGCCCACCTTCACATAGGTGGTCACCTTGAAGTGGCGCTTCTTGCCGAGCTTGTCGATCGCGGGCAGCCACATGTCGGCGTGCGAGCCGCCGGCGATGGCGATGGTGCGCGTGGCGGTCGTGTCGCCGTAGACGCCGACCTTCACGGTGTCGTCGTTCCAGCCGGTGATCATCACGTTCGGCTTTTGCCACGTCTGGCCGCGATCCATGTAGGCCGCCTCCGGCGGCGGCGCCGGGGTGACGTGCGGCGCGGGCACGCCCCACAGGTAGGCCAGCCCGCCGGGGTAGAGCTTGGGATCCAGGTTCATGGTGTCGACGCGGATGTTCGCGGCGCGGTGGATCCAGACCGCCGACGTGGTGGCCGAGGCGATGGTCGCCAGCACCAGACCGACGACGAGGATCCGGCGGTACAGCGGGGAGAAGCCGGTACCGCGCCCGGCGCGCAGCGGCGTCTCGATGAAGCGGGTGACCAACCAGGCGAGCAGGACCGAGATCGCGAGGATCGCGGTGCCCTCCAGGAAGTTGGCGTGGTCCTTGTAGCGCCAGGTGAGGAAGAAGATCAGCAGCGGCCAGTGGATCAGGTACAGCGCGTAGGCGATGTTGCCCAGCCACACCATCGCCGGTCGGGCCATGAGGGCGTTGACGTCGCGGCGGTCGTCGACGTCGAGGGAGGGTGCGTCGTCGGGGCGGGTCGCGGCCGATCCGGTCCAGATGATCAGCAGCGTCGCACCGGCCGGGACGAGCGCCAGCGCGGCGGGGTACTCCTGCACGCCGGCGATCCACCAGCCGGAGGTGATGATCAGCAGCAGCGCGACGACGGTGAGGGCGTTGCGCACCGCCGGGCGCAGCACCACCCGCGGCATCCAGATGGCGAGCAGGCCGCCGGCGAGGGGCTCCCACAGGCGGGCGATCGTGTCGTAGTAGTTGACCGGCTGGTTGATGCCGTGCCGGTAGTTGGCCCACGCGAAGGACACGACCGTGACGGCGAGCAGCGAGAGCCCGACGATCAGGCGGATCCGCTTCGGGTCGCCGTACTCGGGCCGGCGGGTCGCGGCCCACTTGAGGAGGCCGCCGAGGGCGAGCGCGCCGAGCAGGGTCGCGAGGAAGAACTGCCCCTGCATCGACATCGACCACAGGTGCTGCATCGGGCTGGCCGCCGACGTGGCGGCGCCATAGTCCTGGGAGGTCAGGGCCAGCAGGTAGTTCTGGAAGTACAGCCCCGAAGCGATGACCTCCTTGCCGAGCGGGCCGAAGCGCGACGTCGGCATGATCAGGGCGATCAGGATGACGATCGCGAACAGGACCAGGTACAGCGCCGGGATCAGGCGGCGCAGCAGCCGGGACAAGCGCGGCCAGGGGTTGATCGCCTCGCGCCACGACACGCTGCTCGGGTTGGTCACGGTGACGTGCTTGAGCAGCGAGGCGACGAAGAAGTAGCCCGACAGGGTGAGGAACACGTCGACGCCGCCGGACACCCGGCCGAACCAGACGTGGAAGATGGCGACGAGCGCGATGGCCAGGCCGCGCAATCCGTCCAGGTCGTGGCGGTAGGCGGTGGGCTTGGTGGCGGCCGGCTGCGGGGCGGGTTCGCCGGCGGCCGTCGTCGTCGGGCTCGCAGTCACAAGGTGCCAGGGTAGCGCGTGAGCCTTAGAGGACCTAAGCAGCGCGCGGGGTGTGCCCGGCAAGGCCGTTTCCTCCGTTTCCGCCGAGTGGGCGGTCGATCTCGCCGAGTGGGCGGTGATTTGCACCGAGTGGGCGGTGTGGCAACCCGCGTCAGGCCGCGCCGTGCAGGTTCTTCGCGGTCTTCGACGTGGGGACCTGCGCGGGGTCGGGGTAGGTGCCCAGGACGCGATCCGCGGTGCCCGACGATGTGACCGTGTACCAGTAGTGCTCGTTCTTGAAGTGGTGGTAGCGGTGGTTCTTGTAGACCGCGCGGTACGGGCGGTGTCGCGGCTTGTAGTCGGTGTGGATCAGGTAATGCGTCCACTCGTAGAACAGGAGGAACGCGGTCACCGTCAACAGGAAGGTCATCCCGAGCTCGACCCGGCTGAACGCGAAGACCCCGATCAGCGTGAGGACGGGCAGGAGTCCGACCAGCACCGGCCACGGGATGAAGATGAGCGGGATGTCGCGCGGGTCGCGGTGATGGCGGCGGTGATCGCGCGGCAGGACCCAGTCGATGGTCACGCCGCCGATCTTGCGCGGGCGCCAATGCAGGATCCCCACGTGGATCAGCCATTCGACCAGCGGCGAAACCGCCAGCAGGACCACGACGACCAGCGCGTCGGTCCACCGCCAATCGCCCAATGCCAGTCGGGCGACGAGCGCGCCGACGAGGGGGATCGCGATCATCCACGGGGAGGGGTGTCGCCAGAACTCGGCGAACGCGGCGGGCAAGGTTGTGATGCGCTTGGCCCGCGAAGCCCGGGGCGTCGACGGGGCGTGATCGGTCGTCATGAGGGCCTCGCTTCGGTGGAGAACGCGTCGAAGACGCGCATGAGCTCGGTTGTGCCGGGGGCCAGCAGGTCGTCGGCGGCGCGCCGGGCGGCGGCGGGGTCGTGCGCGGTCAGGGCATCGACGAGCGCGTGGTAGCCGTCGACTCTTCCGACCTCCCCGGCCATTGCCGCGGACAGGGCGGGCAGTGCCGGCTCGTACGCGGCGCGCAGTGTGTTGTTCATCAGCCGGTAGACGATCGAATCGGCACCGTCGACGACGCGCCGCCAGAACTCGAGGGCGAGGACCTGCAGGGCGAGCGGATCGGTCTCGTCGGCGATCTCGTCGACGAGGGGAGCGAGCCCGTCGATCTGTGCGTCGGACATCCGCTGCGCGGCCAGGCCGGCGACGATCGGCGCGATCTGCGCGCGGGCCTCGACGATCGAGCGCGCGACGGCGAAGTCGATCTGCCCGTCGTGGGCGAGGAGGAGTGGCAGGACGTCGAGGCCGCCGTCGCGCCGGATGTCCCGCACGGTCGTCGTATCGCCCTGTCGGATGTGCACGAGGCCGGCGGCGTCGAGCCGCTTGAGTGCCTCGCGCACCGCCGGTCGGGAGACGCCGAGGGTCGCGGCGAGGTCGCGCTCGCTGGGCAGCGCACCGCCGGCGGGGAGGTCGCCGCTGACGACGCGGCCGGCGATCTGTTCGTAGACGTCGTCGGTGAGGGATCGGCGGACGACGGGCTGGAAGGTCACCCGTCCAGCGTGCGCCGCAACTGGTCAACCTGTCAAGTGGTCAGACCAGTAGCGCCCACTCGGCGTGATTCACCGCCCACTCGGCGGTACTGGGGAGGGGCTACTCGTCGTCGATGACGTGGATGGCGGCCTCTTCGGCCGACGCTCCGGCGCCGTCGACGCCGACGTCGGTCGCGAGCAACTGCTCGTCGACGTCGGGACCCGCGCCCTCATCCGGCGCGACGAGGCGACCGGCGCGCTGATCGCCGACCTCGTAGGAGGACGCGTCCTGGTCGTCGGCGTCGGCTGTCGTGTCGGGCTCCTCCTCGGCGAGGCGCTCGTCGAGGGTCTCGTGGACGTCGTTGCCGCGCTCGTAGTCGTGCGGCGGGTAGTCCGGCGGCGAGTAACCGCGGTCGAGGACGTCGCCCAGCTCCTCGTCGGCCAGCATGTCGCCCGGCTGCAGCTGTTCGACGTTGTAGTCGCCGTCGACCTCGTCGGAATCGTCGCTCATGACTGCAGCGTATCCGGTGCAGGTCGCTACCACCGGCCGTCGGCGCGGGGCACTTGGGCCCGATAGGTTGGGACCATGTCACGTGCGAGTTGGTCGTTGCTCCCCGCCATCGCGGTCTACGCGATCACCTGGTGTTGGGTAGCGGTCAGCGCCCCCGATCGGGTGCCCATGCACTGGGGCCCGGCCGGCGTCGACCGATGGGGCAGTCGAACGGAGTTCCTCACGTTCTCACTCGTCACGGCCGGATTGATCGGCGCCCTCATGATCGGACTGGGGATCGCCGCGTCGCGCCTGCCCGCCTCGATCATCAACACACCGCACCGCGACTACTGGCTCAGCCCGGAGCATCGCCCGGCCTTCGACGGGCTCATGCGCACGATGATGCTGGACATCGCGGCGCTCATCTTGCTGCTGTTCGCCGCCATCAACGTCATCGTGGGCGCCGGTGCGGCCGCGACCAACGTGCTGGTGATCGTCTTCCTGCTGGCCCTGGGTGTGGTCATGGTCCGTCCGATCGCACGCCTGTACCGGGAACCCCCGCGCTCCTCGCGCTAGCGTGTGGCGATGGGAAACATCGACTACGAGGTTCGCGACGAGGTCGCGCATGTGCGCCTCAACCGGCCCGACAAGCACAACGGCCTGACGCTGGACATGATCGACGACCTCGCCAAGGCCGCCGATCGAGCCGCCAAGGACCGGTCGCTGCGCGCGGTGATCCTCTCCGGCGAGGGCAGGTCCTTCTGCTCGGGCCTCGACTTCGCGTCGGCGGGCAAGGAGCGCGGCCGGATCATGCGCAACCTCGTGCCCAAGCGGTCGTCGGCGGCCAACAACTTCCAGGCCGCCGGGTGGGCGTGGCGCAGCGTCCCGGTGCCGGTCATCGCCGTCATCGCCGGCCACTGCTACGGCGGCGGGCTGCAGATCGCCCTGGGCGCCGACTTCCGCTTCAGCGCACCCGACGCCGACTTCTCGATCCTCGAGGCCAAGTGGGGCCTGATCCCCGACATGTCGCTCTCGGCCAGCATCGCGCAGCTCACGAGCATCGACATCGCCAAGCGGCTCACGATGACCGGCGAGATGTTCGACGCCCCGCAGGCCCTTGAATGGGGACTGGTCAGTTCCGTCGACGCCGACCCGATGGCCGCCGCCGCCGATCTCGTGGACACGGTCAAGCAGCGCTCGCCCGATGCCGTCGCCGCGTCCAAGGCACTGTTCGAGAACACCTGGTACAGCGGCTCGCGGATGTCCTTCCCGGTCGAGCAGGCGCTGCAGGTCCGCCTGCTGCGCGGCAAGAATTCGGCGATCGCCCGCAAGGCCGGCATCGCCAAGGAGACGCCGCACTTCCTCCCACGGCAGTTCTGAGCCGCGGATCGGGGACTCAACTTTTTTCGCCAATCGGGAATGGAACCCGATCGGCCGCCGTTGGACCTACCGAGAAACTTGAGTGAAGAAGGCTCAACAAGAGTTGACCGACTCGATGTCGGCGACTAGAACTTGAGTCGGAAGCGCTGAGGTTTCGCGAACCAAAGACTTCAGGACACGGTCCACGACCACCGGTCGGCGACCACTTCAACAGGAGGAACAACACATATGTCCCGTGCTGTCGGAATCGACCTGGGAACCACCAACTCGGTGGTGTCCGTACTGGAAGGCGGCGAGCCCGTCGTCATCGCGAACGCCGAGGGCTCGCGCACCACGCCGTCGGTCGTCGCCTTCGCGCGCAACGGCGAGGTCCTCGTGGGCCAGCCCGCGAAGAACCAGGCGGTCACCAACGTCGACCGCACCATCCGCTCGGTCAAGCGCCACATGGGCGACACCGATTGGTCGGTGGAGATCGACGACAAGAAGTACACCCCGCAGGAGATCAGCGCCCGCACGCTGATGAAGCTCAAGCGCGACGCCGAGGCCTACCTCGGCGAGGACGTCTCGGACGCGGTCATCACGGTGCCCGCGTACTTCAACGACGCCCAGCGCCAGGCCACGAAGGAAGCCGGTCAGATCGCCGGCCTCAACGTCCTGCGCATCGTCAACGAGCCCACCGCCGCGGCCCTGGCCTACGGCCTGGACAAGGGCGAGAAGGAACAGACCATCCTGGTCTTCGACCTCGGTGGCGGCACCTTCGACGTCTCGCTGCTGGAGATCGGCGACGGCGTCGTCGAGGTCCGTGCGACCTCCGGCGACAACGAGCTCGGCGGCGACGACTGGGATCAGCGGATCGTCGACTGGCTCGCCGACAAGTTCAAGGCGGCCAACGGCATCGACCTGACCAAGGACAAGATGGCGATGCAGCGCCTGCGCGAGGCCGCCGAGAAGGCGAAGATCGAGCTGTCCGCTTCGCAGAGCACCTCGATCAACCTGCCCTACATCACGGTCGACGCGGACAAGAACCCGCTCTTCCTCGACGAGCAGCTCACCCGCAGCGAGTTCGAGAAGATCACCGCCGACCTGCTCGAGCGCACCCGTGCGCCGTTCCAGGCGGTCATCAAGGATGCCGGCATCTCTGTGGGCGACATCGACCACGTGGTGCTCGTCGGCGGCTCGACCCGCATGCCCGCTGTCACCGAGCTCGTCAAGGAGCTGACCGGTGGTCAGGAGCCCAACAAGGGCGTCAACCCCGACGAGGTCGTCGCGGTCGGCGCAGCCCTGCAGGCCGGTGTCCTGCGCGGCGAGGTCAAGGACGTGCTGCTGCTCGACGTGACCCCGCTGAGCCTGGGCATCGAGACCAAGGGCGGGGTGATGCACAAGCTGATCGAGCGCAACACCACGATCCCGACCAAGCGGAGCGAGACCTACACGACGGCCGAGGACAACCAGCCCTCGGTGCAGATCCAGGTCTACCAGGGTGAGCGCGAGATCGCCTCGCACAACAAGCTGCTCGGCAGCTTCGAGCTGGGCGGCATCGCACCCGCTCCGCAGGGTGTCCCGCAAATCGAGGTGACCTTCGACATCGACGCCAACGGCATCGTGCACGTCACCGCGAAGGACAAGGGCACCGGCAAGGAGAACAGCATCCGCATCCAGGACGGTTCGGGACTCTCCAAGGAGGAGATCGACCGGATGGTCAAGGACGCCGAGGCCCACGCCGAGGAGGACCGCAAGCGCCGCGAGGAGGCCGAGACCCGCAACCAGGCGGAGTCGCTGGTCAACCAGACGCAGAAGTTCCTCTCCGAGAACGAGGACAAGGTGCCGGCCGACGTGAAGTCGAAGGTCGAGGGCGCGGTCGACGAGGCCAAGAAGGCGCTCGACGGCAATGACACCGCGACCATCAAGACGGCCATCGAGAACCTCTCGTCGGTCTCCCAGGAACTGGGCCAGGCGATCTATGCCGCCAGCTCCGCGGAGTCGGCCGGCGGCGGCGCCGAGGGTGCGGCTGAGGGCGGCGACGACGACGTGGTCGACGCGGAGGTCGTGGACGAAGCCGAGGGTGACGAGAAGTGACCGACCCCTTCGACACCTCCCGCGACCCGGGTGAGCCCGAGCCGGACGTGACCGAAGCCGCTGCGGCGGGGGCCGAGGAGGCCCCCGCCGCGGCGGACGGCGCCGTCGGCGGTGAGACGGGCGGCGACCAGGTCGCCGAGCTCACCGCGGCGCTTCAGCGCGAGCGCGCACAGTTCGCCAACTTCAAGCGGCGGTCCGAGGAAGAGGCGGCGTCGAAGGTGTCGCTGGGCAAGCAGCTCGTCATCGAGCAACTGCTCCCGATCCTCGACGACCTCGAGCGCGCCCGCGAGCACGGCGACCTCGAGTCCGGTCCGCTGCGCGCGGTGTCGGACAAGTTGTCCGCCACGCTCACGGCGCAGGGTCTCACCGCGTTCGGCGAGTCCGGAGATCCGTTCGACCCGGAACTCCACGAAGCCGTGCAGAACGACGGTTCGGGGGCCAACCCGGTCATCGGCTCGGTGTACCGGGTCGGCTACCGGGTGGGTGACCGGGTCGTGCGGCACGCGATGGTCACCGTCACCGACGGCGACGAGCCCGCAGCGGCTCCCGACGCGGAGTAGAGAAGCCGCGAAAACCGATGCAACGAAACGAGAAGGAGGTGACGCCTGATGGCTCCCCAGCGTGAATGGCTGGAGAAGGACTTCTACTCGGACCTGGGCGTCTCCTCCGACGCTTCGGCCGACGAGATCCGGAAGGCCTACCGAAAGCTGGCCGCCGAGCTGCACCCGGACCGCAACCCCGGCGACACCGCCGCCGAGGAACGGTTCAAGCGGGTGTCGGAGGCGAACAGCGTCCTCTCCGATCCGGAGAAGAAGAAGGAGTACGACGAGACCCGGGCGATGTTCGCCGGCGGCCGCTTCCGCGGCGGCAACGGGTTCCCGGGCGGCTTCGGCGGCGGTGGTGGCGGCACCACCTACACGACCGGCGGCGACTTCAACCTCGACGACCTGTTCGGCGGGGGCGCCGGTGACGGCGGCGGCCTCGGCGACATCCTCGGCGGCATGTTCGGCGGGGGTGGCGGTGGCGGACGCGGTGCCACGCGCACCAGCAGCCGCCCGCGCCGCGGTCAGGACCTGGAGACCGAGACGACGCTGTCGTTCCGCGACGCCGCCAAGGGCACCACGGTCAGCATGCGGGTCACCAGTCCGTCGCCGTGCACGACCTGTCACGGCAGCGGCGCCAAGTCCGGCACCACCCCGCGGGTCTGCGCCCGCTGCGGCGGGTCGGGCTTCGTCAGCCGCAACCAGGGCGCCTTCGGGTTCAGCGAACCCTGCCGCGATTGCCAGGGGACCGGTTCGATCATCGACGACCCGTGTCCGGACTGCGGCGGCAACGGCGTGCAGGTCCGTCCGCGGACCATCAACGTGCGGATCCCGGTGGGCGTCGAGGACGGCCAGCGGATCCGGCTGGCGGGTCAGGGAGAGGCGGGCATGCGCGGTGCGCCGTCCGGCGACCTCTACGTCACCGTCCACGTCACCGGCGACAAGATGTTCACCCGCAGCGGCAACGACCTGAAGGTCGAGCTGCCGGTGAGCTTCTCCGAGCTGGTGCTCGGTGCGACGGTGTCGGTCCCCACGCTCGACGGGACGGTCGGGGTGAAGATCCCGCCGAACACCGCCGACGGCCGCACCCTGCGCGTGCGCGGTAGGGGCGTGCCCAAGCGGGCCGGCGGTGCCGGCGACCTGCTGGTCACGGTGAAGGTCGCGGTGCCGACCAAGGTCGACGACAAGGCGACCGAGGCGCTCAAGGCCTACGCCGAGGCCGAGAAGGCGACGGGTTACGACCCGCGGGCCGGATGGGGGCGCTGAGTCATGGCGCCCGCAATCGGCTCGGGTCCGGGCGGTGGCCCGGCGGACGACCGCGAGACCTTCGTGATCTCGGTGGCCGCCGAGCTCGCCGGGATGCACGCCCAGACGCTGCGCACCTATGACCGACTGGGGTTGGTGACGCCCGCCCGCACGAGCGGCGGCGGGCGTCGCTACTCCCGCGGCGACGTCGAGCTGCTGCGCGAGATCCAGCGCCTCTCCCAGGAGGAGGGCGTGAACCTCGCGGGGATCAAGCGGATCATCGAGCTGACGCGCGAGGTCGAGGATCTGCGCGCCGAGCTCGACTCGGTCGCCGGCCAGCGCCGTCGCGGCGAGATCGTCCCGGCGCCGCGCACCACCGCGCTGGTGGTGTGGCAACCCCGTCGGGGCCGGCGTTCCTCCTGATAGCCTCGGCAGGGATCGCCGCACAGCGGCAGTCGGGCGAGTGAGAAGGTGGAAGCGGTGTCGCATGTGATCGGCTTCGCCGTCGTCGACGGTCAGATCGCCTCGGTGGTCCGCGACAGCGCCGATGCCGTCGTCGCCACCAACATGGTCGACCTGCGCGACGAATCCGCGGCGACCATCAGCGCCACCGTCGCCGACCTGGTCTCCTCCGCGCCTTTCGAGGTCTCGCGGATCGGTCTCGTCGCCGCCGACCCGGTGCTGGTCGAGCAACTGCGCGCCGCCTTCGCCCCCGGCCCCGGCGCCCCGCGGTGGTATTCGCTGGTCACCGTCGACGTACTGGATACGGCCATGGTCGGCCTCACGCTCAGCGACCCGGGACTCGGCGCGGACCGCGGCAACGTCGCCCTGGTCAACCTCGACGAGTACACCGCGCCGACCGCGGGCATCCCGATCCTCGCCGTCGACCCGCGCTCGGGTGCCATCACCGGGCGCACGACGTGGCAGCCCGCCTTCGACGAGCCGACCGCCGTCCTCGACCCCAGCGGCGCCGCCAACGTGGCGGGCGCAATCGCCGCGATGCCCGGCGGCGACGCGGTGACCCGCGTCGTGTTCACCGGTTCCGGCGCCGGAGTGCCGGGTGTGCGCAGCGCCTTCGAGCAGGCGCTGGGCCGGCCGGTCGCGGTCGTTG
>NZ_JASGER010000053.1:0-30259 GCF_047606305.1 Gordonia sp. (in: high G+C Gram-positive bacteria) | reverse complement strand
GCGACGAGGCGGCCGCCGCCCATGCCGCCGCACAAGCCGACCTGGACCGCGTCACCGCGCGCGCGGAGGCGGCGCGCCTGCTGCGGACGGTCCTGGCCGAGCACCGCCACGCCGCGCATGCCCGCTTCAGCGAGCCCTTCCGGCGCCACCTGGAGGACCTGGCGCAACCGTTGTTCGGCGCGGACGTGCGTTTCGACGTCGACGATCAGCTCGGTATCACCGCCCGGACCCTCGACGACACGACCGTCTCCTTCGACGAGTTGTCGGTCGGCGCACGCGAGCAGATCGGCATCATCGCGCGACTCGCGTGCGCCATGCTCGTGGACGAGGCCGACGGTGTCCCGGTCATCATCGACGATGCTCTGGGGCACTCGGACTCCGACCGGGTGGCGCAAATGGCGCAGGTCCTGACCCGTGCCGCCGAGCATGCACAGGTCATCGTTCTCACGTGTGCGCCGGAGCGCTACCGCGACGTCGACACCGCGCGCACCGTTGCCCTCTAACCCCGTTGGAGCACCGCGCGGCGGTGGGATAGGCTGTGCTGCGTCCCGAGCCCCCGTAGCTCAGGGGATAGAGCGTCTGCCTCCGGAGCAGAAGGCCGCAGGTTCGATTCCTGCCGGGGGCACAGCAATCTCCTCGCCGGCCTCCGTCCGGTGTGCACCTACTGTGTTTGAAAAGGTTCCAGGCAGGCGCACCATGACCGCACCGCCCACACCAGCGCGCCAGCGCATCCCGGCCGTCGTCTGGGTCTTGGTCTCCGCGGCCTTCGTCATCGCGCTGGGGTACGGGCTCGTGGCGCCGGTCCTGCCCGCCTTCGCCCGCAGCTTCCACGTGTCCATCACCGCCGCGACGATGGTGGTCAGCGCCTTCGCGCTGATGCGCCTCGCCTTCGCCCCCGCGACCGGTCCGCTCGTCCAGCGACTGGGTGAACGGCCCGTCTATCTGGCCGGTCTGCTGATCGTCGCGGCGTCGACGCTGGCCTGCGCTTTCGCGCAGGGGTATTGGCAGCTGTTGGTGTTGCGCGCCCTCGGCGGGGTCGGGTCGGTGATGTTCACGGTGTCGGCGATGAGCCTGCTCATCCGCATCTCGCCGCCGGAGATCCGTGGCCGGGTGTCGGGCGTCTACTCGTCGAGCTTCGTGCTGGGCAGCATCATCGGACCGCTGATCGGCGGCGGCCTGGTGGGACTCGGGCTGCGTGCGCCCTTCGTCGTCTACGCCGCCGCCCTGCTCGTCGCGACCGCGGTCGTCTGGCTGGCGCTGCGCAACTCGGCGGTGGTGGGCGAGGTCGTCGAGCACCAGGCCGGGACCGCGCTGCGGGAGGCCCTGCGCGACGGGGCCTACCGCGCCGCGCTGGTGACCGCGGTCGTCTACGGCTGGCTGTACGCGATGCGCGTCTCACTGCTGCCGCTGTTCTTCACCGAGGTCCTGCACTCCACACCCCGCATGGCGGGATTCGCGCTCGCCGCCTATGCGGCCGGCGACGTGCTGGTGATGATCCCGGCCGGTCGGTTGTCGGACCGCTTCGGCCGTCGGCCGTTCCTCATCCTCGGCATGGTCGTCCTCGGTGCGTCGACGGCCGCGCTGGCACTGACCGATTCGGTCGGGGCGGCCCTGGCCGTCACCGCGGTGGCCGGCATGGGCACCGGTCTCGTCGCGCCGGTCATCCAGGCGACGGTGGCCGACGTCCTCTACGGCGGCCGGGGCGGAACCGCACTCTCGACCTACCAGATGTCGCAGGACGGCGGCACGATCGCCGGACCGGTGATCGCCGGCGTCATCGCCGACCGCTTTGGCTTCGGACCGGCCTTCGTGCTGACCGCCGTTCTCGCCGCGATCGTCGCAGCGCTCTGGACGGGGACGCGCGAGACGCGCGGCCGTGAACCGCTGACGACCGTCGACGCCTGATTCGGGACTCACCCCAGCGGCTTGGCGCCCAGCTGTGCGAGCAACTGCTTCATCGTCGACTCCTCGTCGACCTGGGCGCGGTTCATCTGCTCGGCCAGCGCGCGGACGTACTCCGGGGCGCCGCTGTCGGGGTCGATGACCATGCCCATCATGTGGTGGCCGCCCTGGTGGTGGCGCAGCATCAGCTGCAGGAAGTAGGTGTCGGCCGCCCGGCCCTGCAGGCCGCGCAACCGCGCCATCTCCGCGTCGGTGGCCATGCCCGCCATCACCGGCTGATCGCCGGTTGGTGCGGCCATCGAGGGCATCGCACCGTGGTCGGCGTGCCCGGAATGGTCGTGCCCGTCGGCCTCGGCCTCGGGCGCGCCGTGGTGGGCGTGTTCGTCGTCCTTCGCGGCCGGGCAGTGTTCGTCGACGTGGCCGTCGGCGCAGTGGTCGTCACCGTGGTTCATCCACGACATCGGGGCGCCCGGGTTCTGCAGCGGCGCGCCCCAGGCCTGCAACCAGCCGGTCATCTGGCCGATCTCCTTGCCCTGGTCCGACAGCATGCCCACGGCCAGGTCGCGGACCTTGGGGTCGCTGCCGTTCTCGATGACGATCCGCGTCATCTCCACGGCCTGCTGGTGGTGGACGATCATGTCCTGGGAGAAGCCGACCGCGGTCGGGCTGGCGACGGTGTGCTCGTGCCCCGTGTCGTCACTCCTGTGGTGGCCGATGGCCAATCCGGCACCGGCGCCCAACAGCAGGGCGGCCACGGCGACGAGTGCGGTGGTCAGCCAGTGCGGGCGGCCGCCGGCGGACTCGGTTGCCGCGTTCGACGGGGCGGGGGAATCGGTGGTGGACGCATCCTTCGACATGGCGACCACGCTAGTCGAATCCGGATATCGCCGGAGCGGGGCGATTCCATAGAATGGTTTCCCGTGACTCCAGCCGACCTCGCCGCGCTGCTGCGCGGCGTCACCCAGACCGTTCTGACCGAGCGCGGCCTCGATGCCGACGTGCTCCCGGAGACGGTGACGGTGGAGCGCCCGCGCAACCCCGAGCACGGCGATTACGCGACGAATATCGCCCTCCAGATCGGCAAGAAGCTGGGCGTGCCGCCGCGCGACCTGGCGCAGTGGCTGGCCGACGCGTACGCGGCCGACGCGGGGATCGACTCGGCCGAGATCGCCGGCCCGGGGTTTGTGAACCTGCGCCTGGCCGCCGACGCCCAGAACAGCGTCATCCCCACGATCCTGGTGCAGGCCGGAGACTACGGCCACGGCGACGACCTGGCCGATTCCGTGGTCAACCTGGAGTTCGTGTCCGCCAACCCCACCGGCCCCATCCATCTGGGCGGGACGCGGTGGGCGGCCGTCGGCGACGCGCTGGGCCGCGTGCTGTCCGCGCGCGGGGCGAAAGTCACCCGCGAGTACTACTTCAACGACCACGGTCGTCAGATCGACCGCTTCTCGGCTTCGCTGGACGCAGCCGCCCGCGGTGAGCCCACCCCCGAGGACGGCTACGCCGGGGCGTACATCGACGACATCGCCGCCCAGGTCGTGGCCGACGTCCCGGGCCTGCTCGACCTGCCCGACGCCGAGCGGTTGGAGGCCTTCCGGTCGCGTGGCGTGGACATCATGTTCGACCACATCAAGTCCACGCTGCACGAGTTCGGCACCGACTTCGACGTGTACACCCACGAGAACTCGATGTTCGACCGCGGCCTCGTCGACGCGTGCATCGCCGAGCTCAAGGCCAACGGGAACCTTTACGAGGCCGACGGCGCCTGGTGGCTGCGCTCCACCGACTACGGAGACGACAAGGACCGCGTCGTCCTCAAGAGCGACGGCGACGCCGCCTACATCGCCGGTGACATCGCCTACCTGAAGGACAAGTTCGACCGCGGGTTCAACCACCTCATCTACATGCTGGGCGCCGACCACCACGGCTACGTGGTGCGGCTCAAGGCCGCCGCCGGGGCGCTCGGTTACCGGCCCACCAGCGTCGAGGTGCTCATCGGCCAGATGGTCAACCTCGTCCAAGACGGGAAGCCGGTCAAGATGAGCAAGCGCGCCGGCACCGTCGTCACCCTCGACGACCTGGTCGAGCTGGTGGGGGTCGACGCCGCCCGCTACTCGTTGATCCGCTCCTCGGTCGACGTCAACATCGACATCGACCTGGACCTGCTGCGCAAGCAGTCCAACGAGAACCCGGTCTACTACGTCCAGTACGCGCACGCGCGCCTGGCTGCGCTTGCCCGCAACGCCGCCGACCTGGGCATCGAGGCCGACCAGTCGAAGGTCGCACTCCTCACCGATCCGGCCGAGGGCGACCTGATCCGCACGCTCGGCGACTTCCCCGACGTCGTGGCGACGGCCGCCGAGCTGCGCGAGCCGCACCGGGTCTGCCGCTACCTGGAGACCCTGGCCGGCGCCTACCACCGCTTCTACACCCAGTGCCGGGTGCTGCCGATCGGCGACGAGGAGCCCACCGACGTGAACCGTGCGCGCCTGGCGCTGTGCGCGGCGGCCCGCCAGGTGCTGGCCAACGGCCTCGACCTCGTCGGGGTGTCCGCCCCGGATCGGATGTAGGCCATGGCCGACTCCGTATCCGCCGCCGACGTCGACGCCATCCCCGCCAACGTCTACCCGAGCGGCACCGCCCGGGCCGACGACGGCACCGTCACGCTCGCCGGGGTCCGCGTCGACGAACTGGCGCAGCGGTACGGCACCCCGCTGTTCGTGTTCGACGAGGCCGACTTCCGCGCACGCTGCGCGGCGATGCGCGCGGCCTTCGGCCGCTACGGAACCGTGCACTACGCGTCGAAGGCCTTCCTCAGCGTGGAGATCGCGAAGTGGGTGGATCAGGAGGGGCTGAGCCTGGACACCGCGTCGGGCGGTGAGCTGGCCGTCGCCCTGCACGCCGGATTCCCGGCCGAGCGGATCGCGCTGCACGGCAACAACAAGAGCGTCGACGAGTTGGAAGCGGCGGTGCGGGCCGGCGTCGGCCACATCGTGCTGGACTCGCTCATCGAGATCGAGCGCCTCGAGCGGGTGGCCGCCGAGCAGGGCGTCGTCGCCGACGTGTTGATCCGGGTGACCCCCGGCGTCAACGCGCACACCCACGAATTCATCTCCACCGCCCACGAGGACCAGAAGTTCGGCTTCTCCATCGGCGGCGGCGCGGCGATGACGGCGATTCGGGCCGTCTTCGCCGCCGAGCACCTGCGCCTGGTGGGCCTGCACAGCCACATCGGTTCGCAGATCTTCGACCTCGACGGCTTCGAGATCGCCGCGCAACGGGTCATCGCCCTGCTCGGCGAGGTGCTGGCCGAGTTCGGCCGCGAGCGCGCCGAGCAGCTCTCCACCATCGACCTCGGCGGGGGGTTGGGCATCTCCTATGTGGCGACCGACGACCCGTTGCCGGTGACGACGCTGGCCGACGCGCTCGCGCAGATCGTCGCCCGCGAGACCGCCGAGCTGAGTCTGCCGGTGCCCAAACTGGCCGTCGAGCCGGGTCGGGCCATCGCCGGCCCGCCGGGAGTCACGCTGTACCGCGTGGGCACGGTCAAGGACGTCGCCCTCGACGGCGGCGCCGTCCGCCGGTACGTGTCGGTCGACGGCGGGATGAGCGACAACATCCGCGGGCCGCTCTACGGCGCCGAATACGACGTCCGCCTGGCGTCGCGGACCTCGACGGTCGACGCGGTGAAGAGCCGTGTGGTGGGCAAGCACTGTGAGACGGGCGATATCGTGATCCGGGACTGCTGGCTGCCCGGCGACCTGGAGCCGGGCGACCTGTTGATCGTCGGGGCCACCGGGGCGTACTGCTACCCGATGTCGTCGCGCTACAACATGGCGCTTCGACCCGCGGTCGTCGCGGTGCGCGACGGGCAGTCCCGCGAGATCCTGCGCCGGGAGACCGTCGCCGACCTGTTGAGTCTGGAGGTAACCCAGTGACCGCCACTGATGCCCACGCGCGGCCCGCGCGCGAGCTCGGCGTCGCGGTGCTCGGAATGGGCAACGTGGGGGCCGAGGTCGTCCGCATCATCACCGAGAACGCCGAGGACCTCCGTGCGCGCATCGGCGCGCCGCTGGTGATCCGCGGCATCGCGGTGCGCGACACGGCCCGCGACCGCGGGGTGCCCGAGGAGCTGCTCACCGAGGACGCCGCGGCGCTGGTCGCGCGCGACGACGTCGACATCGTGATCGAGGTCGTCGGCGGCATCGAGCCGCCCCGGTCGCTCATCCGCTCGGCGCTCGAGAACGGCAAGTCCGTCGTCACCGCCAACAAGGCGCTGCTCGCCGACTACACCGGCGAGCTCGCCGACGCCGCCGCCAAGGCGCATGTCGACCTGTACTTCGAGGCGGCGGTCGCCGGCGCGATCCCGGTCATCCGCCCGCTGATGCAGTCGCTGGCCGGCGACACCGTGCAGCGGGTCGCGGGCATCGTCAACGGCACCACGAACTTCATCCTGTCGGCGATGGCGCAGACCGGCGCCGACTACGACTCGACGCTGGCCGAGGCCGGCCGACTCGGGTACGCCGAGGCCGATCCGACCGCGGACGTGGAGGGTTATGACGCGGCGGCCAAGGCCGCGATCCTCGCCTCCATCGCCTTCCACAGCCGCGTCACCATGGCCGACGTCTACCGCGAGGGCATCTCGTCGATCACCGCCGAGGACCTGGCCAGCGCGGCCAAGTTCGACTGCACCATCAAGTTGCTGTCGATCTGTGAGCGCATCACCGAGGCAGACGGCTCCGAGCGGATCTCCGCCCGCGTCTACCCGGCGCTCATCCCGCTGTCGCACCCCCTCGCGACCGTCAACGGTGCGTACAACGCGGTCGTCGTCGAGGCCGAGAACGCCGGTCGGTTGATGTTCTACGGGCAGGGTGCCGGGGGAGCGCCGACCGCGTCGGCCGTCATGGGCGACGTGGTGATGGCCGCGCGCAACAAGGTGCACTCGGGTCGCGGTCCGCTGGAGTCCACCTACGCCGAGCTGCCGGTCGCCCCGATCGCCGAGGTGCCGACCCGCTACTACGTGGCGATGAAGGTCGCCGACCGTCCCGGTGTGCTCGAGGGCGTCGCCGGTGAATTCGCCAAGCACGGGGTGAGCATCGCCGCCGTGCGCCAGGAGGGCGACGGCGAGGAAACGCGCCTGATCGTGATCACCCACCGGGCCCCGGACGGTGCGCTCGCCGGCACCGTGCAGGCCCTCGAAGGCATGGAAGCGGTGACCGCGGTGTCCTCGGTGCTGCGGATGGAAGGAACCGATGAGTAAGAAGAGCACTGCCGTGCACCGGGCCTGGCCGGGTCTGATCGAGGCGTACCGCGACCGGATGCCGGTCGCCGACGACTGGCAGATCGTCACCCTGCTCGAGGGTGCGACGCCGTTGATCTCGGCCACGCACCTGTCCGAGATCACCGACTGCGAGGTCTACCTGAAGGTGGAGGGCCTCAACCCGACGGGGTCGTTCAAGGACCGCGGCATGACCATGGCCGTGACCACCGCCGTCAACAACGGCAAGAAGGCCGTGCTGTGCGCGTCCACCGGCAACACCTCCGCGTCGGCGGCGGCGTACGCCACCCGCGCCGGCATGACCTGCGCGGTGCTGATCCCCGAGGGCAAGATCGCGATGGGCAAGCTGGCCCAGGCGGTCATGCACGGCGCCACGATCATCCAGGTCCAGGGCAACTTCGACGACTGCCTCGAGCTGGCCCGCAAGGTCACCGCCGACTTCCCGGAGATCGAGCTGGTCAACTCGGTGAACCCGGCGCGCATCGAGGGCCAGAAGACCGCGGCCTTCGAGATCGTCGACGTCCTCGGCCGCGCCCCCGACGTGCACGCGCTGCCGGTCGGCAACGCCGGCAACATCACCGCGTATTGGAAGGGGTACACCGAGTACCACCGCGACGGCGTCATCGACGCCCTGCCGCGGATGCTCGGCGTGCAGGCGGCCGGCGCCGCACCGTTGGTGAACGGCGCCCCGGTGAAGGACCCGGAGACGATCGCCACCGCGATCCGCATCGGGTCGCCGGCCAGCTGGAACCAGGCGGTCGCGGCCAAGGACGAGTCGGGCGGGATGTTCCGCGCGGCCACCGACGAGAAGCTCCTGGAGGCGTACCGCCTGGTCGCCGGACGCGACGGCGTGTTCGTCGAGCCCGCCTCGGCCGCCTCGGTCGCCGGCCTGCTCGCGGCCCGCGCCGACGGATGGATCGAACCCGGCTCGACCGTGGTCTGCACGGTGACCGGCAACGGCCTGAAGGATCCCGATACCGCCCTGCTCGGCATGCCGGAGGTCTCGGCGATCCCGGTCGACCCGGGTGCCGTCGCCGACGCGCTGGGAGTGGGCTGACCCCCGTGGCCGACGTCGTGACCAAGCAGCTCCCGCCCGGTCTCCGGGCGGCCGTGCGCGTTCCCGCGTCGAGCGCCAACCTGGGCGCCGGGTTCGACTGTTTGGGGCTGGCCCTGGGCATCTACGACGACGTCGAGGTGACGACCGTCGCCGAGCCGGGCGTGCGGGTGTCGGTGACCGGCGAGGGGGCCGGATCGGTACCGCTGGACCAGACGCACCTGGTCGCCCGCGCCATCGAGCGGGGCCTCGCCCACGGCGGCGCCTCGGCGACGGGCCTGCGGGTCGACTGCGTGAATGCGATCCCGCACTCGCGGGGCGTCGGGTCGTCGGCCTCGGCCGTCGTGGCCGGCCTGGTGGCGGCCTCTCGGTTGCTCGCGGCCGCGCCGGCGGCCCTGGACCTGGCCGGGTTGACCGATGACGACCTCGTGCAACTCTCCGCAGAGTTCGAGGGCCACCCGGACAACGCCGCCGCCAGCGTGCTGGGCGGAGCGGTGGTCAGTTGGACCGACGGCGAGGGCGCCGACGCGCGCTACTTCGCCCGTCGGCTACAGGTGGATCCGCGAATCCGGGCGACCGCGTTCATCGCGCACGTCGAATCGTCGACCTCCCACACCCGCGGCCTGTTGCCCGACGTCGTGCCGCGCTGCGACGCGGTGTTCAACGTGAGCCGCGCCGCCGTCGCCGTGGTGGCCCTGACGCGCGAGCCGGAACTGTTGTTGACGGCGACCCAGGACCGCCTCCATCAGGGCTACCGGGCGCAGACCATGCAGGCGTCGGCCGACCTGGTGACCGAACTGCGCGCCGCGGGATTCGCCGCCTCCATCTCGGGCGCCGGGCCGACGGTCCTGGTGCTGCACACCGCCGACATCCCGCCGGAGCTGTCGCAACGGCCCGGGTTCACCATGGTCGAGACCGCGATCAGCGACGGCCCGGGCGGCGCCGCGGCGCCGTGAACCGGTCCTCGGGGGCCGGGGGGTTGTTGCCGACCAGGGTGTGCTCACGGTAAGATTGCCTCGTCTCGCTGAGCGAATGTGAAATCGCCGTTAGCGGACGTCCCCCGAAATTCCGGACTTGATCCCGGCAACGGCTTGTGACTTCCGCCGCCAGCAGACCCACCTGATTTCCCGACTTGGGGATTCATCCACCTTCGCGCGCATGCGGCGAGGGAACGAAAGGACTTCCGTGACTGAAACGGATCTCAGCACCGCCACGGTGGCGCCGACCGCCGCCGACGAGGCCCCCGCCGCTGCCCCGCAGCAGAGCGAAACCACCACCGCGCCGACCACCCGCTCGGCCGACGCCGGCGATTCCGCCCCCAAGGGCGCCGACGGCCTCACCGGCATGGTCTTGCCGGAGCTGCGCTCGCTGGCCGCAGGCCTGGGCATCAAGGGCGCCTCCGGAATGCGCAAAGGCGACCTGATCAGCGCCATCAAGGAGCAGAAGAGCGGTGGCCGTCCGAGCGCCGCCGCCGAGGCGCCGGCCGACAAAGCCACCGGCTCGGAGGCCCCCGCCGGCAATGATGCCGAGGGCAAGGCCGACGGCGAGGGCGGCAACCGCAATCGCAACCGCAACCGGAACCGCGAGGGCGGCGAGCAGGGCGGCAACGGCCAGAACTCCGGCCAGAACAAGGAACAGGGCGGCAACAACGCCGGCGGTCAGGGCGGCCAGAACCGCAACCGCGACGACGAGGGCGAGGGCGGCAACCGCAACCGTCGCAACCGTCGTTTCCGCGAGCGCAACCGCCGCGGCGGTCGTGACCGCGACGCCGAGCCCCAGCTGTCCGAGGACGACGTCGTCGCGCCGGTCGCCGGCATCCTCGACGTCCTGGACAACTACGCCTTCGTGCGCACCTCCGGCTACCTCGCCGGGCCCAACGACGTGTACGTCTCGATGAACCTCGTCCGCCGCCACGGCCTGCGCCGCGGCGATGCGATCACCGGTGCGGTGAAGGTGCGCCCCGAGGGTGAGCAGCAGCAGCAAGGCGGCGGCAACCAGAGCAACCGGCAGAAGTTCAACCCGCTGGTGCGCCTGGACACCGTCAACGGCACCGACCCCGAGTCGTCCAAGAAGCGCCCGGACTTCAACAAGCTCACCCCGCTGTACCCGAACCAGCGGCTGCGCCTGGAGACCACGCCCGAGCGCCTGGACACCCGCGTCATCGACCTGATCATGCCGATCGGCAAGGGACAGCGCGCCCTCATCGTCTCGCCGCCGAAGGCCGGCAAGACGACGATCCTGCAGGACATCGCCAACGCGATCGCGACGAACAACCCGGAATGCCACCTGATGGTCGTCCTGGTCGACGAGCGTCCCGAAGAGGTCACCGACATGCAGCGATCGGTGAAGGGCGAGGTCATCGCCTCGACCTTCGACCGTCCACCGTCGGACCACACGAGCGTCTCCGAGCTGGCCATCGAGCGTGCCAAGCGCCTGGTGGAGCAGGGCAAGGACGTCGTCGTGCTGCTGGACTCGATCACCCGCCTGGGCCGTGCGTACAACAACGCGTCGCCGGCATCGGGCCGCATCCTGTCCGGTGGTGTCGACTCGACCGCGCTCTACCCGCCCAAGCGCTTCCTCGGTGCGGCGCGCAACATCGAGAACGGCGGCTCGCTGACGATTATCGCCTCGGCGCTGGTGGAGACCGGCTCGACCGGTGACACCGTCATCTTCGAGGAGTTCAAGGGCACCGGCAACGCCGAGCTCAAGCTCGACCGCAAGATCGCCGAGCGCCGCGTCTTCCCGGCCGTCGACGTCAACCTGTCGAGCACGCGCAAGGACGAGCTCCTGCTCTCGCCCGAAGAGTTCAAGATCGTCCACAAGCTGCGCCGCGTGCTGTCCGGGCTCGACAGCCACCAGGCCATCGACCTGCTGATCAGCCAGCTGAAGAAGACCAAGAACAACGTCGAGTTCCTCATGCAGGTGCAGTCGAACACGCCGGGGACGATGAACGACGACGATTAGTCGTCGGACCCGGCGCGCGCCCTAGCGGCGCGTGTCGGCGAGATCGTCGACCAGGTCCTGCCAGCCGTCGTGCGACGACGGGTGGACCGGGCCGGTCTGCGTCGCGACGAAGCAGCAGCGTCCGCGACGGTCGTAGAGTTCGATCGCGCCGGTGGGCCCCCACACGCCCTCGGCGCGCGTGACCCAGCACTGGCCGACGAGGTTGAGGTTGATCATCGTGCGCGCCGTTCCGGCGGCGAGCACCATCGACCCGGCGTGCTCGCGCGAGCCGTCGAACCGGTCGTGCCGGATCTGCAGGCACCCGGGGGCCGCCGTGCACGTCGTCACCGGCATCGCCAGCAGCGCGGCGTGCGCGAGTGCCGCCGCGGCCGCCCGGACCGGTACCCGGTGGCATCCCTCGCGTCCCTCCAGCGTCTGCGGCCGCCTGCGCCCGCAGTCCTGCAGGATCGCGTCGAACAGCGCCAGTTGATCCTCGGGGAGTCCGCTGTCGTCGGCCGCGCCGCGTGCCGTCACATCGATCGTCCGCTCGTCGCCGATGAGGTCGCGCAGGTCGACGTCCGACGGGCGGGACATGCGCAGCGTCTCGAAGGCCAGCCGGTCCGAGCCGTCGACGAGGTAGGTGATGTGCGCGGCGTTGCCGTCGCCGTCGAAGAACCGCACCGTGGGCGGGATCTGCGCGGTGGGCTCGGTGACCAGCACGGTGGTCAGGAAGTCCGGTTCGGCGCGCAGGGCGATGTCTGCGCCGCCGGGGCGCAGCGGATCCCCTCGACGTGCCGGGCGGTGGTGCGGACCGAGATCGTTGGTGATGACCGGACCCGCGGCGGTCACGCCGACGACGTCCTGCAACAGCGGCAAATCGGCGAGCACGGCTCCAGCCGGTCGGTCGACGACCGTCGCGGTCGTCTCGGGAGCGGCCAGCAGCCGCTGTAGATCGGTGGTGATCGACATCAGTACACGTCCCTGTTGTAGCGGTGGTCCTTCTTGAGTTCCTCGACGCGGTGCACCGCGTCCGCCTCGTCCATCCCGCCCTCCTTGGCGATGATCTCGAGCAGCGCGGCGTCCACGTCGCGGGCCATCCGGGTGGCGTCGCCGCAGACGTACACGTGCGCGCCGCGCTGGAGCCAGCGGTACAGCTCGGCGCCGTGCTCGCGCATCCGGTCCTGCACGTACACCTTGTGGTCCTGGTCGCGGGAGAAGGCGAGGTCGAGGCGGGTCAACAGCCCGTCGTCGGTGAACCGGGCGAACTCGTCCCGGTACAGGAAGTCCGACTGGCGGTGCTGGTCGCCGAAGAAGAGCCAGTTCTCGCCCGACGCGCCGCGGGCGGCGCGCTCGTGCAGGAAGGAGCGGAACGGGGCGACGCCGGTGCCCGGACCGATCATGATGATCGGCACGTCGTCGCCCGGCAGCCGGAAGGACTTGTTGGGCGTGAGGTGCACGGCCAGTGGCTCGCCCTCACCGCGGCGGTCGGCCAGGTAGGTCGAGCAGGCGCCACCGCGATCGCGTCCCTGCGAATGGTGGCGGACCGTCGCAACGGTCAGGTGCACGGTGCCCGCGTGCGCCCGCGGCGACGACGAGATCGAGTAGACGCGCGGGGTCAGCGGCCGCAGCGCGCCCAGCAACTCCTCGGGGGTGATGGTCAGCGACGGGTCGACGTCGAGCAGATCCGGCACGTCGCGCCCCCACAGCCACGCGTCGAGCGCCTCGTGGTCGCCGGTCGCTGACAGGTGGGTCAGCTCGTCGTCGCCGCTGCGCGAGGCGATGTAGTCGACCAGGTACTTCGACGCGGTGGTGAGCTCGTAGTCGTGGGTGAGGGCCTCCCGCAGCGTCCGCTGCGCCTTGCGGTCGACGATGACCTCGTCGCCGGTGGCGCGCAGGCGCGCCAGGACCAGGTCGACGAGGGCGTCGTCGTTGACGGCGTGCACGCTGAGGCCGTCGCCCGGCTCGTAGTCGATGCCGCTGTCGCCCAGCGACACGACCAGGTGGCGGACCTCCTTGGCCGAAGCCGGGCCGGAGAGGACGGTGTTGGCGACGACGGTCGCCGGATAGGGGTTCTTGCGCCCCCACGGTCCGTCGGTGGCCGGCTCACCCGCTTCGACGACCTCGATGATCGGTGCCGCGGCGACCGGGTCGGCGGCGGGGGAGGACGGGGCGGCGACCGGCGCCCCGCCGGCCGCGAGGAGCGCGTCCAGCGCGTCGGGCAGCCACGCGTCGGCGGGCTTCTGGAAGTCCACGTCGCAGTCCACCCGGTCGATGACCCGGGTGGCGCCGAGTTCGGCGAGCCGCCCGTCGATGTTCTTGGCCGCCTGGCAGAAGCCGTCGTAGATCGAGTCGCCCAGGCCGCACACGGCGAAGCTCATCCCCTCGACGCGCGGCGCGTCGGGTCCGGCGATCTCCTGCCACAGATCCTCGGCGTCGTCGGGCATGTCGCCCTCGCCGTAGGTGGAGATCACGACCAGGAGCTTGCGGGCGGACATGACCAGGTCCAGGTCCGCCTCACCCATGTCGGCCAGGGTGGCCTCGAATCCCAGGTCCTGGGCCTTGTCCTTGGCCTGGTCGGCGATCCACTCGGCGTTGCCGCTCTGGGTGCCGTAGATGATCAGCAGTTCGCCGGGGCCGGCCGCCGGTTCCGGCGGCGCGGTCGCCTCGGGCAGCGCGGACGGGGGAGCGGCCAAGCGGGCGCCGGCGCGGAAGCCGTCGAGCCACGCGTGTTGCTCGCGCGGCGGGGCGCCGACGGGATAGGTGGGCACGTCCATCCCATGAGGATAGCTTAGCCAACACTAACCTAAGTTAGGTCACCCTGTTACTCGCCGGTAGCTGTGGGCGCACCCGGTGAGGCGGTGGTGCTCAGTACACGTCGCGAAGGTAGCGCTTGCCGGTCTTGAGCTCGTCGACGTAGTGCGCCGCGCCCTCGTCGTCGAGGCCGCCGTGCTCGGCCACGATCTCGTGCAGCGCCTCGTCGACGTCGTGGGCCATCCGCGTGGCGTCGCCGCAGACGTAGACCAGGGCGCCGCGCTCGAGCCAGGAGTAGAGCTCTGCGCCGTTCTCGGCCATCCGGTGCTGGACGTAGTCCTTGTGCGCCTGGTCGCGGGAGAAGGCGAGGTCGAGGCGGGTCAGCACACCGTCGGCGACGAACCTCTCGATCTCGTCGGCATAGGCGTAGTCGAACTCGCGCCGCTGGTCGCCGAAGAAGAGCCAGTTCTCGCCCGATGCGCCGCGGGCGGCCCGCTCGTGCAGGAAGGCGCGGAAGGGGGCGATGCCGGTGCCGGGGCCGATCATGATGATCGGCACGTCGTCGGCGGGCAGGCGGAAGGAGCGGTTCGGCGTGATGAACACGCCGACCTGTTCGCCGACGGCGCGGCGGTCGGCCAGATAGGTGCTCGAGCAGCCGCCGTGATCGCGGTCGAAGGAGCGGTAGCGCACGGCCGCCATCGTGATGTGCACGGCTCCGGCGTGGGTCGCGGGGGAGGAGGCGATCGAATACGCGCGCGGGGCGAGTGGGCGCAGTTCGCCGAGCAGTTCCTCCGGGGTGATCGTCAGCGACGGGTCGACGTTGAGGACGTCGAGCACGTCGCGCCCCCAGAGCCAGGCCTCGAGCGCCTCGCGGTCACCGGTCTCCGACAGGTGGGTCAACTCGGCGTCGCCGCTGCGCGACGCCACGTAGTCGACGAGGTATTTCGACGCCGTGGAGATCTCGTAGTGGCTGGTCAACGCCTCGCGGAGAGTGCGCTCGCTGCGCCGGTCGGCGATCATCTCGTCGCCGGTCGCACCCAGGCGCCCGATGATCAGCTCCACCAGCGCGGGGTCGTTGACCGGCATGACCGAGAGACCGTCGCCGGGCTCGTAGGCGATGCCGCTGTCGCCGAGGGAGATCTCGATGTGGCGCACCTCCTTGGCCGATCCGGGGCCCGACAGCACCCGGTTCGCCAGGATCGTCGCCGGATAGGGGTTGCGCCGGCTCCACGCGGCCTTCTTCGCGGGCTTGGCCTCCGCGGGCGAGGCTGGCGCGGGCTCGACCGCCGGCTTGATCCCGGCCAGCGCGTCCAGGGCGCGGGGGAGCCATTCGTCGGCGGTCTGCTGGAAGTTGGCGTCGCACTCGGCGCGCGGCACCATCCGCTTGCCGCCGAGCTCGGCGAACCGGCCGTCGAGGTTCACCGCGGTCTGGCAGAAGCCGTCGTAGCCCGAGTCGCCGAGGCCGCAGACGGCGAACTCGACGCCGTCGAGTCGCGGCGCATCACCCCGGGCGACCGCCTTCCACAGGTCGGCGGTGTCGTCGGGGGCGTCGCCCTCGCCGTAGGTCGACACGACGACGAGGATCTTGCCCGCCGCCGGCAGATCGGCCAGTGCGATCTCCTCCATGTCGGCGACCCGGCTGACCAGCCCGCGGTTCGCGGCCAGCCGCTGGGCCTGCACCGCGACCCACTCGGCGTTGCCCGACTGGGTGCCGTAGAGGATGAGCAGCTGCTCGCCGCCGCCGGGGGCGGTGAGGTCCGGCCGCGCCTTCAACCCGGCGAGGTAGCCCTCGAGCCACGCCTTCTGCTCGCCGGTCAGGGGAGCTTCGGGCGTGGGGGGTGAGGCGAGCAGGTCCACGGGTATCGATCCCTATCGGTCGGCGATGTCGGTGGCGGTCGGCCCCGGCGGGGGCAAAACGGCCGTTCCAATGTATCGGTCGGGAATGCGGTGGCAACAGGCACTGTTGCACGGTTCACGACCCGGCCGGCGTCGAGGTCGCCGCGATTTTTCGGCGGCGCACCCCGCGTGGCATACTGGATCGTCGAATCAAGTCCGGTTCCGGTTCACACCCGAGGCAGCTCAGCGCGGGTGACCCGGCGACCACGAAAGGGACACCATGAAGAAGGACATCCACCCGGAGTACGTGGCCACCACGGTCGTGTGCGGTTGCGGCAACACGTTCGAGACCCGCAGCACCAAGAAGGACGGGCACATCAACGTCGAGGTCTGCTCGCAGTGCCACCCGTTCTACACCGGCAAGCAGAAGATCCTCGACACCGGCGGCCGCGTCGCCCGCTTCGAGAAGCGCTACGGCAAGCGCGAGAAGAAGGCCACCGCCGACAGCTAGCTCTTTCCACGGCGCCCGGCACGTGCATCGCACGCGCCCGGGCGCCGTTGGTGTTTTCTGACGAACCGTCACCAGGGGAAGGACGAGCGGCCATGGCCACCGAGCAACCGTCGGCGATCGACGACATCCTCGCCGAGTACGCGGGACTGGAGACCCAGCTCTCGGACCCGTCGCTGCACGACGACGCCGCGAACGCGCGCCGCGTCGCCAAGCGCTTCGCCGAGCTCGGCCCGGTGATGTCCACCTACACCAAGCTCAGCGCCGCCCGCGACGACCTGGCCGCGGCCACCGAACTCGCCGATGACGACCCCTCCTTCGCCGACGAGATCCCGGCCCTGCAGCAGCAGGTCGCCGACCTCGACGCCGCGCTGACCGACCTGCTCGCCCCGCGCGACCCGCACGACGCCGACGACGTCGTGCTCGAGGTGCGCCCCGGCGCCGGTGGCGAGGAGTCGGCGCTGTTCGCCGCCGACCTGGTCCGCATGTACCTCAAGTACTGCGAGCGCCACGGCTGGAAGGCCCAGATCCTGGGCGTGACCGAGTCCGATCTCGGCGGGTACAAGGAGGCGACGCTCTCGGTGCGCGCCCCGCAGGCCACCCGCGACGGCGTCTGGTCCAGGTTGAAGTTCGAGGGCGGCGTGCACCGCGTCCAGCGCGTGCCGGTCACCGAGTCGCAGGGCCGCATCCACACCTCGGCGGCGGGCGTACTGGTCTACCCCGAGCCCGACGAGGTCGAGGAAGTCGCCATCGACGAGAAGGACCTGCGCGTCGACGTCTACCGCAGCTCGGGCAAGGGCGGTCAGGGCGTCAACACCACCGACTCGGCCGTGCGCCTGACCCACCTGCCGACGGGCATCGTCGTCACCTGCCAGAACGAGCGGTCGCAGCTGCAGAACAAGGCTCGTGCCATGCAGGTGCTCGCGGCACGCCTGCAGGCGGCGGCCGAGGAGGAGGCCGCCGCGGCGGCCGCCGAGGGGCGGGCCGCGCAGATCCGCACGGTGGACCGCTCCGAGCGGATCCGCACCTACAACTTCCCGGAGAACCGGATCGCCGACCACCGCATCGGCTACAAGGCCAACAACCTCGACTCGGTGCTCGCCGGCGACATGGACGCGCTGCTCGACGCGCTCGTCGAAGCGGACAAACAGGCCCGCCTGGCCGCCGAGTAAGGCCGTCGCGTGCCCACCCGCGCCAACACCCTGATCGCCGACGCCACCATCCGCCTCGCGGCCGCCGGAGTCGACTCCGCGCAGGCCGACGCGCAGTGGCTGCTGGCCCATGCGCTGCGCACCGATCGGGGCCGTTTGCCGCTCGTCGACGAGGTCGACGACGCGAACGCCGCGCGGTTCACCGAACTGGTCGCGCGCCGGGAACGGCGCGAACCCCTCCAACACATCATCGGCCGGGTCGAGTTCGCCGCCGGCGACGCGGTGGTCGAGTTGGCCGTCGGGCCCGGGGTCTTCATCCCGCGACCGGAGACCGAGCTGCTCCTGGAGTGGGCCATCGGGGCGGCGCCGGCGGGGGCGCTGGTGGCCGACTTCTGTGCGGGCAGCGGCGCCCTGGGCATCGGTCTGGCGACCGCACGGCCGGACGTGCGCGTGCTGGTGGTGGAGCTGGCCGACTCCGCGCGCGGCTGGCTGCGGCGCAACATCGCGGCCCAGCCTATCGACGTGGCCGCGCGGCTCGCGGTCGTCGCCGCCGACGTCACCGAACCCGATGCGCTCGCCGCGGCGATCGAGGAGCAAGCCGGTCCACTCGGATGGCCCGTCGGCGCCCGGCTGGACCTGATCGTCGCCAATCCGCCGTACGTGCCGACCGTGACCGGCGGGACGCCGACCGAGGTCGAGCCGGAGGTGGCGGCCGACCCGCACCAGGCCGTGTTCGGGGGCGTCGACGGGATGTCGGTGATCGCGCCGATGCTCGCGGCGATGCGCGCGCTGGGTGCGCCGGGCACCGGTGTCGGCATCGAGCACGACGACACGACCGGCGGCGCGGTCGCCGACGCGCTGACCGCCGCCGGGTTCGACCGGGTGCACCAGCGCACCGACCTCGCCGGTACGCAGCGGTTCGTGACCGCTGTGCAAGGATGAAACGGTGAGTACCGTCTACGACTGCACCGAGCCGCAGTCCCGCTCCGCGGGCATCGCGGCGGCCGTCGGCGCCGCCCGCTCGGGCCGGTTGGTGGTGCTGCCCACGGACACCCTTTACGGCATCGGTTGCGACGCCTTCGACGCCGACGCGGTGGCCGCGCTGCTGGCCGCCAAGGGGCGCGGCCGCGACATGCCGGTGCCCGTCCTGGTCGGCTCCTGGCACACCATCGACGGCCTGGTGCTGTCGGTCCCGCTCGCCGCGCGCGAGCTCACCCGCGCCTTCTGGCCGGGCGGGCTGTCGCTGGTCGTCCAGCAGGCCCCGTCGTTGGCCTGGGACCTGGGCGACACCGACGGCACCGTGATGCTGCGGATGCCACTCCACCCGGTCGCCATCGAGGTGCTGCGCGAGGTCGGCCCCATGGCCGTGTCCAGCGCCAACGTGTCCGGCCGACCACCGGCCACGACTGCCGACGACGCCCGCGAGCAGCTCGGTGAGTCGGTGTCGGTCTACCTCGACGGCGGCCCGTCGGCCGCGGCGACGGCGTCGACGATCGTCGACGTCACCGGCCCGACGCCCCGCATCCTGCGCGAGGGCGCCATCAGCGCCGAGAAGATCGCCGAGGTGCTCGACCTCGACGCGGCCGACCTGCGGGGCGCCGCCGGATGATCGACTTCCTCGCCGTGCCATCGGGCGCCGCCCCGTCGGGGGCGGGTGTCCCGTTGCGCGAGTTGGTCCTCGTCGGTGCGACGGCGACTGCCGTGACGTTCCTGATCACCTCACTGGTGCGCGTCTTCGCGATCCGCGCCGGAGCCGTCGCCGTGCCGCGCGCCCGCGACGTCCACGTCATCCCGACCCCGCGCCTGGGCGGCGTGGGCATGTACATCGGCGCGGTCGCCGCGATCGCGCTGGCGGCGCAGCTGCCGGCGCTCAACCGCGGCTTCGCCTACAGCACCCACATGCGCGCGGTCGTGGTCGCCGGCCTGGTGATCGTGCTGGTCGGCGTGATCGACGACCGGTGGGGCCTGGACGCGCTGACCAAGTTCGCCGGCCAGGTGACCGCCGCCGGAGTGCTGGTGATCATGGGCGTGACGTGGCGCGTGTTCAGCGTCCCCGGCCCGATCGGCATCCTCTCGCTCGACCAGGTGCAGGCCGGTGTGCTGACCGTCGTCATCACGGTGGCGACCATCAACGCCATCAACTTCATCGACGGGCTCGACGGCCTGGCCGCCGGCCTGGGCCTCGTCGCGGCGCTGGCCATCTGCCTGTTCTCCCTGGGCCAGCTGCGTGACAACGGGGGAGCGGCGAACTTCTACCCGCCCGCACTGATCACCGTCGCCCTCGCCGGAGCCTGCCTGGGCTTCTTGCCGCACAACTTCAGCCCGGCGCGGATCTTCATGGGGGATTCCGGTGCGATGCTCATCGGCCTGATGCTGGCCGCGGCCAGTGCGTCGGCGCAGAACCCCGGTTACGCCTACGGAACGGCCGACGTGTTCACCCTGCTGTCGCCGCTGATCCTGGTGGCCGCGATCATGTTCATCCCGATGCTGGACATGCTGATGGCCATCGTGCGGCGCACCCGTGCCGGCGTCGGCTTCTACACGCCGGACAAGATGCACCTGCACCACCGGCTCCTGGAGCTCGGCCACTCCCAGGCGCGCGTCGCGCTCTTGATCTACCTGTGGGTCGGCGTGCTGGCGCTCTCGGTCGCGGCGAGCACCGTGATGCCGTTGCGGGTCGTGGGCCCGGCCTTCGCCGTCGGGCTGGTCGTCGCGCTGACCTTCACCTTCCTGCCGCGCATCGTGCGCCTGTTCCGCAGCTCTTAGACTGGTCGCCATGGCAGAGGACACCCCGGACATCGTTCGCGCGTTCACCGATCCGCTCGGCGCCCTCAAGGCGGGCCTGCGCTACGGGCTGATCGGACTGGTCGCGCTCACCGTGATCGGGCTGGCGGTGTGGTGGCCGTCCGCCGGCACCCCGGGACTGTGGGGGGTGCTCATCGGCGCGGGCGTCGGCGGCGGTTTCATCCTCGTGACGCTCCTGATCGTCCTCACCACCTCGAAGCTGCCGCCGTTCACCTCCATGTACGTGATCATGGGCTCCTGGTTCGTCAAGATGGTCGCCGTCATCGCCCTGCTGGCGGTGCTCAAGAACATGGACTTCTACAGCAAGGGCGCACTCGTCAGCATGCTCATCGGGGCGATCGTCATCGTCCTGGGCGCCGAGATGTACGGGATCCTGCGCACCCGCGTCCCGTACGTCGACGAAGTCGCCGACGACGCGTCGACGGAGTAGCGCGAGCCCCTGAACAGCTACTACACTGTGTCGTAGTCGGGTTTACCGACCAATTACCACCCCGGTGGACCTGCGGCTGATCAGGACTTGATAAGGTTTTGATCACATCAAACAGAAGATGGCAGCGCCCCTGGATGCGGATCCGCCCCCAGAAGCGCCACCCCTGTCTGTGCTCCGCACCTGCGGAGAATGTCCGATCGAACCCGGCGCCGTCACCGCGGCAACCGGGCCCGACCACGGGAGAGAACGCTGATCACCTTCTTGGCCGAATCCGGTGAGTTCCACGCACCGACGCTCGACGACTTCTTTCCCGAGCAGGTCCTGTTTGCCGGTACGCCGTTCGCGCTCGACCGTCTCATGCTCATCCGCCTGGGCGTGGTGCTGGTCGTGTCGCTGTTCTTCTTCTTCGCGATGCGCAGCCCCAAGCTGATCCCGCGGGGCATCCAGAACGTCGCCGAGAGCATGCTGGACTTCGTCCGCGTGCAGATCGCCGAGGAGATCCTGGGCAAGGACAACGGCCGCAAGTACCTGCCGATCATCGCATCGATCTTCTTCGCGACGATCTTCCTGAACCTGACCTCGATCATCCCGTTCCTGAACATCTCGTCGAACGCGCGCATCGGCATGCCGATGGTGATGGCCGCCGTCGCCTACATCACCTACCTGTGGGTGGGCTTCCGCAAGTACGGCTTCTTCGGGTTCATCAAGGCCTCGACGGTCCTGCCGGGCGTGCCGCTGCCGATCCACTTCCTGCTGATCCCGATCGAGTTCATCTCGACCTTCATCCTGCGGCCGTTCACGCTGACCGTCCGTCTCATGGCCAACATGCTGGCCGGCCACATCATGCTGGTGCTGTTCTTCGCGGCCACCCAGTTCTTCTTCTTCGAGGCGAAGAACTGGATGGCGGTGTTCGGACTCCCGGCCCTGGTGGTCGGCGTCGCCTTCACCTTCTTCGAGCTCCTGGTGATCGCGCTGCAGGCCTACATCTTCTCGCTGCTGACCGCCGTGTACATCGACCAGTCGATCCACGCCGACTCGCACTGACCGACCGACCGAACCGACCTACGCAACAACAGAACCTGACTGCTCATCCGCCCGGATGGGGAGCCATTTAGAAAGGGAATAGCAAATGAGCTACATCGCCCAGACCCTCGCCGACACCGCGACCCTGGCTGATTCCACGACCACCGGCAAGGGCTTCGGCGCCATCGGCTACGGCCTCGCCGCCATCGGCCCGGGCATCGGCGTGGGCATCGTGGCCGGCAAGGCCATCGAGGGCATCGCCCGTCAGCCCGAGCTCGCCGGCCAGATCCGCACCACCATGTTCCTCGGCATCGCACTGTCGGAGGCGCTGGCGCTGATCGGCATCGTCGCCGGCTTCATTTTCTGATCCGAGAGACGACATGATCAACGCAACCGAACTGACGCTGCTCCTGGCAGCCGAGGGGGGCGAGGAGAAGCACAACCCGCTCCTCCCGCACACCTACGACATCGTCTGGTCGTTGGTCGCGTTCGCCATCGTTCTCTTCGTCTTCTGGAAGTTCGTGATCCCGAACTACCAGAAGGTGCTCGACGAGCGCCGGGACGCGATCGAGGGCGGCATCGAGCGCGCCGAGGCCGCACAGGCCGAGGCCAACGCCGAGAAGGCCAAGTACCGCGAGCAGCTCGCCGGTGCCCGCGAAGAGGCGAATGCCATCCGCGAGGACGCGCGCACCCAGGGCCAGCAGATCATCGCCGATGCGACGGCCACCGCCCAGTCGGAGTCCGATCGCATCGTCGCCGCCGGCAACCAGCAGCTCGAGGCCTCCCGCCAGCAGGTGGTGTCCGAGCTGCGCGGCGACCTCGGCAAGATGTCGATCGACCTGGCCGAGAAGCTGACCGGTCAGTCGCTGGGCGATCCCGCCAAGGCCTCGGCCACCGTCGACCGCTTCCTCGCCGAGCTCGACTCGAAGTAGCGGCAACGAGACAGGAACGAAAAGGTAGATGTACGCAGCATCCTCTCGAGAGGCTCTCGCGCAGGCCCGCACGGCGCTGGATTCGGCGCCCAAGGCCGACACCGGTGACCAGCTGCTGGCGGTCGCCCGACTCGTCGGCGGCAACCGGGAGCTGCTCGGCGCGCTGACCGAGGCGGCGGTGCCGCCGGCACAGCGCGGCGACGTCGCGCGGGCCGTGCTCAAGGGCAAGGTCTCCTCGGACGCGGCCGACGTGGTCGCCGCGGCCGCCGGCGGTCAGTGGTCTACCTCGTCGGACCTGGCCTCGGGCATCCACGACCTCGGCGTCGAAGCGCTGCTGCGCTCGGCGTCGGCGGCCGGGGACGCCGACACGGTCGAGGACGAGCTGTTCCGTCTGGGGCGCACCGTGGCCAACACGCCCGAGCTCGAGCAGGCCCTGTCCGACCGGGCCCGCAGCCCACAGGACCGGGCCGGCCTGATCGGCAAGCTGATCGCCGGCAAGGTGAACCCGGTGACCGAGAGGCTCGCCGTCGACGCCATCGAGCGGTCGGAGGAGAAGCCGGCCGACGCACTGGCCCGGCTCGCCGACACCGCGGCGGGCATCGGCGGGCGCCGCGTGGCCCACGTGCGCTCGGCGACCGAGCTCTCCGACGCGCAGCGCTCGAAGCTGGCCAAGGACCTCGAGGCCGACATCGGCTCGCCGGTCACGCTGCACGTCGACATCGACCCGGAACTCCTGGGCGGCGTCGTCGTCCGCATCGGCAACGAGCAGATCGACGGCAGTGTCGCCGGCAAGTTCGCCGCCGTGCGCCGCGGCCTGCGCTAGCACCCACAAACCCATACCAACCTTGATCGACACCCGATCACCAGAGCCAGGAAGAGTAAGCACATGGCGGAGTTGACCATCTCCTCCGATGAGATTCGGAGCGCGCTCAGTTCGTACACCAAGGAGGTGGACACGGCCTCCACCCGCGAAGAGGTGGGCACGGTCGTGGACACCGGCGACGGCATCGCCCACGTCAGCGGCCTGCCGGGCGCGATGGCCAACGAGCTGCTGGAGTTCCCCGGCGGCATCCGTGGCGTGGCCCTGAACCTCGACCTCGACGAGGTCGGCGCCGTCATCCTCGGTGACTACGAGAACATCGAGGAGGGCCAGGAGGTCAAGCGGACCGGCAACGTGCTGTCGGTGCCGGTCGGCGACGACTTCCTCGGCCGCGTGATCGATCCGCTCGGCGCCCCGATCGACGGCCTGGGCCCGATCAAGGCCGAGGCCGACCGCGTCCTCGAGCTGCAGGCCGCGACCGTGCTCGAGCGCCAGCCGGTCGAGGAGTCCCTGGCCACCGGCATCAAGGCGATCGACGCGATGACCGCGATCGGCCGCGGCCAGCGCCAGCTGGTCATCGGCGACCGCAAGACCGGCAAGACCGCCGTCTGCATCGACGCGATCCTGAACCAGAAGGACAACTGGGCGACCGGCGACCCGGAGAAGCAGGTCCGCTGCATCTACGTCGCCATCGGTCAGAAGGGTTCGACCATCGCCGGCGTCAAGTCGGCGCTGGAAGAGGCCGGCGCGATGGAGTACACCACCATCGTCGCGGCCCCCGCGTCCGACTCGGCCGGCTTCAAGTGGCTGGCCCCGTACACCGGTTCGGCCCTGGGCCAGCACTGGATGTACGCCGGCAAGCACGTCCTCATCGTCTTCGACGACCTGTCCAAGCAGGCCGAGGCCTACCGCGCCATCTCGCTGCTGCTGCGCCGCCCGCCGGGCCGCGAGGCATACCCGGGTGACGTCTTCTACCTGCACTCGCGCCTGCTCGAGCGTTGCGCGAAGCTGTCCGACGAGATGGGCGGCGGTTCGATGACCGGTCTGCCGATCATCGAGACCAAGGCCAACGACGTCTCGGCGTTCATCCCGACCAACGTCATCTCGATCACCGACGGCCAGGTCTTCCTCGAGTCGGACCTCTTCAACAAGGGCGTCCGCCCGGCCATCAACGTCGGCATCTCGGTGTCCCGCGTCGGTGGCGCCGCGCAGACCAAGGGCCTCAAGAAGGTGTCCGGTTCGCTGCGTCTGGAGCTGGCCCAGTACCGCGAGCTGGAGGCCTTCTCGGCCTTCGCCTCGGACCTCGACGCCGCGTCGAAGGCGCAGCTCGAGCGCGGTGCCCGCTGGGTCGAGCTGCTCAAGCAGGACCAGTACAGCCCGGTGGCGGTCGAGGACCAGATCGTCTCGCTGTACCTGTGTGGCGAGGGCTTCATGGACTCGGTGCCGGTGGACGACATCCGCCGCTTCGAGGCCGAGCTGCTGGCCGACCTGCACCACAGCGCCAAGGACGTCTACAAGAACATCGCCGGCGGCGGTGCGCTCAGCGACAAGGACATCGCGAAGCTGACGAAGGCGACCAACAACTTCAAGGAGGGCTTCGTCGCCAGCGACGGGACCCGCGTCGTCAATGATCCCGAGGCTCCGGCCCTCGACGCCGACGAGGTCGAGCCCGAGACCATCAAAGTGACCAAGAAGAAGAAGTAGGCAATGGCAACCATTCGGGAGCTGCGCTCGCGGATCCGGTCGATCCAATCGACCAAGAAGATCACCAAGGCGCAGGAACTGATCGCGACCTCGCGGATCACCAAGGCGCAAGCCCGGGTGGCCGCGGCGCGGCCCTACGCGCAGGAGATCACCAAGGTGGTCACCACGCTGGCCAGCGCATCGGTCTCGCTGGACTCCCCGCTGCTCACCGCGCGGGAGAACCCGCGCCGGGCGGCGATCCTGGTCGTCACCTCCGACAGCGGGCAGTGCGGTGGCTACAACTCCAACGTGTTGCGCGAGACCGAGGAGCTCATCAACCTCCTCAAGTCGGAGGGCAAGGAGCCGGTGCTCTACGTGATGGGCCGCAAGGGCGTGGGCTACTACACGTTCCGCGACCGCCCGATCGTCGCCAGCTGGACCGGGTTCTCCCAGCAGCCGGTGTTCGCCGACATCAACGGTGCGATCAAGCACCTGGTGGACGCGTTCCTCGCCGGCTCGGACGAGAAGGTCGAGCTCGACGGCGAGGACGTGGACGGCTACGACGAACTGCACGTGGTCTACACGCGCTTCGTCTCGATGCTGACCCAGCGCCCGACGGTCCGCCGCATGGCGCCGATCGACGTGGAGCTGGAGATCGAGCACCTGGACACCGGTGAGGACCTGCTGGACTCCAACACCGATGCCGAGGTCGGGCCGGAGATCGATTTCGAGCCGGAGCCCAAGGAGCTGCTGGACGCACTGCTCCCGCGGTACGTCGCGTCGCGCATCTTCGCCGCCCTGCTGGATTCGGCGGCGTCGGAGAACGCGGCCCGCCGGACCGCCATGAAGGCCGCGACCGACAACGCGACCGAGCTCGAGAAGACCCTGTCCCGTCAGGCCAACCAGGCCCGCCAGGCCCAGATCACGCAGGAGATCAGCGAGATCGTGGGCGGCGTCGAAGCGCTCTCGCACTGATCCGGCCCCGACTAGCAACAGACATACCGAGGAAAGAGAAACAACCATGACCGCAGCAGTAAAGGCAGACAAGAAGGGCGCGTCGGCCTCCGGCGTGGGCCGCGTCGCCCGCGTCATCGGCCCCGTCGTCGACGTCGAGTTCCCGCGCGGCGCGATCCCAGACCTGTTCAACGCGCTGCACTGCGAGATTTCCCTCGAGGCAGTGGCCAAGACCCTGACCCTCGAGGTCGCCCAGCACCTCGGCGACAACGTCGTGCGCGCGATCTCGATGCAGCCGACCGACGGCCTGGTCCGCGGCGCCGCCGTCACCGACACCGGCAAGCCGATCTCGGTGCCCGTCGGCGACGTGGTCAAGGGCCACGTGTTCAACGCGCTCGGCGACTGCCTGGACGCGCCGGGCACCGGTCGCGACGGCGAGCAGTGGGGCATCCACCGCAAGCCCCCGGCCTTCGACCAGCTCGAGGGCAAGACCGAGATCCTCGAGACCGGCATCAAGGTCATCGACCTGCTGACCCCGTACGTGAAGGGCGGCAAGATCGGCCTGTTCGGCGGCGCCGGCGTCGGCAAGACCGTCCTCATCCAGGAGATGATCACCCGTATCGCGCGCGAGTTCTCCGGCACCTCGGTGTTCGCCGGCGTCGGTGAGCGCACGCGTGAGGGCACCGACCTCCACCTCGAGATGGAGGAGATGGGCGTCCTCCAGGACACCGCGCTGGTGTTCGGCCAGATGGACGAGCCGCCGGGGACGCGTATGCGCGTCGCCCTGTCGGCCCTCACCATGGCCGAGTACTTCCGCGACGTGCAGCACCAGGACGTGCTGCTGTTCATCGACAACATCTTCCGTTTCACCCAGGCCGGCTCCGAGGTCTCGACCCTGCTCGGCCGCATGCCGTCCGCGGTCGGCTACCAGCCGACCCTGGCCGACGAGATGGGTGAGCTCCAGGAGCGCATCACGTCGACCAAGGGCCGTTCGATCACCTCGCTGCAGGCGATCTACGTCCCCGCCGACGACTACACCGACCCGGCCCCGGCGACGACCTTCGCCCACCTGGACGCCACCACCGAGCTCTCGCGCCCGATCTCGCAGCTGGGCATCTACCCGGCGGTGGATCCGCTGACCTCGACGTCGCGCATCCTGGAGGCCTCCATCGTCGGCGACGAGCACTTCCGCGTCGCCAACGAGGTCAAGCGCATCCTGCAGAAGTACAAGGAGCTGCAGGACATCATCGCCATCCTCGGCATGGACGAGCTCTCCGAAGAGGACAAGGTCACCGTCGCCCGCGCGCGCCGCATCCAGAAGTTCCTCGGCCAGAACTTCCTCGTCGCCGAGAAGTTCACCGGTCAGAAGGGCTCGGTCGTGCCGCTGGCCGACACCATCGAGGCTTTCGACCGCGTGTGCAAGGGCGAGTTCGACCACCTGCCCGAGCAGGCGTTCAACAGCTGTGGCGGGCTCGACGACGTCGAGGCCGCGGCGAAGAAGATCGAAGGAAAGTAGCGGTCCATGGCGGACAAGAGCTTCCGGGTCGAGATCGTCTCGGCGGACGAGCGCCTCTACTCCGATGAGGCGACCATGCTCGTCGCGCAGACCACCGACGGCGAGGTCGGCATCCTGGCCGGCCACGCGCCGCTGTTGGGTCAGCTGACCGAGGGCGGTTACGTCGCGATCACCGAGGCCGACGGCGATCGCCGCGTGGCCGCGGTGACCGGCGGCTTCCTCTCCGTCGCGGCCGAGGTCGTGACCATTCTGGCCGAGACGGCCGAATGGGCCCACGATGTCGACGTGACCGCCGAGGAGTCGGCGCTGGAGTCGGCCGAGGCGGGCAGCGAGCGGCATCAGCTCGCCAAGTCGCGCCTGTCGGCCGCCGCCGCGCTCAACAGGTAGTCGTGAGCAACAGCCAATCGCCCGCCCCGGTGCCGCGCACCCGGACGGGCGATTGGTGTCTGTGTCCGGTGTCGGCGGCCTGATGGTCACCGGACTCATCGCGCTCGCCGGCGCACTCGTCGTCGCGGTCCTGGTCATGGCGGTGGCGCTCTACCGACTGTCGGAGATGCGACGGATGGGCACCCCGATCCTGCTGCGGCCGATTCCGGCGGCCGAGGATGCGGGCTGGCGGCACGGATCGGCGCACTACGGCGACGACACCCTCGTCTACTACCGGCTCGTGACGTTCCGGCTCGGACCGACGGTCACGCTGGTCCGCAGTGCGATGACCATCGTGGGGCGGCGCACGCCCCGCGGCACCGAGCAGGAGATCCTCGAGGGGATGGTCGTGATCGAGTTGGCACCCGGCGCCGACGGGGCGGGCGGCGCCTATGAGCTCGCGATGACGCCCGATGCGCTGACGGCCCTGCAGGCGTGGTTGGAGTCCTCCCCGCCGCAGCGGGCCCGGCGGCGCACTGGATAAGCTACGAGGGTGAGTGATCGCTTTCTGGTGACCGGTGGGGCCCGGCTGAGCGGCGAAGTGCAGGTGACCGGCGCCAAGAACAGCGTCCTGAAGCTGATGGCCGCTGCGCTGCTGGCCGAGGGCACCACGGTGCTGACCAATTCGCCCGACATCGCCGACGTGCCGCTGATGGCCGACGTGCTGCGCGGCCTGGGGGCCGACGTCACCGTCGACGGCGACCGGGTGACCATCGTGTCCCCGGCGATGCCCAGCTATCACGCCGACTTCGACGCGGTGAAGCAGTTCCGCGCCTCGGTGTGCGTGCTGGGTCCGCTGATGGCCCGCTGCCACCGGGCGGTCGTGGCCCTGCCCGGCGGCGATGCGATCGGCTCCCGGCCGCTCGACATGCACCAGACCGGTCTGCGGGCCATGGGCGCGGAGAGTTCGATCGAACACGGCTGCGTGGTCGCTTCGGCGGACAAGCTCGTCGGTGCCCCCATCGCCCTCGAGTTCCCGTCGGTGGGCGCCACCGAGAACATCCTGATGGCGGCCGTGCTGGCGGACGGGGTGACGACGGTCGACAACGCCGCGCGCGAGCCCGAGATCATCGACCTGTGCGAGATGCTCACCCAGATGGGTGCGCAGATCGAGGGGGCCGGGACGTCGACGCTGACGGTCACCGGCGTGTCCGAGCTCAAGCCCACCGCCCACCGGGTCGTCGGCGACCGCATCGTGGCGGCCACCTGGGGGATAGCCGCGGCGATGACGCGGGGCGACGTGACGGTCCGCGGCATCTCGCCCGATCACCTGGCGCTGGTGCTCAACAAGCTCGTCGACGCCGGGGCGCAGGTCGATCGCTTCGACGACGGGTTCCGGGTGCGCCAGGAGGGCAGACCGCAGGCGATCAACGTCTCGACGCTGCCGTACCCGGGGTTCCCCACGGACGTCCAGCCGATGGTGATTGGCCTGGCGGCCGTCGCCGAGGGGATGTCGGTGGTCACCGAGAACGTCTTCGAGGCGCGGTTCCGCTTCGTCGAGGAGATGGTCCGGCTGGGCGCCGATGCGCGCACCGACGGCCATCACGCGGTCATCCGCGGGGTGGAGCGGCTCTCCAGCGCCCCGGTCTGGTCCTCGGACATCCGTGCGGGGGCGGGTCTGGTCCTGGCCGGTCTGGTCGCCGACGGGATCACCGAGGTGCACGACGTCGAGCACATCGACCGCGGCTATCCGGACTTCGTAGCGCAGCTGCGCCGCCTCGGCGGGGTCATCGAGCGGGCCTCCGACTAGGGGTTTCACCCCGTGTGGTCGACGTCACGCAACCTGGAGTTGACCCACCCGTCACAAGTGCGTACTTTCGTACAAGTCAGCGCGCCACGGCGCCGCCGGCAGGACCCGCGAGGGACCGGCCGGGAATAGGGAAACCGGGTTCCGCGTTGACACTTCCGAACAGCCCGATCGATCTTGGTGCGGCAAACGCATGTTTGCCGCACTGGCTCGCGCCTGTTAGGATGGGAGAGTTGCCCCAAATGCGGGGTCAACACCCAAAACAACCAGCTTGCTGGAGAGCGCCCCGAACGGGGTGGCGCCGGCAGGTGTGTGTTCTTTGAGAACTCGATAGTGTGTGACATTTTTGTTTGTTTGATGCCAATTTTTTTTGGTGTCTTGTTTTTGATGCCAGTTTGTTTTTTGGATTGTTTTTGCTGGGGTTTTTGCCTCTGTGAGGATTGTTCTGAGGATGCCGGCTTTTTTGGTTGGTGTTTTCTTTGTTTTTTCATGGAGAG
>NZ_JASGER010000052.1:0-19601 GCF_047606305.1 Gordonia sp. (in: high G+C Gram-positive bacteria) | reverse complement strand
CGGCCGCGCGCAGGCGCGCCTCGGCCTCCACCGGCGACCCTGCCCACCCGGCGAGCGCGGCGCGCAGCGTCTTGCGACGCTGCGCGAAGGCCGCGTCGACGACCTCGAACACGCGCCGACGGCTCTGCTCGTCGCGGGGGTAGTCGTCGGTCCGATCGATCCGCACCAGCCCGGACTCGACCTTCGGCTCGGGCCAGAAGACGTTCCGTCCGACCGCTCCGGCGCGCGCCACCCGGCCGAAGTACCGGGCCTTGACGCTGGGCACCCCGTAGACGCGGCTGCCCGGGTCGGCGGCCAGTCGATCGGCCACCTCGGCCTGCACCATGACCAGCGCCGTGCGCAGGGACGGCACCTCGCTCATCAGGTGCAGCAGCACCGGGACGGCCACGTTGTAGGGGAGGTTGGCGACCAGCGCCGTCGGCTCGCCGGGCAGGTCGGTCGCGCTCACCCGCAGGGCGTCGGCGGCGACGACCGTCAGTGCGTCACGCTGGGCGGGGGCGTATTCGGCGACCGTCGCCGGGAGCCGCTGAGCGAGCACCAGGTCGATCTCGACGGCGGTCACCCGGTCGACCGCGCCGAGGAGGGCCAGCGTCAGCGAGCCCAGACCCGGCCCGACTTCGAGCACGTGGTCACCGGGACCCACGTCGGCGGCGGCGACGATCCGACGCACCGTGTTGGCGTCGTGGACGAAGTTCTGCCCCAGCGTCTTGGTGGGCCGCACGCCGAGTTCGGCGGCCAGACCGCGGATCTGGACCGGGCCCAGAAGACGGGGTTCGGACTGGCTCAGCGCAGGCCCAGCTTCGCCGAGCACGACGGCCAGGCGCCCCATCCCTGGGCGGCCTGCGTCTTCTTGGCGATCTCGATCTGCTCCTCGCGGGTCGCGAGGTCGGCGCGCGGCGCGTACTTGCCGCCGCCCCACCGCAGCCAGGTGCCGGCGTCGAACTGCACGCCGCCGTAGAAGCCGTTGCCGGTGTTGATGTGCCAGTTGCCGGTGGCCTCACACTGCGCGAGCTGGTCCCACACCGAGCCCGGCGGCACGTAGGGCGCACCCGGCTTGGTGCCGACGCGGACGGTTGCGGCGACCGGCTTGGTCAGGTCCTGCGAGCCGATCTTCTTGCGCTTGGTCTCTTTGCCGTTGACCGTCGTCACCAGGTACGACACACGCGCCTGACCGGGCTTGCCCGGCTTCTCCACGACCTTGCGGCCGCTGATCAGGTTCGGGTCCTTCTTGGCGATCTCCGGCGCCGCGACCTTCTCCACCCGGCTGGACTCGCCGGTGCGGATCCGGGTCACGGTGATCTTCATGTCCTTGGTCACCGGGGTGTCGGCGGCGGGCACGACCTTGTCGGTGGGTGCGAGCGGCTTGCCGGTGCGGGCGAGGAGGTCGCCGACCGTCTGTGCACCGAGCACCGGGCGCCAGGTCGTGGTGCCGTCGGTGAGGTTCACCGGCACGGCCGGGATCACCGGGATCACCGCGCCGCTCAGCGGCAGGTTGACCAGGTCGGTCTTGGCGGCCGCGTTGGCCAGGTTCTGCTCGGCGAGCAGTTCGTCCACGGTCGCCGCCGTGGTGGTGACCTCGCGCTTGCGACCGTCGACGTCGAGGGTGACCTTCTTCTGGCGCTTGAGGGTGACCTTCTGGCCGTCCTTGAGCTTGGCACCGCGGCCGGGGAGGACGACGTCGTCGCCCGCCGGCGAGTAACCCTTGAGGCGCAGCACGGTGTTGACCGAGTTCGCCATCGTCGAGACCGAGCGCGATTGACCGTCGACCTCGAGGGTGACCGTCTTGTGCGAGGCGAGCCCGACGATGCCGCCGGCGACGAGCATGGCCAGGGCGGTGCCGACCGCGAACCGCGGCATCGGTCCGGAGCGGCGCTTGGCCGCGGTGCGCCGGGCCTTGCGCGACTGCTTGTGCGGGCTGACGTTGTGGTGCTCGGCGGGGCCGTCGCCGTCGTCCTTATGCGCGCTGACGTTGTGGGTCATCATTCGTCCTGCTCGTCACGGGGTTCGTCGACACGCCGACGAACCGCCCATCCGCGATGGGCATGTCACGAAATGATATCGAAGGGGCGACTATTCGGCCACCGGGATGTGATAGACCCGACGGGCATTGCCCCCGAGCACCGACGCCATCTCCTCGTCGGAGACGCCGCGCAGCTGCGCCAGGAAGCGGGCCGTGTAGGGCAGGCAGTAGGACTGGTTCGGCTGCCCGCGGTACGGGTGCGGCGTCAGGAACGGTGCGTCGGTCTCCACCAGGATCTGCTCGTCGGGGACGACCAGCGCGGCCCGTTGCAGTTCGGCGGCGTTGGTGAAGGTCACCGTCCCCGAGAAACTCAGCAGGTAGCCGCGGTCGACGCATTCGCGCGCGATCGCCTCGTCGCCGGAGAAGCAGTGCATGATCACCGTGTCCGGCGAGCCCTCGGCGGCCAGGATGTCGAGCAGGTCGCGATCGGCCTCCCGGTTGTGGATCATCAGCGGCTTGCCGACCCGCTTGGACAGGTCGATGTGCCAGGCGAAGGCCTGCGCCTGCACCGTCGGGGAGGCACAGTCCTCCGATCGCGACGGCCAGTAGTAGTCCAAGCCGGTCTCACCGATCGCGACGACCCGGTCGTGGCGGGCCATCTGCTCGAGTTCGGCCCCACTCGCCTCGTCGAGGTCGCCGGCGTGCATCGGGTGCAGGGCGACGGCGGCATAGACACGCGGATCCCACTCCGCCGCGGCGACCGCCCAGCGCGCGTCGACCATGTCGTCGGCGACGGTGACCACCTGCTGCACGCCGACGGCGGCCGCGCGGTCACAGATCGCGGCCACCGCGTCGGCCTCGCGCCCGCCGCAGGCGGCCAGGTGCGTGTGCGCGTCGACCAGCCCGGGCAGCGGCGCGGGATCCGGCGGTGGCTCGCGCCGACGGTTCTTCTTACTCACAGGTCCACCGTCCCCTCGATCACGGTCACCGACGCGCCGCCGATCCAGATGTCCGAGTCGTCGTCGGCCACGTAGACGCGCCCGGCGCGGCCCAGCACCGTGCCCTGCGAGGCGACGTAGCGACCGGGCACGCTCCGGGTCTTGCGCAGCCACATGGCCAATCCCGCCTGCAGGCTGCCGGTCACCGGGTCCTCGGGCACGCCGATCCCCGGCGCGAAGGCGCGTACCTCGACCGCGGCGCCGTCCGGCCCCTCACCGGGCGGGTACTCGCCCACGACCCCGACCTTCATCGCACCGAGCGCGACCATGTCGGGGGTGAGGTCGAGCACCCGTTGCGCGGACCGCAGGCGCACCCCGATCCACTCCGGTCCGTTGTCCACCCACTGGGCGTCGACGATCTCGTCCGGATTCAACCGCAGCGCGGCGGCGACCCGGTCGCGCACATGCGGTTCGACCGGTCCGCTGCGCCGCAGCGAGGGAGCCGCGAAGGCGAGGCGGTCCCCGTCGCGGCGGATCTCCACCAGGCCGATCCGGCACTCCTGCACGATCTGCCGCCGGGTCGTGGAGCCGCGCTCGAGCCAGGCGTGCGCCGAGCCGAGGGTCGGGTGACCGGCGAAGGGCAGCTCTCCCGCGGGACTGAAGATGCGCAGCCGGTAGTCGGCGGCCGGTTCCGTCGGCGTCTGGATGAAGGTCGTCTCCGACAGGTTCGTCCACCGCGCGAAGGCCGCCATCGCGGCCTCGTCGAGGCCGTCTCCGTCGCACACGACCGCCACCGGGTTCCCCGACGGTGCGCCGACCCGGCCGGGCCCCGCGACCCGCGCGAACACGTCGACTTGGGCGAAGGCGCGCTGCATGGGTCCATCCTGGCACGCGCAGATCACACTTTCTCCGCGCGCAACACCCGACACACTCGCGTAGCGTGATCCCAATGTTGGGGCTGGCCGATTCCATCACCGTCGCACTCTTCGACCTCGACGGCGTGCTGACCGACACCGCGTCGGTCCACATGACCGCCTGGACCGAGACCTTCAACGAGTTCCTCGCCCACGCGGTCGACGATCACGGGAACGCGCCCGCCCCCTTCACCCCGGCCGACTACCTGGCGCACGTGGACGGCCGCCCGCGCGAGGACGGGATCACCGGCTTCCTCTCGGCCCGTCACATCACCGTCGACAAGGCGACGGTCGAGCGCCTCGCCGAGGACAAGAACAAGCGGTTCCTGGCGATCCTCGACCGCGACGGGGTGCGCGCCTACCCCGATGCCGTCGACTACCTGACCGCGGTCCGCGACGCCGGGCTGGGCATCGCGGTGGTGACCTCGTCCAAGAACGGCGGCCCGGTGCTGGAGGCGGCGGGTTTGAGCGGCTTCGTCATCAAGCGGGTCGACGGCAACGACATCGCCGAGCGCGGTCTGGCCGGCAAGCCCGCACCCGACTCCTTCCTGCTCGGGGCCGAGTTGATGGGCGTCCCCCCCGCCGCCGCGGCCGTCTACGAGGACGCCGTGTCCGGGGTGGCCGCCGGTGCCGCCGGTGATTTCGCCGCGGTCGTCGGCGTTGACAGGACGGGTGACGCCGGCGCCGGGAGCGAAGCGAGCGGGCCGAATCAACCCGGCGCCGGGAGCGAAGCGAGCGGGCCGAATCGACCCGGCGCCGGGAGCGATCAACCGAGCGCCCATGCGAAGGCCCTCGCGGGCGCGGGCGCCACCGTCGTCGTCACCAGTCTCGACCAGCTCACCGGAGGAGCCCAGGCATGACCCACCCGCATCCCGACCCCCAGGCGCCGTTGCGTGAACTCGGCTTCGAGGTCGACCCGTGGAAACTGACGTGGAACGGGCTGCAGATGGACATCCTGTCGCGAACCGAGACCCTGTTCGCGCTGTCCAACGGGCACATCGGGCTGCGCGGCACTTTCGAGGAGGGTGAGCCCACCGAGCTGCCCGGCTCCTACCTCAACGGCTTCTACGAGCTGCGCGACCTGCCCTACGCCGAGTCCGGGTACGGCTACCCCGAGTCGGGGCAGACGGTCGTGAACGTGACCGACGGGAAGATCATCCGGCTGCTCGTCGAGGACGAGCCGATGGACCTGCGTTACGGCAAGACCGAGGAGCATTCGCGGACGTTGGACTTCCGCACCGGCACGCTGCGCCGCAACACGGTGTGGACCTCTCCGACCGGCCGCACGGTGCGGATCCGCTCGGAGCGGCTCGTGTCGTTCACCAAGCGCGCGATCGCGGCGATCCACTACGAGGTCGAGCCGCTCAGCGAGGACATGACCCTGGTCCTGCAGTCCGACCTGCTCGCCAACGAGCCGATCCCGGTGCCCGGCAACGACCCGCGGCTCGCGGCGGCGCTGGACGAGCCGCTGGTCGCGGACCTGGCGGACTGTCGCGGCTACTCGGCGGTGCTGGCGCACCACACGCGCACCTCCGAGTTGCACATGGCCGCCGGCATGGACCACACCGTCGACCTGCCCAGCGACGCGGAGACCTCGATCCGCGCCGACGGCGATCTGGCCCGCCTGACCATCTCCGCGACCATTCCGCGCGGCTCGAAGCTGACGCTGACCAAGTACATCGGCTACGGCTGGTCGGCGCGCCGGTCGGTACCGGCCCTGCGGGCCCAGGTGGAGGCGGCGCTGGCGTTGGCCGTCGACACCGGCTGGGACGAGCTGCTGGCCGATCAGGCGGCCTATCTCGACGACTTCTGGCACGACGCCGATATCGAGCTCGACGGCGACCCGGAGCTGCAGCAGGCGGTGCGGTTCGCCCTGTTCCACGTCCTGCAGGCCGGTGCCCGCGGCGAGTCGCGCGCCATCCCCGCCAAGGGGCTCACCGGACCCGGCTATGACGGCCACGCCTTCTGGGACACCGAGAGCTTCGTGCTCCCGATGCTGACCTACACGCTGCCCGCCGCGGCCGGCGAGGAGTTGCGCTGGCGACACGCGACGATGGACAAGGCCAAGGCGCGTGCGGCCGAGCTCGGCCAGCAGGGCGCCATGTTCCCGTGGCGCTCGATCAACGGCGACGAGTGCTCGGGCTATTGGCCGGCGGGCACCGCGGGCGTGCACGTCAGTGCCGACATCGCCAACGCCGTCGCCCGCTACTACAAGGCGACCGAGGACGAGCAGTTCGACGTCGAGTGCGGGGTCGAGCTGCTGGTGGAGACGGCGCGGCTGTTCTCCGGCACCGGCCATTTCGACATGAACGGCGACTTCCGGATCGACGGCGTGACCGGCCCCGACGAGTACACCGCCGTCGTGAACAACAACGTCTTCACCAACCTCGCGGTGCAGCAGAACCTGCGCGACGCGGTCGAGGCGACCCGCCGCCGACCCGACGTCGCACGCGAGCTGGGCGTCACCGACGAGGAGACCGCCCGCTGGGAGGCCTGCGCCGACGCGATGACGATCCCCTACGACGAGCAGCTGAAGGTCCACCAGCAGTGCGAGGCGTTCACTCTGCTGGGCCAGTGGGACTTCGAGGCCTCCAAGAACCGCTACCCGCTGCTGCTGAACTACCCGTACTACGACCTGTACCGCAAGCAGGTCGTCAAGCAGGCCGACCTCGTGTTCGCGATGTACACGCACGGTTTCGCCTTCGACGACGAGGCCAAGAAGCGCAACTTCGACTACTACTACCCGCTCACGGTCCGCGACTCGTCCCTGTCGGCGTGCTGCGAGGCGGTCGTCGCGGCCGAGGTCGACTACCTCGATCTGGCCTACGACCTCATGTGCGAGTCGGTGTTCACCGATCTGCACGACCTGCACGCGAACGTCGGGTCGGGGCTGCACATCGCCGCGCTCGCGGGCGCCTGGACCGACTGTGTCGCCGGTTTCGGCGGGATGCGCGACTTCGACGGCAAGATCACCTTCGCCCCGCGCCTGCCCCAGCGGCTGAACTACATGTCCTTCCGCATGATCATCCGCGGGTCGTCGATCGTCGTGGCCGTCGGTCGCGACCAGGCGACCTACCGCCTCCTGTCGGGCCCGAAGATCACCCTCGCCCACCACGGCGAGGAGTTCGTCTTGGGCAAGAAGCCGGTGACGATGTCGATCCCCGACCGGCCGTCGCTCGTCGCGCCGCACGCGCCGCCGGGCTGCGCACCCTACAGTCGCCCCGAGTAAGACGCCCCGAGTAATCTGACCAGCACTATGGCCAGCCTCCCTTCGCATGGCGACAACCGCCCGTTTTACCTGACGACGGCGATCGCCTATCCCAACGGCGCCCCGCACATCGGGCACGCCTACGAGTACATCTCCGCCGACGCCCTCGCGCGCTTCAAGCGCCTCGACGGGTTCGACGTCCGGTTCCTCACCGGCACCGACGTCCATGGGCAGAAGATGCAACAGACGGCGCAGGCGCAGGGCATCGCGACGGCCGACCTGGCGACGAAGAACTCCGACGAGTTCCAGGCGCTGCAGGAGCGGCTCGGCTCGAGTTTCGACCGCTTCATCCGCACCTCCGACGCGGACCACAAGCGGGCCTCCCAGGAGATCTGGAAGCGGATGGAGGCGAACGGCGACATCTACCTCGACTCGTATTCGGGGTGGTACGACGTGCGCGACGAGACTTTCGTGAACGAGGACGACACGACGGTCGACGAGAAGGGCGAGCGCGTGGCCACCGAGAACGGCCACGTCCTGACCTGGACCGAGGAGCAGACCTACTTCTTCCGCCTGTCGAAGTACCAGGACAAGCTGCTCGAGCTGTACACCGCCGACCCCGGCTTCATCGGCCCGGACGTGCGCCGCAACGAGGTCAAGAGCTTCGTCTCCGGCGGCCTCAAGGACCTGTCGATCTCGCGCACCACCTTCGACTGGGGCGTGCCGGTGCCCGACGCCGACGGCCACGTCATGTACGTGTGGGTCGACGCCCTGACCAACTACCTCACCGGTGCCGGCTTCCCCGACGACCCGCAGCTCTACGACCGCTACTGGCCGGCCGACCTGCACATCATCGGCAAGGACATCATCCGCTTCCACTGTGTGTACTGGCCGGCGTTCCTGATGAGCGCGGGGCTGGAGCTGCCGCGTCGCGTCTACGCCCACGGCTTCCTGTTCAACAACGGGGAGAAGATGAGCAAGTCGGTCGGCAACGTCGTCGACCCGGTGGAGCTGATCAACGCCTTCGGCCTCGACCCGGTGCGCTACTTCTTCCTGCGCGAGGTCCCCTACGGCCAGGACGGCTCCTACTCGGCCGAGTCGATGATCGCGCGCATCAACGCCGATCTCGCCAACGAGTTCGGCAACCTGGCCCAGCGCACCGCGTCGATGATCGGCAAGTATTTCGACGGTCGGGTGCCCCAGGCCGGCGAGTTCACCGACGACGATTCGGCGCTGCTCACCCGGGCGGCGGGCCTGCTGCCGGCGGTGCGCGAGCACTTCGACGCCCAGGCGATCCACCTGGGCCTGGAGGCGCTGTGGCAGACGCTGGCCGAGACGAACCGCTACATCTCCGCGCAGGAGCCGTGGAAGCTCGCCAAGACAGACCTGCCGCGCACCGCGACGGTCCTGTACGTGTGCGCCGAGGTGGTGCGCGTCGTGGCGCTGTTGGCCCAACCGGTCATGCCCGAGTCGTGCGGCGCGATCCTCGACCAGCTCGCCGTCCCCGCCGACGCCCGTGACTTCACCGCCGTCGAGGTGCGGCTCGCACCGGGCACCCCGCTGCCCAAGCCGACGCCCGTCTTCCCGCGCCTCGAGGCGCCCGCACAGGACTGACCGGCGATGAGCCCCAGCGCGCTCGACGTGCTGCGGTCGCTGCACCGGCACACCCGTGACGCCGGGCTCCCCCCGCCGGCCGCGCTGATCGGTTCCTGGCTCGGCGCCGACGCCGTCCTCGCGCCGTCGCTCGAGCTCGTCGACGGATTGGCCCCGCCGGACCGACCCGACCGCTTCTGGCTGGGCCATCTGAGCTTCCCCGTCGACGTCCAGAGCGCGCGCTTCCCCGCGGTCGCCGGCGGTCTCACCGATTCGGTGCTGATCCTGCGCGGCGGCGACTGGGAGTACCACGACGTGACCGGGGCCCCGGCTCCCGACTGGGTACGCGCCGCCCTCTCGCCGACCGTGCCCAGAATCTCGCCGACCGTGCCCGGATTTCCGCCGACCGTGCCCGGATTTCCGCCGAGCGTGCCCTTGTCCACGCACTGGCAACCCCCCTCGGCGCAGCGCCGGGCCGATCACCGTCGGGCGGTGCTCGACGCCCTCGACGCTATCAGCGCGGGCGAGATCTACCAGGCGTGTATCTGCACGCGGCTCGACGGAACACTCACCGGCGATCCACTCGACTTCTTCAGCACCGTGGCCGCGGGCACCGCCCCGGCCAAGGCGGCTTTCCTGCAGGGGAATTGGGGTGCGGTCGCGTCCTTCTCCCCCGAGTCCTTCCTGCACCGCGACGGGCGTCGTGTCACGTCGTCGCCGATCAAGGGGACGCTGCCCGCGGACGGCGATCCGCGCGACCTGGCGACCTCGGTCAAGGACGTCGCCGAGAACGTGATGATCGTCGACCTGGTCCGCAACGACCTGGGCAGGGTGGCCGAGACCGGGTCGGTGACCGTCCCGGAACTGTTGACCGTGGTCGGCGCCCCGGGCGTCTGGCACCTGGTCTCGACGGTCGCGGCCGAGCTCGGCGAGCAGGTCGGCAACGACGCGCTGCTGGCGGCCGCCTTCCCACCGGCGTCGGTGACCGGCACGCCGAAGATCCGCGCGGCCGAGCTGATCGGCCGGTGGGAACACCTGCCCCGCGGGGTCTACTGCGGTGCCGTCGGCATCGCCGGCCCCGACCACGCACTGGACCTGTCGGTGGCGATCCGCACGGTCGAGATCGATCCGGGTGGTGCGATGCGCCTGGGCGTCGGCGGCGGGATCACGATCGACTCCGATCCCGACCGCGAGTGGCAGGAGTGCCTGGACAAGGCCGCCGCGATCATCGGGGCAGCGCGGCCTCGTACAGCTCGCGCTTGGAGACCCCCGTCTCCCCGGCGACCTGCCCGCAGGCGTCCTTGAGGCGCATCCCCTTCTCGACGAGGTCCTGCACCCGCTCGACGAGGTCGTCGACCGACGGTTGGGGCGCGACCCCGGGCGCGAGGACGACGGTGATCTCCCCCTTCACCCCGCCGGCCGCCCATGCGGCGACCTCGGCCAGCGTCCCGCGCCGGACCTCTTCGTAGGTCTTGGTCAGTTCCCGGCACACGGCGACGCGGCGCTCGCCGCCGAGGACGGCCACCGCGTCGGCCAGCGTGTCGGCCAGCCGGTGCGGCGAGTCGAAGAACACGACGGTGCGCGGCTCGGCGGCCAGCTGCTGCAGCCACGTCCGGCGCGCAGCGGACTTGCGCGGCGCGAAGCCGTCGAAGCAGAACCGCTCACACGGCAGACCCGACACCGCGAGCGCCGTCGTCACCGCGGACGGGCCGGGCAGGCAGGTGATCGGCAGATCCTTGTCGGCACAGGCGGCGACCAGGCGAAAGCCCGGGTCGCTGACCGACGGCATGCCCGCGTCGGTGATGACGAGCACCGTCCGCCCCGCCTCGATCGCCTCGACGAGCCCGGGCGTGCGGGCCGCCTCGACCTGGTCGTAGTAGCTGATCAGCTTGCCGCCGATCGTGACGCCCAGCCCGGCAGCCAGGGACCGGGCTCGACGGGTGTCCTCGGCCGCGACGATGTCCGCGGTTTCCAATGCGGCGCGCAGGCGCGGCGAGGCGTCGTCGAACTGACCCATCGGCGTCGCGCCCAACACCAAGCGTCCATCCATGGGCCCCACCCTAGAGGTCGCTACCATCGACCGGGTGACGGCAGCGCAGGAGAACGCCCCGAGTGGTTGGCTGCTCGTGCGCGCGCCGTCGGGTGGCCCGATCAGCACCGAGGCCCTGGGCCGGCGCCCGGGCCGGGCGGTCCCCGAGCCGGTGTTCGGCGCCGACGACACCCGTCGCGGGCTCGTGGTCGGCCTGGTGATCACACTGCTCGCCGCCGTGACCCGACTGTGGGACCTGACCCACCCGACCGACAAGGGCACCCCGGTCTTCGACGAGAAGCACTACGTGCCGCAGGCGTGGCAGGTCCTGACCGGCGGCAACTGGATCGAGGACGACCCGGCGTACGGCCTCGTCGTCCACCCGCCGGTCGGCAAGTGGCTCATCGCGATCGGGCAATCGGTCTTCGGCTACGGCCCGATGGGCTGGCGGATCATGTCGGCGCTGGCGGGCATCGGCATCGTGGTGATGGTCTACGCCGTCGCCCGCCGGATGGCCCGGTCGACGCTGGTCGGCGCGATGGCCGGGGTGCTCGCGATCTGCGACGGCGTGCTGTTCGTGCAGTCGCGGATGGGGATGCTCGACATCTTCCAGGCGTTCTTCATCGTCGCGGCCTTCACCGCGCTGATCGCCGACCGCGACCAGACGCGCCGGCGCCTGGACGAGGCGTACCGCGCCGGGACCGCCACCGCCTCCGCCTTCGGGCCGCGATTCGGTTTCCGCTGGTACCGGTTCACCGCGGGGGTGATGCTCGGCCTGGCCTGCGGGACGAAGTGGTCGGGCATCTACTTCGTCGTCGCCTTCACGCTGATGTCGCTGGCCTTCGACGTGGCGGCCCGCCGCGACTACGGGATCGCGCGGCCGTGGGCCGGGGTGCTGCGCCGCGACGTCGTACCATCGTCGCTGAGCCTGGCCGTCATGCCGATCGCCATCTACCTGGCCGCCTTCGTCCCGTGGTTCGCGTCGGAGACCTCGGTGTACCGCTACGAGGTGCACGACCCGGGGCACGGCCCGCTGCGCTGGGTCCCGGTGGCGTGGCAGTCGTTCTGGCACTACCAGTCGGGGATCCTCAAGTTCCATGCCGGCCTGACCAACGCCGCCGGCAACCACCACCCGTGGGAGTCGAAGCCGTGGACGTGGCCGATGGGTCTGCGGCCGATGCTCTACGCCGTGGAAACCGGGCCGGACAAGTGCGGCAGCGGCGACTGCGCCCGTGTGCAGATGTTGATCGGCACCCCGATGATCTGGTGGTTCGCCCTGCCGGTGCTCGCCTGGGCGCTGTGGTCCTTCGCCGCCCGCCGCGACTGGCGCTACGGCGCCGTCGTCGTCGGCTACGGCGCCGCGTTTGCCCCGTGGTTCGCCGAGATCGACCGCCAGATGTACTTCTTCTACGCCACCGCGATGGCCCCGTTCCTGATGATCGCGCTGGCGCTGTGCCTGGGCGACGTGCTGCGCCGGGCGGCGGCGATCCCCAAACGCGCGGACGGGTCGCCCGCCGACAAGCAGATCCTGCTGGTGGCGGCCGTCGCCTGCTACCTCGCGCTGGTGATCGTGAACTTCGCGTGGCTCTGGCCGGTGCTGACCGGGGTACCGATCACCAAGCTCCACTGGCACCAGGAGATCTGGTTGCCGAGCTGGTCCTAGTCCGACGCCGCCGCGTCCAGCCGCGCCGGCGGGACGTGATCGTCACGGCGTCGGATGAGCGGGTCGTGGCGGATGTCGCGCACGAAGGACACGCACAGCGCGATCATCACGATCACGAACGGCAGGGCGGCGAGGATCGCCATCTGTTTCACCCCGGTCAGCGCGTCGGCACTGCCGTCGTCCCCACCTCCGACGACCAGGAGCAGGATCGCCACTCCGCCGGTCAGCACACCCCAGAACACGGTGATCCACCGGCTCGGCTCGGGGGCGCCGTGTTCGCTCAGCGTTCCCATCACCAGCGACGCCGAGTCGGCCCCGGTGATGAAGAAGATCCCGACGAGCACCATCACCAGCACCGACGCAATCCCGGTCCACGGCAGGTGGCGCAACACGTCGAACAGCAGCGACTCCTCGTCGCCGTCGTGCCCGACCCGATAACCCGCGCCCTCGTTCTGCTGGCGGATCGCGGTGCCGCCGAAGATCGAGAACCACACCAGCGAGAACGAGCTCGGCACCACCATCACGCCCACGACGAACTCGCGGATGGTGCGCCCGCGGCTGATCTTGGCCAGGAACATGCCGACGAACGGCGTCCACGACACCCACCACGCCCAGTAGAAGATGGTCTGCGCGGCGAGCCACTCCTGACCGGCCGCGTCGACGGTGGCCGCCGACCGCGCCGACAGTGCGGTGATCTGGTCGAGGTAGGAGCCCAGCGTCGTGGGCAGCACGTTGAGCACGAACACGGTCGGGCCGACCAGGAAGACGAAGACCGCCAACACCACCGCGAGCACCATGTTGGTGTTCGACAGCCATTGGATGCCCTTGGCGACGCCGGAGACCGCTGATGCGACGAACGCCGCGGTCAGCACCGCGATGATGGCCACGAGCAGCATCTTCGACGGGTTGGACACCCAGTGGACGGCCTCCAGGCCCGAGCCGATCTGCAGCGCACCCAGGCCGAGCGAGGCGACCGTGCCGAACAGCGTCGCGAAGATCGCCAATCCGTCGATGAGCTTGCCGGCCGGCCCCGCGGCCCGGCGGGAGCCCAACAGCGGCGCGAACGCCGCCGACAGCAGCTGGCCGCGTCCCATCCGGTATGTCGAGTAGCCCAGGGCCATGCCGACGACCGCGTACATCGCCCACGGGTGCAGGCCCCAGTGGAACATCGTCGTCGCCATCGCGGCGGGCAGGTGGTTGGCCACCGCGCCGCTGGGCACCTTCACAGTGGTGCCGGGCGGCTCCTGGACGAAGTGCAGCAGCGGCTCGTAAGCGCCGAAGAACATCAGGCCGATGCCCATCCCGGCGGCGAACATCATGGCGATCCAGCTGACGGTCCGATACTCGGGCTCCTCGCCGTCGCGCCCGAGCGGGATCCGCCCGTACCGGGTGCAGGCGATGACGACCGCGAAGACGACGAAGCCGCTGGCCGCGCTGAGGTACAGCCAGCCCATGTTGGCGGTGACCCAGTCCATGACCTCGGACGTGGTCGAGCGCATCGAGCCCGGGGCGATGATCCCCCAGGCGACGAAGGCTCCGATCACCAATGCGGTCGGGATGAAGACGGCGCGGTCGAGCCGCGGTTTGCTCTCAGGTTGGGCGTCCACCGCCCCACCATAAGCAGATCGCTACGGCGATACGGTCACTCGGCCCGCACGATCATCACCGGGCACTCGGCCTGCTGGAGCACCTTCTGGCTGGTCGAGCCGAGCAGCAGGCCCTTGAACCCGCCGCGGCCGCGGCTGCCGACCACGATGAGCGACGCCTTGCGCTCGCCGGCCGCCGAAATGATGGCCTTGCCCGGGTCGTCCGGCACGACGATCCGCTGGACCTCGACGTCCGGGTAGTCCTGCGAGTAGCCGGCCAGCCGTTCGGCGACGGCCTCGGTCGCCTCGGTGCTCATCCGCTCGACCGCCTCGGGCTCGATGCCGTACCCGTGCAGGGCATCGGCGTCGAGCTGGGACCAGGTGTGGACCGCGACGAGCGGCACCTTCAGCGAGTCGGCCTGCCGGTAGGCCTCCTTGACCGCCGGGTCGCTGACCGGGGTGTCGCCGACGCCGACGACGACCGGTCCGCTGCCGACCTCGTCGCCGATGACGACGACGCGGCCCTCGTAGTGGGCGGCGATGGTGACGCCCACCGAGCCGAGCAGCAGCCCCTTGACGCTGCCCAGACGACGGGTGCCGATGACGATGGCGGTCGCGTCCTTGCCGACCTCGAGCAGGGTGCGGGCCGCATCGCCCTCGCCCACGCTGGTGCGCACGCGGACGTCCGGCTCGGCCTCCAGGGCCGCGGCGGCCGCCTTCTGGACGGCGTCCTTGGCCTCGTTCGCGATGGCCTCGACGACGTCCTGCGGGATCACCAATCCGGGGGCGTAGTTGCTCGTGCTGGCGTCGTACGCGCCGACAATGTGCAGTTCCGACTCTTCGCGCGCGGCCAGGGCGGCGGCCCAGCGGGCGGCGTGCAGCGACGTATCGGTGTTGTCGACTCCGACGACGACAGTGGGCATTGCTCCTCCTCGATTGCGGCGGCGCACGGCCGGTGACCGGGCCTGAACTCCATCGTTGCCCCAGCCGCCGGGGGCGTCAAACGAAGTACCCTGGCATAGGGTGAATCGGGACGTATTGCCCGGTCCAGCACCTGATTGTTCACCCCCTGTTCGCACCGGATTCCCCGCCGAGGAGTGCCCCCGACCGTGACCACCGACCCGACCGTCCGACGCGCCTTCATCCACGGCTGCGTCACCGTCGCGCTCGCCTTCACCTCGCTGCTCCTCGGGATCGCCCACGGCGACGGCACGATGCGATCGGTGCTCCTTGCCGGGTGTCCGGTGATCATGCTGCTCGGCGCGGTCGCCGCGGGGGTGCGGACCTACCGCGCGTGGCAGACCCGCGACCGATTCCCGGTCTGGCAGGCGCTGCTGTGGTTCCTGCTGACGATGGCCCTGTTGACGTTCATGAGCGTCATGCCCGAGGTGTTGGGCCTGTCGCCGGCCTGAGCGGCGGAGTAACCTGGGTCACACCGGATGTGGATCGTGTCGGCGTCTACTGTTCCCCCAGCCGCGTCAGACCATTACAATGTGTATTGAGACATTAGGTCGTTCCGCTAACCATGGAGGTCGACGATGACCAGCACGTTGGAACCCGCACAGTTCGAGTCGAACATCGAGGAGTACCTGCCGGTCGGCAAGACTGATGCCGTCGAGGACTATGACCAGGTGCTCGACGACCTGTCGGACGCCTCGGTGCACCGCAACTTCGACCCCTACGACGACATCGACTGGGATGCGCCCTACATGGCCGTCGTGCCGAACGACAAGCGCTGGATCATGTCCAAGCACGACCCGGTCGGCCGCCACCCGTGGTTCGCCCAGCAGCCCGTCGAGAAGCAGATCGCGATGGGGATGTGGCGCCAGGCCAATGTGGCCAAGGTCGGCCTGCAGTTCGAGTCGATCCTCATTCGCGGCCTCATGCAGTACTCGGCGGCCCTGCCCAACGGGTCCAAGGAGTTCCGGTACACCACCCATGAGGCCAAGGAGGAGTGCAACCACACCCTGATGTTCCAGGAGTTCGTGAACCGCACCGGCATCAACGTGCCCGGCGGCCCGCGCTGGTTCCGCCGGATCTCACCGATCATCCCGCTGTTCTCGACGATCTTCCCGAGCATCTTCTACTTCGGCGTGCTCGGCGGCGAGGAGCCGATCGACCACATCCAGAAGGAGTTCCTGCGCAAGGATCAGAACCTGCACCCGACGATGCAGGCGATCATGCAGCTGCACGTGGCCGAGGAGGCCCGGCACATCTCCTTCGCCCATCACCTCCTGCGCGAGAGGATCCCGCAGAAGGGGGCAATCCAGCGGTTCCTCTTGTCCATTGCCATGCCGATCGTCATGCGCGTCCTGTGCGACGTCATCGCCGAACCTCCGCGCCAGTTCCGCAAGCAGTTCGACATCCCCCGCTCGGTGTGGAAGGACCTGTTCTGGCGCTCGCCCGAGTCCAAGCAGTTCCTGGTCAACGTGTTCGGCGACGTCCGGATGCTCGCCGAGCAGTGCGGGCTGATCAACCCGGTCTCGGCCCGCGTGTGGCGCCTGATGCGCATCGCCGGCCGCCCGTCGCGCTACCGCAGCGAGCCGACCTACACCGCCGCGGCCTAGGCCGCGCACCCACCCCGGCCCACGGGCCGGGGTGACTCACGAAAGCAGCCCCTTTCATGCCCCACGTCGTCACCCAGGCGTGCTGCGGCGACGCGTCCTGCGTCTACGCATGCCCCGTCAACTGCATCCACCCGACGCCCGACGAACCCGATTTCGGCACCGCCGAGATGCTCTACATCGATCCGGCGACCTGCGTCGACTGCGGCGCATGCGTCACCGCGTGCCCGGTCGGGGCGATCGTCCCCGGTCACCGCCTCACCCCCGAGCAGCAGCCGTTCGTCGGGGTGAACGCCGCCCACTACGACGCCGACCTCTTCGCGAACGAGAAGCGCTTCCCGGTGGACATGGGCAAGCGGCTGCCGCTGGCACCGGTCACCACTCCCCGACCGCTGCAGGCACCGCCGCAGCACGTCGCGATCGTCGGGTCGGGACCGTCGGCGATGTACGCCGCCGACGAGTTGCTGCGCCTGCCGAACGTCACCGTCACGATGTACGAGCGCCTGGCCAAGCCGTTCGGCCTCTCCCGCTACGGCGTCGCGCCCGACCACACGCACACGCGCGCGGTGATGCACCTGTTCGACGACATCGCGCGCCACCCACGGCTGCGGATCCTGCTCAACTGCGAGATCGGGCGCGACCTGTCCCTCGACCAGCTGCGCGAGCGGCACGACGCCGTGCTGTGGGCCGGCGGCGCCCCCACCGACAAGTCCCTCGACATCCCCGGGACCGAGGCCGACGGGTTCGCGTCGGCGACCTCGATGGTCGGCTGGTACAACGACCACCCCGACTTCGTCGACGCGCGGTTCGACCTGTCGACCGAGCGCGTCGTCGTCATCGGCAACGGCAACGTCGCCCTCGACGTGGCGCGCATCCTCACCGGCGACCCCGACGCCCTCGAGAAGACCACCATCTCCCGGCCCGCACTGGCCGCGCTGCGCTCCCGCGGGATCGGCGAGGTGCTCGTCGTCGGCCGTCGCGGTCCGCTGCAGGCCGCATTCACCCTGCCCGAGCTCATCGGACTGGCGGAATCGGGTGCGTCGATCGTGGTGGACCCGACGGAACTGGACGGCGTCGTCGCCGATCCCGACGACATCACCGCCGGACTCAAACTCGCCGAGCTCGGTGAGATCGCCGCGAATCCGCCCGCCCGGGACCCGTCGCGACCGGTCATCCGGTTCGCATTCGGCCTCGCACCGCAGGAGATCCTCACCGACCGGGGCCGGGTCACCGGAGTGCGGTTCGCCCGCAACAGCATCTCCGCCGACGGCACGGCGACACCGACCGGCGAGACCGTCGACGTCGACGCCGGGTTGGTGCTGTCCTCGATCGGCTACCACGGGGTCCCGGTACCCGGTCTCCCGTTCGACGAGAGGCGCGGGGTCATCCCCAACGACCACGGCCGGGTGATGGACGGCGATCGGCCGGTCTCGGGCGTCTACGTCACCGGCTGGATCAAGCGCGGACCGACCGGCTTCATCGGCACGAACAAGACCGACTCGATCGACACGATCGCCTCGTGGCGGGCCGACGTGGAGTCCGCCGCGGCGGCCACGACCTAGTCGAAGCGCTGGACGGTCTGCTCCGGCAGATACCGCTCCCACCCCGGATCACCGGTCTTCGCGAACGACAGCCACGCCGCATGCATGGCGTCGGCAACCGCCTGGGACGCGTCGGGACCGGTGAGTGATCGACCGTCGGCCAGGTGGTCGAAGACATACGGGAGTTCGACCGCGTGCCCGGCTCCGATGTTCGCCTCGTTGTTGGGGACGCCGAACTCGAACAGGTGGGTCGGGTCGTCGGGTCGTAGTCGGGCCAACTCGACGGTGCCGTCGCGGAAGGCGATGTCGGTGAGCACCATGCAGAGCGCGTCGCCGAGGTCGGTGCCGGCCGCCAGGTGCTCGTCGAGACGGGCGATGCCGCCGTCATAGCCGCCGACCATGGCGCGGGCCATGTCCTCGGTGACCACCGCGGTGACGCCCGTGGGAACGAGGAAGAGTCGGAATTCGTCGGCGTTCCAGCCGGCGATGAGCGGGATGCCGCTGCCGGCTCCCGCGGCGATCGACGACGCGGGGACATCGGGCAGCACCTCGCCGTCGAGGACCGGCGCGACCGTCATGATCCCCATGCCGGCCTTGACCACCGACTCGCCGAAGACCGCCGGATTCGGGTCCAGCTGGGCCTGCAGCGCCAGATCGGTCTGGGCCTTGAGCAGCCGATCGGTCGAGACCGACGCGAACCCCGCCGCGTCCGGGGTCACCTCGAGCAACCCGGCCAGCATCGCGGTGACCTTGCGTGCGTCCTGGACGGCGAAGACTGCGTTGCCGTTGCCGCTCTGCATGATCGCCCGGTGGAACAGCCCGCGTGCCATTGGCGAGGACAGCAGCGACGCGGTGCTCATCGCGCCGGCGGACTCGCCGAACACCGTGACGTTGTCGGGGTCGCCACCGAAGGCGGCGGCGTTCTCCCGGACCCATGTCAACGCGGCGATCTGGTCGCGCAGGCCGCGGTTCTCCGGAGCACCCTCGATGGAGGCGAAGCCGGGGATGCCGAGGCGGTAGTTGATCCCGACGAACACGACGCCGCCGCGGGCAAAGGTGTCACCGGCGTAGATCTTCAGCCGGTTGGAACCGCGCGTGAAGGCACCGCCGTGGATCCACACCATCACCGGCAACCCGGCACCCGGGGAGGGGTCGGGGGTCCAGACGTTGGCGTTCAGGTACTCGTCGCCGAGCTCGATGTCGTTGGCGAGCAGCGCCGCGATGGGCTTGGGGTAGCCGACCTGCGGAGCGGTCGGACCGTATTCGGTGCCATCGCGCACACCCTCCCACGGCTGGTGCGGTGCGGGTGCGGCGAAGGCCGCCGCACCGACGGGCGGCGCCGCGTAGGGCACCCCGAGGAAGGCCGCGACTCCGTCGCGCCACACCCCTCGCACCGCCCCGGTGGTGGTCGTGACAATCGGTTCGGGTGCGGGATCGGCAGAGTCGGCCATATCCCCAACCTACCGATCCGAACGGCCGGCAGGGCCGGTTTGCCGGGTGGGCGGCGGGCCCACCCGGAACGATCAGCGCGCCGCGCTGGCCTGCCCGCTGCGTCGGCTGCGCCCACGGTTGCCGCCCTGGCCGCGGCTGCTGCCGCCCTGGCGG
>NZ_JASGER010000051.1:0-95719 GCF_047606305.1 Gordonia sp. (in: high G+C Gram-positive bacteria) | reverse complement strand
GGCGCGTCGGCCTTCGCCGCCGCCGTGCGCGACGGCCGTGCGCCCCGCGCGGCCTGGCAGGCGACCCCCGGGGAGGACTGGCCGGCGCGGCTCGCCGAGTTGATCGGCCACACCGTGGCCGCCGGGCGCGGGGTCATCGTCGTCGTCCCCGACCAGCGCGACCTGGACCGACTCGAACAGGCCTGCGGCCACTTGGGCGAGCGCTGCGTGACGCTCGCCGCCGGGTTGGGACCCACCGCCCGGTACCGCCGGTGGCTGGCCGCGCTGCGCGGCACGGCGCGCGTCGTGCTGGGCACGCGAAGCGCGGTCTTCGCCCCGGTGCGCGACCTCGGCCTCGTGGTCGTCTGGGACGACGGGGATCCCAGCCTCGACGAACCCCGTGCGCCGTATCCGCACCCGCGCGAGGTCGCCGTGCTGCGCTCACACCAGGAGGGGTGCGGGCTGCTCCTCGGCGGGTACTCCCGCACCGCCGAGGCCCAGGCCCTGGTGGCCGCCGGATGGGCACACGACCTGGTCGCGGACCGCGCGACCATCCGCGAGCGCGGGCCCCGGGTGCAGGCGCTCGCCGAGGAGAACCGCGCGATCGGAAACGACCCGCTGGTCCGGCTCGCCCGCATTCCCGAATTCGCCTTCCGCCTGGCCCGGTCGTCGCTCGACGCGGGGGCACCGGTCCTCATCAGCGTTCCGCGGCGCGGCTACCTTCCGTCGCTGGCGTGCGCGAAGTGCCGCACCCACGCCCGGTGCCGGTCCTGTCACGGCCCACTCGGCATGGGGAGCGACGGCACCGTGTCGTGCCGGTGGTGTGGACGCGTCGACCCGGCGCCGCGGTGCGCGGCCTGCGGGTCCACCGAGATCCGGGCCCGGACGATCGGTTCGGCCCGCACCGCCGAAGAGTTGGGACGGGCGTTTCGCGGGGTACCGGTGGTGACGAGCGACGGGTCCCGCATGGTCGAGACCGTGCCCGCGGGAGCACGGCTGGTGGTCGCGACACCGGGCGCCGAGCCGATCGCCGACGAGGGGTACGGAACCGTCATCGCGGTCGACACCTGGGCCCACCTCGACCGCGAGGACCTGCGCGCCGACGAGGACGCGGCCCGGCACTGGTTCTCGATCGCGGCGCTGGCCCGCAGCGGGCGCGACGGTGGAAGTGTCGTGCTCCTGGCCGAGAACGACCTGCCGCCGGTACAGGCGGTCGTGCGCTGGGACCCCATCGGCTTCGCCGCCGACCAGCTCGCCCAACGCACCGAACTCGGCTTCCCGCCGGCCGTGACGATGGCCGCCGTCGACGGCACCCCGACAGCGGTCCGCCAATTCGTCGACCTGCTCGAGTTGCCCGACGGAGCGGGAATCCTCGGCCCGGTGCCGCTGCCCCCGGGCGTCCGGCCGCCGCCCGGCGACTTCGGGCCCGGTGAGGAGTTCGAACGGCTCCTGATCCGCGTCGACCGCCGTCACGGTCGTGCCCTGGCAGACGCCCTGGCCGCAGCGCAGGCACGTCGTACGGGCACCCACGACGGTGGCCCGCTGCGCGTGCAGGTGGACCCGCCGACCATCGGTTGAGCCGCGGGGGCGCCCGCCTACTATTGGCTGAATGCGCGTCCTGTTCGCCGGCACCCCGGCTGTCGCTGTGCCCTCGCTGAACGCTCTGCACGACTCGCCCCACCACGACGTCGTCGGCGTGCTCACCCGACCCGACGCCGTGTCGGGCCGCGGCCGCAAGGTCAACCGCAGCGATGTCGCCCGGCGGGCCGACGAATTGGGGATCGAGGTGTACACGCCGGAGCGGCTCACCCGCGACGGCGCGGCAGACCCCGATGTCCTCGCCACACTCACCAGATGGGCGCCCGATTGCGCCGCCGTCGTCGCCTATGGCGGACTGATTCCACCGGGGCTCCTCGAGCTGCCGGAACACGGGTGGGTCAACCTGCACTTCTCCCTCCTGCCGGCCTGGCGCGGGGCCGCCCCCGTGCAGGCCGCAATCGCCGCGGGCGACACCGCGACCGGCGCCACGACCTTCCGACTCGAGGAGGGGTTGGACACCGGCCCGGTTTACGGCTCACTCACCACCGACATCGATCCCGCGGAGACGAGCGGTGATCTACTCGCCCGACTCGCCGACTCCGGTGCCGCCCTGCTCGTCGCCACGCTCGACGGAATCGAAGCCGGGGAACTGGCGCCGGTGCCGCAACCGGACCACGACGTGTCCCACGCGGCGAAGATCACCGTGGAGGACGCCCACGTGCTCTGGGGCCGGCCCGCACACATCGTGGCGCGACTCATCCGGGCACACACCCCGGAACCGGGGGCCTGGTCCCTGGTCACCGCGGGTGGCAACGAGTTGCGGTTGCGGATCGGACCCGTGCGCCGGGGCGTGGACGGCGAGCCGGGGGCTCCGGCGGCGTTGGCCCCCGGCCAGCTGGCGGTCGCCAAGAAGGCCGTGTATGTCGGCACCGCCGACGAGGTCGTCGCGTTGACCTGGGTCGTTCCCCCGGGGAAGAAGCAGATGCCGGCGGCCGACTGGGCGCGTGGTGCCCGTCTCGAGCCGGGGGAGGTCCTGCGATGACCACCGGGAAGCAGGGCGGCAAGTACCGGGACAAGCGAGTCGACCCGGTCCGCGCGACCGCCCGCGACGTCCTGCGGGCGGTCCGCGAGCGCGACGCGTACGCGAACCTCCTGTTGCCGTCGTTGCTGCGCGAGCGCGGCCTGGCCGGTCGCGACGCAGCGTTGGCCACGGAACTGACCTACGGCACCGCCCGGGCGCAGGGCACCCTGGACGCCGTCATCGCCGCCGCGGCCGGCCGCCCGGTCTCGGAGATCGACGGCCGCCTCCTGGACGTGCTCCGACTGGGTGCCTATCAGCTGTTGCGCACCCGCATCGGCTCCCACGCGGCCGTGTCGACGTCGGTGGACCTGGTGCGCGCCGAGGACGGGCAGGGGCCGGCCGGGTTCGTCAACGCCGTGCTCCGGAAGGTGTCCCAGCGAGACGAGGAGCTGTGGGCGCAGGAGTTGGCCCCGTCCATCGCCGACGACCCTGTCGGACACCTGGCTTTCGTCTACGCCCATCCCCGCTGGGTGGCCGACGTGTTTCGGGAGGCGCTGGGTGGTTCGATCGGCGCATTGCAGGCGGCGCTCGCGGCTGACGACTCCCGTCCGCCGGTGCACCTGGTCGCCCGCCCGGGCCAGGTGACCGCCTCAGAGCTCGCCCTGATGTCCGGCGGTGAGGAAGGGCGGCTGTCGCCGTACTGCGTCTACCTGCCCGGCGGCGACCCCGGTCGGCTGGACGTCGTCCGCGAAGGCCTGGCCGGCGTGCAGGACGAGGGCAGCCAGCTGGTGGCCATCGCCTTCACCCGCGCCGAGCTCGACGGTCCCGACGGTGGCCGCTGGCTCGACCTGTGCGCCGGGCCCGGTGGCAAGGCCGCGCTGATCGGTTCGCTCGCCGAGGTTGCCGGGGCCCATCTCGACGCCGTCGAGGTCTCCGAGCACCGCGCCGACCTGATCCGCTCGGTCACGGCGGACCTCCCGGTCACGGTTCACGTCGCCGACAGTCGCGCCAGCGGACTGGAACCCGGCTACGACCGCGTGCTCGTCGACGCGCCTTGCAGTGGCCTCGGCTCGCTGCGGCGCCGCCCGGAGGCACGGTGGCGGCGCCGACCGGCCGACGTCGACGAACTCGTCCCGCTGCAACGCGCGCTGCTGACCGAGGCACTGGCGCTCGTCCGCCCGGGCGGCGCGGTCGTGTACTCGACCTGCTCCCCGCACCCGGCCGAGACGACCGGCGTCGTCGACGCGGTCTGCGCAGCCACGGGCGCCGAGCGCCTCGACGCGCGCATATTCGTCCAGACCGACGGGATGCCGATCGACGGCCTCGGGTCCGGTCCGCATGTGCAACTGTGGCCGCATCTGCATGGCACTGACGCGATGTTCCTCGCCGTGCTCCGCCGGACATAGACTGATCGGCATGTGCCAGCGACCCAACGCGCCGATGATCGCGCCGTCCATCCTGTCGGCCGACTTCGCCAACCTCGCCGCGGAGGCCGCCGCCGTCGCCGGCTCGGACTGGCTGCACGTCGACGTCATGGATGCCCACTTCGTGCCCAACCTGACCCTGGGTCTCCCGGTGGTGGAGAGCCTGCTGAAGGCGACCGACATCCCGCTGGACTGTCACCTGATGATCGACGACCCGGGCCGCTGGGCGCCGCCGTACGCCGAGGCGGGCGCCCACAACGTCACCTTCCACGCCGAGGCCACCGATGATCCGCGCGCGGTCGCCCGCGACATCCGTGCGGCCGGCGGCATGGCGGGCCTGGCGATCAAGCCCGGTACCGACCTCGAGCCCTACCTGGAGATCCTCCGCGACATCGACACCCTGCTGGTGATGAGCGTCGAACCCGGCTTCGGAGGCCAGAGCTTCATCCCCGAGGTCTTGTCGAAGGTGCGCACCGCGCGACGCCTCGTCGACGCCGGCGAGCTCAGCGTTCTGGTGGAGATCGACGGCGGCATCAACTCCGACACCATCGAGCAGGCCGCCGAGGCGGGTGTCGACTGCTTCGTCGCCGGTTCCGCGGTCTACAGCGCCGACGACCCGGGGCGTGCCGTCGCCGCGCTGCGCGAGCAGGCTGCCGCGCACCGGCCGTCTGCCGTGGGCACCGAGTAGGGCGATGAACACCGATCAGCCGTACGGGGCGGCGATGGCCCGCGCCATCGCGGAGTCGCGTGCGGCGATGGGGGTCTCGTCGCCCAATCCGCCGGTGGGTGCGGTGATCGTCGACGACGCGGGCTCGGTGTTGGGCGTCGGCCACACTCAGGCGGCCGGCGGGGCGCACGCGGAGATCATGGCGCTGCGCGAGGCGGGGGACAGGGCCCGTGGGGCCACTGCCGTGGTCACGCTGGAGCCGTGCGACCACACCGGGCGCACCGGACCCTGTACGCGGGCGCTCATCGACGCGGGGATCGTCCGTGTCGTCTTCGCACTGCCCGACCCCAACCCGGAAGCCGCCGATGGCGCCGAGACCCTCCGCAATGCCGGTATCGACGTTGTCACCGGCGTCGGCGGCGACGCGGCCTTCAACGGCCCGCTGCGGGGCTGGCTGCACCGGCAGGAGACCGGGCGGCCCTATGTCATCGTCAAGATCGCCGCCACCATCGATGGCCGCGTCGCGGCACCAGACGGCACCAGCAAATGGATCACCGGCCGCGGCTCGCGGGAAGACGCCCACCGGGTGCGGGCCGGCATGGATGCGATCGTCATCGGAACCGGGACGGCGCTGGCAGACAATCCGTCACTGACCGCGCGCAAACCGGACGGCAGCCTTGTCGACCATCAGCCGACGCGCATCGTCGTCGGCAATCGGGACCTACCCGCGGATGCTGCTGTGCTCGACGACTCCGCGCCGACGAAGCTGGTCCGGTCGCACGACCCGCACGAGGTTCTTGCCGCCGTTCCCGATGCGCTCAACATCCTCGTCGAGGGCGGACCGTCGGTCATCGGCGCCTTCCTCGCCGCCGGACTCGTCGACGAGGTCCACGCCTACCTCGCCCCGACGATTCTCGGCGCGGGCGCGGGCGCGGTCGACGACCCGACCGTGACAACCCTGGCGCAGGCGCACCGCTTCGTCATCGTCGCGGCACAGATGTTGGACGGCAGCAACGACGTGAAGCTGGTGCTGCGGACCCACCCCGACGTGTAGCCGCTGCGCGGCCGCTACTTGCGGCCCAGGAAAACGCCGACGAGCAAACCGAGCACGGCCGCGACCGTCAGGGCCAGCCACTGAGAGGTGTCCACCTCGGCGAACAGGAAGTTGATCTTCGTCTGGGTGCGGTTGATCACGATGAACACGATCGCGATGATCGCCACCAGCAGGGTGAACCAGTGCCGCTTCAGCAGGTGCTCGATGCCCGAACCGCTCTTCGTTTCGTTACTCATGCAGGCAAGCATGGCACAGCACCGAGCCCGACCAGCGACTTCGCGGCAACATTGATGCGCGGTGATTCGAAGGGGTCGACGACTTCGGCGGATTTGCCACGCGTGCTAGCGTTTTCTACAGAGTTCTCGGGGCAGGGTGAGATTCCCTACCGGCGGTGATGATCGACATTCTCGATCGAGCCCGCGAGCGCTCGCCCGGCCCGAAGGGGTCCGGCGGGGACAGCAGATCCGGTGTGAATCCGGAGCCGACGGTCATAGTCCGGATGTGAGAGAACACCGCGACCGGTCGCGTCTTCGCACCGGGTCGTCGGCGCCCTCGCGCCCAGCCCCGCGATCTCGGGTGAGCTGGAAGGAGACGAGGTGTTCACCGGAATCGTCGAAGAGCGCGGCACCATCACCGCCAAAGACGACTTGGTCGATGCTGCGCGGTTGACGGTCCGCGGACCGACCGTCACCAGCGATGCCGCCTTCGGCGACTCGATCGCGGTCAACGGCGTCTGTCTCACGGTCACCGATCTCACCGCGGACGGCGAATTCGCGGTCGACGTCATGGCCGAGACCCTGGACCGCAGTTCCCTCGGCGGGCTCGCCGTCGGTTCCACCGTGAACCTCGAGCGGGCGATGCGCGCCGACGGACGCTTCGGCGGCCACATCGTGCAGGGCCACGTCGACGGCGTCGGCACGATCGTCGCGATCAACCCGGCCGAGAACTGGACCGTCATCCGCATCGCCCTGCCCACGACACTGCGCCGCTACGTGGTCGAGAAGGGCTCAATCACCGTCGACGGGGTGTCCCTGACGGTGTCGGCGGTGGGTTCTGACGACGACGGACCGTGGTTCGAGGTGTCGTTGATCCCGGCGACACTGGAACACACGAATCTCGGCCAGGCGCAGGTGGGACGAATGGTGAACCTGGAGGCGGACGTGATCGCCAAGTACGTGGAACGGCTGACGGGCAGTGACGATGAGTGAGAAGAACACCGAGACTCCGCGCGAGGCCGTCCGGTTCGATTCGGTCGAACAGGCGATCGCCGACATCAAGGCGGGCAAGGCCGTCGTCGTCGTCGACGACGAGGACCGAGAGAACGAGGGCGATCTGATCTTCGCCGCCGAGATGGCCACGCCCGAGCTCGTGGCGTTCATGGTGCGCTACACCTCGGGCTATCTGTGTGTGCCGTTGACCGGCGAGGACTGCGATCGGCTGGGCCTGCCCCCGATGCACACCACGAACCAGGACAAGCACGGCACCGCATACACGGTCACCGTCGACGCCCGCGAGGGGATCGGCACCGGCATCAGCGCCGCGGACCGGGCCACGACCATGCGCCTGCTCGCCGATCCGGACAGCAAGGCCGTCGACTTCACCCGTCCTGGCCACGTGGTCCCGCTCCGGGCGAAGGAGGGGGGCGTGCTGCGTCGGCCCGGCCACACCGAGGCCGCCGTCGACCTCGCCACATTGGCCGGTCTCCAACCCGCCGGGGTCATCTGCGAGATCGTCAGCCAGAAGGACGAGGGCTCGATGGCCCAGACCGACGAGCTGCGCGTCTTCGCCGACGATCACGGCCTGTCGCTCATCTCCATCGCCGACCTGATCGCATGGCGGCGCCGCAACGAGAAGCACGTCGTGCGCGTCGCCGACGCCCGCATCCCGACCGAGTACGGCGACTTCCGCGCGGTCGGGTACACCTCCGACTTCGACGACGTCGAACACGTGGCGCTCGTCATGGGTGACATCTCCGCCGACCACGGCGACGACGTTCTGGTCCGCGTCCACTCCGAGTGCCTCACCGGGGACGTCTTCGGTTCCCTGCGCTGCGACTGCGGCCCGCAGCTGCACGCGGCCATGCAGATGGTGGCCGACGAGGGGCGCGGCATCGTGCTCTACATGCGTGGACACGAGGGGCGCGGGATCGGTCTGCTCCACAAACTCCAGGCCTACCAACTCCAGGACGCCGGCGCGGACACCGTCGACGCCAACCTGAAACTCGGCCTGCCCGCGGACTCCCGCGACTACGGCATCGGCGCGCAGATCCTCGTCGACCTCGGCGTGCGGTCCATGCGGTTGCTGACGAACAACCCGGCCAAACGGGTCGGCCTGGACGGGTACGGCCTGGCGATCACCGAGCGCGTCCCGATGCCGGTGCGCGCCAACAAGGAGAATCTGCGGTATCTGCGCACGAAGCGCGACCGGATGGGCCACGATCTGGAGGGCTTGGACGAATACGACTTGGACCTGCCCGAGGACGGCCCCGCGGGCACGGTGTCCGAAGGAGGGGAGCGCAGGTGAGCGGATTCGGGGAACCCTCGCTGGAGCTCGACCGAGCCGACGAGGTGCGCCTGGCGATCGTCGCGTCGCAATGGCACGAGAAGATCTGCACGGCACTGCTCAACGGCGCCGTCGGCGCGGCCACCGCCGCCGGTGTGGCCGACATGACCGTGATCCGGGTGGCGGGCGCGATCGAGCTGCCGGTGATCGTGCAGGCGCTCGCCCGGTCTCATGATGCGGTCGTGGCGCTGGGGGTCGTGATCCGCGGCGAGACGCCGCACTTCGACTACGTCTGCGACGCGGTGACCGCAGGGCTGACCCGTGTGTCGCTGGACGAATCGACGCCGGTCGGCAACGGCGTCCTCACCGTCGACACCGAGGCGCAGGCGCTCGCCCGCGCAGGCCTGCCCGACTCCTCCGAGGACAAGGGCGCGCAGGCCGTCAACGCGGCGCTCGCCTCGGCCCTGATCCTGAGGTCGTTACGGTGAGCACGCCGGACGAGTGGGACTTCGTCTACCGGCCCCGCAAGCTGGTCCGCTGGGCGTGGATCGCGGCGGTGGTGGCGCTGATCATCCACGCGGTGTTCGGCTATCTCGTGACCGCGTCGAAGATCAGGATCTTCGGGTATTCGCACAACTTCGGCGACAACGGGGTGCGCAACCTCGGTTCCGCCGACCAGTGGTCCCTCATCCTCATCGGCGTTCTCGTCGCCGGAGCGATCCTGCTGCTCACCCGTCCGCGCTTGCGGGTCGGTGCCCGGGGCGTCGCCGTGCGCAACCTGATCGGCGAGCGGGTCTTCGCCTGGGACGAGATCGAGGGCATCAGCTACCCCGAGCGGGGATCGTCGGCCTGGCTCGAGCTGCCGATGGACGAACACATCCCGGTGATGGCCATTCGCAGCGGCGACGGCGAGGCCGCGGTGTCCGCGATGGAGACGGTGCGCGAACTTCACCAGCGCTACCTGCCGGTGAGCCGATGAGCGATCGCCCCGGGACCAAGGAGTGGCTGGCCGCCGCGTTCGGTCGGCCGCTGCTCGCCGGCATCGTGCTGCTCGTGGCCTACTTCCTGCTGCCGATCGACCACCACAGCCGGTGGAACACCGTCGGCTTCGTCTGTGGTGGCGTCCTGCTGCTCGTCTTCTGTGTCGGGGCGGTGCGTCGCATCCGCGCCAACGTGTACCCGACGCTCGCGGCCTACGACGTCCTGACGGCACTCATCGGCCTGTACCTCGTGGTGTTCTCGGCAACCTATTTCGTGCTGTCCAACTACGAGCCGACCAGCTTCAGCCAGCGCCTGACCCGAGTCGACGCGCTGTACTACTGCCTCTCGGTCTTCACCACCACCGGCTTCGGGGACATCTTCGCGAACACCCAACCCGCCCGGATCGCGGTCTCCGCGCAGATGGTGTCCTCGTTGCTCATCCTCGGGGCCGGCGTCCACTTCGTCACCCAGTTCGTCAGCGAGCGCGTGCGGGCGGCCCGCGAACCGGATGCGACCACGATCACGACCGCCGGCGACGCCGAGGCGGACTAGGCTGCGCGTGTTGAAACACAGCCTCATCGTCGCCGCTCTGATCGGCGCCGTCGCGCTGCCGTGGCCCTGGCCGGACACGGGCAGCTTCGGGGGCAGCCGGTCGTCCTACCAGCAGGAAGGCGGGTCCTGCTACAGCAACGAGTTCGGCACCCGTTCCGCCGACGGTCGCCTGTACTGCAACCGGTCCACCGGGCTCTGGACACGTCGGCGCTAGCGAATCCCGCACGCGTTGTCTGTACACGGGTCTACCGTTCGGACTCATGAAAAAACTCGTGGTCGGCTTGGCAGCAGCAGCGGTACTCGCGACGATGGGCATCGCCGACGCGGAGGGCGCGCCGTCGTCCGTGCCGCGCGAGGGAGGCCCGTGCTACCCGTCCGAGCCCGCGAGCGGTGATCTCTATTGCTCTGGTGAGAGCGGTACATGGAAGAGCCGATCGGTGCGCAATGCCCCGAAGGTGCAGATCGGCAGCGCGTGTCCGCAGCTGGGCAAGCGTGCGATAGTCGTCGGCACCCATGGCGAAGCCACCTGTAAGCAGTCGGTGCGGGGACTCACCTGGCAGTGGTGATCACTGTCGGGCCCGGCGACTAACCTGGAGCCGTGCCCGATCCCTCGACTTATCGACCCGCGCCCGGGTCGATCCCCACCGATCCGGGGGTGTACAAGTTTCGGGATCCGCACGGCCGCGTCATCTACGTCGGCAAGGCGAAAAACCTGCGGTCGCGGCTCACGTCCTACTTCGCCGATCTGACGTCGCTGCACCCGCGCACCCACCAGATGGTCACCACCGCGGCGTCGGTGGAGTGGACCGTCGTGACCACCGAGGTCGAGGCGCTTCAGCTCGAATACAACTGGATCAAGGAGTTCGACCCGCGGTTCAACGTCCGCTACCGCGACGACAAGTCCTATCCCATGCTCGCGGTCACCCTCAACGAGGAGTACCCGCGCCTCTTCGTCTACCGCGGTCCCCGGCGCAAGGGGGTGCGCTACTTCGGGCCCTATTCGCACGCGTGGGCGATCCGCGAGACGTTGGACCTGCTGACGCGGGTCTTTCCGGCGCGCACCTGTTCCAACGGCGTGTTCAAACGGCACGGCCAGATCGGCCGTCCCTGCCTGCTTGGCTACATCGACAAGTGCTCGGCGCCCTGCATCGGTCGCGTCACCGCCGACGAGCACCGGGAGATCGTCGACGACTTCTGCGACTTCCTCGCCGGCCGCACCGACCGGATGATCGCCGACGTCGAGAAGCGCATGCAGCGCGCCGCCGCGGACCTCGACTTCGAGAAGGCCGCCCGCCTGCGGGACGACGCGACGGCGTTGCGCCGGGCGATGGAGAAGCAGACGGTCGTGCTCGGCGACGGCACCGACGCCGATGTCGTCGCGATGGTCGGCGACGAGTTGGAGACATCCGTCCAGGTCTTCCAGGTCCGCGACGGGCGGGTGCGCGGACAGCGCGGATGGGTCGTCGAACGGCCCGACGACGACACGCTCGGCGCCCAGGTGGAGCACTTCCTGACGCAGTTCTACGGCGCCCAGGCCGACCAGGACGCGACGGTGACGATGTCGGCGAGCCGCGAGCTGGGGGAGTCGGTGCCGCGCGAGGTGCTGGTGCCCGAACTGCCCGACACCGCCGACGACCTCGGCGACTGGCTGTCCGGGCTGCGCGGGTCCCGGGTGAGCCTGCGGGTGCCCCAGCGCGGCGACAAGCGCGACCTGCTGGAAACGGTCGAGCGCAACGCCTCCGAGGCGCTCGCCCAGCACAAGCTGCGCCGGGCGGGCGACCTGACCTCGCGGTCGGCCGCGCTCACCGAGATCCAGGAATACCTCGGCATGGATTCGGCCCCGCTGCGCATCGAGTGCGTCGACATCTCGCATGTGCAGGGCACCGACGTGGTTGCCTCGCTGGTCGTGTTCGAGGACGGTCTGCCGCGCAAGTCCGACTACCGGCACTACTCGATCAAGGAAGCCGCCGGCGACGGCCGCTCCGACGACGTCGCGTCGATCGCCGAGGTGACCCGGCGCCGATTCCTCCGACACCGGCCCGGAGCGGACGAGGACGAGCGCCTCGACCCGCAGACCGGTGGGCCGAAGCGGTTCGCCTATCCCCCCAACCTTTTCGTCGTCGATGGTGGCGCCCCGCAGACGCACGCCGCCGCCGCAGTCCTCGAAGAACTCGGCATCACCGACGTCACCGTGGTGGGCCTGGCCAAGCGCATGGAGGAGATCTGGGCCCCCGGTGACGACGAGCCGATCATCATGCCGCGCACCAGCGAGGGCCTGTTCCTGCTGCAGCGCGTCCGCGACGAGGCCCACCGCTTCGCCATCTCCTTCCACCGCAGCAAGCGCAGCAAGCGGATGACGACCTCGGCGCTCGACGCGGTGCCCGGACTGGGGCCGACGCGGCGCACGGCACTGGTGACCGCGTTCGGGTCGGTGGCGAACCTGCGCGCGGCGAGCGTCGACGACATCGCCGCTGTTCCCGGAATCGGTCCAACAACGGCAAAGACGGTCCACGAGGCATTGGCAGTGGGTAGACAGGAGGACGATGACTGAGATCACGGTTGTCTTCATCGCGGGCATGTCGGGTGCGGGCCGTTCGGCCGCTGCCGACGTGTTCGAGGACGAGGGCTGGTACGTCGCCGACAACGTGCCGGTCACATTGATCGGCAAGCTCGTCGAACTGGCCCGAACCGGCGGCGACGAGACGTCGCGGCTGGCGATGGTGGTCCGCAGCGCCGACCAGAACTTCAGCGCGGAGTTGGCCGCGCTGCGGGCCGACCTGGACGCCGCGGGCATCTCGGTGTGGCAGGTCTTCCTGGACGCCAGTGACGAGACGCTGGTGCGACGCTTCGAGCAGGTCCGCCGGCGCCACCCGCTGCAGACCGACGACACCCTCATCGAGGCGATCGGCCGCGAGCGCGACTACCTGGCCGGCGTGAAGGAGGAGTCCGACCTCGTCATCGACACCTCGTCGCTGCCGGTGACCAAGTTGCGCGAGACCCTGACCAATGCCGCGCAGGACACGGCTCAGCAGGCCAGCCTGTCGGTGTCGATCCAGTCCTTCGGCTTCAAGTACGGCCTGCCGATCGACTCCGACCTCGTCACCGATGTTCGCTTCCTGCCCAACCCGTATTGGATTCCCGAACTCCGCGATCACGACGGCACCGAGGCACCGGTGCGCGACTACGTGTTGGGGCGCGAGGGCGCCGACGAGTTCGCCCGATTGTACGTCGACATCATCCGACTGGTGGCCGACGGCTACCTGCGCGAGGGCAAGCGCTACATGAGCGTGGGCATCGGCTGCACCGGCGGCAAACACCGCAGCGTCGCGATGGCCGAAGAGCTGGCCCGTCGCCTCGCTCAGGCCCAGGAGGACGGCGACGGACCCACGTTCGAGATCCGCGTCATGCACCGAGACCTGGGGCGCGAATGACCGGTCCCGACTCGAAGATCGTCGCCCTGGGCGGCGGGCACGGCCTCTACGCGACGCTGACCGCCATGCGGTACCTCAGCCCCGCACTGACCGCCGTGGTGACCGTCGCCGACGACGGCGGCTCGTCGGGACGCCTGCGCAGCGAACTGGACCTCATCCCGCCCGGCGATCTGCGGATGGCATTGGCCGCGCTGCTGGTCGCACCTGCGGCCCTGGACGACCGCCGGCGGGAGGGCAAGGACCCGGCCGACGCACAACTGTGGGGCGACCTGTTGCAGCACCGGTTCGGCGGGCACGGCGCGCTCGCCGGGCATCCGATCGGCAATCTGCTGCTACTGGGCCTGACCGAGTTGCTCGACGACCCGGTCCTGGCCCTGACCAAGCTGGGGGAGTTGTTCGACGTGACGGGCCGGGTGCTGCCCATGTCGACGGTGCCGTTGACCATCGAGGCCGATGTCACCGGTCTGGAAGCCGACCCCCGACTGAGTCGCTGCATCCAGGGCCAGGTCGCCGTCGCCACGACGCCGGGAAAGGTGCGTCGGGTGCGACTGCTTCCACCCGAGCCGCCGGCCAGTGCCGACGCCTGCTCGGCGATCGACGATGCGGACCTGGTGGTGCTCGGGCCGGGGTCGTGGTTCTCCAGCGTCATCCCGCACGTTCTCGTGCCCGACCAACTCGCTGCACTAATTTCAACATCTGCCCGTAGGATGCTGATAGTTAATCTCGCTCCGGAGCCGGGGGAGACGCCCGGCTTCTCGGTCGAGCGCCACCTCCACGTCCTGCACGCACACGCGGACAAACTCCGAATCGACGACGTCATCGTCGACGAGCGGTCGGTACCGGCCGGGCGGGAACGAGATCATCTGGCACGCGCGGCGGCGCTCTTCGGGGCGGATCTGCACGTCGGTGATCTCGCGGTGCCCGGCAAGCACGTCCACGACCCGCGTCGGGTCGCCGAGGTGGTCGCCGGGTTGACCGGGATTGGCATAACGGGCGCGAGGACGATGTCGTGAGTGGAGGATCATCAGCGGTGGCGATGACAGCGGCGGTGAAGGACGAGCTCAGCCGTCTCACCGTGACCCAGGTGAGTTGCCGGCGCGCCGAAGTGGCGGCGCTGCTGCGCTTCGCCGGCGGCCTGCACATCGTCGCCGGCCGCGTCGTCGTCGAGGCCGAGGTGGACACCGGCAACGTCGCACGACGCCTGCGCCGCGAGATCCACGACCTCTACGGTTACGCCTCCGACGTCCACGTGCTGCGCAGCGGCGGCATCCGCAAGGGGTCGCGCTACATCGTCCGCGTCGTCAAGGACGGCGAGGCCCTCGCCCGGCAGACCGGCCTGCTGGATTTGCGTGGGCGACCGGTCCGCGGTCTGCCCGCGCAGGTGGTGGGCGGCAGCATCGCCGACTCCGAGGCCGCCTGGCGCGGGGCCTTCCTCGCCCACGGTTCGCTCACCGAGCCCGGTCGCTCGTCGGCGCTGGAGGTCAGCTGCCCGGGACCCGAGGCGGCGCTCGCCCTCGTCGGCGCGGCCCGACGGCTGGGTGTCGCGGCCAAGGCCCGCGAGGTGCGCGGCGCCGATCGTGTCGTCATCCGGGACGGTGAGGCCATCGGCGCGCTCCTGACCCGCATGGGCGCACAGGACACGCGCCTGGAGTGGGAGGAGCGCCGGATGCGCCGCGAGGTGCGCGCGACGGCGAACCGGCTGGCGAACTTCGACGATGCGAACCTGCGCCGATCGGCGCGGGCCGCGGTGGCCGCGGCCGCCCGGGTCGAGCGCGCGCTGGAGATCCTGGGCGACGAGGTCCCCGACCACCTGATCGCCGCGGGACAGCTGCGCGTCACCCATCGGCAGGCATCGCTGGAGGAACTCGGCAAACTCGCCGACCCGCCGATGACCAAGGACGCCGTCGCCGGACGCATCCGCCGACTGCTGTCCATGGCGGACAAGAAGGCGCGCACCGAGGGCATCCCGGACACCGAGTCCGTCGTCACCTCCGAGCTTCTCGACGAGGCGTGACGGCCCGGCCGGGCCCGCTTCGCCCGCGCGGTGCGCACCGACTACGCTGATAGTCACATTCGTAGGACTCGTCAGACCCCCGGCGCGCGCCCACAATCGCCGCGTGCCACCCACAAAGGAGAATGCACGTGACTGTTCGCGTAGGCGTCAACGGATTCGGCCGGATCGGCCGTAACTTCTTCCGCGCCGTCGAGGCACAGAAGGCACTCGGCACCACCGACATCGAGATCGTCGCGGTCAACGACCTCACCGACAACGCCACGCTGGCCCACCTGCTGAAGTTCGACTCGATCCTGGGCCGTCTGCCCGAGGACGTGCGCCTGGAGGGCGAGGACACGATCGTCGTCGGCGACAAGAAGATCAAGGCGCTCGAGGTCAAGGAGGGCCCGTCGGCCATCCCGTGGGGCGACCTGGGCGTCGACGTCGTCGTGGAGTCGACCGGCATCTTCACCGCGCGCGACAAGGCCCAGGGCCACCTGGACGCGGGCGCCAAGAAGGTCATCATCTCCGCGCCGGCCTCCGACGAGGACATCACCATCGTCATGGGCGTCAACGACGACAAGTACGACGGCAGCCAGAACATCATCTCCAACGCGTCGTGCACCACGAACTGCCTCGGCCCGATGGCCAAGGTCCTCAACGACGAGTTCGGCATCGTCAAGGGCCTGATGACGACGGTCCACGCCTACACCCAGGACCAGAACCTGCAGGACGGCCCGCACAAGGATCTGCGCCGTGCCCGTGCCGCCGCGATCAACGTCGTGCCGACCTCGACCGGTGCGGCCAAGGCGATCGGCCTGGTGCTCCCGGAGCTCAAGGGCAAGCTCGACGGCTACGCGCTGCGCGTGCCGATCCCGACCGGCTCGGTCACCGACCTCACCGCGCACCTGGCGAAGCCGGCGTCCGCCGAGGACATCAACGCCGCGCTAAAGGCTGCCGCCGAGGGTCCGCTCAAGGGCATCCTCAAGTACTACGACGCTCCGATCGTCTCGAGCGACATCGTGACCGACCCGCACAGCTCGCTCGTCGACGGCGGCCTGACCAAGGTCATCGACGACCAGGCGAAGGTCGTGTCCTGGTACGACAACGAGTGGGGTTACTCGAACCGCCTCGTCGACCTGATCGGTCTCGTCAGCAAGTCGCTGTCGGCCTAACCCGTCCCGACCAGAACTCCAAGGAGTCCTCGCATGGCCGTGCCCTCCCTTGCCGACCTGCTGGAGACCGGGGTGTCCGGGCGCATCGTTCTGGTGCGCTCGGACCTCAACGTCCCGCTCGACGACGACGGCAACATCACCGACCCGGGCCGCATCGTGGCCTCGGCGCCGACGATCCGCAAACTCGCCGAGGCGGGAGCGGGTGTCATCGTCACGGCACACCTCGGCCGGCCGAAGGGTGAGCCCGATCCCAAGCTGTCGCTCGCCCCGGTGGCGGCGAAGCTGGGGGAGGAGTTGGGCCGCAACGTCCAACTCGCGGCCGACGTCGTCGGCTCTGACGCGCTCGCCCGCGCCGAGGGGCTCACCGACGGCGATGTGCTGCTGCTGGAGAACATCCGGTTCGATCCGCGCGAGACCTCCAAGGACGACGCCGAGCGCGAGGCGCTGGCCAAAGACCTCGCCGAGCTGACCGGGCCGGACGGCGCGTTCGTCTCGGACGGCTTCGGCGTGGTCCACCGCAAGCAGGCCTCGGTGTACGACGTCGCCGAGCTGCTCCCGCACTATGCGGGCGACCTGGTCCACGCCGAGGTGCAGGTGCTGTCCCGGCTGACCCAGGACCCGGCACGGCCCTACGCGGTGGTGCTCGGCGGTTCGAAGGTCTCGGACAAGCTGGGCGTCATCGAAGCGCTGGCGCCCAAGGTCGACACCCTGGTCATCGGTGGCGGCATGGCGTTCACGTTCCTCGCCGCACAGGGCTTCGGCGTCGGCACCTCGCTGTTGCAGGAGGACCAGATCGACGTCTGCAAGGACCTGCTGGATCGTTTCGCCGACGTCATCCGGCTCCCGGTGGACGTCGTGGTCGCGGACAAGTTCGCCGCGGATGCCGAGTCGAAGACCGTGCCGGCCGACCAGATCCCGGACGGCTGGATGGGCCTGGACATCGGGCCCGAGTCGGTCAAGCGGTTCGCCGCGGCCCTCGGCAGCGCCAAGACCGTGTTCTGGAACGGCCCGTCGGGCGTGTTCGAGTTCCCGAAGTTCGCGGCCGGCACCAAGGGTGTCGCCGAGGCGATCGCGGCGACCACCGCCGACGGTGCGTTCACCGTCGTCGGCGGCGGCGATTCGGCGGCCGCCGTCCGAGTGCTGGGCATCCCGGATGCGGACTTCTCACACATCTCGACCGGCGGCGGAGCGTCCCTGGAGTACCTGGAGGGCAAGGAACTGCCCGGTCTGACCGTGCTGGAGGCGCCGAACAATGCCTGACCGCACGCGCAAGCCGCTCATCGCCGGCAACTGGAAGATGAACATGACGCACCTCGAGGCGATCGCCCTGGTGCAGAACATCGACTTCCGCCTGCCGAACAAGTACTACGACAAGGTCGATGTGACGGTCATCCCGCCGTTCACCGACATCCGCAGCGTTCAGACGATCGTCGACGGCGACAAGCTCCTGCTCACCTATGGCGCGCAGGACCTCTCCGAACACGACTCTGGCGCGTACACCGGTGAGATCAGCGGTGCCTTCCTGGCCAAGCTGGGCTGCACCTACGTCGTGGTCGGCCATTCCGAGCGCCGCACCTACCACCACGAGACCGACGAGGTCGTGCTCGCCAAGACCAAGGCCGCGCTCCGCCACGAGCTCACCCCGATCGTCTGCATCGGCGAGGGCCTCGAGGTCCGCGAGGCGGGCGAGCACATCGCGTTCAACGTCGAGCAGCTCAAGGGATCGCTCGCCGGTCTGTCGGCGGCGGAGATCGCCAAGACGGTGATCGCCTACGAGCCGGTCTGGGCGATCGGCACCGGGCGCGTCGCCAGCGCCGACGACGCACAGGAGGTCTGTGCCGCCGTCCGTGCGACGGTCGCCGAGCTGGCCGACAAGGCCGTCGCCGAGGAGATCCGTGTGCTGTACGGCGGATCGGTGAACGCCAAGAACATCGGCGACCTGATCGCCCAGGCCGACGTCGACGGCGCCCTCGTGGGCGGCGCATCGCTGAAGGCGGAGGAGTTCGCCACACTGTCGGCCATCGCCGCCGGCGGCCCGCTGCCGTGACCGCGGCGTTTCGTCGCGTACACTCTTCGATGGCCCCCGCGGGCCGACCGACCCGAATAGAAGGACCTGACCCACTGTGAAACTTGCGCTCCAGATCGGTATCGCCATCACCAGCCTGCTGCTGGTGGTGCTGGTCCTGCTGCACCGCGGCAAGGGTGGCGGTCTGTCCTCGCTGTTCGGCGGCGGCGTGCAGTCCAGCCTGTCCGGCTCGAGTGTCGTCGAGCGCAACCTGGACCGCCTCACCATCGGCGTCGGCTTCCTGTGGGTCCTGCTGATCGTCGGCATGGAGCTGTACATCAAGTTCCTCGCGGACTAGTCGCGAACCCTCCGTTCGGCGCCTCGTGATGCCGAGCGGCCCGCCCTCGGGAATACTCGACTCATGGGCGACGATGATTCTGCACCAGCAATCCCGGTTCACTCCGCCTCGTGGCGTCCGTCCGGCACGGTCGTCGACCTGCTCGAGGTCGACAAGACCGATCGGGCCCTGACCGAACCGCTCCGCGAGGACATCCGCCTGCTGGGCGGAATGCTCGGCGACGTCATCCGCGAACACTCCGGCGCCTCCACCTTCAACCTGGTCGAGGGCTCGCGCCAGGCGGCGTTCGACATCCGCGAGAACGAGCTGGACCGTGACGTGCTCGCGGACCGCTACGCCGACGAGCCCGCCGACGAGTTGTTGCCGGTGGCCCGGGCATTCTCCCTCTTCGGCCTGCTGGCCAACCTCGCCGAGGACATCCACCGCGAACGTCGGCGCGCCATCCACCTGCGTGCCGGAGACAAACCGCAGCACAGCAGCCTCGCGGCCACCTACGCGGAGCTGGCGACGGCCGACCTCTCCAGCGACCACGTCGGGAAGATTCTCGGCGATGCGACGGTGGTGCCGGTGATCACCGCGCACCCGACCGAGACCCGCCGACGCACCATCTTCGAGGCACAGAACCGCATCACCGAGCTGATGCGACTGCGTCGCCGCACCGAGCTCACCCCGGCCGAGGAGGCCGCTGCGCTCGCCGGGATCCGACGACAGATCCTCACCATGTGGCAGACCGCTCTCATCCGGATCGAGCGGTTGTCCATCCTCGACGAGATCGCGGCCGGTTTGCGCTACTACGACGCCAGTTTCTTCGAGGTGGTGCCGCGCATCAACACCGAGACGCGGTCGGCGCTGTGTGCGGCGTTTCCGGACGCCGGACTCGAGCACGCGCCGCTGATCCGGATGGGCTCGTGGATCGGCGGCGACCGCGACGGCAACCCGTTCGTCACCGGTGAGGTCGTCGCGACCGCCACCTCGTCGGCGGCCCGCCTGGCGTTCGCCCATCACCTCGAGCAGCTGGAGGAGTTGACCAGTGAGCTGAGCATGTCCGCCCGGCTCGTCACCGTCCCCGCGACGCTGACGGAACTGTCTGCCCAGGCCCCATCCGCCTCACCCGACGAGCCCTTCCGCGGCGCGCTGAAGGCGATCCGGGCGCGACTGTCGACGACCGCGCTCGACCGTCTCGGCGACTCCGCGGACTCGCTGCCGCACCTCGTGGGCGACTCGACCGCACCGAAATACGCCGACAAGGCCGAATTCCGCGCAGACCTGGACGTCCTCGACCGCGCGCTGCGCACCAACGACGACGACGAGATCGCCGACGATCGCCTGCTGCGCGTGCGCGAGAGCGCGCAGACCTTCGGGTTCAACCTGTCCGGCCTCGACATGCGGCAGAACTCCGAGGTCCACGAGACGGTCGTCGCCGAACTCCTCGCATGGGCCGGGGTGCACGACGATTACCTCGCACTGGACGAGGAGGCGCGCGTCGCCGTCCTGTCGACCGAACTGCGGTCGCGGCGTCCACTCACCGGCCCCGACGCCGAGTTGAGTGAACTCGCCGCGAAGGAGCTCGCCATCGTGCGGGCAGCGGCCGCCGCCGTCGCGACCTTCGGCCCCGAGTCGGTGCCGAACTACATCATCAGCATGTGCACCTCGGTCAGTGACATGCTCGAAGCCCTCGTCCTGCTGAAGGAGGCCGGCCTCTATGACGCCGGTGGGGAGGCCGGTGCGTCGAGCCTGCTGCGCGTCGTCCCGCTGTTCGAGACGATCGAGGACCTCCAGCAGGGCGCCACGACGATCCTCGCCGCCCTCGACGTGCCGCTGTACCGGGAGGTGGTGACCGGCCAGCAGAACATGCAGGAGGTCATGCTCGGCTATTCCGACTCGAACAAGGACGGCGGCTACCTCGCCGCCAACTGGGCCCTCTATCGGGCCGAGCTGGACCTCGTCGAGGCGGCCGAGAAGGCGGGTGTGCGATTGCGCCTCTTCCATGGCCGCGGCGGCACCGTCGGTCGTGGCGGCGGACCCAGCTACGAGGCCATCCTGGCGCAACCGCCCGGCGCCGTGCAGGGGTCGCTGCGGATCACCGAGCAGGGCGAGATCATCGCCGCCAAGTACGCCGAACCCGTCCTGGCGCACCGCAATCTCGAGACGATTCTCGCCGCCACGATCGAGTCCTCACTGCTGGACGTCGAAGGCCTCGGCGACGACTCGGAGCAGGCCTACGCGATCCTCGACGACCTCGCCGCCCGGGCCCGCAGTGCCTACAGCGACCTCGTCCACCACACCGACGGCTTTGTCGAGTACTTCACGACGTCGACGCCGCTGTCGGAGATCGGCGAGCTCAACATCGGCAGCCGTCCGGCCTCGCGCAAGCAGACGCAGCAGATCTCCGATCTCCGCGCCATCCCGTGGGTGCTGTCGTGGAGCCAGTCCCGCGTGATGCTCCCGGGGTGGTACGGGACCGGCTCGGCCTTCGCCAGCTGGATCGGCGACGACGAGGGTTCGGCCGCACGACTCGAGACCCTGCGCGACTACAACCGACGGTGGCCCTTCTTCGCCAGCGTGATGTCGAACATGGCGCAGGTGCTGGCCAAGTCCGACATGGGGGTCGCGCACCGGTACTCGCAGTTGGTGCCGGACCCGGATCTGCGGGAGCGGGTCTTCGGGAAGATCGTGGCCGAACACGACCTGACCATCGCCATGCACGCCGCGATCACCGAGTCCGACGACCTGCTCGCCGACAACCCGGCGCTCAAACGGTCGGTGTACAACCGCTATCCGTACTTGGAGCCGCTGAATCTCCTGCAGGTCGAGTTCCTGCGCCGCTACCGCGCCGGCGACGACAGTCGCGAGGTGCGTCGGGGCATCCTGATTACGATGAACGGATTGGCCACCGCGCTGCGCAACAGCGGGTAGACACGGCCGACGGCGCACGAGAAGGGGAGCGGGTATGGCACGCGCGACGGGGCGCACCGCATTGGTGACCGGAGCATCGTCGGGAATCGGACTGGCGGTGGCCCGCGAGCTGGCCGGCCGCGGCTACCGCGTCATCGGCACCAGCCGACGACCGGAGGCCATCGCCGCCGACGACCGGCTGCCCGGGGTCGAGTACATGGCCTTGGACCTGGCCGACCGCGACTCGGTCCAGGCGTGCGCCGACGCCGTCGGCGACGTCGACATCGTGGTGCACAACGCGGGGGAGAGCCAGTCCGGTCCCGTCGAGGAGCTTCCCGCAGAGGCGGTCGACCGGCTCTTCCAGACGAACGTGTTCGGTGCGGTGCAGCTGACCCAGCGGCTGCTCCCGCACATGCGGGCCCAGGGGTACGGCCGGGTGATCACCGTCGGGTCCATGCTCGCCAGCTTCCCACTGGCCCACCGGGGCTCCTATTGCGCCGCGAAGGCGGCCCTGAAGGGATTCGCCCTGTCCGCCCGACAGGAACTCTCGCCGTTCGGCGTGTGGGTGAGCCATGTCGAACCGGGCTCGATCGCCACCGGGATCGGGCAGCGTCGCACCCACTACATCGCCGACGACTCGGTCTACCGCGACGACTACGACACGATGATTGCGCACCTCGACGCGAACGAACAGGCGGGCATCAGCCCGGCGAAGGTCGCCGCCACGATTGTCACGGCGATCGAGGCCGACAAACCCCGCGAGTTCTACGCCGTCGGTTCCAGTGCGCCGGTGGTCTTCACGCTCAAACGCCTGGTCCCGCGCAGCGTCGTGACGACGATGGTCGCGCGCCGACACGGTCTGAAGCGGTAGCCCGCCACCTAACGCTCACATTGACAACCGTGCCATTGGGTGGTGGCATTGTCGGATGACTGGTCGAGTCCACAGCGGCTTCCGATGATCGGCGTCGACGCCGTGCGCACCCGGTTGTTGCGCCACCGTCGCAGCACCAAGGCTAAAGCCGTAGTCACCGGCGCGGGCAGCGGTATCGGCCGGGCCTTCGCCGTCGAGCTGGCCCGCCGTGGCGGCCACGTGCTCTGCGCCGACATCGATCCCGAACGCGCCGCGCAGACCGTCGCCGAGATCGTCGCGCACGGCGGGCGGGCCGAGGCGGTCACCTGCGACGTCGCCGATCGATCCCAGGTCGAGCAGCTGGCCGCCAGGGCCCGCGACGTGTTCGGCGGACCACCGACGCTGGTCATCAACAACGCCGGCGTCGGCATCGGCGGACGGCCGGTCGGTGCGATCGGGGCGGACGACTGGGAGTGGGCACTGGGCATCAACCTGTGGGGCGTGGTGTACGGGTGCGAGGCATTCGCCCCGATGCTGCGCGAGGCCAACCGCGGCGGGATCATCAACGTCGCCTCGGCGGCCGGATTCGCCGCCGCACCGGCGATGGGTCCGTACAACGTGTCGAAGGCCGGGGTCATGTCGCTGTCGGAGACACTGGCCGCCGAGCTGAGCGGCACGGGCGTGGCGGTGACGGTGCTGTGCCCGACGTTCGTGAAGACGAACGTCGCACGTGATGGACGGATCACCGCCGGCGCACGCGGACTGGCCGACCGGCTGATGGCCTGGACCGGCACCACGCCCGAGTCCGTCGCCGCGAGCACCCTCGATGCCAACGACCTGGGTCGCCTTTACGTCGTACCGCAACTCGACGCCAACGTCGTGTGGCACCTCAAGCGACACTTCCCCTCCCAATACGCGTGGGGCGCGGGCCTACTCGGCCGCGTCCTGCCCGTTTCGAGCGAATAGGACACCCGGCATGGCCATGGACCTGGACAACATGCTCGTCAAGATCAAGGACAAGCAGTGGGCGCTGGCGGACATCGACTGGGACGCGCCCGGCGCCGATCTGATCGACCCGGAGTTGCACGCCAAACTCAAGCCCTTCCTGTCCGACCTCATGTGGATCGAGAACGTCGGGGCGCGCGGCTTCGCGGCGATGGCCAAGAAGGCGCCCACCCCGACGCTCAAGAGCATCTACGAGCACTTCCACGCCGAGGAGCAGAAGCACGCCAACGCCGAACTCGCCCTGATGCGGCGGTGGGGGATGCTCGACGGCGATGAGATCCCGTCGCCGAATGTGAACGTGCAGTTGGTGATCAACTGGCTGGACAAGCACGCCGACGGGATGTCGTTGTCCTTCCTCGGCACGGTCATCCCGATGCTCGAGGTGGCGCTCGACGGCGCCTTGATCAAGTTCATCACCGACGAGGTCAAGGACCCCGTCGCCCAAGAGGTGTTCCGGCACATCAACTCCGACGAGTCGCGTCACCTGGCGGTGGACTACGAGGTGATGGACATCCTCGGGCACGCGGGTGCCCGCAAGCTCACCGCCGACTTCGTCGGGGGCTGGGTGAAGCCGTCGCTGTTGGTGGGGACGCTCAGCTACCTCCCGTTGCTCAACAAGATGCGGGACAACATCGTCGCGATGGGCGTCAACGAGGACAAGCTGTACAGCGCGATCCTCCGATACCGATCGGTGGGCGACCGGAGCAAGTACGTGCGGCGCCTGCCCATGTTCCAGCTCATCTCGCACCACGGCGGTTGGGTGGTCAACCGGCGCAACCTGCCGTACCACCTGTTGGCCGACAGCCTGGTCAAGGTGACCGAGCGAATCCCGTTCGGGCTCGTCCACAAGACGCCGACGTGGTCGACAGAGCTCACCTACGAGCCGGTGGCGTGAGCGCATGACCGCGCAGCCCCTTCGGCCCGAGGCACCCCTTGCGGTCGCCGTGATCGGCGCGGGTTTCGCCGGTATCGGCGCGGCCATCCGGCTGCGGCAAGCGGGCGTCGACGATGTCGTCGTCTTCGAGCGCGACCATCGCATCGGCGGCACCTGGCGCGACAACACCTACCCGGGAGCGGCCTGCGACATCCCGTCCCAGCTCTACTCGTACAGCTTCGCGCCGAATCCGGACTGGTCGCATACCTACTCGGGCAGCGCCGAGATCCTGGCGTACATCGATCGGGTCGCCGCCGAGTACGGCGTCCTCGAGCAGATTCGCTTCGGCCACACGGTGAGCGGACTGTCCTACGACGAACAGGCCGGGGAGTGGATCGTGTCGTTCGCCGAGCACCCTCCGGTGCGCGCACGGTCGGTGGTCATCGCCTCCGGTCCGCTCTCGACTCCATCCCTACCGGACATCCCGGGGGTCGGGGACTACGCGGGTAAGACGATCCACAGTGCCGTGTGGGACCACGACTACGACTTCACCGGCAAGAAGGTCGCCGTCGTCGGCACCGGCGCCAGTGCCGTTCAACTGATCCCCGAGCTCGTCCGTCGAGCCGCCTCGGTGAAGGTGTTCCAGCGGACTCCGGGTTGGGTGCTGCCGCGGGTGAATCCACAGACGGGTGAGTTCACCAGGGGCGTGTTCCGCGCCGTTCCGGGAGCGCAGCGGCTGGCACGCGCCGCGTGGTATCTCGGCCACGAGTCGATGGCATTGGGCGTCGTGTGGGACACGCCGCTCACACGTGTCGTCGAGGCCGTCGCCAAGCTGAACCTGCGGCTGCAGGTCCGGGACCCCTGGCTGCGTCGACAGCTCACCCCGGACTTCTCGGCCGGCTGTAAGCGCTTGCTGATGACCAGTGACTACTACCCGGCGCTGCAGGCCGACAACTGCAAGCTGGTCACCTGGCCGATCGCGCGGATCGCCCCCGACGGGATCCGGACGGTGGAGGGGATCGAGCACCAGGTCGATTGCATCGTGTTCGCCACCGGATTCGAGGTCGGCAAGCAGGGACTGCCATATCCGGTGACGGGCGTCGGGGGTCGCGAGTTGGCGACCCAGTGGCGCGGGGGAGCGCAGGCCTATCGCAGCGTGGCCGCCGCCGGCTACCCGAACCTCTACTTCACCTTCGGCCCCAATTCCGGTCCCGGCCACAACTCGGCGCTGGTGTACCTCGAGGCACAGATCGACTTCATCACCGGTGCTATCCGGATGCTCGAGCGGGGCGGCTGGAAGGCGCTGGAGGTGCGCGAACAGGCACAGGCGGCGTTCAACGCCGACATCCAGCGCCGGTTGAAGCGGACGACGTGGAACTCGGGCTGCCAGAGCTGGTACCTGACCGACGACGGCTTCAACGCCACGATGTACCCGGGGTTTGCGACCCAGTTCATCCACCAGCTGCGGCGGGTGGACCTCCAGGACTTCCGGATCCTGGTCCACGCGGATTCACCGGTCGCCGCGGGCGCGCGCTGATCGGCTACGCGACGTAATCGGCCAGGTGACGACCGGTCACCGTCTGCGCGGCGTCCACCATCGCCCGGGGCGTGCCCTCGAAGACCACGCGTCCGCCATCATGACCGGCACCCGGACCCAGGTCGATCACCCAGTCGGCGTGCGCCATCACCGCCTGATGGTGCTCGATCACGATCACCGACTTCCCGGCCTCGACGAGACCGTCGAGCATGCCGAGGAGCTGTTGCACATCCGCCAGGTGCAGGCCGGTGGTGGGTTCGTCCAGGACGTACACCTGCGCCTTGTCAGCCATGGCCGTGGCGAGCTTGAGCCGTTGGCGCTCGCCGCCGGACAGCGTCGTCAACGGCTGCCCGAGGGTGATGTAGCCGAGGCCCACGTCGGCCAGGCGGGCCAGGATCTTCGCCGCGGCCGGTGTGCGGGCCGGCCCGTCGCCGAAGAACCCGCGTGCCCGCTCGACCGGCATGGCGAGGACGTCGCTGATGTCCTGCCCGCCCAGTCGGTAGTGCAGGACATCGGGGCTGAATCGCTTGCCGTCGCAGTCCTCGCACGTCGTCGTTACGCCGGCCATCGTCACCAGGTCGGTGTAGATGACCCCGGCCCCCTTGCAGGTCGGGCAGGCGCCCTCGGAGTTCGCGCTGAAGAGGGACGGCTTGACCCCGTTCTCCTTGGCGAAGGCCTTGCGAATGGGATCGAGCAGACCGGTGTACGTCGCCGGATTGCTGCGCCGGGAGCCGCGGATCGCCGTCTGGTCGATCGCGATCACCCCGTCGCGCCCGGAGACCGAGCCATGGATCAGCGAGCTCTTGCCGGAACCGGCCACGCCGGTGATCGCTACGAGGACCCCCAGCGGGATGTCGACGTCGACGCCGCGCAGGTTGTTTTCCTCCGCACCACGCACCTCGAGCGCCCCGGTCGGCGTCCGCACGGTGTCCTTCAGCGTCGCCCGGTCGTGCAGATGTCGCCCGGTGAGGGTGTCGGCGCCCCGCAGGCCCGCGATGTCGCCCTCGTAGCAGATCTGTCCGCCGTTCGAGCCCGCCCGCGGCCCCAGGTCGACGATGTGGTCGGCGATGGCGATGACCTCGGGCTTGTGCTCCACCACCAGGACGGTGTTGCCCTTGTCCCGCAAGCGGATCAGCAGATCGTTCATGCGCGCGATGTCGTGGGGGTGGAGTCCGACCGTCGGCTCGTCGAAGACATAGGTGATGTCAGTCAGCGACGAACCCAGGTGCCGGATCATCTTGATGCGCTGGGCCTCGCCGCCGGAGAGCGTCCCGGTGGGGCGCTCCAGGTTGAGGTAGCCGAGTCCGATCTCGACGAAGGAGTCGACCGCCGCCCGCAGACTCTCCATCAGGGGCGCGACGGCCGGGTCGTCGATCGTGCGGAGCCACTGTGCGACGTCGGTGATCTGGTACCGGCACACATCGGCGATGCTCACCCCGGCGATCGTCGCCGTGCGGGCAGGCTCGGCCAACCGGGTGCCGTCACACTCCGGGCAGGTGGTCTGGGTGACGGCCCGTTCGAGGAAGGCCCGGATGTGCGGCTGCACCGAGTCGATGTCCTTGGCGAGCATCGACTTCTGGATCCGCGGGATCAGGCCTTCGTAGGTCACGTTGATCCCGTCAACCTTGATCCGAGTGGGTTCCTTGTGCAGGAGCGCGTCCAGCTCGGCGGCGGTGAAGTCCTTGATCGGCTTGTCCGGGTCGAAGTAGCCGCTCTTGGAGTAGGTGCGCCCGTACCAACCGTCGGGGGTGAAGCCGGGGACGGTGAGCGCGCCCTCGTTCAAGGACTTGGCGTCGTCGTACAGCTGGTCCAGGTCCATATCGGCGACGGCGCCCAGGCCCTCGCACCGCGGGCACATGCCGCCGAGCACGGTGAACGTCTTCGACGTCTTCTTGCCACTGGCCGTCTCCGCTTCGCCGGAGCCCTCGACGGACGGGACGTTGAACGAAAAGGCGTTGGACGCCCCGATGTACGGCGTCGACAATCGGCTGAACAGGATCCGCAGCATCGCGTTGACGTCGGTGATGGTGCCGAACACCAGTGAGCTCTTGCCCGACCCCGAGACTCCGGTGAATACCGTCAGGCGGCGCTTGGGGAGGTCGACGCTGACGTCGCGCAGGTTGTTCACGCGGGCGCCCACGACGCGGATGAGGTCGTGCGAGTCGGCCGGGTGGACGGGGGGAGTGGACATGGGGACCTATCAGTCTGAGGTGGTTGGGGAGGCGGCGAGGCGGGCGGCGATGCCGTCCAGGATCAGGTCGAGGCCGAATCGATAGGCGGCGTCGGCATCCCGTGCAGCACCCTGGGCCTCGCCGGCGGCGCTGCCGACTCGCGTGGCCAACGGGAACCGTGCCTCGATTCCGAGCACCGCAAGCTTGGCGCCCTCACGCTCCCACCACTCGTGGGGGTCCTCCTCGACGCGCTCGACGCGTGCTGCAGCCATGGAACGCGCGTTCGCTCGGGCGAAGTCGTGGATGAGGGTGAGGACCGCGTCCTTCTCGACGTCCGGAAGGTCGAGGGGATCGACGACGGTCAGTTCATGCTCGTATTTGGCGAGGGTGCCGGGACCGAGGATCTCCCGCTCGGATTCGAGTTCGGCCAGCCAAGGGTGGTCGAGGAAGAGACGCAGGTCGTCGTTGGCGAGCACGGACAGCCGGGTGCGCCAATCACCGGACAGCTCGCCACGGGGCATCTCGGCACGCACGTCGTCGGCCATCAGCGCGAGCAACTGTTCACGGCCGTCGACGTAGGAGTAGAGGGACATCACTGGGATCCCCAGCTCGGCGGCGACATCGCGCAGTGTGAAACCGGATCCGTCCCGATCCGCGACGGCTACCGCCGCGGCGACGACCTGATCGGTCGAGAACCGGGGAGGGCGACCGCGCCGTTTCGCGGGCACCTCGTTGCGCCACAGAAGGTCGATGGTGTCCATCATCCGCTTTCTCGTATTCTGTACGATTAGGTGTTACCGTATGCCGTACGGGTAATAATAACCGTACCAGATACGCGAAGGAGCACCATGCAGATCAACGCCACGGCCGTGTCGCTCAACGTGGCCGACCCCGTGTCGTCGGCCGACTTCTTCAGGCGCCACCTCGGCTACCGGGAGGTCATGGCCGACGACGGATTCGTATCCCTGGAGCATCCGGACCGCGCGGGGGAGAACATCATCTTTCTGCGGACCGGCCTGCCCAGCTTCAAGCCGCCGCACCGGGCGGGCGACGCGGGGGAGGGACTGCTGCTGGCCTTCGTCGTCGACGACGTCGATTCGGCCTACTCCGCGATGCAGGCGGACGGTGCCGAGCTGGTCACCAGGCCGACGACCGAACCGTGGGGCGAGCGATACTGCCAATTCGCCGATCCGAACGGAATCATCGTCCAACTCGTCGAATGGGTGAAGTAGCCGTATAGCGAAACCGCCCATCAGATCAGATCCGATGGGCGGTTTCGAGGAGTCGTGATGTCAGCGCTTACTGGTCACCAGGCTCAGCAGCCACAACAGGATCACCGAACCGGCCAGCGCGGTGAAGAAGGTGAACCACCAGCCGCCCGAGGCGGTGTCGACGAACCAGCTGAGGATCCAGCCGCCCAGCAGGGCGCCGACGATACCGATGATGATGTTCAGCAGGATGCCCTGCCCGCCACCCTTGACGAGCTTGCCGGCGAGCCAGCCCGCGAGCGCGCCGATGACGATGTAACCGAACCAGCCGACGGTGGTGGTCGTGGTCGAGCGGGCGAGAATCTCGGTGGTCGCTTCAATGGCAGTCATGATGATCTCCCTCTGTCGTACCCCGACGGTCGGGGGTTGACTCCACCGTAACCACGTTTGATCCGATTTGTCGGGGTAAGAATCGCGTCCGCCGAATTCAGTTCGAACACACGGGGCGTTACATGTAACCCATCGTTACATGTAACATCGGTGACATGGCAGTCAAGGATCGGGTCGGGGAGTACCGGCGGCGGATGCGCGAGCGCGGTTTGCGTCCGCTGCAGATGTGGGTGCCCGATGTGCGAACCGAAGCCTTTGCCGCACAGGCACGCCGACAGTCCGCGATTGTCGCGGGCTCAGAGACTGAACGCGACGAGCAGGACTTCGTGGAGTCGATCGCCGCGCACTGGGACGACGGGGAGTGAATCGGGGCGAGATCTGGACGGTGGCCGGTGGGGTGTATGCGACCAAGCCGCGGCCGGCAGTCATCGTCCAGGATGACGCGTTCAGCGCCACCGGGTCGGTGATCGTCGCGCCGCTCACGACCACCCTGGTCGACGCGCCGCTGATCCGCATCCGGATAGCCGGGGGCGGCGAGCTCATCTCCGGCCTCGAGCGGGACAGCGACATCATGATCGACAAGCTGACCGCGGTGCGGCGTTCGAATGTGGACGAGCGGGTCGGGCGCCTCACCAGCGAGCAGACCGTCGAACTGGAACGGGCGTTGATGGCCTTCCTCGGTCTTGCGCGGTGATGGGGCGATAGTCCGCCGGCCTAGTTGACATAATGTATCTTATCGGCACAATATGACCGTGCTGCACGAACAGGGTTTGTCGCCGCATGTCGCCGTTGACCGACACTCAGCCCACATGTCGCCGTTGACCGACACTCAGCCGGCTCACCGCCTTTTCGTGCGCGCCGTCGCAACGCACGTCCGGCAATCGGTGCACGCACTCCCGACCGATCAATGATTACGCGCCTCGAACGACTCGGAATATCGCGGACGGCATCGAAAGTTACTGCAGGACAATGGATTCGGTGACTTCCCCGGTTCCAGCCACCCCACCCGGAAACGTCACTGTGACGATAGTCGGCTATCAGACCGATTAGATGCACCTCCACATCGAGACACCTACGCTCGGTTCAACGGAATCAGATCGGAGTGTGGGCGACATGGCGGATGTTCTCGTCATCGGTGCCGGGTTGGCCGGCTTGAGCGCCGCGCATGCGCTGACCGAGGCCGGTTCCTCGGTCGTCGTGCTCGAGGCGCGCGACCGTGTCGGCGGTCGGCTCGAGGGCGGCGTGATCGACGGTCAGCCGATCGAGCTGGGCGGAACATGGATCGGCGAGGGCCACACCGAGATGCACGATCTCGTCGTCCGGCTGGGTCTGGAGAGCTTCCGCACGTGGAACGATGCGGGCCAACTCCTCGTCGAGCTGGGCGGCCGGCGCTCGCGCATGTCCGGCAAGAAGGGCGCGATTCCGAAGTTGAATCCGTTCGCTCTGGCCGACCTGTTCCAGGGATTGACGCGGTTCAAACGGCTCTCCGACGGCGTCGATCCGGCACGGCCGTGGGAGCACCGACACGCGGCACGCCTCGATGGGCAGACCTACGAGACGTGGATCCGACGGAATCTGCGCACCGAGGCCGGTCGCGCCTACTTCCGCATCACCGCGGAGGCCGTCTATGCCGCCGACGCCTCCGACTTCTCCTTGTTGCATGCGCTGTTCTACACCGCGGCCAATGCCGACCTGGAGACCCTGGTCTCCGTCGATCGCGGCGCGCAGCAGGACCGCGTCGTCGGCGGGTCCGTCTTGGTTGCCGAACGACTCGCCGCGGACCTCGACATACGGTTCCGCTCCCCCGTGCGCACGATCAGCCGGACCACGGATTCCGTCACTGTGACACTTCGTGACGGGAACACCTTCACAGCACGTCGCGTCATCGTCGCCATCCCCCCGACCTTGGCTGGTCGAATCGAATACGAACCGGCCCTGCCACCGTGGCGCGACCAGCTGACCCAGCGCCTGCCCGCCGGATCCGTGGCCAAGTGCTTCGCGTCCTATTCGACGCCGTTCTGGCGCGACGACGGCCTGAACGGACAGGCCGTCTCCGATCGCGGCCCGGTCAAGGTGACCTTCGACGTGTCGCCACCGGACGGTTCGATCGGCGTCCTCCTCGGCTTCGTCGAGGGTGCCGATGCGCTGCGGTGGCAACGTCAGGACGACGTACAGCGCCGGGACGACGTCATCGGTTGTTTCACCCGGTACTTCGGCGATCGTGCGACCTCACCGATGTCCTACGTCGAGAAGGACTGGAGCACCGAAGAGTTCACCCGCGGTTGCTACGGCGCACACTTCGCCCCCGGAGTCTGGACCGGCTTCGGACCGGCGCTGCGCGAACCCATCGCCGCCATCCACTGGGCCGGTGCCGAGTACGCCGTCGAATGGAACGGCTACATGGAGGGCGCCGTGCGTTCCGGTCGCGCGGCCGCGCGGGAAGTGCTGTCCGCGCTGGCCTGAGACCGGGCTACTTGGTCGGGACGACCTTGCCGTTGACCTTCACGGTGACCTTGTGGGTGACCGTGTTGTACGTAATCGTGCCGTGCGCGAACGTCGACTCCTTCAGATCACCCTTGGTGATCTCGTCGCTGGTCGCCATGCCGAGCGGACCGGCCGAGCCGTTCTTGCCGTTGACCGACGGCGTGCCGTCCGGCGCCCGCTCGACATTCCAGGCGTCGCGGATCTTGCCCCAGGTGATGTAGGCCGGCGTGCCCGCATGACCGTTGCGGGCGGTGATGACACCACCCTTGAACTGTTGGAACACCAGGCCGTTGGCGCGTTTACCCGAGTTGTGATCGCCGCTCAGCGGAAGGCCGAGGTCCTTCTTCTGGGCGGGCGTCGCGTGGGTGTACTTGGCGGCGATCGGTCCGATCAGGATGACCGGGGTGCCGTCGGCAGCCTTCAGGCGGACCGGGCGAGCCGGCCACGCGGGTGCCGACGACGAGGCCGCCGAGTAGTACGCGCTCGACGGGCCGCCGTCGTACCCGCCCGCTTGCGACGACGTCGGAGCCGTCGCCGTCTCGCTGGCACAGCCCGCCCCGAGCAGGGCGACGGCGCCCAGGCCGACAACGATGCCGATCGATCGGCGATGTCCAATCACGTTCATGGCGTTCCTTTCGGACGTGTCCGCGATCACATACTAGTGCGGGCTTCCCTAGGATGGCCGCATGCGCTTCGGAGTGTTCATCCTTCCCGACGAACCGTGGGCGTCCTCGTCGCGCAGGTGGCGCCGCGCCGAGGAGATGGGTTTCGACCACGCCTGGACCTTCGATCACGTGGTGTGGGGCGGCCTCCCCGATTCGCAGTGGTTCTCCTGCCTCCCCACGCTCACGGCAGCGGCGACGGTCACCGACCGGATGTGCCTCGGATCATTCGTCATCTCGCCCAACTTCCGCCATCCGGTGCCGCTGTCCCGGGAGATCGAGACGCTCGTCGACATCTCCGGTGACAGGTTCTTGGCCGGTCTCGGCTCCGGCGGTTCCCCGGACAACGGCGTACTCGGTCAGGAACCGATGACGCCGAGGCAAACCGTCGACCGGTTCCAGGAGTTCACGACGCTGCTCGACCTGGTGCTCCGCGACGACCACGTCGACTTCGACGGCGAGTACTACCGCGCCCGCGACATGAGACTGCCCGCCGGCTCCGTGCGCGACCGCGTCCCGCTCCTGCTCGCCGGGACCGGACCGCGGTCGGTGCGCTTCGCCGCCCAGCACGGCGACGGTTGGATCACGCCGGGCACCGTGACCGACGACTTCGAGTCGTGGATCGACGGCCTGCGGCGCAGTGCCGATGTTCTCGAGGCAACGCTCGACGGGGCAAAGCCCGACTTTCCCCGCTACGTGTCCGGCGCGATGAGCCCGCTGAACCCGCTCGAGGGTCTGACGGCCTTCGACGAGGTGGTCGGCCGGACCCGCGAGCTCGGTTTTACCGACTTCCTCGTCGCCTGGCCGCGGGAGACGGAGCCCTACCGCGCCTCGATGACCGTGTTTGAAGAAGTGGCCCACGAGCGTCTGGAGAACGCGTGAGCAAGAATCTGGTGATCGGCGCGAGTGGATTCCTCGGCGCCCACGTGGTGCGCGACCTGGTCGAACAGGGCAAACCCGTCCGCGCGCTCGTCCGCGCGACGAGCGACACTCGCGGCATCGACGGACTCGACGACGTCGAGGTGGTGCACGGCGACATCTTCGACGTGGACTCGATCCGTCGCGCAATCGACGGCTGCGACGTCGTCTTCTACTGCGTCGTGGATGCGCGGCCGTGGCTGCGCGATCCCACCCCCATGTGGCGGACCAATGTCGAAGGCCTGCGCGGTGTGCTGGACGTCGCGGCCGAGGCCGGCCTGGATAGGTTCGTGTTCACCAGTTCGGTGGTCACCATCGGCATCCCCGAGTCCGGGCTCGCCACCGAGGAGCTGCGCAACAACTGGCTGCGCAAAGGTGGGCAGTACGCACGGACGCGGGTCGCGGCCGAGGACCTGGTGATGGAGTACTGCCACACTCGCGGTCTGCCCGCCGTGGCGATGTGCGTGGCCAACACGTACGGGGAGGGCGACTATCTGCCGACGCCCCACGGCGGCATGGTCAAAGCGGCGGTCCGCGGCAAGATGCCGTTCTACCTCGACGGCGTCGGCGCCGAGGTGGTCGGCATCGGCGACGCCGCGCGGGCGATGACCCTCGCCGGCGAGAAGGGCCGCGTCGGCGAGCGCTACATCGTGGCCGAGCGCTTCCTGTCGCCGAAAGAGATCTTCGCGACCGCTTGTGGAGCGGTGGGCGTCGAACCGCCGCGCAAGGCGGTATCGCGCGGCAAACTCACCCGGATGGCGGTCATGGCCTCGCTGATCGCCCGGCTCAAACGCGAGGACCCCTACCTGACGCCCACCTCGGTGCGCCTGATGTACGTGATGCCCCGGATGGACCACTCCAAGGCGGTGGATGAACTCGGCTGGCAGCCCCGGCCGACCACCGAGTCGATCGTCGAGGCGGCGAAGTTCTACCTGACCAAGCGCCCGGCGAAGAGCTAGACAGCAGCAGCGACGCCGCCCTGCGTCCGGCGCAGGCCGACCCACTCCCACGCGGTGATGGCGATGACGATCACCGCGGCGATCAGCGCCAACGGCTTCACGGTGCCGTCGGCCGACGCCATCAGACCGACGATGATCAGTGCGATGGTGGCGATGAGGTTGACGAGCACGACGACTGCCAACACGGCCCGCAACGGCCACCGGGACGGTGCGAGCCAGAGACCCAATCCCCAGAGGGCGAGGATGATGCCGATCACCAGATGCGCGGCGACGGGCATGACCTCGTGCACGAAACCGGTGACGATGAGCGCTATGCCGGCCAGGACGCACACTCCGGCGTCGGCCCGCAGCGCGATCCGACCGATCCGGAATCCTCCGCACCGCGCCGGCTTGTGGGTGTCCAAAGACGCGGTCTTCACGCGGGTGTCGCAGTCGGCACAATCGGCACAGCAGGCCATCACGTGGTGGATTGACGGGTCACGATGGCACGGGCAGACGCATTCGTCGCCGGCCAGCGGGTCGAGGTTCACAGCCATGCGTCGAGCCTAATATGTCGGCCCGATCTGCACCGGGTTCTGCGAACCCACCCTCACTGGACACCTGTCTTGTTTACTGGAGTCCATGATCCTCGATCTGTTCCGCCTCGACGGAAAGACAGCCATCGTGACCGGAGCCGGGCGCGGCCTCGGCGCGGCCACTGCAATCGGATTCGCCGAGGCCGGCGCCGACGTCGTCATCTCCGCACGGACCGCCGACGACTTGGAGTCGGTCGCCGACGCCATCCGCAAGGCCGGGCGGCGCGCCGTGGTCGTGCCCGCCGACCTGTCCAAGGCCGAGCCCAATCTGCTCGTCGACGCCGCGATGGGCGAGCTGGGTCGCCTGGACATCCTCGTCAACAATGTGGGCGGCGCCTTCCCCAAACCGCTCATGGACACGCGCGGCAAGGACCTCGACCGGGCCTTCAACTTCAACGTGACCGTCGCGCACGAGATCCTCGTCGCCGCAGTGCCGGAGATCCTCAAGAACGACGACGGCGGCTCGATCATCAACATCACCTCCGCCGTCGGACGTCTGCCCGGCCGAGGATTCGGCATGTACGGCACCGCCAAGGCGGCGCTGGCCCACTACACACGCCTGGCGGCCCTCGATCTGAATCCGCGCATCCGCGTCAACGCGATCGCCCCCGGGTCGATCCTCACGTCGGCACTGGAGGTCGTCGCGGCCGACGACACGATGCGCGGCGCCATCGAGGACCAAACCCCGTTGCAGCGTCTCGGCAAGCCCGAGGAAGTGGCGGCCGCCGCCCTCTTCCTGGCCTCCGATGCCGGCGCCTACCTGACCGGAAAGGTGCTGGAGGTCGACGGCGGACTCCTCGCGCCCAACTTCGAACTCCCCCTCCCCGACCTGTGAGGAACACATGACGCTCGACGCCGGCGCACTGGCCGACATCCACGAGATCACCACGCTGAAGTACCGCTACGGACGATGCTTGGACAACCGGCTGTGGGACGATTTCGGCGCGACGTTGGCGCCCGACGCCACGGCGCGCTACGGCACGGTCAGCCAGGGCGAGCCGCTGCACTTCGACGGGCGCGACGCGATCGTCGACTACATGCGGAACTCGCTGACCGGCAGCATCGTCTCCACCCACACCTTCGGCAACCCGGAGATCAGCGTCGACGGTGATGCCGCGACGGGCAGCTGGTCGATGTCGGACATCGTGATCGCCCCCGACTTCGACACGGTGATCACCGGCACCTCGTACTACTCGGACCGGTACACGAAGCTCGACGGTCGGTGGCACATCAGCCACACCGAGTATTACCGGGTCTACGAGGCGGTCGCCCCGATGGGCAGCAGCGGCATGCAACTGATCGCCAACCGCTGGGCACCGACCGGCCACTGACCTATCTGACCTATCGGTGCAGCTCCGTGACGAGCTGCGCGACGGCCTCCGGTGCCGGCTCATAGGCGGGGAAGTAGCAGCACGCCTCATCGGCGAACTCGCCGAACCGCTCGGCGATCGTCGCCGCGCACTCGGCGGGGTTGCCGACCACGCCGATCCGCTCGACGACCTCGTCGGTGATGAGCGCGCGCATTCCCGGGTAGTCACCCACCTTCGACATCCGGTTCAGCTCCGGGTGCAGATCCCCCCAGCCCTCGGCGTCGAGCACCGGACGATACGCCGGCGTCGAGCCGTAGAACGCGATCAGAAACGCCACGCCGTCGACGGCGGCGCGCAACTCGGCGTCGGTGCGCCCGACGGCGACCATCGCCTGCGGGATCACGGTGAGGTCGCCTCGGGAGCGATGGGACCTGCGCAACCCCTCCTCGATGGCCGGGACGGTCCGGTCGGCGAAGTGCCGCGCGCTGTTGAACGGCATCACCAGCAGTCCGTCGGCGACCTCGGCGGCCGTTCGCGTCATGAGCGGGCCGAGGGCCCCCATCAGCACCGGCGGTGGCCCGAACGGGTTGGGCCCCGGGTTGAAGTTGGGCGGCATCAGCGTGTGGGTGTGGAACTCCCCCTCGAACCGCAGCCGCTCGGTCCCCTGCCACGCGGCCAGCACGGCCTTGACCGCGCGGACGGTCTCCCCGACGAACCGGGCCGGCGGGTGCCAGGTCGCCCCGTACCGCTTTTCAATGTGCGGTCGGATCTGCGAGCCGAGGCCCAGGCGGAAGCGGCCCTGCGAATACGCCTGCAGGTCGTAGGCGGCGTGTGCCAGGTGGACCGGGCTGCGCGGGCCGGCGATGGCCACGTTCGTCATCAGTTCCAGGGACGTCTCCGCCGCCGCGACCAACGGCAGGAAGACGTCGTGGGGTCCCTCGAAGGTGAAGGTTCCATCCGCCCCCAGTGCCGCCAACTCGCGGGCGTGGGGGCCGGCCGCGGGCGGCGATCCGTCGAGTTGCAGGTGGACGCGCACTAGACCTTGAACCGCCCCGCGAAGGCCCGCAGCGGCAGGTCGTTGCTGGTGATGATTCCCGGCGGCGCCGCGACGACGGCCTTGAGCGCGTTCAACGCGGGCATCCCGGTGACGGTCATGCCGATGGAGGCGAAGTTCTCCGGCTTCGACAGGTCGACGCCCTTGGCGGGGAAAACCATGTGCTTGTTGTAGATCATCGGATCCGCGGTGATCTGCGTGATGTAGCAGCCCCTGATGTTCCACGCGGGATCGGTGTGCGGAGTCATCTGCCACTCGAGGTGGGACTCGACGCGCGGCACCCCGTCGACCATGCCCTGGTACTTGATGTAGTTGGCGCCGAGCGAGCCCTTGGGCAGGAAATACCAGCCGAGGTCGACGTCCTTGGTGCAGGCGCCGAGTTCGTAGGAGAACGTCACCTCGTCGAGCTCGAGGTCAAACGCGTCGGCCATCAGGTACACCGAGTCGGCGAAGACCGCCGTGTACTTGTGCAGCGATTCGGGGATCGTCGGGTCGTCGACGGGCCGCCCGTAGCCGACCGCCTTCCAGGTGTCGACGGAATGGTGGCAGGACACGTCGACCGACTCGGTGACGGTGATGTTCTCGATGTCGGCGACATCGGCCGAGTTGGCGATACCCAGGATCTGGTTCAGGCCCGGGTTCATGCCCGTGCCGTAGAACGTCGCCCCGCCCCGCTTGCACGCGTCGGCAATGACCTCGCTGACCTTGCGCCCGGACGGGTGCGGGTGGTTGGCGTCGCGGTGGAAGCCGGTGATCCAGTCCGCGGTGGTCACGATGTTGATCCCCGCCTCGAGCACCTTCACGTACAGGTCCTCGTCGGGGAAGACGCCGTGGAAGGTGAGCACGTCGGGCTTGGCGGCGATGATCTCCTCGACGGTGCCGGTCGCCGTCACCCCGATCGGATCCAGGCCGACGATCTCGCCGGCGTCGCGGCCGACCTTGTCGGGGCTGTAGCAGTGCAGCCCGACGAGCTCGACGTCCGGATGCGCCTGGATGCGGCCGATCATCTCGGAGCCGAGGTTGCCGGTCGCCACCTGGAAGAGGCGGACCTTGTCTGTGGTGGTCATGGTGTCCTTTCAGCGCGCCGCGGCGCGGAGTCGCTCGAGCTCGGATCGTTTGATGCGCACGTATTCGCCGTCCTCGGTGGCGGGCAGGATCGCGCCGCTGCCGGGGTGGTCGGGGTCGACGCCGGTCGGACCGCCGTCGGGATAGAACTGGACGGCCCATTCGCGCAGCGCCTTGAAGCCCTTGAACTCCTTCTTCGACAGCGCAGGCGGGTCGGAGTAGCGCTGATGCGCCCAGATCTCGATGTCGTTGGCGAACTGTTCGATCACGAAGCCGGCCATCGTCTCGCCGTAGTCGGTCATCACACCGTCGAACTCCGGCCCGTCCTCGCCCTCCTTGCGCCCGATCCACACCGTGAACCGCACATCGGAGGTGTGGTCGTCGACCGGCGTCACCGCGGGCATGGTGCGGTTGTCGAGCATGCCCCAGCTCTTGGTCACCGAACAGCCCAGTCCGGCGTTGATCGACTCCACGCCGCTGGTCGCGGCGTCGAGTGTCGCCCCCTCTTCGAAGGCGATCGTGAAGTCCACGTAGGACACCGGCCCAGCGAAGTCGTGGCGGGTGAACTCCGGCATGAAGGGCGTGCCGTGCACGAACTTGAAGTGGGCGAAATCGACGCCGTTCTCCATGATGTACTGCGGGTGGATCTCCAACCCGGGCCGGAAGAGAGTGGCAGCGGGGATGGGCGGGTAGTAGTCGGCGGCGGTCTTGTCGTCGCCGAAGTCGGCGAACACGTCCGGCACGTCGAAATACGGTTCCCGGCCATCGGCGTCGAACCAGATCCAGACCCCCTCGTTCCGCTCGAGTGTCGGATAGCTGCGGATGCGGCGCCCCTTGTTCGGATGCTTCTCATAGGGGATGCAGACGTTGCGCCCCTGGGCGTTCCACTCCCACCCGTGGAACGGGCAGACCAGGTTCTCCCCCTCGACGTGCCCGCCGTGTCCCAGGTGCGCACCGAGGTGCTCGCAGTAGGCGTCGAAGACGGACACCTTGCCCGATGCCGAACGCCAGGCGACCATCTCACGGTTGAAGTACTTCATCGTGTGCACCTGACCGACCGTGATCTCCGGTGACCAGGCCACCTGGAACCAACCGGTCGGTTCCATCGACAAGGGAGTGCGGGCCATTCCCGAAGAATACAAGAACCCTCTATGAAAATGGGTGGTTTCCTCCTTACGATGTCTGCATGACCGAGACGACGGCACCGAGGCGGCGCGCCAACAAGCGTGGGATCGCCACCCGCGAGAACATGATCGCCGCCGCCATCACCTCCCTCGCGACGGGAGACCCGACGGCCGTCTCCGGAAACCGCATCGCACGGGACATCGGTGTCACGTGGGGCGCCATCAAGTACCAATTCGGCGATATCGACGGCCTGTGGGCGGCGGTACTGCGCCACACCGCCGAACTGCGCGGCGATTTGCCCGCCGCCGCCCGCCCCGGTGAGACCCTCCGTGATCGTGTGGTCGGCCTTGTCGACAACATGCTGATCGGTCTGCGGACGCCGGAGTCACTGGCCATCGAGACGCTGCGCGCCGCACTCCCCCGCGATGTCGACGAGTTGGAGCGCGAATACCCGCTCACCGCGGCCGAATTCGCGTCGTGGAAGCCCGGGTGGGATGCGGCGTGCGAACGTGCCTTCGCCGACCTCGGCGTCGACCCGGCCCGTATCCGTCAGATGGCGGCACTGATCCCGGCGGCCATGCGCGGCCTCACCTCCGAGCGGATGCTGGGCACCTACGGCAATCTGGACGACGCACGACAGGGGCTGATCGACGCGATCGTCGCCCTGCTGAGCCTCGACCCGGCACGGGCGCGGTAGGTTGCCCTTATGAAACTTGGTCTGCAACTCGGGTACTGGGGCAAGGGCCCCGAAACCAACCACGGCGAACTCGCGCGGGCGGCCGAGGCCGCCGGCTTCGACGCGATCTTCACCGCGGAGGCCTGGGGATCGGACGCCTACACACCGCTCGCCTGGTGGGGCAAGGAGACCGAACGGGTGCGTCTGGGCACCTCGGTGCTGCAGCTCTCGGCACGCACCCCCACCGCCTGCGCCATGGCGGCGTTGACCCTCGACCACCTGTCCGGCGGACGGCACATCGTCGGCCTCGGCGTGTCCGGACCGCAGGTCGTGGAGGGCTGGTATGGACAGCGCTTCCCCAAGCCGCTCGCCCGGACCCGCGAATACGTCGACATCATGCGCCAGGTGTGGGCCCGCGAGGCACCGGTCACCAATGACGGTCCGCACTACCCGCTGCCGCTGACCGGCGAGGGCACCACCGGGCTGGGCAAGCCGCTCAAGCCGATCGTGCACCCCCTCCGGGAGGACATCCCGATCTTCCTCGGGGCCGAGGGACCGAAGAACATCGCACTCACCGCGGAGATCGCCGACGGCTGGTTGCCGATCTTCTACACGCCCCGCCTGGCCGACATGTACAACGAGTGGCTCGACGAGGGCTTCGCGCGCCCCGGCGCCCGGCGCACCCGCGAGGACTTCGAGATCTGTGCCACCGCCCAGATCGTCATCACCGACGACCGCGACGCCGCGATGGCCGGCATCAAGCCCTTCCTCGCGCTCTACATGGGCGGGATGGGCAGCGAGGACACCAACTTCCACGCCGAGGTATACCGCCGGATGGGGTACTCCGACGTCGTCGACGAGGTCACCAAGCTGTTCCGCAGCGACCGCAAGGACGAGGCCGCCGCGATCATCCCCGACGCCGTGGTCGACGACTCGGCGATCGTCGGCGACGTCGACTACGTCCGCGCCAAGGTGCGCGAATGGGAGGCCGCCGGGGTGACGACGATGTTGGTCACAGCCAAGACCGTCGAGCACATCGACCAGCTCGCCGACGTCGTGCTGAACGCCTAGGCAGAGCCGGCCCGCTCGGCGGCCGACTTGAGCCGGGCGAGTTCGAACGGGAAGTACTCGACGAGCCGTTCGGGATCCGGGACGGCCTCGGGGCAGGCGATGACGCCGACGTGGACCACCCCGTTGTTGGACAGCACGGTGATGTTGAGCCCGGCGCCGTGGAAGATCGGGCCGAGCGGGTACAGCGCGTCGATCTTCGCACCCATGAAGTAGAGCGGCATGGGCGGTCCCGGCACGTTCGAGATCACCAGGTTGTGGACCACCGGGCCGCGCTCGGACACGCGCAGCGCCGCGTAGGTCCGCATCGCCAGGCCGAAGGTCCGCGGCGGGGCGAATTCCGCCCAGTCCTGCAGGGCATCGGCCGGTATGGCCTTCTGATGCTCCTTGGCGTTGCGGTTGGCCTCCTCCATCGCCCCCAACCGCTCCCAGGGGTCGTCGATGTCGGTGCCCAGCCGGGCGAACATAGCCGACACCTTGTTCATGCCGTCAATGCGCTGGGTCTCCTCGCGCACCGATACCGGAACCGTCGCCAGCAGCGGTGAGTCCGGAAGCTCGTCCCGATCACTCAAATAGGACCGCAGGGCACCGCCGGCCACGGTGAGCACGACGTCGTTGACCGTCGCACCGCTCACCCGGCGGATCTCCTTGAAGTCGTCGAGCAGCATGTCCGCCAAGCCGATGGCGCGCCCGCCGGTGATGTTGTTGTTGAAGGGGGTGCGCGGCGCCCGGAACGGCGGTGCCATCGCGGTACCGCTGCGGATCCGCCCGACCGTCTTGACGACGACGTCCACCGACGGCTGGACGATCCGCGGCAGTGTCAGCGGGTGCAGGATTCCCGCCACCACTCCGCGACCGAGGATTTCCAGGGTGCCCGGCTCGCGCACGTCGCGCGGCCCGGCCACGGCACCGGTCATCGCCGCGACGGGCTGGGCGTCGGGCTCAAGGGCACACAAATGCGAGACGATGCTCGCCCCCGACGCGCCGTCGACGGTGGCGTGGTGCATCTTGACGAAGACGACGAGCTTGTCCTGTGCGGTGTCTCCGGTGGCGGTCTTCCCGCCTTCGGGCCCGCGCCCGGCGTCCTTGTAGCCCTCGATCACCCACATCTCCCACAGCGGGTGATGGCGGTTCACCGGCAGTGCCGCCAGGTGGTTGCACAACTCGACCATCTCGTCGTAGCCGCCGTCGCCGGGCAGCGCCACTCGGTGCACGTGCCGGTTGATGTCGAAATGCGTGTCGTGCACCCAGACCGGGTGCGCCAGGTCGAACGGGACCTTCCGGACCTTCTGGGTGAATTGTGGGATGTCGGCGATGGCCAGATCGAGCGCGTCGCGGAACTTGGGGAACGTGTACCCGCCGGGAATGGTCGTGGGATCGAGCACGAAGATCGCACAGACGTGCATCATCTGTTCCGGGGTCTCCAGGTACAGAAAGCTGGCGTCCAACCCGCTCAGACGTTCCATGCCGCCAGAGCCTAATCCTCAGCCGCGGTCGCCACTGGTGATATGCCAGAGCCCGCAGCGGCACCGGTAGACGTCGAGATCGGGAGTGTGCAGCCGCCCCGCGCGGATGACCGCGACGGCCAGCCACGCGGCGTCCTCGCCGGGGTGCCCGGTCTTGCCGGGGGTCGGGCAATCGAGGACGTCACCGTCGTCGGCCACCGGGTCGCGGCGCTGTTTCGCCGGCCCGGGACCCGCCTCGGTCCGGGCCTCGATACGCCGGTAGTACCGCTCCAGCTCGTCGTCGTCGAAAGCCGCCATGACACCGTCGAGTCTGCCACCCGCGGGCACCGCCGGATACGATCGCGGGATGTCCCAACTCACGGCGATCGACCGCCTCCACCCGGCGTTGATCGCGACGATCATCTTCGTCATCGCGAGTGCCAACCTCATCGCCCACTACGCGCACGGCCGGGCGATCTTCCTGGTGATCCCGACGACCGCCCTGCTGCTCGGCGCTGCGGCGCTGGTCAGCGGTCTGCGCTGGCGGGATCTGGGCGTCACGCCCGCCCAACTGCGCGCCGGGCTGCCGTGGGCCGCCGTCGTCGCCGCGGCGGTGGTGGTGATCATCCTCGTCGCGGTGGCCATTCCCCCGCTGCGCGAATTCTTCCTCGACGAGCGGTTCCGCTCACCGCGCACCGCGCTGCTCGCCGCGTTCGTGGTCATCCCGCTGCAGACGGTGTTGCCCGAGGAGCTGTTGTTCCGCGGCGTGCTCCAGGGAGCGCTCATGCGCACCTGGTCGGTGCCGGTCGCACTCGGCGTCGGCGCGGTGCTCTTCGGCCTCTGGCACATCACCTCGTCGATGAACCTCGCCGGGGACAACAAGGGCCTGCGCGACGTCGTCGGCAGTGGTGACGCGGGGCAGATCCTCGGCGTGCTCCTGGCCGTGGTCGCCACGACCGCCGCGGGTCTGGTGTTCGGCTGGTTGCGGTACAAGACCGACAGTCTCCTGCCGTCGATCGCCCTGCATTGGGCCCTCAACGCGACCGGGGCGCTCGGGGCCGCCCTGGCCTGGCGGCTCTGACCCGCCGACCTGCACGGGATTGATTCACTTTCCGTAGGAAGGTGTGTCAAAGTTATCGGCATGAGCCACGACGAGACGACCAACGTCCCCGCCACCGCCGACCCCGCGGTCCCCGCGCCCGGCGAGGAGCACCAGCACGCACCCAAGCACGAGGGCACGAGCTTCGGCCACGCCGTGAGCAGCGCCCTCAAGCGGGCGCTCCTCGCGCTGATCGGCGTCGCGGTCCTGATCGTCCTGTTCTTCTTCCTGCGCTCGGTGGTCCCGCGCGAGTGGGCCGACTTCGTCCAGGACATCGTCCAGAAGAAGCCCGACGAGAAGCCGGGCGTCGTGCGCGGCACCTCCTACGGCATCGGCTTCGGCATCGTCTTCACCCTGGTACCGGTCGTCTGCCTGGCGATGGCCGTCGCCTCGTGGGACCGACTCAAGCACTTCTTCGGCGTGCTGTTCCTGCTGGCCGGGATCATCACCGCGCTGCCCAACCTGCTGACCCTCGCCATCAACAGCAGCCACCCCACCGAGATCGGTTCGCCGCAGGCCGAGGCCAAGGTCACCCTGACCGGCGTCACCGGCTTCCAGAGCGGCACCCTGATCGGCGCCATCATCGGCGGCGTGATCGCCCTGGTGATCGTGTTCTTCATCATCAAGTACAAGATCCGGGGTCGGAAGCTCGAGGCGCAGAAGGCGAAGTCCGCGTCCTCCGACGACTAGGTCAGAGCGCCGTCGCGTCCGGCATCGGTGAGCGTTCGTCGGGCACGCGCGCGACGGTGAGTGCCGCCGCGAGCACCCGTGACTCATGGGGGTCCGACGGGTCGTGGCCGGTCAGCTCGTGCACCCGCCGCAGCCGATAGCTGAGCGTGTTCGGATGCACGTGCACCTCGTCGGCGGCGGCTTTCCGGTTCGCCCCGTGGCGCAGATGCGCCTCGAGGGCCTCGAGCAGATGCGGCTGGTCGTTCAACGGCGCCACCCGGTCGGCGAGTCGGTCACGGGCTGAACTCGGCCGGGTGACCTGGTATTCGACCAACAGATCATCGAGGCGGTAGGCGCCCGGCGGGCGCTTGAGCGCACGGGCGAGCACGGTGAGGTCGGCCGCGTCACCGGCCGCGGTCGGCACCCCCACCGGCGCGACGGTGCCGATCGAGCCGAGATACACCGGTACCCCCAGGCTCTCGGTCAGATCGCGCGCCACTCCGTCCAGTCGCCGATGGACGGCGGTCGCCTCGCCGCTCCCCGGATCGGCGAGCAGTGCCACCCCGTTCACGCCGTCGAAGAGCAACGGGGTCGTCGTGGAGGTGAGCTCGTCGAGGGCGCGTTGGATCACGCGCATCCGCCGTCGGGCCATCAGTGTCTGGGCCGTCGACTCCTCCGGCGGGCTGAACAGGCGCACCGTGACGACGAGATAGGCGTCGGCCACCGTGGTATCGGCCCGTGCCGCCAGCGCGGCGTACGGCCGACCGTGCACCAGGGCGGCGCACAGTTCCCGGCGTGCCTCGCGCTCGGAGTGGAAGATCGACTCTTCGACGGCGGTGTAGGTGGACACCACCGAGAGGTTGATGTGGCCCAGCACGCTCAGCAACCGCGTGCCGACGACGATGAGCTGATCGGTCTCGTCGGGTTCGGCCGTCTCGGCCGCGGTCGCCAACAGAGCCTGCGCCGACCCGTGGACGCCGGCCAGCAGCACCTGCAGCGGCAGTCGGTCCTCGGCGTGGTGTTCGGCGACCGGTCCGACGAAGGCGTGCACCTCGTCGTAGGTCAGCTCCCGATCCGCCGCGATGGCCTCCAGCACCGCATGCCCGGACAGCTGCATCGCCGGCAACACCTCGGCGGTGAAATGCTCAGCCGGCAACCCGGCGGGCGCGGTCGACGCGAGGCCGTCGGCGAGCATCTGCTCGGCGATCTCCGGCCAGCGGACCCGCAGGCGCTGCACCAGGCTCGCACGTCCTTCTCCCATCGGCCCATTGTGGCGCACGCCTAGACGAATCGAGAAATATCGCGTCTTCCCCAACACCGGTTTGTTCCCAGAGACAAGTCGGGGCGCGATTTCTCTGCCGAGCGTGCAGTGACCGCCGCAACACACCGCCGTTAGCGTTGACCCATGCCCAGCCCGATCCTCCTGCCCGAGGACGACCCGTTCTACGCGCGCCCCGCCGACCTCGCCCGATGCGCCCCCGGCGACGTCGTTCGGGCGAGACGAGTCGAGCTGGCCGCTTTCGGTCGGCTGCCCGTCGCCGCGGAGGCGCGACAGCTCGCCTATCGGACCACCGACCTCGACGGCGCCCCCGACCTGGCCGTCACCACGGTGATCGCGCCGCGCGAGGCCGGTTCCGGCGTGTTGTCCTATCAGGCGGCCATCGACGGTGTGTCGACCAGATGTCTGCCGTCCTACGCCTTGCGTCGGGGCTCCCGCGCCACCGGGGCGCTGTGCCAGGTGGAGTTGCCGCTCATCCTTGCGGCCGTCCGTCGCGGCTGGACGGTCTCGATTCCCGACCACGGCGGGATGCGCGGGCAATTCGGCGCCGCCCGTGAACCCGGCTACCGCTCGCTCGATGCGGCGCGCGCGGTTCTCCATTTCGAGTCGCTGTCCGCCGACACGCCGATCGGCCTGTGGGGCTACTCCGGGGGCGGTCTGGCCACCCTGTGGGCGGCCGAGGTGGCTGACGCCTACGCCCCCGAGCTCGCCGTGATCGGCGCCGCGGCCGGCGCGCCGGTGGGCGATCCGCGCGCCACCTTCCTCCGCCTCAACGGCGGATGGTTCTCCGGCTTCCCGACCATCTTCATCGGCGGGTTGCGACGTGCGTATCCACAGTTGGTCCCGATCCTCGACCGCCACGTGGACCGCGAGTTCGGTGAATGGCTCGACGACTCGACCCGTCGCACCACGCTCGTGGCCCTCGCCCGGATGGCGCGTCGAGACGTCCGCGACCACCTCACCGACGGGCTCGAGGCCTTCCTCGCCGAACCCGTCCTGGCCGAGGTCCTCGACGGCGTCCGCCCCGGCGGAACCGCCCCGACCATGCCCCTGCTGATCACCCAGGGACTGCGCGACGAGGTGATCTGCGCCGACGACATCACCGCGCTCGTCGGCCGCTACCGCCGGGCCGGTGCCCGGCTGACCTACCGGTTGGTGCCGTTCGGATGGCACCTGCCACTGGAGTTCGCGACCGCGCCCGGCGCCCTGCGCTGGCTGGATGCACTCCGCACCGCACACACTGCAAGCCGCGAAGCGATCGCGGAGACGGGTGGAATGAAGTGAAGAATCAGACGGTCACACGGCCCCTCGCGGCGGTCACCGCCTTTTCGGCGATGGCGGCCCTCGCGTTCTCCGGAGCGTCCCCCGCCGCCGCCGCACCCCCGCCCAGCGGGGGCACCGGGAGCATGGACCACGTGGGGCGCCCCTTCCCGCCGATCCCCAACACCGTCGGCGTCGGACCGCGGCAGGACGGCTTCTGGTCGGCCTACGGCTACTCGGTGGTCAATCCCAACGTCGCGCCGCCCGGTGCCAACGACTTCCGCTGCAAGCCCCGCGAGGGACAGAACCCCGTCGTGTTGCTGCACGGCACCTTCGAGAACGGTTACAACACCTGGGCGGGCTTCTCCCCCGCCCTCAAGAAGGCCGGCTACTGCGTCTTCGCGCCCTACTACGGGCGGACGACCTTCCTGGACCGCGGTGGACTGGGCGTCGTGCTGCCCTCGATCACCGGGACCGGGGACATCGGCCGCTCGGCGACCCAGGTCGGCAAGTACATCGACCGCGTCCTCAAGGCCACCGGGGCGCAGAAGGTCGACATCATCGCCCACTCGCAGGGCGGCCTGGTCGCCCGACAGTGGATGAAGTTCGGCAAGGCCGCCTCGCTCCACGCACCGGAGAAGAACAAGATCGACCGGCTGATCACCTTCGGAGCCCCCAACCACGGGACGACGCTGCTCGGGATCGCCTGGATCGGCACTCAGATGCGCAAGGCAGGAATCGACACGACGGGCTTCTACTCCTGGTTGTACGGACAGGGCCCCATCGACCAGATGGTCGAATCACCGTTCGTCATGAGGCTGAACCACTACATCGCGACCTACCCCAGCGTGCAGTACACGGTCGTCGGCACCCGCTACGACGAGGTCGTGACCCCGTATGACTCGACCTTCCTGCGCGCCAAGGGCGTCAAGAACATCACCCTGCAGGACGGGTGCCCGCAGGACACCTCCGACCATCTGTCGATGGCCTACTCCCCCCGAGCGATCTCGATCGCGCTGCGCGCCCTCAACCCGCAGCGCTACCCGCGGCTCGTGTGTACCGCCAACCCGTGGTTCTTCAGCTTCTGAGCGCACCCCACGGGCAGCGATGCAGTCTCAGTCCCCGTGCATCCGCGCCGTGATCCACGGCGTCGCGACCGCGATCGCACCACCGGCGACCAGCGACGCCAGGCCCAACGACAGGAAGTAGGGCCTCTCGTGGCTCTCGTCGTAGAAGCCGGCCAGCACACCCGACAGCGCCGTGCCGAGGGCCACCGACAGGAAGAACAGCGCCACCAGTTGCGAGTGGAAGGCCCGTGGCGCCAAGCGAGTCGCGAGCGACAATCCGACCGGTGAGAGCATCAGTTCGGCGAAGCTGAACAGCAGCAGGATCCCGACGAGGCCGAGCAGCGGTGCACTGCCCGGACCGCCGCCGGCCATCGGGAGAAAGCACAGAAACGCGACGCCCATCAGCGCGGTTCCAAGCGCGAACTTCACCGGTGCCGAGGGCTGTCGATCGCCCAGTGCCGTCCACAGCGCCGCGAAGAGGCCGGCGAACACGATGATGAACACCGGGTTGATCGACTGGACCCACGCCGCCGGCACCTCCCAGCCGAACACCGATCGGTTCAACCTGGACTGGGAGTAGGCCGCCACGGTGGTGAACTGCTGTTGGTAGAGCGACCAGAAGACGACCGACGCGGCGAACAGCGGCAGGAAGGCCCACACCCGGCGCCTCTCGCCGTGGCTGATCTGACTGCTGCGCAGGATGTGCGCGAAATAGCCGGCCGCGACCAATGCGGTGATGACGGCGGTCACCGACGCAAGATTCGACGGTCGCAGCAGCCCGGTCGACGCGGCGAGCGCTACGACGCACGCGACTCCCGCCGCGCCGGCCACCCATCTGCCCCGCTGTCCGGCCGGCAGTGGATGGGGCACCGCCGTCCCGATCCCGGCGAGCCGACGGCGCAGCACCGCATAGCAGCACAGGCCCGCGGCCATCCCCACGGCCGCCAGCCCGAAGCCGAGGTGGAACCCGTAGCGCTGCTGCGCCGCGCCGGTGACGAGCGGGCCGAGGAAGCCGCCGACGTTGACACCCATGTAGTACAGCGAGAAGCCTGCATCGCGGCGACGGTCCTCCGGCGAGTACAGCTCGCCGACCATCACCGTCGAGCTCGTCTTGAGGGCACCACTGCCGAAGGCGACGAGCACCAGGCCGGCGCCGACGCCCCAGACGCCCGGGACCAGCGCCAGCGAGAGGTGTCCGGCCATGATCACCATCGCGCCGCCGAACAACGTCCGCTCGGCACCGAGGACCCGGTCGGCCAACCAGGCGCCGACGACCGTCGAGAGGTAGACCAGCGCACCGTAGGCGCCGACGACGCTCATCGCCGATTTGCGCGGCAGACCCAGGCCGCCGTCGACCGCCGCGAAGTACAGGTAGTACGCCAGGATGGCCTGCATCCCGTAGAAGGAGAAGCGCTCCCACGTCTCGACGGTGAACAGCGCCGCCAGACCCGAGGGATGGCCGAGGAACCGTCGATCCTCGGTCGCGGCGCTCGGCGTCACAGCTTGGGGACGACCGAGTAGACCACGAGCTCCTTGGGCACACCCTTCGCCCGGAACCGCTTGCGGCGCAGGACGAATCGGTCGGGCTGCACGGCGTCCACCACCGCGTCGCTGATGAACACCTCGCCCCCGCCTGCCGCCGCACCGACTCGGGCGGCGATGTTCACGTCGACGCCCAGATAGTCGTCGCCGACGGCGCGGGGCATCCCGGTGTGCAAACCGGCCCGCAGCTGGGCGCGATAGCCGCCCACCTCGACGGCGGTGACGGCGGTGATCGTCTCGAACGCGGCCAAGATCGCCTGCTCGGCGTCGGTGAAGACGGCCATCGTGCCGTCGCCGAGGTTCTTCACGACCTGTCCCCCGCGCCGCCGCACGACCTTCTCGGTGGCCCCGTCGACCGCCCGGATGAGTTCGAGCACCTGGTCGTCGCCGGCGCGCAGCGCCCACGTGGAGAAATTGACCAGGTCGGTGAACATGATCGTCGCCGGGACGGGGGCGTCCGAGGCCTTCTCACCCCCGGATCGCGCGCGACGCCGCGTCAGTGACTGCCAGATCTCGACCGTCGCCAACCCCAGTTCGCGGACCGCGCTGGGCTGTGGCCCCCGGGCCTGTTCGATCAGCATGGCGACCCGGTCGCTCGGGCGTTCCTCGCCGGCCGATGCCGGTTCGGGGATCAGATTGCGGGCGGCACGCGCCAGACTGACGGCGCTCTCACTCGCATCGGTGCGGGCGAGGATCTCGGCGGCCCGCTTGGCCATCGAGGCCTCCGATTTGGATCCCGGCTTCTTGGACGGTTTCGCCGCGCTCATCGCACGCGTTCCGCGGCCACCGCGAGATCCACCACCGACTCGGCCATCTCGGCGAGGGTGGCGGCGTCGGCGTCCTCGGCCAGCGCGGTGCGCAAATCCTCGGCGGCACAGCGGAGCTCGAACAGTCGGTCGGCGAGGTCGCGGACCTCGTCGGGTCGCAGGATCACCGCGTCGTCGGGAATACTCGTGCCCGCCGTCAGCGTTCGCTGTTCGTAGGCGCGTTGGCGGCAGGACTGCTGGCAGTATTTGCGTCGGCGACCGAGCGTCGAATCGACGATTTCGCGACCGCACCACGCGCACGACACCAGTCGTTCCCGACGGTTCACGGTCTCGGTCGTCATGTCTGGAAACGCTACCCGATCAGCGGCGTCGCCGACGCCTGCCGACCGCCCGTGTCGGCGTTAGAAGACTGGCGCCCGACTCGCGTAGACTGGAAGGCCGAGACCTGGGAGGAATCACATGGCAGATCGAGTGCTTCGCGGAAGCCGACTCGGAGCGGTCAGCTACGAGACTGATCGCGATCACGATCTGGCCCCGCGCCGAATCGTGCAGTACAAGACCGACAACGGCGAGATCTTCGACGTCCCGTTCGCCGACGACGCCGAGATCCCCTCGAAGTGGCCGTGCAAGAACGGCATGGAGGGCACCCTCCTCGAGGGTGCCGCGCCGGAGGAGAAGAAGGCCAAGCCGCCGCGCACGCACTGGGACATGCTCCTGGAGCGTCGCAGCGAGGACGAGCTCGAGGTGCTCCTCAACGAGCGGCTGGAGATCCTGAAGCAGCGCCGACGCGGCTGAGTCGCGCCGCGCACACCGGCCGGTTGCCCCCCGAAAGGGGGTCAGCCGGCCGTTTTGCTGTTCTTGGGGCTGCGGCCCAGACGGCTGTCGATCCCCCAGCGCGCGACCTGAAGGAATGCTTCGGTGATGACGCCGCCGTCCATCTTGGATTCGCCGATGGCGCGTTCGGTGAAGGTGATCGGCACTTCCTTCACGACGAACCCGCCTTGGATCGCCCGCCAGGCCAAGTCGATCTGGAAGCAGTAGCCCGCCGAGTCGACGGAGTCGAAGTCGAAGCTCTCGAGCACCGCGCGTCGGTAGGCGCGAAAGCCCGCGGTGATGTCGCGCACCGACGAGCCGAGCGCGAGCCGCGCGTAGGTGTTGGCGCCGCGGGAGAGCACCTCGCGCCGTTTGGGCCAGTTCACCGTCGACCCGCCGCGCACGTAGCGCGAGCCGATGGCCAGGTCGGCGCCGTCGTTCACCGCGTCGAAGAGCCGGTGCAGCTGTTCGGGGGCGTGCGAGCCGTCGGCGTCCATCTCGACCAGCACCGCGTAGTCGCGGGCCAGTCCCCAGGTGAATCCGGCGAGGTACGCCTTGCCGAGGCCGTCCTTCTCGGTGCGGTGCAGGACGTGGATGCGCTTGTCCTTGTCGCCGGTGGCCAGCTTGTCGGCCACCTCGCCGGTGCCGTCCGGGCTGGAATCGTCGACGACCAGCACGTGGACGCCACCGAGGGCGGTCAACAGCCGGTCGACGATGATCGGCAGGTTCTCGCGCTCGTTGTACGTCGGGATGACGACCAGGGCGTTCTCCCCCGTCGGGCCGATCACGGGCTTCGCCGATCCGCCCTGTGCACCGCTACTCATCGAGCTCCTTCGCTACGTCCGCGGTGCGCGCACGGGCGCGCACCGGGTTCCGACTGAATCTAGTATGCGTGGCCAAAGCGACCAAAAGGGCCACCACCGCCAACGCGCAGAGTGCGATCGCAGGGGCCCCACCCAACCTCGTCGCCACGGTCCGGTCGGTGCGCAGCGGCACGTCGTCCAGGAGGGTCGCCGGCTCGAAGATCTTCGTGTGCGAGGTGACCGTGCCGTCGGGGGCGACGATGGCGCTGACCCCCGAGGTCGCCGCGACGAGAACAGACCGCCCGTGTTCGACGGCGCGCACCTGGGACATCGCGAGTTGCTGGTAGGTCATCGCGGTGCGGCCGAAGGTCGCATTGTTGGTCGGCACGATCAGGAGCTGCGCGCCCTGATCCACCGAGGCGCGCGCCGCGCGGTCGAAGGCGACCTCCCAGCAGGTCGCGACGCCGGCCACGATCGGGCCCGAGCGGGTCGGTACCCGCACCACCGACGGTCCGCTGCCGGCGTGGAAGTTGCCGGCCATGTCGGCGTAGGACGAGAACAGGCGGAAGAAGCCCCGCCACGGCAGGTACTCACCGAACGGCTGGATGATGTGCTTGTCGTATCGGTCGACGACACCGCGCGCCGGATCCCAGACGAGGACCGTGTTCGTGGGCTCGCCGGGCGTGTCCTCCAGGATCGTGCCGAGCACGATCGGCGCCTTGACGGCCCGCGCCGCCGACTCGATCTCCTGGGCGGCATCCGGGTTGTCGAGCGGGGAGATGTCCGCCGCGTTCTCCGGCCACACCACGAAATCCGGCTGCGGCGCGCGGCCGGCGGCGATGTCGGCGGCCAAGACGCCGGTCTGCCGCACGTGGTAGTCCAGGACGGCCCGCCGCTGCGCGTTGAACTCCAGGCCGAGGCGCGGCACGTTGCCCTGGACGACGGCGATCCGCGTCGTGGACGGCGACAGCACCCGATCGAGGCTGGCCGGCGTGACGAGAATCGCCACGAGCGGGGCGGCCAGGGCCAGGAGCACGACGGCCACCGCGGTCAGCACCCCCGGCGACAGCACGTGGGGCTCCTCGGTGGCCGGTTTGGGGCCCCGGTGCCACGCGCGGACACCGAGGACGAACACCCAGGCGACCGACGCGCCGAACAGAGCCACGCCGAAGGAGAGGCCCGTCGCGCCGACCACCGAGGCCAGGGGCAGCAGCGGTCCGTCCACTTGGCTGAACGCGGTGCGCCCCCAGGGGAAGCCCCCGAAGGGGAACATCGACCGCAGGGTTTCGACGAGCGTCCAGGTGGCGGCGAACCACAGCGGCGGTAGCGGCAGCCGCATGACAATCGTCGCCAAGGCGCCGAACAACGCGGTGTAGGCGGCGAGCACGACCGCCAGCGCCAACCACGGCAGCGGGCCGACGTACTCGCCGATCCACGGCAGCAACGGGACGTAGAAGCCGAGTCCGAACAGGAATCCGTAACCCGCACCGTCGCGGGTGCGAATCCCGCCGGTACCCACGACGAGCGCGAGGACGCCGAGTGACACCGCCGCGAGGAACCACAGATTGCTGGGCGGGAACGCGCCCCACATGGCGACGCCCGCACCGATGGCGGCCGCGGGCCGGATCAGCCTCGTCATGCGCGCTCCGCAGGGGCGGGCAGGTCACCGGAGTCGAACAGCACCGATCCTCGGTGGACGGTCCGCACACATGCCGGCGTCGGGGCACCGGGCGACACGTCGGGCAGCGCCGGGACGCGCGAGCGCGGGTCGGTGGACCACCGCTGGACCTTGTCGTCGGATCCGGCGACGACGAGGTCGTCGACGTCGAAGACGGCGTAGCTCGCCGGTGCGCCGGGCACCAGAATGCCGCTGAGACCGTCGTTGCGACCGGCGGCGCGCCAGCCACCTCTGGTGCACGCGCCGAAGGCCGCACGGGCGGACACCGCCGACTCTGAGCGGTGGTGGCCCACCGCCGCGCCGATCGTCGTCCACGGCGAGATCGCGGTGACCGGGGAGTCCGACGAGAAGGCCAGTGCCACGCCGGCCTTGGCCAGCGCGGCGAAGTCGTTCATCGACGCCGCGCGGGCCGGGCCCAGGCGCTGGGCGTACATCGCATCGGGGCCTCCCCAGGCAGCGTCGAAGGCCGGCTGCATCGAGGCGATCACCCCGCAGCGGCCCAACACCGCCATCTGCTCGGTGGACACCATCTCGGCGTGCTCGACGCGGTGGGCGCAGGCCGCGATGGCCGGTGTGCCGACCTCTGCCGCCAACCGCTCGAGCGCTTCGGTGACAGCACCCATCGCCGCGTCACCGATGACGTGGAACCCGCCCTGGCGGCGCAGGCCGGTGAGCGCACGCAGGTGCGTGTAGACCGCCTCGGCGTCGAGGTAGGAGGTGCCGGCGGTGTCGGGGGCGTCGGCATAGGGCTCGGTCAGCCAAGCAGTGCGCGACCCGAGCGCACCGTCGACGAACAGGTCGCCGGCCAGGCCGGCCGCACCAGTGGCCGCCAGCAGCTCGGTCGCGTGGTCGGCACCCGTCGCGGTCTCCCCCCACAGCCCGATGATCTCGACACCGGTGTCGGTGGCCAGCACCTCGCGGAAATCCTCCGCACCGGCGATGTCGGGCCCACCGTTCTCGTGGACCGAGACGATGCCGAGTGCCGCGATCTCGTCCAGGGCCAGTCGGCGTGCGTCGGCCCGTTGCGTTGCGGACAGCGCCGACTGCGCGACCCGACGAACCGCGTGGTGCGCCTGGCCGGTGAGCGGGCCGTGCGCAGAGAACCCGGCCATCCCGTTCAGGTCGGGTGCGCCGGCGCGCAGGGCACTCGACGCGAGGGCCGAGTGTTCGTCGACGCGGACCAGATAGGCCGGACGTCCACCCACGGCCGCGTCGATCTCCGCGACGGTCGGCGGTCGGCGCCCCTCGGCATCCATCGCCACCCACGTCGACTCGTCCCAGCCACGACCCCAGATCGCCTCGTCGGCCGGCCGGGTGGCGGCGTGGGCGCTCAGCCGTGCCAGGACGTCGTCGCGGTTCACCGCACCGGACAGGTCCAGGCCGGTGCGCGCCAGGCCGGTGGCCGTCAGGTGGACATGGGAATCGACGAACCCGGGCCCGACGAATCGGCCGTCCAGGTCGATGATCTCGGCATCGGGGTGCAGGCTCTTTCCGACCTCGTCATAGCCGACCCAGACCACCGTGCCGTCGGTGACGGCCATCGCGGTCGCCTCCGGGTTGGCCGGCGTGTGGATACTGCCGCCCACGAGCAGTTGCGTCGACATGACGAATAGTCTGCCGTGTCGGCGGCCCGGATCAGTGCGCGGGAGGCAGTTGGTGCGCTCGGCCGGGCACCTCGGAGGGGACGTCGACGACCTCGCCGTCGATCACGTCCCCGTCGAGGATGACCGTGCGCGCACTGAGCGCGGTGACGAGTCCGGCGAAGCGCTTGGCCCCGAACGCCGTGACCAGCGGGCGCGCCGCACGGCGGGTGGGACCGGCCATGAGGATCACGCCGAGCGCGGTGCTCACGATGCCGGGCAGGATCACCAACACCGACGACAGACCGAGCAGCGCCGTGTCGGGCAGCGGCTCGGTCGGACGGATCTCGTTGCGGGCTGCGCGACGGAGGTCGGACACGACCCGACGTCCCCGCGCCGCCAGGAACAGGTAACCGCCGACAGCGGTGGCCAGCGTGATCAGCAGCGCCCAACCGACGCCGAGCCAGGCGATCAGTCCGGCGAACGCGGCGACCTCGATCACCGCGTACAGCAGCAGGATCCAACGAATCCTCATGGGAAACTTCCTTCCATCTGCCCTATCAACGTCGTAGCGGCCCGTTTTGCTCCCGACAACGACTAGTTTGGACAACCGTGCCCCCCATCACCACGTTCAGCAACGACGGACTGACCTTCGACGTCATCGATTCCGGTCCCGCCGACGGCGAACCCGTGGTCCTGCTCCACGGCTTCCCACAGCGCGCGACGGCGTGGGACAAGGTCGCACCCCTCCTTCACGACAAGGGTTACCGGACGATCGCACCCGATCAGCGCGGGTATTCGCCCGGTGCACGCCCGAAGGGACGCAAGCAGTACACGGTGCCCCGGCTCGCCGACGACGTCGCTGCGCTCATCGACGAGATCGGTCGACCCGTGCACCTCGTCGGCCACGATTGGGGCGCCATCGTCGCGTGGGCGGTCGCCGCCGCGCACCCCGACAAGGTCACGTCACTGACTGCGGTGTCGGTCGGCCACCCGGCGGCGTTCCTACGATCGACGATCAAGGGGCAGGTGCTGCGGTCCTGGTACATGTTCGCCTTCCAGACGCCGGTACTGCCCGAGCGCATCCTGTCCGCGGACACCAAGCAGTCTCGGCGTGGCATGAAGGGCTTCGGCATGACCGACGAGATGGTCGATGCCTTCCGCCGCGACATCGTCGACTACGGCGCCCTTCCCGGCGGCCTCGCCTGGTACCGCGGCCTCCCCTTTGCGCCACCGACCTACGTCGGCCGGATCGCGGCGCCGACGACGGTGGTGTGGAGCGACCACGACGCCGCACTCGGCCGAGCCCAAGCGGCCGACTCGGTGAAGTTCGTCGACGGTCCGTTCAGGTTCGTCGAGATCAACGGCGCATCGCACTGGTTGCCCGAGGAGCGCCCGGACGAGATCGCGACGGCGATCCTGGATCGGATCGGCTCCTAGCGCGGCATCCGACGCCAGATCGGGCGCGGCAGCAGGCGAAAGACGAAGGCCGTCGGCCGGATCGCCCAGGGCACCCACACGACCGTCTTGCCGCGGCGGTAGGCCCGGACCACGGCATCGGCGACCTGGTCGGCGGTCTTGGACATCGGCGCGGGCTTCACACCACTGTCCATCAGCTCCTTGGTCATCTGGCCGATGACGAAACCCGACCGCACCAGCAAGACGCGCACCCCGCTGTCGTGCAGGGCGTCGGAGAGGCCCGACGCGAAGCCGTCGAGCCCGGCCTTCGTCGAACCGTAGACATAGTTGGCGCGTCGCACGCGCTGGCCGGCGATCGAGGAGAACACCACGATCGTGCCGCTGCCCTGCTCCCGCAGCTTGTTCGCGAGCAGGGTGAGGATCGAGATCTGGGCCAGGTAGTCGACATTCGCGATGTGCAAGGCGTGCTCGACGTCCCGCTCCGCACGGGCGGCGTCCCCGAGGATGCCGAAGGCGACGATCGCCGCTTCCACCGGTCCGCGCGCCGTGAGCTCGTCGACGAGCGCGGGATGCGAGTCGGTGTCCTGTGCATCGAACTCGACACACGAAACCGCCGTCGCTCCGGCCGCCGTCAGGGCCGACACCTGGTCGGCGAGGTCGGTGGAGCGCCGCGCGGCGAGGACTACCGGTCGACCGGCGGCCATCCTGGTCGCGATGGCCATGCCTATCTCGCTTCGGCCGCCGAAGAGCAGGATCGATCCGGGCTCGGGTGTCATGGGGGCCAGTATCGCATCCGCGACTACCGTGGACGCCGTGAGCGGACCCGAGGACCTGACCGACGAAGCACTCTCCTTTCTGACCGAGCGACACCTCGCCACCCTCGCGACGACGCGGGCCGACGGGTCGCCCCACGTCGTGGCCGTCGGCTTCACCTACGACCCCGACGAGAGGCTCGTCCGGGTGATCACCTTCGACGGCAGCCAGAAGGTCCGCAACGCCGAGCGCGGACCCCGCGCCGCCGTCACCCACGTCGACGGTCCGCGGTGGCTGACCCTGGAAGGACCGGTGCGCGTGTCGCGCGACCCGGCGCGGATTCGTGACGCCGAGCACCGATACGGACAGCGCTACCGGGAACCGAAGCCCAACCCTCGACGCGTCGTCATCGAGATCCCGGTGGACCGGGTGATGGGTTCGGGCGGTTTGCTCGGCCGTCCTGTGGCCCGCCCCGACTAGGGTTGCCGATATGGCCTCCCGCTTCCCCACCGCCGTCTATCGGCACCGCCTCGCCCGCGCGGCGGAATTGGCCGATGCATCGGGTGTCGACGCGCTGATCATCACGCCCGGACCCGACCTCACCTACCTGATCGGATCGACCGCGCAGACCTTCGAGCGCCTCAGTGCGCTCGTCGTCCCGGCCACCGGCGGGCCGGTCCTGGTGGTGCCGCGCCTGGAGGTGGCCTCCTTCGGCGAGTCCGCCGCAACGGAACTCGGCCTGACCACCGTCCCGTGGGTCGACGGAGAGGATCCCTACGCATTGGCCCTGCAGCACCTGCCGGGCAATCCGCAGGTCGCGGTGTCCGATTCGATGCCGGCGGGCCACCTCGTGCCCCTCATGACGGCGACCGAAACCCGACCGCTCCTGGCCACCGACATCCTGCGCGAGTTGCGGATGATCAAAGACGACGACGAGATCGCCGCGCTCCGCCGTGCCGGCGCCGCGATCGATCGGGTGCATGCGCGCATGGGCGAATGGCTGCGCCCGGGACGCACCGAGGCCGCAGTAGCGGCCGATATCGCCGCGGCCATCGTCGCCGAGGGGCACACCGAGGCCGCCTTCGTCATCGTGGGATCCGGGCCGAACGGCGCCGACCCGCATCACGAACACTCCGACCGCGTCATCACCGAGTCCGATGTCGTGGTGATCGACATCGGCGGCCCGGTCGAGCCGGGCTACAACTCCGACTCGACGCGCACGTACTGCTTCACCGAGCCGCGGGCCGACGTGGCGCGCGCCTACGCCGTGCTGGAGGAAGCCCAAGCGGCGGCCGTCGCGGCGGTGCGCCCGGGGGTGACCGCGGAGTCCGTCGACGCCGCCGCTCGCGACCATCTCGCCGCGGCCGGGCTCGCCGACCACTTCATCCACCGCACCGGCCACGGAATCGGGCTCTCGGTCCACGAGGAGCCGTACATCGTCGCCGGCAACGACGTGGTGTTGGCGCCGGGCATGGCGTTCAGCGTGGAGCCGGGCGTCTATTTCGACGGGGACTGGGGAGCCCGGATCGAAGACATCGTCGTCGTGACCGACGACGGATGCGAACCCCTCAACCTGCGCAGTCATGCATTGACCAGGCTGCCGACCGCCTCCGGGGAGGACCGATGACCAGTCCCGCTCGATTCGTGCGCCGCACGTCGCTCGCCGTCGCCGCGTTGGTGTCGCTGTCCGCCCTGGCCCTGGGCGCGTGCGACCGGATCACCTTCGGCCAGGCGGAGCCGGACCCCAAGGCGCGCGTCACCACCACGGTGACGACGACGCTGCAACCGACGACGACCGCGCAGCAGACGGTGCCGACCCCGGCGCCGGGCGCCTTTCCGCCCGACGGCCCCGGAGCGTATGGCGCCGTGGACGCATCGCGATACCTGTTGTCGCCGCCGACCAGCGTCGCGACCTACGCCTTCTCCGTTCCGAGCGGCAACATCGCCTGCTTCGCCGGCACGGAATTCATCTGTGAGATCCACGACGGCCCCGACGACTCCCCCGAAGAGTCCCGCTGCGGACTGTACGAGGGCGCCGAGAGACCGGTGCGCATCGTCGGTTGGTTCAACTACGCCAGCCCGCCGTGCTCGACGATCCTGCAGGGCGTGTGGCGCGATCCCGGGCCGGTCCTCGGCTACGGCGAATCCCTCTCGATCACGGTGTCGGGGGCGCAGTTCACCTGCTACTCGTCGACGGAGGCACTGTACTGCCGCGGCCCGCAGGACTACGGATTCACGTTGTCGCGCACCGAGTTCGCGCGCACGCGGCTGGGCTGACGGGTCCGGGAGTCGAACCGATGACACAACCGGCAGTGTCGAAGATGCTCAGCCAGTCGAAGGCTGCCCGCTGCATCGCCATCATGAACCGGCTGCTCGCACCCGGCGAGCAGTTGCTCGCCCTGGCAGACGTCACCTCGGTGAAGCCGCTGACCCTCGGCCTGGCCGTTACCGACCAGCGCATCCTCGGGGTGCCCAAGAGCGCCGAGCACCCGGTCGAACTCTCATTCCGGCACGGGTCGTTGCGCGAGTACAGCTATGACAAGCGGCTGGTCTTCAGCTATCTGATCTGCGCCACCGATGCGGGCCTGCTCGACTTCGGCATCGTGCTGTCCGACGATCGCACGTTCCTCGATCCGTACCTGTTGCAGTCCGTGCGGATGGCCCCGCCGGTCCCGCCCGCCGGCGGTCCGTCCGGCCACACCGCCGCGCCGCCGCCATCGGCCCACCAGTCCGGCGTGGACCTGGTCAAGAAGACTCCCCCACCTGGGCCCCAGACCGAACAAACCATCGCCGACGAATTGGTGAAGCTCGCCGACCTTCACCAGCGCGGGCTGCTCACGGACGAGGAGTTCCAGAGCGCCAAGGCTGCGGTGATCCACCGCGCCGGGTGATCATCCCCACCGTCGGAGGGCGGCTCGGAACTCCTCCGAGTCGTAGAAGGCTGCCAACCGGCGCCGGATGACGGACTCGACGAAGCCGTCCGCGTGCAACCGCTCCACCACGGGCGGGCCGAAGCGCAGGCCTTCTTCGATGAGGTCGGACCGGAAGACGCCGACTTCGCCGAGCAATTCGCTCAGCGGGGTGTCGCCGTACTTCTCGAAGACGTAGTCGATGGCCTCGTCGATCAGCGCCCGGAGGAACGCGGTGTTGCGGAACTCCCGCCAGAACTCGAAGATCAGCACGACGATGTCGTCGACGTCGTCCTCGGTCACCACGTCGCGGTAGGCGCTCAGCGACTCGTCGCGGTGGTCGCGCCACGCTTCACGCGCAGCCTCGAGCAACAATTCGTCGGCGTCATCCTCGTTGCTCCGCAGCACGAACGACGCACCCGTGCGCGTCGCCTTCTCCACCGCGGTGTCGATGACCGGCCGGACCGGCCGCGCCGCGGTGCGCAATCCCCATGCCGTGCGGTCGCGCAGCCAGCTCACGACGTCGGCGGCCTCGTGCCCCTCGTCGGGCTCCTCGAGAACGGAGTCCACCGCGCGGGTCACCGCCTCGACGGCGGTGTCGATGGTCGCCGGCCCTTCCAGCACCCGTTTGAGGACGCGCTTGGTCACGCCGAGTTCGCCGACGGCGGTGGCCAATTCGTCGAACTGTCGGTCGTCGATGACATCGGTGAGGCGGTATTCGTCGTTGACACTGTTGCGGTAGAGCGACCGGGCGATCTCGCCGACCAGCTCTGGGATGGCCCCTTCGACGGGAACCTGGACCGCGTACTTCTGCGCCACGGCCTTCACCGGCTCGGCAGAAATCGCCTCACCGAGCGTCAGACGATCGGCCAGGGCCAGGAAGTGATCGACCTCCTCGACGACGGTGGCCTCGAACGCCGCCGGGTCGAGCAGCCTGCCCACCTCGAACTCGACGTGGGCGTCCAGCAATCGTGCTGCCGTATCCGGTCGTTTCGCCATGGGCTCAGCCTACGGTCACTCGACCTGCTTGACGACGCACGCCTTCTCGGAGATGTCGCAGGCCTCCCGCGCCCCGGACTTGGTGAACTCCCGTTGCGCGACGATGTATTGGCCCGGCTGGCCGAATTCCTCACCGCGGTACACCTCGGCGTCGGTCTGCGATGCCAGCTCCTGGGCGCTGGACAGACTGGTGAAGGACCCGTACTGGGCGTACCACCCGGAGGTGGCCGTCGCGGCGGAGCCGCCGTCGGGGTCCTCGCTCTCATAGGCCGAGGACGGCCTCGTCTTCGACGGGCGCGCCGTCGTCGTCGTGGTACTCGTGGTCGTCTCCGTCACCGTCACGGTCGTCGTCGACGGATGGTCGGCCGCATAGTTCTCCGAGCGGCGCGCGTTGCTGTCGTTCAGCGCCCACAGGGTGATCGCCACGATCGACGTCGCCAGGAAGACCGTCACCCCGACCAGCGTGGCCAGGATCGCGGGATGCCGCGGCGGACGAACATCGGCGCCCCTGGCCTCCGGCTCCGGCTCGGCGTAAACGTCCTGGTCATAGCCGCTTTCCGCACCGAGATCGGGGAACTGCCCCGACGAGTACGCCTGGCCCGCGGTGGGGTAGTCGCTGTAGGCGCGCGTCGGCGGCGCCGAGTAGTCACCCGGGTATTCGGGCTGGCCGCCCGCGTTCGGGGACCGGTGTCGCCCGTGTCGGCCGTCGTCGGGCCCCGGGTTTCCCCCGCCGTAGTAGGTCATCGCCTCCCCTTACATCTGCAGAGAACGCTAGCACCGGCTACGGCGCGAACTCCTGAACCTCGCCGCGCAGGCCGCTCGCACGGGCGACCCGACGGTCGACGGCGGCGCGCAGCCACTCCGGTGTCCCGACGATCCGCACGCGACTGCGCGCCCGGGTGATCGCCGTGTAGAGCAGCTCCCGCGTCAACAGCGCCGACTCGGCATTCGGCAGCACCACCGTCACCACGTCGAACTGACTGCCCTGGCTGCGGTGGATCGTCATGGCGGCCGCCGGCATCGCGTCGGCCAACTGGGACGGATGCAGTTCGACGATCTCCCCGTACTTGTCGAAGGCGACCGTGACGCCCCCGCGACCGTCGGCGATCACCACACCCGTATCGCCGTTGTAGATCCCGACCCGCTTGTCAGAAGCAGTCACCAGCAGCGGCTCGCCGACCGCCCACTGTCCGCGCCGACCCCCGTCGCGCCACGAGTCGATCATCCGCGCCCACCATCCGACGCCGTATCTCCCGTCGCGGTGGGCGCACAGCACGCGATACGACTCGAGCTCGCCGGCGGCGGCCCTCGCATCGCCGGCCGCCGCCGCCCCGCGGAGGCTCGCCAGCCAGGCGACCGTGTCCGCGCGAACCTCTTCGAGGTGCTCGGGCGGAACCAGTTCGACGTGTTCGCCGCCGTCGGACTCGATGAGTTCCAGGACCCGGTCCGCGTCGCCCGCGTTGACGGCCTCGGCGACCGTCGCGATCGTCGACCCGTAGCGGAATCCTCGACGGAGCGTGAGCACGCCGTCGCCCAACTGCGCCTGCTCGGCGGCGCTGAAGTCCGAGGACGCCAGATCTGCCAGCTCCTCGAAACCCGGCGGTGCGGACGCGGTCGAGCGCAGCGCGCGATCGGTGAGGTCGGTGAGCACCGCGCCGGCCTCGACCGACACCAACTGGTGTGGGTCGCCGACCAACACCAGACGCGCGTCGTCGCGCAGCGCGCGCAGCAGCTGGCTCATCGTGGTCACCGACAACATCGAGGTCTCGTCGACGACCACCACGTCGTACGGCAGCCGATTGTTCGGACCGTGCCTCACCGTGCCGTCGCGCCAAATGCCCAACAGGGCGTGCACGGTATGCGCCACCGGGGCCGCGGACAGCCCGTCGTACCGGTTGATCGACGCCTGCAGTTGCGCGGCCGCCCGGCCGGTAGGGGCGCACAACCCGATCCGCGTATCGGCTCCCAGGACGCGCTCGAGCACCGCGAGGATCCGCGCCACCGTGTGCGTCTTGCCGGTGCCCGGTCCGCCGACCAAGACGGTCGTCCACGACGTCGCCGCCAGTGCCGCGGCCGTGCGCTGTCGGTCGTACTCGGCGGACCGATCGCCGAAGACCTCGGTGATCGCCGCCGCCGCGGTCGTCAGGTCCACGGTCGGGCGCGTGGCCGCGCGCCGCCGCAGGACCTCGCGGATCACCTGCTCCTGCTCGAAGTACTTGCGCAGGTACAGCAGCGGACCGTCGTCGGACTCCACCAGCGCCAGCGGGCGCAGCGGGCCGAAGCGTCCGCCGACCACCAGGCTGCTCTCGCGCAGCGCCGCGATCATGGCCTCGATGGTCGGCCACGGCAGCGGATGCTCCGGATCGGGGTCGAGGGCGGAGAGGTCGTCGAGGCCGACGCAGATCGAACCGCTGCGCACGGCCCGCACCGCCAGCGCTGCGGCGAGCAGCACCTCGTCGGAGGCGGTCTCGTCGGACAGCGCCGAGAGTCGTCGAGAGACACGGACGTCGGCGGAGGTGAGGACGCCCGCCTCGTTGAAGGTGCGCAGGATCCCGGTCTCGCCGATGGCGATATCGGCGCTCGTGAGGTCGACCTCGGCCGCCTCCGCGGTGGTCTGGTCAGTCATCACCCACCCCCGCCAACAGATCCGACAGGCCCAGGACGAGCGCGGCCGGAACGTCCCAGCTGAAGACCCCGCACCCGGACGGCGTGGCTGGACCGACCATGCCGCGGACGAAGTGGTACTGGACCGGGCCTAGGTGGCGCCGCGGGTCGTAGCCCGGTTGCCGCCAGCGCAGATACCGGTGCAGGGCAACCGAGTACAGCAGTGCCTGCAGCGGGTAGTGCGAGGACATCATCTCCTCGGCCATCGCCTCGGCGGAGAACACCTCTGCCACCAGGTCGCCCGGTTGGATGCGGTTGGTCTTGTAGTCCACGACCACGTACCGGGCCTCGCCGTCGGAGCGGACCCGCAGCACCGAGTCGATGCTGCCGGTGAGGAAGCCGTGGAAGCGCTCGTCAGAGACCCCGGCCACCTCGTCCGCATACGGTCGCAGTGGATCGTCGTCGGGCAGGTGACGCTGCATCAGCTCGGCCACGGCCGCCAGGTGGAATCCGCCGTCGGCGTCGGACAGCGGCAATTCGAACTCCATCTCGCTGAGCCTGTCGGCGGGCTTGACGTCCCAGAGATCGCCGAACCCGATCGGTGTGGTGAGGACGCCCTCGAGGGCAGTCGCCAGGCGGTCGACATCGATCTCAAAGGCGCTCCGCCGCGCCCCCTCGACGCAGAGTTCGCGCACATGGGCGCTCCGATCGTCCGCGCCGGTGTCCACGTGCTCGAGGACCTCGTGCACCAGGGTGCCGAACCGGGCACCGAACGGCAGGCCGTTCATCAACGACGGCGTGCCAGTCTGCTCACCGCCGGTGTCGGCCGTCTCCGGCTCATCGGCCTCGGGCGGCTCGTCGGCCACCTCGCCGTCGCGGACCACGGCGTCGTCCGGCTCACTGGTGACTCCCGATACCGCGCCGCGGGCGGCGTGCGCGGCCTCGTGGGCGGCCCGGACGATCGCCGAATACGACGTCCGTCGGTAGGTCTCGTCGATCACCCGGTCGAATCGGGCGACGGCCAGATCGGCCGGGCCGGCGTCCGGAGCCGGTGGATGCCACCGCGGCACGCCGGTGTGTTTCCCGGCGTGTTCGACGACGATCCCCTCGTGCAGACCGGCGACCTCCTGCAGGACCAGCGCCTCGCCCGCGTCGTCGGTCAGCGGGACCGTCTCCGGGATCGGGTGGTGCCCACCCGCGCGCATGGCGGTCGTCCGCTCGTCGGCGGTGAACAGGACCCGGTGGAACGCACCGCCCGGGGTCGTCGTACTCGGCGCCCACCATGCGACCACTTGCGACCGGGCCCGGGTGAGCGCGACGTACAGCAGCCGTAGTTCCTCACCGGCGGCCTCGGCGTCGGCACGGGCCTTGCGCTGGTGGTATCCCGGTGCCGACATCCCGCCGACGTCGAGGTGGCGCACCCCCGCGTCGTCGTGGAAGGTGAAGGTCGTGGGCCGGCTCGGTCGCACACCGTCCCAGCCGAACGGGACGTACACGATGGGGAACTCCAGCCCTTTGCTGGCATGCACGGTCATCAGCTGGACCGCGGCGGTGTCCCGGTCCAGTCGCCGCGTCTGGTTGGCGCGTCGCTGGACGCGACCCCGGTCGGCGACGTTCTCCCCCAGCCAGGCGGCCAGACCGGTGAGCCCGCTGCCGTTCTCGGCGACCTCGTCCCCGAGTAGCGATGCGACCTGCAGCAGATCGGTGAGCAACCGCTCCCCGTCGACCAGGCCGAGTACCCGGCCGGCCACGCCGCGGTCGGCGAGGATCTGCGCGGTCATCGCCGCCGGTCCGCCGGATTCGAAGACGCGCGCCCAGGTGGCGAGGTCGGCGGCCAGCGCACCCACCCCGGCGTCCCCGGCGGCGTCCAGTTCCGCGGGCGTGACGCCGACCAGCGGGGTCACCGCCGCCAACCGCACGCGCCGCGCGTCGGACGGTCGGTCGAGGGCCGACAGCAGGTACCACCAGTACCGGGCCGCGTCGGTGGCGAACACGCTCTGGCCGCCGGTCACCACCGTCGCGATGCCGTAGGCCCCCAGGGCGCGCTGCAACGGTTCGATGGTGCTGTTGGTGCGCAGCAGCACCGCGATGTCGCCGGGTTCCACGGGCCGCTCCCGTGGTCCGTCCCGCCCGTCGACGACGATGCGCGCCCCCGAGGCGAGGGTGGCGGCGATGTCGTCGGCGACATCGGCGATGACCCGCTCGCGCACGCCGGGCACCAGCGGGGTGGAGCCGTCCTTGGTGTGCTTGGTGAAGTCCCTGCGGTCGAAGAACCGCACGCGCAGCGGCGGAGCCCCGACGATCCGCGAGTCGGCCTGGGCGGCGCGGACGGGATGCACGGCGATCTGCCGATCACCGAGTTCGGCGTCCACCAGCACGGCACCCAAGGCATCGACGAGTGGTCCGTCCGACCGCCAGTTCACCGTGAGGTTCCGCTGATCCTGCGCCTCGCGGGCCGCGGCCAGGTAGCTCAGGACCTCCGCGCCGCGGAAGGCGTAGATCGACTGTTTCGGGTCGCCGACCAGCACCATCGGTCGATGCCCGTGGAAACACCGCCGCAGGATCTCCCACTGCTCGGGATCGGTGTCCTGGAACTCGTCGACCAGGACGACGTCGTAGCGGCCGCGGATCCGGGCGCACGCCGCGCCGCCGGCCTCGGGATCGGTGATGATCGCGTGCAGGCGGCCCTGCAGGTCGTCGTAGGTGCGCAGCCTCGACCAGCGTTTGCGGGTGTCCACCCGATCGCGCACGGCCGCGGCGAACCGTACCCAGGTGGCGCCGGCCCCGGCGTCCGGTCCGGTCGGTGCCAGAGCGGTGGTCGGGTTGCGCAAAGCGTCGCGGGCGATCTCCGTCGCCGTGGGGAACGGGTAGTCGTCGTCGGGTTGCCCGGCGAAACGCTTCAGGTAGAGGTCCCGCCCGGCCTCACGGGCAAGATCGTCGACGTCCTCGACGAGGGTGTGGTGCTGGTCGCGCTCGCCGAGGAACCCGAGCACCGTCAGCATCCGGTTGCAGAACGTGTGGGTGGTGGCCATGGTCGCCGCATCGAAGTCCGACAGTGCGGACAGCAGCCGCTCGCGGCGCAGCGCAGCCTCGTCGCTGGAACCGGCGGCGAGCAGGGCGACGAGCGCATCGCCGGACGCTGCGGCCGCGTCGAGGTCGACCAGCGCGTCGGCGCACTCGCGCAACCGCGTGCGGGTTCGGTCGCGCAGTTCGGTCGACGCGGCGTTGGAGAAGGTCGCCATCAGCAGCCGCGACACCGGCGTTCCCTCGGCGATGAAGCGGACGGCGAGGGCGGCGATCGCGTAGGTCTTTCCCGTGCCGGCACTGGCCTCCAGCACAAGGGTGCCGGTCGGCAGCGGGTCGTCGAGGCGGAACGGTGTCGCGGTCATCGGTCCGACTCCTGTTGCAGCATCGGCGCGAAGACGACCAACGCGGCGCGCAGGAACCCGGGGAGGCCCGGCTCGTGCGCCCAGGGGGCATCGGTGGGCACGGAGTCGGGCACCGATCCCACGCAGTCGTCGAAGGTGACCGGGGTGTCGGGGTCGCCGGTCAGCAACAGGGACACCGACTGGTTCTGCACGAAGCGGTCGTATTCGAAGCGGCTGCGCGCGCGGTTCATCGCCTGCACGGGGTTGCCGGTCCGGTCGTAGACGGCGACGGCGCTCTCAGCCGCGTCCAGCGGCAGCGCGAACGGGCTAGCCAGCCCGGCGTCCCGCAGGGCCACCAGCGCACCCAGCACCGCCGCGGCGTCGGCAACCGTGGAATAGCGCCGCAGCGCCGTGCCCTGCCCCTGGCTGCCGATGACGCATGCGCCGCGCACCTCGGCGTCCGAACCGGCGGTGAGTGCGAGCAGCGCCACCCAGGTCTCCAGCCGCTGCTTTCCCTTCAGGTTCGAATAGGTGACCGCGACCGGGCCGTCGTCGTAGACGTCGGGCACCGTCCCGTAGACGCGTCGGCCGTCCGGCAGCTCGACGCGGACGTCGACGGTCCGTGCCTCGCCCCGGCGCGCCGCCCGGGCCCGCTCGGCGATGGCCTGCGCCTTCGCCGATATCGGCGCGAGGGCGTCCAGCCCCAGCTGGAACGGCGGCAGGGCGCCGCGACGGAACTCGGCCGCGCGCGCGTCGGCGGGATCGGCGCCCTCCAGCAGGGCCGACAACAGCCGATCACCCGCCCCCCACCGCTCCAGCGGCCCCAGGTCGACCGACAACTGGTCCGGGGCGCCCTCGTCGGTGCGCGGCACACTCACCCCCAGACGCTGCCGGAGGAATCCGTCAGCCGGGTTCACGATGAACGCCGTGAGTTCGGCGAGGTCGATGTCGCCGCCCGAAACCGGCGGCAGGTCACCGGCCATGGTGGGCCACCGCGCCCCGGGGCGTCGGCTGGCGGTCGACTCCGCGAGGGCCCGGGCACCGGGTAGCAGCGACCGGTCGAAGGAGAACGGCGCGGGCCGGTGGAAGTTCTGTTCGTCGAACGCGTGCAGCGGATGGGCCCGTACGACCTCCGCTGCGACGGCGGGGCCGGCCAACGTGCCCACCGCGTCCAGTAGCTCGCTGACCACCACCGACGGCGGCACCGGCGCGCCGGTGATCGGGTCGGCGCCGGTGTAGCAGACGATCAGGTGCTCGCGCGCCGCCGTGATGGCGTCGAGGAAGGCCTGCCGGTCTTCGTCCCGTGGCGAGCGCTCGCCGACGAGTGGTTCGACGGCCAGGATGTCGTCGCCGTCGACCGATTGGGTGCGCGGGAACGCCTCCCCGTCCATGCCGAGCAGGACGATCGCCCGGTGCGGCACCGACCGCATCGGGACCATCGAGCACACGGTGAGCTCGCCGGTGCAGAAGTTGGACCGCGTCGGCGTCGCAGCGACGAGGTCCTCGACGAGGTCGCGGACGTCCGAGGGGGTGAGGGCGAGGTCGTCGGTCAGTGCCTCGCGGACGAGGCGGATCGCCTGCGCCCGCTCCCATTCCGCATCGCGGTCGACCTGGGTGAGCCGGTCGACGACACCGGTCAGCACGTCGGCCCATCCCCGCGCGGGGCGCGGGCGGCCGAACTCGTCCAGGACTCCGCGCAGCCGCTCGACGTACTCGGCGAAGCGCCCGACCACCTCGGTGTCGCTGGAGTCGATCCCGCCGAGTGGCAGCGCGGTGCCGAGCCAGCGCCCGTCCGCCTCGTCGGCCGCGACCGAGAGCAGCAGCCGGTCCAATCCGGCCTCCGCGGTGCCCTGCGGGAAGCCCGCCATCTCGTAGCGGGTGCGCTGCACGGCGTCCACGCCCCAGCGGATGTTGGCGCGCACCGCCCAGCTGCCGAGGTTCTCGAGGTCGTCGTCGGTGAAGCCGAACCGTCGGCGGACCGGCTCGAGCGCGGCGAGGTCGAGCAGTTCGCTGACCGTCACGCGTCCGACGCCGAGCGCGATGATCCGCAGCACGACCTCCAGCACGTCGTTGGTCGCCAGCAGTCCGCGGTCGGCAAGGCGCACCCGCAGCCCGGCCGCGGGATGATCGCCTCCCTCGCGGCCGAAGGCCCCGGTGATCAGCGGCGCGAACTCCTCGATGTCGGGACACATGATCAGCACGTCGCGCGGCTGCAGGGTCGGATCGTCGGCGAACAGGTGCAGCAACCGCTCCCGCAGCACCTCGACCTGTCGTTCCCGACCGTGGCAGGCGTGCAGCTCCAGCGACGTGTCCGCTGCCAACCCCTTGACCGGAGCGTCCCCGTCGTCGCGCAGCGCGGTCTGGACCGCGGCCAGCAGTGTCCGCTCCGGCGCAGCGGGAGCGGGGTGGTACTGATCGGCGCCGATCGTCGCGCCCAACGATTCCTGCAGTTCCTGCACGTCCCGGGACAGACTCGCCAGCAACGGGTTGGCGATCGCCGGCGGGGAGCGCAGCACGCGCGGGTGGGGTCCGACCGGCGTCGCAGCCGCGGCGACCCTCTCCCACAGGCGGGGGCTCGGATGGGCCAGGTAGAGCCCGATCTCGCGGTGACGGGCCAAGCCGTCGAGCAGCTCGCGCAGCATCTGCGGGATCCGCGTCGGGCCGAAGATCGTCAGCCGCTCGGGCAGATCGAGCCGCCCCGGGTCGTCGACGATCCCGGCGACCACCTCGTCGAGGATCTCGGCCGGGTGCGGGCCGGCGAGCTGCTCGCGCACCCGTCGCCAGAGCAGCGGTTGCCAGAGTTGGTCGAGGTCGAGGGGTTGGGAACCACCGCCGACGACGGCGCCGCTGACGTCCTCCCCGCGGGCCCAGGCGGCCACCATCTGCGGGCGCTGGCGGCCGTAGGAGGCGAACATCCGGGCGATCGTCGTGGCGGTGGCGAGTTTGCGCCCGCGCCACGCGTCCTCGCCGGCGGCGTCGATGTGTCGCGCGAGCATGGTCAGGGCAGGATCGTCGATGCACTCCTCGAGTGCGGCCAACACCGGCCACAGCAGCTGCTCCGGCTGCCACAGCTGTGCCCGCACCCCCCGCGGCAGCGCGAACGGATCGACCACCCGTGTCACCAACTCGGTGGCCCCCAGGAAGTCGATGTTGGCGGCGACCCCGTCGCCGACGGGCCCGGCACCGAGGGTCTGGGCGAGCTGCTGGGCGAGCCACCGCTCGACCCCGTGTGCCGCGACGGCGACGACCTCGGCGGCCATCGGGTCGGCGAGCGGCGACGCCATCGTCGCGGCCAACACCTCGACGAGGGCGTCGGCGCGCTCGGCGCGGTGAACGGTGAGCATCCCGGCGATCCTATCGCCGGGAACCGACACCGCTAGGCTCGCTTTCGTGAGTGATTCCGGCGACGTCTTCGAGATCCATCTGCGCTGGGGCGACATGGACGCCCTGGGCCACATCAACAACGTCCAGATCGCGCGGCTGTTCGAGCAGGCCCGCGTCGAGTGCTTCAACCGGTGGTTCGGCAACGCCCGGCGCGGCATCCACCTGTTGGTCGCGCGCCAGGAGATCGAATACGTCTCGATCCTGCACTACTCGACCGATCCGGTCCGGATCGTCTGCTCGATCAGCGCCGTCGGCCGCTCGTCCTTCGAATTCGGCTACGAGCTGCTCGACCCGAAGGGCACCGTCTGCGCCCTTGCCGAGACCACCGTCGTCATCATGACCGCCGAGGGAAAGCCCGCTCCGATCCCCGACGAGGTGCGCACGATCCTCGCCGACCACCGCGGTGGGCCGGTGCCCTTCCGGCGGCGGCGCGGCGCCACCGACTAGGACGATCGTCCTACTAGACTCGGGCCGATGATCGTCGACACGCCGCGACTGTGGTTGCGCCCGGTGCTGCCCGACGACGTGGACGCCTTCGTCGCCCTCGACGCCGACCCGCAGGTGATGCGCTTCGTCAGCGACGGCGAGCCGACGCCGCGGTCCCAGATTGCCGAGTGGACCATCCCCCGGGCCCGCGCCGAGTACACCGCCCACGGCACCGGGATCTGGACGCTCGTGCAGAAACCGTCCGCCGAGTTCGCGGGGTGGGTCGCGCTGCGCCGACCGCGCCACAGCCGCCGCCGGGAACTCGAGCTGTCCTACCGGCTGCCGCGGCACCTGTGGGGCCTGGGCCTGGCCACCGAGGCGGCCCGAGCGATCCTCGCGATCGCCTTCACCGCACACCCCGCCGAGCGGGTGTTCGCCGGGACCGCACCGGAGAACGCGGCGTCCCGTCGCGTGCTCGAGAAGGTGGGGATGCGGGCCGCCCCGGGTCCGGTCGGGGCCGGCGAGGTCGAGTACGAGATTCTGCGGTCGCGCCGACGCGGCCGTCATCGCTTGCCCGACGCGCTCGCCCGGGCGCGAGGGGATAAGGTTGGCGTGTGACCACGAGTGACACCTCAGCCAGCCCCCGCCACCGCGTCGTCATCATCGGATCCGGGTTCGGCGGGCTCTTTGCCGCACAGCGCCTGAAGCGGGCCGACGTCGACGTCACCCTCATCGCGCGGACCACCCACCACCTGTTCCAGCCGATGCTGTACCAGGTCGCGACCGGCATCGTGTCCGAGGGCGAGATCGCCCCGGCGACGCGCATCATCCTGCGCGACCAGGAGAACGCGACCGTCCTGCTCGGCGACGTGTTCGAGATCGACGTCAAGGCGCAGACGGTGACCTCCCGGTTGCTCGAACGGGTCACCATCACCCCGTACGACAGCCTGATCATCGCCGCCGGCGCCGACCAGTCCTACTTCGGCAACGACCAGTTCGCCGAGTACGCGCCCGGCATGAAGACCATCGACCACGCCCTCGAGTTGCGCGGCCGCATCCTCGGCGCCTTCGAGCAGGCCGAGCTCTCCGACGATCCGGCCGAGCGCGAGAAACTGCTGACCTTCGTCGTCGTCGGCGCCGGCGCGACCGGCGTCGAAATGGCCGGGCAGATCGCAGAGATGGCCGACCGCACCCTGAAGGGGTCGTTCCGACACATCGACCCGACGCAGGCGCGAGTGATCCTGCTGGACGCGGCCCCGGCCGTCCTGGCCCCCTACGGCCCGAAACTCAGCGCAAAGGCGCAGCAGCGACTGGAGAAGCTCGGCGTCGAGGTGCAGCTCAACTCGATGGTCACGAACCTCGATTACGACGGCCTGGAGGTCAAGGACTCCGACGGCACCGTGCGGCGCATCAACGCGCAGTGCAAGGTGTGGTCCGCCGGCGTGCAGGCCAGTGCCCTGGGCAAGGTGCTCGCCGATCAGACCGGCGTCGAACTCGACCGCGCCGGACGCGTGAAGGTCGGTGCGGATCTGACCGTGCCGGGCAACCCGAACGTCTTCGTCGTCGGCGACATGATGGCCGTCGACGGCGTACCCGGCGTGGCCCAGGGCGCGATCCAGGGCGGTCGCTACGCCGCCGATGCGATCAAGGCCGAACTGCGCGGCCAGACGCCCGAGCAGCGCAAGCCGTTCTCCTACTTCGACAAGGGCTCGATGGCCACGATCTCGCGATACGCCGCGGTGATGCAGGTGCCGATCCCCTTCACCAAGAAGAAGTTCGAGACCGAGGGCTACTTCGCGTGGCTGGGTTGGCTGGCGTTGCACCTGGTGTACCTCGTCGGCTTCCGCAACCGGTTGAACACCTTCATCAATTGGTTCTTCGCGTTCACCACGCGCGGTCGCACCCAGCTGGCGGTCACCGAGCAGCAGGTCTACGCGCGCACCGCGATGGGCGCCCTCTCCGAGCTCGAACGCCGCGAGGCCGAAGAGGCGCAGGAGAAGAAGGCCCGCGAACGACGCCACAAGGCCGCCAAGAAGGGCGCCTAGCCACCTCCCGACCGCCCGTCAGGACGGCAGCGGCACGTTCTGCAGTCGCACGCGCCCCTGGGCGAGCAACGTGCCGTCGGGCAGCGTCATGTCGACCTGCCAGAGCTGCTGGCGCTTGCCGCGGTGCACCGGCACCGATCGGGCCACGATCGTCCCCTCGGACACGGACTTGATGAAGTCCGTGCTGTTGTTGACCCCGACGGCGGTCCCGCCGATCCCGGTGTGCTCGAGCCACAGGAATCCGGAGATGCTCGCCACGCTCTCGGCCATCGCGCAATAGACACCGCCGTGAACGATGCCGAACGGTTGGTGATGGGTCCCGGTGATCGGGATCTGGGCCACGACGCCGTCCGGGCCCGCCTCCGAGATCGTCATTCCGAGGGCGGCGTCCAACCCCTTGGGACGGGACGGATCGGGTTCTACGGTGTGATCGCTCATACCGCCAGGTTAACCCCACGCCGATTCCTGCCCCGGATACAGCGGCAGGCCCCACGTTCTCCTACAACGTGGGGCCTGCCGTGCCGAGGATCGGGGGTCTCTGCAGCCCTCAGGACACTCGCGCGATCCGCGTGATTAGTAATGTAGGCTAGCCTTACCTAGTTGTCAAATCCTTGGGGCGAAGAAGTCTCGATCAACCGGTAGGAGACCCAGTGACCACCACCATCGACGCACGTATCACTCCCCTCACCAGCACGCGGGCACGAATCGGTAAGATGAAAAAGGTGAATGCGTTGGGCGATCTCGAACGGGCGGTCATGGACACGCTCTGGGACTCGAGCGTGCCGCAGACCGTGCGCCAGGTGCACGAGTCGCTGAACCGCTCGCGCAACCTCGCCTACACGACGGTGATGACCGTCCTGCAGCGCCTCGCCAAGAAGGGGCTGGTCACCCAGATCCGCGACGACCGCGCCCACAAGTACCAGGCCGCGCACCACCGCGAGGATCTGGTCGCCAGCCTGATGGTCGACGTGCTCGATTCGGCGGACGCCCCCGGATCGCGCGAGGCCGCCCTCGTCTCCTTCGTCGGGCAGGTGAGTGCCGACGAGGCCGCTGCTCTGCGGGCCGCCCTCGACGACCTCGACGCCGCCCAGTCCGGCCCCCGCGACGAGAAGCGCAGCGATCCGACGTGACCGCCGTCGCGTTCGGCCTCCTGTGCCTGCTGCTCGTCGGCCCGGTGCCGGCCTGGCTGTCGAGCGCACAGTGGCCGATGCGCGCCCCCCGCGCCGCCATGACCCTCTGGCAGGCGATCGCACTCGCGGCCGTCCTCTCCGCCTTCAGCGCCGGCCTGGCGATCGCCGCCAACCTCCTGCGCCCGGGCACCGCCGGCACCCCGAGCGCACGGATCGCCGACCAGATCGACCGCCTCGGCCTGCCCCTCTGGTTGTTCAGCGTCGCCGCCTTCGCCGCCACACTCCTCGTCGGGGCACGGCTGGTGGTCACCACGATCCGGGTCGCCTTCCGCACCCGGTCCCGTCGCGCCGCCCATCGCCAGCTGGTCGACCTGATCGCCTCCCTCGACGACCCCGTCGTCGGCGACCGGCACCCGCTGCGGGCGCGGTACGTCCGACGCCTGGCCCTCGATCAGCCCCTCGCCTACTGTCTGCCGGGTCGACGCCAGCGCGTCATCGTCACCGACGGCGCCGTTGCGCGACTGTCCGATGCCGAATTGCGCGCGGTCCTGGCCCACGAGCGCGCCCACCTGCGTGCGCGGCACGACCTCGTGCTGGAGGCCTTCATCGCCCTGCAGGCGGCCTTCCCGCGCTTCGTGCGCAGTTCCTCGGCCCTGGGCTCGGTCGAGCTGCTCGCCGAGGCGCTCGCCGACGACCAGGCCGTTCGCAGCACCAGCCCGTCGACGCTGGCCCACGCCCTCGTCGCCGTTTCCGACTCCGCGGCGCCCCGTGGCGCCCTCGCCGCCGGCGGCTCGACGACGGTCGCCCGGATCAACCGGCTCGCATCGCCCAACTCGACCACGATCGCCGCCGCCGCCTATGCCGGGGCGGCCGCCATCCTCGTCGTTCCGACCCTTGCCGTGGTGATCCCGTGGCTCGTCGAGCTGTCCCGTTTCTTCGGCGGTTAAGCTGACTGCATGACTGCGTCTTCCGCCTCTGCCCAGATCGGGGTCACCGGCCTCGCCGTGATGGGCTCCAACATCGCCCGCAACTTCGCCCGCAACGGCTACACCGTCGCGCTGCACAACCGCTCGATCGCCAAGACCGACGCGCTGATCGCCGATCACGGCGGTGACGGCGACTTCGTGCGCACCGAGACGATGGCCGAATTCGCCGCCGCGCTCGAGCGCCCGCGCCGGGCGCTGATCATGGTTCAGGCCGGTGACGCCACCGACTCGGTGATCGAGGAGTTGGCCGCGGTCTTCGAGCCGGGCGACATCATCATCGACGGCGGCAACGCGCTGTACACCGATACCATCCGCCGCGAGAAGAGCCTCGCCGAGCGTGGACTCCTCTTCATCGGCGCCGGCATCTCCGGCGGCGAAGAGGGCGCGCTGCTCGGGCCGGCCATCATGCCCGGCGGGCCGGTCGACTCCTACAAGGCCGTCGGCCCCATGCTGGAGAAGGTCGCCGCACAGGTCGACGGCGAGCCCTGCTGCACCCACATCGGCCCGGACGGCAGCGGTCACTTCGTCAAGATGGTCCACAACGGCATCGAGTACGCCGACATGCAGCTCATCGGCGAGGCCTACGACCTCATGCGCAAGGCCCTGGACATGCCGGTCGCCGACATCGGCAAGGTGTTCAAGGACTGGAACTCCACCGAACTCGCCAGCTATCTGATCGAGATCACCGCCGAGGTCCTCGACCAGGTCGACGCGAAGACCGGCAAGCCGCTGGTCGACGTGATCGTCGACGAGGCGGGCCAGAAGGGCACCGGCCGCTGGACTGTGAAATCGGCGCTCGACCTTGGTATTCCGGTGACAGGTATCGCCGAGGCCGTCTTCGCGCGCGCTCTCTCGAGCTCGCGGGCCCAGCGTGACGCCGCCGCCGGTCTGGCCGCCGGCGACCTCGCCGCCGCCCCCACCGACGCAGCCGCCTTCATCGAGGACATCAAGGCCGCGCTGTACGCATCGAAGGTCGTCGCCTACGCGCAGGGTTTCGACCAGATCGCGGCCGGCAGCAAGGAGTACGGCTGGAACGTGGACCCGGGCGCCCTCGCCACGATCTGGCGCGGCGGCTGCATCATCCGGGCACAGTTCCTCAACCGCATCCGCGAGGCCTACGCCGAGAACCCGGAGCTGCCGAGCCTGCTGCTCGCGCCGTACTTCCGCAACGCCGTCGAGTCCGGGATCGACTCCTGGCGCCGCGTCGTCGCAACCGCCGCCTCGATGGGCATCCCGGTGCCGGCCTTCGGCTCGTCGCTGTCGTACTACGACGCGCTGCGCGCCGAGCGCCTGCCCGCCGCCCTCACCCAGGGGCTGCGCGACTACTTCGGCGCCCACACCTACCGCCGGATCGACGCCGAGGGCAGCTTCCACACCCTGTGGAGCGGTGACCGCTCCGAAGTCACCGCTTGACCGATGCGCTTCCACTCCGGGAACCGGCCTGAATACGACCTCACCTACGACGACGTGTTCATCATCCCGAACCGCTCCGACGTCGCCTCCCGGTTCGACGTGGACATGGCCACGGTCGACGGGTCGGGCACGACCATCCCGCTCGTCGTGGCCAACATGACCGCGGTGGCCGGCCGTCGGATGGCCGAGACCGTGGCGCGACGCGGCGGCATCGCCGTCCTTCCGCAGGACCTGCCCATTCCGGCGGCGGCCGAGCAGATCGGCTATGTGAAGTCGCGCGACCTCGTGGCCGAGACACCGGTGCTCCTGACACCCGAGCACTCGGTCGCCGAGGCACAGGCACTGCTCACCAAGCGGGCCCACGGCGCCGCCGTCGTGGTCGACGCCGACGGTGCACCACTGGGGGTCGTGACCGAGGACTCGTTTACCGGCGTCGACCGGTTCAGCCGCGTCGGCACCGTCGCCGACACCGGCTTCCTGCGGCTGGCCGCGGGCACCGCGCCGCGCGCCGTCTTCGACACCCTCATCGAGAACCACGCCGAGCTGGCCGTGCTCACCTCCCCCGCCGGCGCGGTGGTCGGCGTGCTGACCAGGGTCGGCGCGCTGCGCGCCGGCATCTACACCCCCGCCGTCGACGCGAAGGGCCGGTTGCGCGTCGCCGCGGCGGTCGGGATCAACGGCGACGTGGTCGGCCGCGCCGAGCAGCTGGCCGAGGCCGGGGCCGACGTGCTGGTGATCGACACCGCCCACGGCCACCAGGAGAAGATGATCACCGCGCTGCGGGCGGTCGCCGGCGCGAACCTCGGCGTCCCCCTCGTGGCGGGCAACGTCGTCGCCGCCGGTGCCACGCGCGACCTGGTCGAGGCCGGCGCCAGCATCGTCAAGGTCGGCGTCGGACCCGGCGCGATGTGCACCACCCGGATGGTCACCGGGGTCGGGCGCCCCCAGTTCTCCGCCGTCGTCGAATGCGCGGCCGCCGCCCGCGAGATGGGCGCACACGTCTGGGCCGACGGCGGGGTGCGCCACCCGCGCGACGTCGCCCTCGCGATCGCCGCCGGTGCCTCCAACGTGATGATCGGCTCCTGGTTCGCGGGAACCTACGAGGCGCCCGGCGAACTCAACATCGATGCCGACGGCATGTACAAGGAGAGCTTCGGCATGGCGTCCAAGCGCGCCGTCGCCGCCCGCTCGGCCGACGACGGCGCCTACGACCGGGCGCGCAAGTCGCTGTTCGAGGAGGGCATCTCCAGCTCCCGGATCCGCGTCGACCCCCTCCGCCCGGGCGTCGAGGACCTGATCGACCAGATCTGTTCGGGTGTGCGGTCCACCGCCACCTACACCGGTGCGCGCAGCCTGCCCGAGCTCCGCGAGAAGGTCGTGCTCGGCGTCCAGTCGGCCGCCGGGTTCGCCGAGGGCCGCCCCCTGCCCGGCGGGTGGTGACGCCACCGTGGACTGGGCCTCGATAGCCGCGACGACCGCCGCAGTGGTGGGATTCATCGCCCTGACCGTCGGCACGGCGGTGTTCGTCGCCGCCGAGTTCTCCCTCACCGCACTCGAGCGCTCGACGGTCACCGACGATGTCGCCACCCGCGGCGACCTGCGGTCACGGCAGGTGGAACGCGCGCACCGGACGCTCTCCTTCCAGCTGTCCGGCGCCCAGCTCGGTATCACGATCACGACGCTGATCACCGGTTACCTGGCCGAACCGGTGCTCGCCCGGTTCATCAACCCGGCGCTCACCGCTCTCGGCGTGCCGGCGAGTTGGCACGGTTGGCTCTCGGCGACCTTGGCACTGGTGCTCGCGACCTCGCTGTCGATGGTCCTGGGCGAGCTGATCCCGAAGAACCTCGCCATTTCGCTCCCCCTGGCCGTCGCCCGGTTCACCGCCGCGCCGATGGTCGGTTTCTCGGCCCTGTTCCGACCCGCGATCAACGGCCTCAACGGGACCGCCAACTGGTTGGTCCGCCGGCTCGGTGTCGAGCCGGCCGAGGAGCTCGCCTCGGCCCGCTCACCGCAAGAGCTCGCCTCGCTGGTCCGCAACTCGGCGCGACACGGCTCGATCGACGCCGACACCGCCGTCCTCGTCGACCGCTCGCTGCGCTTCGGCGAGCTGACCGCCGAGGATCTGATGACCCCCCGCGTCCGCGTCACCACCCTCGGACCCGAGGACACCGTCGACGACCTCGTGCGGGTGGCCGCCGACACCGGGCACAGCCGCTTCCCCGTCTGCCACGAGGGCGACCTGGACAACCTCATCGGCATCGTCCACATCAAGCAGGCCTTCTCCGTGCCGCACGCCCACCTGCGCACAACCCGCCTGGACACGCTGGTGTGGCCGGTCGCCACCGTGCCGGCAAGCCTCGACGGCGACGCCGTGGTGCATCAACTCGCCGCCGGCGGCCTGGAGATCTGCGTCGTCATCGACGAATACGGCGGCACCGCCGGGATCGTCACCACCGAGGACGTCATCGAGGAGATCGTCGGCTCGGTCACCGACGAGCACGACGACGAGAACGACGAGGTCACCGCCGACGGCGACGGGTTCGTCTGCTCGGGGCTGCTGCGGCTGGACGAACTCGACGAGGCCACCGGCCTGCGAGCGCCCGAGGGCGCCTACGACACGCTCGGCGGCCTGGTGATGTTCCGCCTCGGCCGCATCCCCACCGTCGGCGACGAGGTCGACCTGGAGTCCCTCGCCCGCACCGGCGACGACGAGGACGAGTCCGCCGAGCGCCCCGTCTCCCGCAGCGCCCCGACGACCACGCAGCGCTGGCGCGCCCGCGTCACCGCGATGGACGGCCGCCGGATCGACACGGTGTCCCTGCAGCCGCTGCCGCCGACGGATGACGCCCACACCACGCCCGCGTCGGGAGGCCGCTCATGAACGCCTGGGTCGGAGTGGTGCTCACCATCGCCCTGTTGGCCGCCAACGCCTTCTTCGTCGCCGCCGAGTTCTCCCTGATCTCGGCGCGCCGCGACCGCCTCGAGGCCCTCGCCGACGACGGGAACTCGCGGGCGCGGACCGTCATCCGCGCATCCGAGCGGCTGACGATCATGTTGGCCGGCGCCCAGTTGGGCATCACCATCTGCTCGATCCTGCTCGGCCGCGTCGGCGAACCCGCCATCGCCCACATCCTCGAGCAGCCCCTCGATTGGGCGTCGGTGCCGCACTCGCTGCTGCACCCGATCAGCTTCACCGTGTCCCTGATGCTGGTGGTCGTGCTCCACATCCTTCTCGGCGAAATGGTGCCGAAGAACATCGCCCTCGCCGGTCCGGAACGCTCGGCGATGCTCCTGGTACCGGCTCATCTGTTGTTCGTGCGGCTGACCCGACCGATCCTGGCGTTCTACAACCTTCTCGCCAATCTGGCCCTGCGGGTTCTGCACGTCACCCCCCGCGACGAGCTCGACTCGACCGTGTCGCAGACCGAGCTCGCCGTCATGATCAGCGACTCCCGAGACGAGGGCCTGATCGACGACGAGGAGCATCAGCGCCTCACCCGCGCGCTCGCCAGCGTCGGGCGCACCATCGCCGACGTCATGATTCCGCTCACCAAGGTCCGCTGGATCGACACCGAGCCCGGCCACGACGGTCCGACGCTGGCCGCCGTCGAGGAGGCGGTCGCCGAGACCGGCTACTCGCGGTTCCCGGTGCGGGCGCCCGGCGGAATCTTCACCGGCTATCTGCACCTCAAAGACGTTCTCGGTGCAATCGCCGACGACGAGCGCGGTCCGGCGACCATCATCGGCCCCGCTGACGTCAGGCCCCTGCCCGTGCTCACGGCCACCACGATGCTCGACGACGCGATGACCGACATGCGTCGGACCAGTTCCCACCTCGCCGCCGTCGTCGACGACTCCGGGCGCACCATCGGTCTGGCCGCACTTGCCGACCTCGTCGAGGATCTGCTCGGCACCGTAGCGGACGAGACGAACAGGCTCTAAAGACCCGTGGCCTGCCCCACCGTGACCGTGCGGCTGTCCGCCCCGCAGTGGCAGGCGGCCGCCGACGCGCACCGCGACCGTCTCGACGCACTCATTGGCGGGTACCTGGCCGACCGCCGTCGCGGCGCGGCGCACCCCGTTGTGGACTTCCTGTTCACCTACTACCCGTACCGCCCGGCGCACCTGCGACGGTGGCACCCGGGATTCGGCACGATCCTGGACGATCCGGCCACCGGTGAACACCCCTATGCCGAGGCACGCGGCTACGAGCGGGTGCCCGGCGGCGTCCAGGTCGCCGGCGCCCATCTGCTCAAGCGGGAGCGCACCCTGCGCACGTCGGCGGCCCTGCTGGCGGCGACGGCGGCACGACCGGCCCGGTACGGGTGTTTCGGACTGCACGAATGGGCGATGGTCTACCGCACCGGCGCCCCGCGCCACTCGATGCCGCTGCGGCTCGGCGCGGCGGGCACCGACGCCGTCGTGGAGGCGAACCGGCTGGTGTGCACCCACTTCGACGCGTTTCGGTTCTTCACCGGCCCGGCGCGCGGGCGCAACGCGACCCGGCTGCACCACGATGACCGGCTCGACCACGAGCAACCCGGCTGCCTGCACGCCACGATGGATCTGTACCGGGTGGCGGCCAAGCTCAGTCCGCTCGTGCCGTCGGACCTGGTCGCCGACGCCTTCGAGCTCGCCCACACGGCGCGCGAGATCGACATGCGCGCCAGTCCCTACGATCTCACGGCGCTCGGATACGAGCCGATCCGGATCGAGACGACGGCCGGGCGGGCCGAATACGTCACGCGGCAACAGGCGGTGGCCGGGGCCGGTTCGGCCCTGCGCCAGCGGCTGCTCACGGTCATCGGGGACCTGATCGGGGCGCTCCCGGCGAGGGAGTAGCATGAGTGCGGCCCATTTGCGGGCTACCAGCGCTTATGCGCCTCATATCGCACATACGAAAGGCTGACATGTCTGACCGCGTCACCGTCCACGGACTTCAGGTCTCCCCGGTCCTCTACGACTTCATCAACAATGAGGCGTTGCCCGGCACCGGTGTAGACCAGGACGCGTTCTGGGCCGGTGCGGCCGATGTGATCAGCACGTTCGCCCCGCGCAACCGCGAACTGCTCGCCGTCCGCGACGACCTGCAGGCCAAGGTCGACCAGTGGCACCGCGACCACCCAGCGACCGACGGCAAGGTCGACTTCGACGCCTACAAGAAGTTCCTCTCCGAGATCGGCTACCTGGTGACGCCGCCGGAGGACTTCCAGATCGGCACCTCCGGGGTCGACTCGGAGATCTCCGAGACGGCCGGCCCCCAGCTGGTCGTGCCCATCCTCAACGCCCGCTTCGCGCTCAACGCCGCGAACGCCCGCTGGGGCTCGCTCTACGACGCGCTCTACGGCACCGACGTGATCCCGGAGACCGACGGCGCCGAGAAGGGCAAGTCGTACAACAAGGTCCGCGGCGACAAGGTCATCGCGTACGCGAAGAAGTTCCTCGACACCGCGGTGCCGCTGGAGCAGGGCAGCCACTCCGACGCCACCAAGTACGTGATCGACGGCAACCGCGTGAACGTGGTCCTCGGCGACGACTCCCAGGTCACCACCTTCGCCGATCCGGACGCCTTCGTCGGCTACCGCGGCGACGCGCTGGCGCCGACGTCGATCCTGCTGCGTCACCACGGCCTGCACGTCGACATCCTGTTCGACCCGTCGTCGCCGGTCGGCTCCACCGACAAGGCGGGTGTCTCCGATGTCGAGCTCGAGTCCGCGATCACCACGATCATGGACTTCGAGGACTCGGTCGCGGCGGTCGACGCCGACGACAAGGTCGTGGGTTACCGCAACTGGCTGGGCCTCAACCGCGGCGATCTCGCCGAGGAGGTCGCCAAGGGCGGCAAGACCTTCACCCGCGTGCTCAACCCGAACCGCACCTACACGGCGCCTGACGGCTCCGAGCTGGAGCTGCACGGACGCTCGCTGCTGTTCGTCCGCAACGTCGGGCACCTGATGACCAACCCCGCCGTCCTGGACGCCGACGGCAACGAGGTGCCCGAGGGCATCCTCGATGCGCTGGTCACGTCGTTGATCGGCAAGCACGGACTCTCCACGGAAGGTCTGCAGAACTCGCGCACCGGCTCGATCTACATCGTGAAGCCGAAGATGCACGGCCCCGACGAGGTCGCCTTCACCGGCGATCTGTTCGCCGCCGTCGAGGACGTCATCGGCGTGCCGCGCAACACGCTCAAGGTCGGCATCATGGACGAGGAGCGCCGCACGACGGTGAACCTCAAGGCCGCGATCAAGGCCGCGCAGGAGCGCGTCGTGTTCATCAACACGGGCTTCCTGGACCGCACCGGCGACGAGATCCACACCTCGATGGAGGCCGGTCCGATGATCCGCAAGGGCGAGATGAAGTCGCAGACGTGGATCAAGGCCTACGAGGACAACAACGTCGACGTCGGTCTGGCCGCCGGCCTGCAGCACAAGGCCCAGATCGGCAAGGGCATGTGGGCCATGACCGACCTGATGGCCGACATGGTGAACCAGAAGATCGGCCAGCCCAAGGCCGGCGCGACCACCGCGTGGGTGCCGTCCCCGACCGCGGCCACGCTGCACGCCATGCACTATCACGACGTGGACGTCTTCAAGGTGCAGGACGAGCTCGCCAAGCGCTCCCCCGCCTCCGTCGACGACATCCTGACCATCCCGCTCGCCCCGAAGACTGACTGGTCCGATGCCGAGAAGCGCGAGGAGCTCGACAACAACTGCCAGTCGATCCTGGGCTACGTCGTCCGCTGGATCGACCACGGCGTCGGCTGTTCCAAGGTCCCCGACATCCACGACGTCGCCCTGATGGAGGACCGCGCAACGCTGCGCATCTCCAGCCAGCTGCTGGCGAACTGGATGCGCCACGGCATCGTGAGCGCCGACGACATCACGGCCGCGCTCGAGCGGATGGCGCCGGTCGTCGACCGGCAGAACGCCGACGACCCCGACTACACGCCGATGGCCCCCGCCTTCGACTCCAGCATCGCCTTCCAGGCCGCCAAGGAGCTGATCCTCGAGGGTGCGAAGCAGCCGAGTGGCTACACCGAGCCGATCCTGCACCACCGCCGCCGCGAGTACAAAGCGGCCCATGGCGCGTAAGCCCCGCGGCCACGTGCCGGCCAGCGCCGTCCCCGGCGCGGCGAAGCGACGGTGGCCCCGGCCGGTCATCGCCGCGGTCTTGGCCGTATTGCTGGTCGCCGGCCTCGGGGTGAGCTGGTTCCAGGCCCGCGACCACATCGGTCGGCAGACCGACATGGCCGCCGACTCGTGCGTCGAGGGCAAGGCGCAGGTGCCGATCGTCGCGAGCCCGGACATCGCCGAGGCCCTCGGCGAGATCGCCAAGCGGTACAACGACACCCACCCGGTGGTGCGCGACAAGTGCGTGAGCGTGCAGGTGCGCCCGGAGGAGTCGCGCGCCACCCTCGACGCCCTGCGCGGCACGTGGGACACCGCGAAGCTCGGCCCGCGGCCGGCGGCGTGGATCCCGCAGTCGTCGGTGTGGGCCGCCGAGCTGGCCGTCGCCAAGCCCGGTGCCGCCGAGGGCGCCCCGGATTCGCTGGTCACCTCGCCGGTCGTCCTGGCCCTGCCCACCGCGCTGGCCGCCAAGGCCGGCCGCAAGCTGGCCTGGGGCCGGATGCCCGCGCTCACCCAGAACGAGGACGCGATGGGCCAGTTCGGGCTGCCCGCGTGGGGCTCGCTGCGCCTGGCCATGCCGACGGGTGTCGGATCGGACGCCACCGCACTGGCCGCCCAGGCGATCGCCGCCCAGATCGGGCGCATGCCCGGGCGGTTGACCGCGGCGAAGGCCACGTCGACGTCGGTCACCGGCGGCGTCAACGCCGTGCTCTCCGCAGCACCCAAGGCCCCCGAGAATTCCGCCGCGGCGGCAGTCGCGGCCATGGCCAAGGGAGACCAGCGCAAGGGTATCCACGCGGTCCCGATCACCGAGCAGCAACTGTTCCAGCTGACCAAGACCCCGGAGGTCGCCGACAAGATCCGCGGCTACTCGCCGGCCGGTGTGACCCCGGTGGCCGACTACCCGGTGCTCCGGCTGGGCGATGACGGCACCACCAGCGCCCTGCCCGACGCGGTGGCCCACTTCGTCGCCTTCGCCAAGCAGCCCGCGCAACTAGCGGTGCTCACCGCGCTGGGCTATCGGGCCGGTCGCATGCCGATGCCGCCCGGCACCGCCGCGGTTCGTTTCGCGCCGGTGCGCCGACCGCTCACCGCGGCGCCCGGTGCCGCGGTGGCCATCGACAAGCTGGTCTATTCGCGCTAGGCGTCGGCGAAGGCGTCGATCGGCGGGCAGCTGCAGACCAGGTTCCGGTCGCCGAAGGCGCCGTCGATCCGCCGCACCGCGGGCCAGGCCTTTGCGCGTGCGCCGGCCGACGGCAGGCCCGACGGGTAGACCGCCTCCTCGCGGGTGTACGGGTGGTCCCATTCCCCCACCAGGCACTCGGTGGTGTGGGGTGCGCCGCGCAGCGGGTTGTCCTCCACCGGCCACCGTCCCGACCCGACCTTGTCGATCTCGCCGCGGATGGCGATCATCGCCTCGCAGAAGGCGTCGAGTTCGTCGAGGTTCTCACTCTCGGTGGGCTCGACCATGAGGGTGCCGGCCACCGGGAAGCTCATCGTCGGCGCGTGGAAGCCGTAGTCCGCCAGCCGCTTGGCGACGTCGTCGACGGTCACCCCGGTGTCCTTGGTCAGCCCGCGCAGGTCGAGGATGCACTCGTGCGCGACCCATCCCCCGTCGCCGGTGTAGAGGACCGGGTAGTGGTCGGACAGTCGGCGGGCGATGTAGTTGGCCGACGCGATGGCGCTCAGCGTCGCCCGTCGCAATCCGGTCGCGCCCATCATCAGGATGTACGCGTAGGTGATCGGCAGGATCGACGCCGATCCGAACGGTGCCGCGCTGATCGTGAGGTCGCTTCCCAGGCCCGGCTCGAGCGGGTGGCCCGGCAGGTGGGGCGCCAGGTGCTCGCGCACCCCGATCGGGCCGACGCCCGGACCGCCGCCGCCGTGCGGGATGCAGAAGGTCTTGTGCAGGTTCAGGTGACTGACGTCGCCGCCGAAGCGACCCGGTCGGGCGACGCCGACGAGGGCGTTCAGGTTGGCTCCGTCGATGTACACCTGACCGCCGGCATCGTGGACGGCCGCGCAGATGTCGTCGATCTCGTGCTCGAACACCCCGTGCGTCGACGGGTAGGTGATCATCGTGGCGGCCAGCACCTGGCCGTGCTCGGCGATCTTGGCGCGCAGGTCGTCGACGTCGACGTCACCGTTCTCGCGGCACGCGACCACGACCACCCGCATGCCCGCCATCACGGCCGACGCGGCGTTAGTCCCGTGCGCACTCGCGGGGATGAGGCACACGTCGCGCTGGGAGTCGCCGTTGGCCAAGTGGTACCGGCGAATCGCCAACAGTCCCGCGTACTCGCCCTGCGAGCCGGCGTTGGGCTGCAGGCTCACGCGGTCGTAGCCGGTGATCGCCGCGAGCCAGTCGGAGAGCTCGGCGATCAGCTCGCGGATGCCCGCGGTGTCGTCGGGGTCGGCGAAGGGGTGTAGGTTCGCGAACTCGGGCCAGGTGATCGGCTCCATCTCGGTCGTCGCGTTCAGCTTCATCGTGCACGAGCCCAGCGGGATCATGCTCCGGTCCAGTGCGATGTCCTTGTCCGACAGCATCCGCAGGTAGCGCAGCATCGCCGTCTCGGTGCGGTACCGGTGGAAGGCCGGATGCACCAGGTACTCCGACGTGCGGCTCTCGATGTCGGCCGCACTCGCCGTGCCCGCGGTGACCACCGAGCCGAATGCCGCCAGCACGAGTTCGACGTCCTCGTCGGTCGTGGTCTCGTCGCAGGAGACGCCGACGTGGTCGGCATCCACGAGGCGCAGTTGGACGCCGCGGTCACGGGCCGCGGCCACGATCTCGGCGGCCTTGCCGGGCACCTGCGCCAGCACGGTGTCGAAGAAGGAGTCGTGGACGATTGCACTGCCGAGACCGGCCGCCACCGCGGCGGCGCGCTCATGCGTGCGGCGCGCGATCGCCCGCAATCCCTCGGGACCGTGGTAACTCGCGTACATCGCGGCGATGATCGCCAGGAGCACCTGGGCGGTGCAGATGTTGCTGGTCGCGCGCTCGCGGCGGATGTGCTGCTCGCGCGTCTGCAGGGAGAGCCGGTACGCGAGGTTGCCGTCGGCGTCCTTGGACACACCGACGAGTCGCCCGGGAAGCTGGCGCGTCAGGGCGGCCGTCACCGACAGATAGCCCGCGTGCGGGCCGCCGAAGCCCATCGGGACGCCGAAGCGCTGGGTCGTGCCGAAGCAGGCGTCGGCACCCACCTCGCCGGGCGGGGTGACGAGGGTCGCCGCCAGCAGGTCCACGCCGACCGCGATCATCGCGTCGCGCTCGTGGGCGGCCGCCACCAGCGGCGCGATGTCCACCAGCCGACCAGAGGCGCCGGGATTCTGGGTGATGACGCCGTAGAAGTCGCCCGGCGGCAGGCCGACGCCGTCGATCCCCGGGTCCAGCTGCGCCTCGACGATCTCGATGCCGAGGGGCTCGGCACGGGTCTCGATGACCGCACGGGTCTGCGGGAAGAGGTCGGCGTCGACGACCAGGCGGCGGGACTTGTTCTTGGTCGCGCGCAGCATCAGCGTCATCGCCTCGGCGGCGGCGGTGGCCTCGTCGAGCATCGACGCGTTGGCCACCGACATTCCGGTGAGGTCGGCGACCATGGTCTGGAAGTTGAGCAGCGCCTCCAGGCGCCCTTGGCTGATCTCCGGCTGGTAGGGCGTGTACGCGGTGTACCAGGCGGGATTCTCCAGGATGTTGCGCCGGATGACCGCGGGGGTGTGGGTGCCGTAGTAGCCCAGGCCGATCATCGACCGGCGGACCGTGTTCTTGTCGGCCAGCTCGCGCAGCCGGGCGAGCGCCTGCTCCTCGCTCATCGGCGCGGGCAGCGCCGCCATGCCGTCGGGCACGCCGCCGTCGACCGGGTCGGCGATGGTGGCGGGGACGGCCGCGGCCGCCAGCTCGTCGAGGGAGGCGACGCCGATGACGTCGAGGATGCGGGCCGACTCGTCGGCATCGGGACCGATGTGCCGGTCGGCGAAGACGGGGAACGGTGAGGACATGGCGGCGGCTCTCTGCGCGGGGTGTCCTCTCCCTCTGTCATGGAGCCTGAGAGTTTGAACCGGGCGGTGCCGGTCTTTCCCCGTGGGCGGATGGACGTGCCATCACTTTCCAGAGACGCCGTCAGCCCTGCGGTCCGGGTGCCTGAGAGATTGACGGAGAGGTGTTGCTCCTTCGGCGGTCACCGCACAGGGTGACGCTCTCCCACCGGGTAGCGGCGCGAGGATGAGTGTACCGGAATCGCTAGCCGGTCTTGCGCGCGCGACGTCGCGCCGCGAGCTCGTCCTCGGGGGCGGTCTCGGACTCGCCGCCGTCGGCCCGTTCGCCGGGGAAGTCGGCGATCGTGCCGGTCAGTTCGCGCATCGCACCGGAGACGGCGATGCCGAAGACGCCCTGGCCGCCCTGCAGGAGGTCGATGACCTCTTCGGCCGAGGTGCACTCGTAGACGGTGGTGCCGTCGGAGAACAGGGTGACGCGTGCCAGGTCCTCGACGCCGCGCTTGCGCAGATGGTCGACAGCGACGCGGATGTTCTGCAGCGAGATGCCGGTGTCGAGGAGCCGCTTCACGATCTTGAGGACGAGGATGTCCTTGAAGGAGTACAGCCGCTGGCTGCCCGATCCGGCGGCACCGCGGATGGACGGCACGACCAGGCCGGTCCGCGCCCAGTAGTCGAGCTGGCGATAGGTGATGCCGGCGATCTGGCAGGCGCTGGGCACCCGGTAGCCGACCAACTCGTCGGGCACGACGTCGTCGGGGAACAGTCCCGGCTCGACCTCGGCCAGCGAGCCCTGCGCGCCCGTCCGATCAGCATCGTTCGGGGTCATGTCGTCGCCCACTGTTGTCTCCTCGCCATCGCTGGTCCTCAGAATACGCCCGTTGCCGCGGGACGCGCCCGGTCGTCTGCGATTAAGGTAGGCAACCCGCGAGCCCGCGGGCAACGCGACTCGCGGGGCCGAAACCCTAAAGTTCAAGTAGAGACCGAACCGTGACCTTCGCCGGTCACTCCTCGCCGAGGTTGAAGTCGTCGGGCGAGACCTGGTCGAGGAACTCCTTGAACCGTTCGACCTCGTCCTCTTTGAGCCCGGAGCCCTCGACCTCGTCCTCATCGGGGATCACCAGCCCGGCTTCGACGAGGACCTCCTCGTCGGCGTTGATGGGCGCACCGGTCCGCATCGCGACCGCTACCGCGTCGGACGGGCGCGCCGACACGACCACCGAATCGTCGAAGACCATCTCCGCGTAGAAGGTGCCCTCGCGCATGTCGACGATGCGGACCTCCTGCAACTCCTGCCCGAAGGTCTCGACCAGATCGACGATCAGGTCGTGCGTCAGCGGGCGCGGCGGCTCGATCCCCTTCTGGTGCAGGGCGATCGACGCGGCCTCGTTCTGACCGATCCAGATGGCGAGATAGCGCTCGCCACCCATTTCACGCAGGAGCAGGACCGGTTGCGCGGCGGGTGACTCGACCCGGATGCCGACGACCTCCATCTGTCCCATACCGCCAAATCTACACGCCCGGCGGGTCAGTCGAGGATGTCGCGGACCGCCGCCTTCACCAGCTGGGTGTGCAGCGTGACCGACAGTGCGGCGATCTCCCGCACGAGCTCCTCGGCGCGGTCGCGGGCGCCGGTGCCCTTGCCCTTGGCGATCGGGCTGGCGATTTGCCCGACCAGGCCCGCCTCCCGGTCGGCGGACACCTTGAAGGCGCGCAGGTGCCGGGTCTGCAGCCCGTAGTTGGCCAGGGCGGCGGCGGCCTCGACGAGCCGCACGGCGTCCTCGTCGAAGAAGCCGCCGGCACCGGCACCCAGCAGGCCGTTGCGCATGAGTTCGGAGACGAAGCCGGCGTCGGCGCCGGTGCGCTCCATCAGTTCCTCGCGGGAGATGCGCCCGCCGCGCGCGCCGAAATCGGTGGCCGGGGCGATCGTCCCGCGCACCGACGACAGCATCGTGACACCGGCGGCGGCCTCGCCGTCCATCTCGTCGAGCTGCTCGCGGATCACCTTCAGCGGGAGGTACCGGTCGCGCTGGGCGGTGAGCACGAACCGGAGGCGCTGGTAGTCGGCCTCGGTGAAGCGGCGATAACCCGACGGCGTCCGCTCGGGCGTCACGAGCCCCTCGGATTCGAAATACCGAATCTTCGAGATCGTGACGTCCGGGAAGTCCTCACGCAGCCGTGCCACCACCGAGCCGATCGACATCGTCGACTCGCCGCGCTGCTGCGGCGCGGTCGACGGGGTCACGACGCGGCGGAACCGTCTTTGGGACCGGCGAGGAACACCAGGCGGAACTTGCCGATCTGGACCTCGTCGCCGTTGCCGAGGGTCGCCACGTCGACCGGCTCGCGGTTCACATAGGTGCCGTTGAGGCTGCCCACGTCGACGACCTGGAAGTCGCCCTCCTCGCCGCGGAACTCGGCGTGTCGACGACTGACGGTGACGTCGTCGAGGAAGATGTCGCTGTCGGGGTGGCGCCCGGCCGACGTCGTCGGCTGGTCCAGCAGGAAGCGGGAACCGGCATTGGGGCCGCGCTTGACCACCAGGAGCGCGGTGCCGGGGGCGAGGCGCTCCACGCCCAGGTCGGCGGGTTCACCGCTCGATCCGCCGGTCGCGTCCAGTTCCTTGATGATCTCCTCGCGGAACACCGAGGTCGTCTCCACCGGTGCCTCAAACCCGTTGTCGTTGTCGCTCACCAGTTCTCCTGTCGTCTTCACCCCGCGGCGGCCGGGCGACGCCGTTGTCGCCCCGCACCGCGAATCCATTGCTCCGCAGAGACTTCGTCAGTCGCAGAGATTCTCAAGTCACCCAGCCGGCGCCCCGATCCACCGTGACAAGCACTGCCGATCATACCGGTGCGGCGGTGGTCCCATCGTGGGAGTCGGTACCGGTGGGACCGGCCGAATCCAAGTCGTTATCTTTGCGGGGACAGCGGCCCCCACGACGGGCTATTCGCCGATCTGCGCCCGGTACCCGGCGGCGTCGAGCAGGCTCGCGAGCAAGTCGTCGGCCGTGCCGTCGGCGACCCGGAGCTCGGCCAGCCAGCCGTCGCCGAACGGATCGGTGTTCACCAGGTCCGGCGACGCCTCGAGGGCGTCGTTGACCGCGACGACCTCGCCGTCGAGCGGGCTGTAGATGTCCGAGACGCTCTTGGTCGACTCGACCTCGGCGAACGAGTCGCCGCTGGCCACCGCGTCACCCGCACCGGGGAGCTGGACGAACACGACGTCGCCGAGCTGGTCCTGCGCATAGTCGGTGATGCCGACCCGCACGGTCGTGTCGTCGACCTTGACCACCCACTCGTGTTCCACGGTGTAGCGCAGGTCGTCGGGAATCTTCGATTCAGCCACTTGCCTTCCCTTCGTCGGCGATAACGGTATCGGGTGCCGCCGGGGCGTGCGCACCGAGGGTGTCCGATTCGATCGGCGGTGTGGAGCGGATCAGCGCGAGCACCTGGTACCAGTACAGGAGGAACGTCCACAGGTACAGGGCCAGACCCCAGATGAGCAGGGCCCACCCGAATGGGAGGACGGCCCGACCGACCGCGGTGTCGAGCTGGCCGAGCAGGATCCAGGGGAAGGAGCTCATCAGCGCGAAGGTCGCCGCCTTGCCGGCGTAGAGCACCGGGAGGGCGACGAGGCCGCGGGACCGCAGCAGCGGGATCTGCAGGGCCAGCAGCGCATCGCGGGCGATGAGGATGCCGATGATCCACCACGGGATGATGCCGCGGATCCCGAAGGCCAGCGGGATGACGATGATGTAGATCCGGTCGGCCAGCGGGTCCAACAGGGCGCCCAGCGACGACGACTGGTCGAGCCAACGGGCCAGCTTGCCGTCGAGCCAATCCGACGCCCCGGAGGCCACCAGGATCGCGAAGGCCCACCCGTCGGCCTTCGCGACGAGCAGGACGTACAGGAAGACCGGGATGAGCGCCAAGCGCAACACGCTGAGCGCGTTGGGCACCGTCACCACCCGGTCGGTGCGCTGCTCCCCCTCGACCATGACCCGCTCTCTCCCCTAGCGGAAGACGCCGATGATGCCCTGCAGCATCTTGGCGCCACCGGAGGAGAACAGGTTGTCGTGGACCATGTAGGTCCACGTCGACGTCGAGCGGTGCCGGCCGGCCGCGTCCAAGTCGACGCCCTTGTTGGTGATGGTCGCCTCGCGGAACGTGGTGCGCGCCGCTTCGACGGCCTCGTTGGGCAGCTTGGTGAACTCGGCGAGGATCAACCGGTGGAACTCGTCCAGCGGCGACTCACGACCGATCGCGCGCAGGTGGATGCTCGAGCGCACGTCGGAGACGAAGGCCAGGTGATCGCTCCACGCCCGGTCGAGGTGGTACAGCATGATCTCGCGGGCCGCCTGCTCCAGCACGTCCTTGTCGACCTTGCCCCTGATCGGGCCGAAGTCGGCGGTGTCCTCGTCGTCGGCGTCGGGCGCCTTGCCGTCGAGCAGACTCTTGTAGCGGACCGGCTCCAACTCGGCCAGGTCGGTCAGTGCCTCATCTGTGCGCAGCAGTTCCATCCGGCGCGCGACGATGATGTCGCGCTGCTGGTTGACGAGCTGGTTGTAGCGCCAGGTGTTCGAGTGCAGCTCGAGCATGACGCCCTCGGCGACGCGCTGGGCCTGCTCGATGAGCTCGATGCCGCGCGCCCCCATCGAACCGTCCGGCTCGGAGGACTCCGGGTCGCGCTTGAACGACAGGTTGCGGGTCACCAGCGGGTCCTCGAGCGAGGAGAAGAAGACCGACAGACCGGGATCGCCCTGGCGTCCGGCGCGGCCGCGCAACTGGTTGTCGAGGCGCTCGGTGTCGTATCGCCCGGTGCCGATCACGCACAGGCCGCCCAGATCGGCGACCTCGTCGTGCTGTTCGGTCGTCGCCTTCGCCCCGCCGAGGCGGATGTCGGTGCCGCGCCCGGCCATCTGGGTGGAGACCGTCACCGCGTCGCGCTTGCCGGCGTCGGCGATGATCGCCGCCTCTTCGGCATCGTTCTTCGCGTTCAGCACAACACAGTCGACGCCGGCCTTCTCCAGGAAGTAGGCGAGCTCCTCGGACTCCGCGACGTCGTGGGTGCCGATGAGGATCGGCTGGCCCTTCTCGTGGGTGTCCTTGACGTAGTCCACGATCGCCTCGACCTTGTTGGCCTTGGTGTCGTAGACGCGGTCGGGCTCGTCGACGCGGATGTTCTCGGTGTTCGGCGGGATCTGCGAGACGTAGAGGTCGTAGAACTGGCGGAACTGCTCGCCGGCGGCGAGCGCGGTGCCGGTCATGCCGCAGACCTTCGGATAACGGCCGATCAGGGCCTGCACGGTGATCGTGTCGATCACCTCGCCGGAGTCCGTGCGCTCCAGTTTCTCCTTCAGCTCGACGGCCTCCTGCACGCCGTCCGGCCAGCGCTGCAGCTGGGCGACGCGACCGCGCGACGCGTTGATCAGCTTCACCTGACCGTCGCGCACGATGTAGTGGACGTCGCGCTCGAGCAGGTAGTAGGCGTACAGCGCGATGTTGGTGTGGACGAGGGTCGTGCCCACGTGGGCCTCGCTGTACAGGTCGACGCCGAGCTCGTCCTCGACGAAGGCGGCGCCTTCATCGGTGAGGCTGATGTTGCGGCCCTCGGTGTCGATCTCGTAGTGCTTGGTCTTCATCCGCGACACGACGTCGGCGATGGCCTCGTCGGCGACCTGCCCGGTGGCGGCGCCGGCGAGGATCAGCGGGACGAGTGCCTCGTCGACCAGGACCGAGTCCGCCTCGTCGATGATGGCGACGTCGGGCTTGGGTGCGATCAGCTCCTCCTCGCGCACGGCCAACTGGTCGCGCAGGACGTCGAAGCCGATCTCGTTCACCGAGGCGTACACGACGTCGCCGGAGTAGGCCGCGCGCCGCTCGTCGGGGGTGGACGATTCACCGATCGAGGCCACCGTGATGCCGAACATGTCGAAGAGCGGCTTCATCCACTCGGCGTCGCGGTGGGCGAGGTAGTCGTTCACCGAGATCACGTGGACCTTGTGTCCGATCAGGACGTGGCCGACGGCGGCGATCGCCCCCGACAGCGTCTTGCCCTCACCGGTGGCCATCTCGACGACGTCGCCCTCGAGCATGCGCAACGAGCCCTGCAGCTGCACGTCGTAGGGGCGCAGATCCAGGGACCGATCGGCGGCCTCGCGGACGAGCGCGAGGAACTTCGCGCGGTCGACCAGGTCGGAGGCGATCTCCAACTCGCGGGCCTGCGCGCCGAACTCGTCGTCCTTCAGGCCGGCGGCCCACTTCTCGTGGTCGGCGGCCTTGCCGATCAGCGCCACCGATTTGGACTGGTTGCGACCGCTCTGGGCTCCGAGCAGCCGCCACATCGTGTTGGAAATCTTGCCCACCGGCTAATCCGTCTCCTGAGTCGTTTGCGTCAGCGTCCCCAACGGTAGCGCACAGGTCTCTGCCAGTTACTCCGGTAGCGGGCCCCGGTAGCCTTGGGGCATGACCATCTCGACCGCCAAGCTCATCGTCCCCGCCGCCGCCGTCGCTGCTGCCGCCGCCGTGATCGCGGTTCCCGCCGCCCGCTCCGACGCCGCGCCGCAGCTGTTCGGCAAGTCCTTCATCTCCACGTCGGTGACCCCGCAGATCCCCGGCGGCGGTCCGTTGAAGATGACCTTCCTGCCGAACGGGCGGGTCGGCTTGACGGCGGGGTGCAACCAGATGAGCGGCACCGTCAAGACCCTCGGCGGTCGGCTGCACTTCAGCCGCCTCGCCTCGACGATGATGGCCTGCCCGCCGCCGCGCAACATGGCCGACGGCTGGGCCGATGGCTTCACCCGCCAGGCGCCCCGGTACACCCTGCGCGGCAACACCCTCACGCTGCGCACGCGGACCACGACCGCCGTGCTGCACCAGACCCGCTACACCGGCTAGCCGACGGGTCAGGCCACCGGGATCTGCAGCCCCTCGGACGGCTGGACGATCACGAAACCGGGACCGCTGAACGCGACCTGGACCGCTTCGCCCGATCCACGGCCGATGAGCGCCGAGGCCTTCATGGTGGACACCAGCTGGGTCTGCAGGTGCGCCGACCACGCCACGACGGCGTCGGTGTCCGCGTAGGTCGGCGCTTCGGCGGCGTTGAGGACGACCGGCGGGCCGTCGGTCGTCAGTGCGACCCACCCGGTGCCGCGCAGCAGCGTATTGAACAGGCCGCCGGTGAGCATGCTCGCCCCCTTGACGCGTTCGATGTTCCACTCGAGCCCCGCGGAGAAGGCCAGCACGTTCTTGCCGCTGATCGACAGCGCACTGTTCTCCAGTTTGAGCAGGTGGACGTCCTTGGCCAGATCGGCGAGGAAGACGTCGCCCTGACCGCCACAGCGCATGAGCGGCAGTCCCTCACCGGTCAGCGCCTTCTTGATGAAGCGCGAGGCGCCACCACCTTCGAAGGCGAAATCGATGCTGCCCTGGTAGGCCACCATCGCGCCCTGGCGGGCCAGGAAGGGCTCGCCCACCCGCACACGCAGCATCTTCGCGTTCTGCTTGGCGATCGCCTCGTCCTCGTTCTCACTGAACCGACCGTCGACGAGTTCGCCGCTGATCCCGGCGAAGGCGTCCGCGGGCACGGCCACCGGCACGGGCGCCTGGGGCGCCGCCTGGGGCGGAGCGGCCTGCGGCTGCGG
>NZ_JASGER010000050.1:0-11603 GCF_047606305.1 Gordonia sp. (in: high G+C Gram-positive bacteria) | reverse complement strand
GCCAGGCTCGCCGCGCGGACCGGCTCGGTGGCGGCGAGGACGTCGGGCCCCAGGGCGAGGACCGCGCTCGCGGCACCGAATCCATGGCCGGCGACGGTGACCGAGTCGGGGTCGACGGTCACCGATTCGCTCAGCCCCAGCCGAACCCCGGGCAATCCGGCGACGGCGGTGCGGACCGCGGCGGCGAGGGCCACGTCCGACGGGGCGGGCCCGCGCTCGACGTCGGGCGCGGCCGCCACGATGCCGTGGGTGGCCAGGTGGAACAGCAGGTCGCGGTAGCGGCCGACGTCGGCCATCCACGCGTGGCCGAAGACCACCAGCGGCAGACCGCTGCCGGACTCCGGGGTGAAGATCTGGCCGGGGACGCCGACGAAGGCGAGGTCACCGCGCAGGACCTTGTGGGGTCCGCGGCGGGCCAGCCGGGTCATCAGCTCCGCGGGCGGCGCGGGCGGCGGCGTTGCTTTTCTGCCAAACACTCCCCGAGCTTATTCCCACCACCCGGCCGGGCGTAGCAGGCGCCGCGAATGGGCGCCGGCGACGGCCGACTCACGCGCCACGGGCGGTCGAGGTGGGTCGTCGACCCGATCACGACGACAGGCATCGATCGCCGCCAAGCACTGGTCGGCGGCTTCCCGGATCCGCGCAGCCGCGTCGGCATCGGCCATCAGCGCCCGCCGATCAGCACCAACTCGCCGTCGGATCCACCGCCGTCGAGGCGGCCGAGTTCGGTGTCGATCCGGGTCGCGCCCGCCCGTGCGGCGACCAGCGCGCGCTCGACCTCCCCGTTCTCGACCCAACCATCGGGCCGGTCCCCGTCGTCGGGCTCGGCGACAGCGCCGCCCGTGGCGCCGGCCTCGTCGAGAACGTGGGCCAGTCGTGCGCCGACCGCGACCAGACCCTGCCATGCCGCACCCGCCGCCTCCTGGAGATGGCCGAGCGCGTCGAGGTCCTGGCGCAGTCGGTCCGGCAGCTCGACCAGCGTCCCGTCGTCGACCCCGCCGAGCCGTTCGGCACGGTGCCGCAAGGCGACGACCTCCGCCAAACGGTCCCCCAGTCCCGCTCCCACGGTCGCCAGGAGAGCCGCGTCGGCGCCCAGACGGTCCAGGTCGACACCGAGGCGAGCGCCGGGACTCACGACGGCCCCCGTCGCCCGGCGAGCGCCGCGATCCGCCGGGCAGCGGCGTCGTCGGACTCGGTGATCGCCGACGAGCGCGTGGCCAATCCGCGTGCCGCGGCGCGCAGTTCCGTCGATCGGCGGGCCAGTCGTGCCGCCACGGCGTCGACGGCCGGGCGGTACCCCGCACTGCGGCGGTCCCGCAGACCCCGGTAGTCGCCGGTTCGCAGCAGCGCGACGTGCTCGTCGATGACGTCCGCGATCCGCCGACAGTCCACCGCGAGCCGCGACGCCTCCGCCGGATCCAGACGTACACCCCGGGTCCCCGTGCTCATGTTCCTTAGACGCAGCCGGGCCGCGAACGGTTCCCTCCGCCCAGGCACTAGCCTGACTCCCATGGCCAACAAGATCCTCGACAACCTGGCGCGCGGCTCCCGCCGGATCGCGACGCACACCGCCTTGCAGCGCGCGGTCACCGTCCACGACCTCGCCGAGAAGGTCGCGCCCCGCGATCTGACCGGCAAGCTCGTCCTCGTGACCGGCGCCTCCTCCGGCATCGGTGAGGAGGGGGCCAAGCAGCTGGCGGCCGAGGGGGCGCAGATCATCCTCGTCGCACGCGGCGAGGAGGGCCTCGAGCGCGTCGCCCAGGAGATCGCCGACGCCGGCGGGCTCGCGTTCCCGGTACCCGGCGACCTGTCCACCGAACAGGGGGTCGGCGACGTGCTCGACAGCGTCCTCACCCGCTACGGCACCCCGGACATCGTCGTGAACAACGCCGGTCGCTCGATCCGTCGCGACGTGGCCGACTCGACGGGTCGCTTCCACGACTTCCAGCGGACCATGGCGATCAACTACTTCGGCCCGGTCGCGATGACGCTCGGCGTCCTCGACGAGTTCATCCGCCGCGACGAAGGACATTTCATCAACGTCTGCACCTGGGGCGTGACGAACGGCGCGATGCCCAAGTTTGCCGCCTATGCGGCGTCGAAAGCGGCGCTCGCGACCTTCGGGCGAAGCCTGGCCGCCGAGCTCACCGACACCGGCGTCGACGTGACCAACGTCTGTTACCCCTTGGTGGCGACACCGATGATCGCGCCGACCGGCGCCTACGACAACGCGCCCGCCCTGTCCGCGCCCGCCGCCGGCGAATGGATCGTGTACGCGGCCAAGCACCGGCCGCTGGAGATCATGCCGCGCTACGCGAAGGTCATGCGCGGCCTCACCGCGGTGTCCGCGTCGTGGTCGGACGGGATTCTCGCCCGCGGCGCGATGTGAGCGTCGTCAGCCGTTGTAGGTCCAGCGGCCGCGGGCGCACTGCATGGCCTTGCCGCGCGGGCTGCGGGCCGTCGTGTACTGGCCGGTGCACTTCACGCCGGGCTTGCGGACCTGCGGGTCGACGCCGTTGATGCGGATCCACCGGTACTTGCCCGATCCCATGTGCGCGCAGACGACGGTGCCCTTGGCGGTGGTGCGGATGCGGCTGGCCTGCGGCGCGCCGCACACGCGGCCGACGCCGGGCAGGTTGTTGTTGCGGACGCGGTAGCTGCGCTGCTTCTTCTGGCCCGGGTGCTTGGCGCCGGGCTTGACCGCATGCGGCTTATGCTTGGCCGGCGGCACCGGCTTGTCGGCGGGCTGCGGACCGAAGGGGCTCTGGTTGAGCGAGCCGAAGTCCAGGACGGCGGTGCGCGAGGCCAACTCGGGCTTCGCGTCGTGTCCGAAGACACCGGCGACGGTGGCTCCGCCGACGCCGACGCCGAGCGCCACAGCAGCAGCCACCACGGTGCGCGTGAGCACCGAGTTCTTGCGTCGTTTAGTCACACCAGTCACATCAGTAACACTAGCCAGGGGTGTTCACGGAGACCAGCCACCATCGCACGTTGAGTCCCAATCGCAACCGAGACGCAATCTCGTGCGTGGTGCCCTCAGCTGCCGGCGGCGGCGACGACGTCGGCGATGCGCGTCGCGATGCCGTGGGCGGCATCGGCGGTGGGCGCCTCGACCATCACGCGGACGAGCTGCTCGGTGCCCGACGGGCGCAGCAGCACCCGTCCCTCGCCGCCGAGCTCGCTCTCGGCCTCGGTGACGGCCTCGCGGACCGTGTCGGCCTCGGCGACGGCGTGCTTGTCGGCGACCTTGACGTTGATCAGCTCCTGCGGGAGCACGGTCATGATGGCGGCGAGGTCCTCGAGGGTCTTGCCGGTGGCCGCCAGCTGCTCCATGAGCAGCAGGCCGGTGAGGATGCCGTCGCCGGTGGTGCCCGCGGCGGGGACGACGATGTGGCCGGACTGCTCGCCGCCGAGCGAGTAGTCACCGCGGCGCAGCTCCTCGAGCACGTAGCGGTCGCCGACGGCGGTCGTGCGCAGTTCGATGCCGGCCTTCTCCATCGCCAGGTGCAGGCCGAGGTTGCTCATCACGGTCGCGACGAGGACTCCGTCGGAGAGGGTGCCGCGGTCGGCCATCGCGGTCGCGAGGATCGCCATGATCATGTCGCCGTCGACGAGTTCGCCGCGGGCGTCGACGGCCAGGCAGCGGTCGGCGTCGCCGTCGTGGGCCAGCCCCAGGTCGGCGCCGTGCTCGGCGACGGCGGCCTGCAGCTTGCCCATGTGGGTGGAGCCGCAGTCGTCGTTGATGTTGAGGCCGTTGGGCTCGGCGTGCATCGCGATGACCGTCGCACCGGCGTCACGGTAGGCCTGGGGGCCGAGGGTCGACGCGGCGCCGTGCGCACAGTCGACGACGACCGTCACGCCGGACAGGTCGGCCGAGATCTGCTGGGTGAGGTGGCTCAGATAGCGCTCGGCGGCGTCGGGGGCGTCGACGAGGCGGCCGATCTCGGCCCCGGTGGGCCGCTCGACCTGCTCGACGGTCGCCATCGCGGCCTCGATGCGGTCCTCGACGGCGTCGTCGAGCTTGTGCCCGCCGGCACCGAAGATCTTGATGCCGTTGTCGGGCATCGGGTTGTGCGACGCGGAGATCATGATGCCGAACGTCGCGCCGTATTCGGCGGTCAGAAAGGCGACCGCCGGGGTGGGGACGACGCCGACGCGGATCGCGTCGACTCCGTGCGCGGCCAGGCCGGCGCACACCGCCGCTTCCAGGAACTCGCCCGAAGCGCGGGGATCGCGGCCGATGACCGCCGTCGGGCGGTCGACATCGGCCCCGAGGATTTCCGCGGTGGCCGCGGCCAGGCGCAACGCGAGCTCGGCAGTGAGCTCGGCGTTGGCCCGACCGCGGACGCCGTCGGTTCCGAACAGGCGCTTGGCCTGGACTTCGGTCGAAGACACTCGCGTCAGCGCTTGCTGTACTGCGATGCCTTGCGGGCCTTCTTCAGGCCGTACTTCTTGCGCTCGACCGCACGCGGGTCACGCGTGAGGAAGCCGGCCTTCTTCAGGGCCGGGCGGTCCTCCGGGCTGACCTCGATCAGCGCGCGGGCGATGGCCAGGCGCAGTGCGCCGGCCTGACCGGTCGGGCCGCCGCCGTGCAGGCGGGCGTGGATGTCGAAGGCGCCGTCGCGGTCGACGGTCACCAGCGGAGACTTCACGAGCTGCTGGTTCAGCTTGTTCGGGAAGTACGTCTCCAGGTCGCGGCCGCCGTTCAGGATGAACTTGCCGGTGCCGGGCACCAGGCGGACGCGGGCGACGGCCTCCTTGCGGCGGCCGACGGTCTGGATCGGGTGGTCCAGGACGACGGGGGCGCGCTCGACGCGCGGGGCCGCCGGGGCCTCCGACTCGGTGGTGTAGTCGTCGGTCGCGATCTCGACGTCGGTCTCGGCACCGTCGGCGTCGACGACCTCGATGTTCTCTTCAGTCACGTTCTCGTCGCTCACTGGGCCACCTGCTTGATCTCGAAGGGCACGGGGTTCTGGGCCGCGTGGGGGTGATTCGGGCCGGCGTAGACCTTGAGCTTGGAGCCCATGGCACGGCCGAGCTTGGTCTTGGGCAGCATGCCCTTGATGGCCTGCTCGACGGCACGCTCGGGCTTGGTGGCCAGCATGTCGCCCAGCGACTGGGACTTGAGGCCGCCCGGGTGACCCGAGTGGCGGTACTTCATTTTGCCGGTGGCCTTGTTGCCGGTGATGGCGACCTTGTCGGCGTTGACGATGACGACGAAGTCGCCGCCGTCAACGTGGGGGGCGTAGGTCGGCTTGTGCTTGCCGCGCAGGAGCGTTGCGCTCTGAACGGCGAGGCGGCCGAGCACCACGTCGGTGGCGTCGATGACATGCCACGTGCGCGTGATGTCACCCGCCTTCGGGGTGTAGGTAGACACGGTTGGTCCTCAACTCTTTGTCGTGACTGCTGGTCCGATGCCCTGGCGGAGTGGCCTCGGCGACCAGTTGGGACCCGAGGTTCCGGTTATCGGCGCAGGCCAGAGGCCTCACCGATGCCGAAGCACCAGCGGACCAGAGTACTTCAGCGCGGCGAGCAGGGTCAAAACGAGCGAAGGGGCCCACCGCGCGCATAGGGTCGGGGTCATGAACGCAGCGCAGTGGAGCATCGGCCCGGCCGACGGCAAGCTGATCATCACGACCGACAAGACCGGGCCCGCCGCCAAGACCGGGCACCGGCTGACCATCGACTTCACTGATTGGGCCGGCACGGTCGACGTCGACGGCGAGGTCCCGCAGAAGGTGTCGCTGACGGTGGTCCTCGATTCGCTGGAGGTGCTCAGCGGCGAGGGCGGCGTGACCCCGATGACCGGCGCCGAAAAGTCGATGGCCCGCTCCAACGCTCTCAAGTCGTTGAAGGCGTCGAAGTTCCCGACGATCACCTACGTCGCGTCGACGGTCTCCCCCACCGACGGCGGTTATCACCTCGACGGGGAGCTGACGGTCGCCGGCACGACCATTCCCAAACAGGTCGACGTCGCGGTCAAGGAGACTGCCAGCGGCTGGGATCTGAGCGCCGCGACGACCATCAGCCACAAGGCTGTGGGACTGAAGCCCTATTCACTGGCCATGGGCGCGCTGAAGGTCGACGACGAGGTCAAGCTCGAGTTCACCGCCAGGCTCCCCAAGCCCTGAACAACTCCGCCGACCGTGCCCAGATTTTCGCCGACCGTGCCCAATATCTCGCCGACCGTGCCCTAGATTTCGCCGACCGTGCCCACGGCGCGACGACAGGCCCGTTCCAGGAGCGACGATCCGGAGTCCTGACACCCGATGCTGACCTGCCGTCGGCCCGGATCCGCGTCGACGACCCGCACGTACCAACGGATCGGCGATCCGGAGTCCGGGGTCTCGCGATAGGCGATCACGGACCTCTCGGCGTAGCGGGCCCGCGCGGCGAAGTCACTCACGGCGTCGTCGCCGCGCTGGCGAATCCGCTCGGCCAGGCTGGCGGCGACCGAGTCCCCAGTGGCTCCGGAGCGCAGCGGGCTCACCGCGACGATGATGCGGCTCCCCGTGTCGGCGTCGACCAGGGCCACCCGCGGCGCCGGGTCACCCGCGAGATCGGTGCGTCGCCAACCCGCGGGAGCGGCGACGCGCACCTCCCCGACCACGACGACGTGCGACGCGGTTCCGGTCCGCGCGCGAGTGAGGGTCGCGAGCCCGCCGACAACGGCGAGGAGCGCGACCGCCGCCGCGGCGACGGGCCATCGGCGACCGGGGCGACGGACGAACGTCGGAATGAACGGCACGACCGGCGGCAACGAAACGTGGGCACCGAATCGGGCGAGGCGCTCCTCGTCGACGACGAGGAGTCGCGCCGGTCCGACGACGTTGGCCAATCTGCGCAACGCCACCCGGGCGCCCGGCCCCCGCGCGTCGAGCACGACCAGGTCGATCCCGGACATCAACGCGGGCAGCCCCCGCACGACGTCGGCGGCGGCGCCCCGCAGCGGGGTCCCGACCGCTGTGGCGGACGCCCCCGCCGCGCGATACACCACCCACTCGGGGCCGTCCGTCGCGACGACGAGCATCGCGGCCACACCGGCGTCGGCGTGGCTGCGCGCGATGGCCAGCGGACGGCTCACGACCCGCTCGCGACGTGGACGATCTCGCTGCCGGTGCGCGTGACGAACTCGCCGCGGCCGGGAACACGACGGCACATCCGCGTCTGACCCACGATGTAGCCCTCGTCGCGGTCGCCGCTCATCAGCAGGGTGTCGGTCGACAGGTCGCGCAGTCGGGCGATCACCGGATCGAACAACGCCCGGGAGAGGCCGCCGGAGCGACGCGCGAGGATCAGGTGGAAGCCGATGTCGCGCGCACTGGGCAGGAGATCGACGAGGACCAGAAGCGGGTTGCCCGACGCGGTGGCGACCATGTCGTAGTCGTCGACCACCAGGTAGATGTCCGGTCCGCTCCACCAGTCGCGCGCGGCCAACTGCTCGGGCGTCACGTCCTCCGGTGGCAGGCGCCCCTCCAGCAGCGCGGCGAGCTCGGCCATCATCGGCCCCGCCGAGGCCGCCGAACTCGCGTATCCGGCCCGATGCGAATCGGGAACCGCACCGAGCATCGTCCGGCGATAGTCGACGACGACGAGCTTCGCCTGCTCCGGTTCGGCGCCGGCCACCAGTCCCGCGGCCAACGTCCGCAGCACCGTCGTCTTGCCGTGCTCGACGTCGGCGAAGGCCAGCAGGTGCGGGCGGAACCGGAAGTCAACGAGCACCGGGGACAGGTCCGCCTCCCCGATCCCGACCGGTACGACGCCCAGCGCCAGGTCCACCCCGGCCAGCTGGGCCCGCAGGTCGTCGAGCCCGAGCACCGCCGGCAGCAGCGGGACCAGTGGTGCCTGATCGTCGGGATGCTGCGCACGGACCGCGTCGACCAATCCGCCCAGCTCGGCGTCGCGGGAGAGGGCGGGCAGCGCGACGAGCAGGTGCAGCCCCTCGATCGTGATACCGCGACCGGGACGGTCGGCGGGTACGAGCTCGGCGGTCCGTCTGCTCATCTCCGAGTCGAGTGGGTCGCCCAGTCGCAATTCGATGCGCGAACCGAGGAGGTCGCGGACCGACGGGTGGATCTGCGCCCACCGTGTCGCCGTGACCACGACGTGCACCCCGTATGACAACCCGCCGAGGGCGATCGCCCCCAGCGCCTGCTCGAGCTCTTCGAACTCGTCGCGCAGCACACCCATCCCGTCGATGACGAGAAAGACATCGCCGTGCGGATCGTCGTCGCCGGGTGTCCGCCGGGCCCGATACTCGCGCATCGACTCGACGCCCAACCGCGCGAACGCCTCCTCACGTCGCGCCAGTACCGCCCGCACCTCGGCAAGGGTGCGCCGGATCCGCTCGGGATCGGACCGGGTCGCCACCGACCCGACGTGCGGCAGACCCGCGAGCGCCGCGAGACCACCGCCTCCGAAGTCGAGGCAGTAGAACTGGATCTGCGACGGTGTGTGGGTCACCGCCGCGGACGCGATCAGCGTGCGGACCGCCGTCGACTTGCCCGACTGCGGCCCACCGACGATCGCGACGTTGCCCGCGGCCCCGGCCAGATCGACGATGAGCGGTTCGCGGCGCTGGTCGTACGGGCGGTCGACGATCCCGACGGGCAGCCGCAGCTCGCCGGCGATCCCCGGCACCGCGGCGACCAGGTCACCGACGGGCGGCGATTCGTCCAGCGGCGGCAGCCACACCTCGTGCGCCGGAGAGCCCCGTCCCACCATTCGCTCGACGAGGGCGTCGAGCAACGAGGGACCCGAACGTCGCGGCGCCGAAGGCACGGTCGGCGCAATTGTGGGCACGCTCGGCGCGATTGTGGGCACGCTCGGCGAGCTGAAGTCGAAGTCGACCACCCACCCACCGCTTCGAGCGCCCGTGCCACCAGGACCTTCGCCGGCCGGGTCGTCGTCGGCGCTGTCGGCGAGCGGACCGGAGACGTAGCAGGTGTTGAACCGGCGCGGCGGCGCCGAATCGCACTTGAGGTAGGCCGAGCCCGGCACACTCGGCAGGTGATACGCGTCGGGCACGCCCAACACCGAGCGCGACTCGTTGGCCGAGAAGGTCTTCAGCCCGATCCGATACGACAGGTGCGAGTCCAGGCCGCGCAATTTCCCCTCCTCGAGCCGCTGGGACGCGAGGAGCAGATGGATGTGCAGCGACCGCCCGAGCCGGCCGATGGCGACGAACAGTTCGGCGAAATCCGGCTTCTGGGCGAGCAGTTCGGAGAACTCGTCGACGACGATGAACAACGCGGGCAGCGGCGGCAGGTCGGCACCGTCGGCACGGGCCTGGTCGTACTCGGTCACGTTCGCGAAGTTGCCGGCGGCGCGCAGGACCTCCTGGCGGCGGTTCAGCTCACCGCGCAGCGCATCGCCCATCCGGTCGACGAGTGCGAGCTCCTGCTCGAGGTTGGTGATGACCGCGGCGACGTGTCGGCTGCGTTCGAGCCCGAGGAAGGTGGCCCCGCCCTTGAAGTCGACGAGCACCAGGTTCAGCTCGTCGGGCGAATGCGTGGCCATCAGGGCGAGCACGAGGGTGCGGAGCAGCTCTGATTTTCCCGATCCCGTCGCCCCTACGCACAGACCGTGCGGGCCCATCCCGCCGTGCGCGCTCTCCTTGAGGTCGAGTTCGACCGCGCTGCCGTCCGGCGCGTAGCCGATCGGCACCCGTAGCCGTTCCCGACCGACCCTCCCGCGCCAGCGGGCACCCGGATCGAAAACCCGCGGATCGCCCAGGTCGAGGAGCTCGGCGAGTCCGGGGTCGGTGGCCGGCTCGTCGTCGCCGATGTCGGCCAGGGCCCGCAGCGCGGTCGCCGGGCGGTGCACGGCCAATCGTCGGGCGTGGGCCGCGGCCTGGACGACGCTCATCTGGTCGGCGACGGCGAACTCCTCGGTCCCGATCGCGGTGCGCGCGGCGAGCTTCGAACCGACCATCTCCAGGGCCAGCCCGCGCCGCAGCGCGACCTGCGCCAGCTCGCCGCCCAGTGAGCAGATGCCGACACCGTCGATGCCGGCCTCGCCGGCCAGTCGCTCGTCCCCGGTGACCGTCGCGCCGTCGAGGACGATCAGCACGAACGGCTGGGCGCCGGTGCCGGGCTCGCCGCGGGTGAACCGGGTCCGCTCGGCGAAGACCGGTGCGAGTTCGGCCTCGACCTCGCCCAACGACTCCACCAACAGCGGCCCGCGACCGAGAGGACCGCCGTCGCCGGCCGCACCCGTCCGTGCCGCGTGCGGCAGCCACTTGACCCAGTCCCACTGCGACCAGCGGTCGCGATGGGCGGCGACGGCGAGACGGACCTGGTCCGGGCCGTGCCACACCGCGAACTGGACCAACATCGCCCGCATCAGGGCCCGCGCTTCATCGGCCGGCCCGTCGATGGCGATCACCGGGAAACCGCGCAACGAAACCGCGATCGGCAACCGGTGGACGGCCGCATGGGCGCGGAGGAAGCGCCGCAGGGCGACCATGGCGACGGGTTCGAGGTCCTCGGGCGGCGCCATCTCGGGTGGCACCAGCCGGGTCGCCAGTCGCTGCGATCCGACCCCGACGCGCAGGTGGGCGAAGTCCCCGTCGCCGTGGCGGCGCTCCCACATCCGCCGCGAGCCGATCACCCGCCCGAGCGCCGACGGAGCCGGGTGGCACCAGCGCAGCGCGGCCGACTGCTCGTCGACCGTCGTGGCGACCTGGCCGCGCAGCTGCGCCAGGTAGCGGAAGTAGTCGCGCCGCTCGGACCCGAGCTCGGCCGACCGCTTGCCACCACCCCGCCCACCGGTGGCGAACATGCCGACCATCGACATGAGCATCATCATCGGGAACATCAGGAAAAGCGGGTTCGCGAGCACCGACCGACCACCGGTCACGAACATCAGCGCGATCATCCCGACGACGGCCACCACCATGATCGCCGGCAGCGCCGTCGCGGCCAGGCCGTTCGGAACGGGGCGCGAAACCTCCGGCGGCGCAACCAGATCCACATCGCCACCGGGTGCCGGCGGTGGTGCGATCCTCGTCTCGCGGACGAACAGACGCGTCGAATCAGCCATTGATCCCCCCAGATCGTTGACTCACGGGCACTCCCCCGAATGCCCGCCCGCACCCTAACGCCGTCCACCGGCGGTGCGGTGCGGATTGCGCCAACCGGTTTGGCGATTTCGCCGCGGAGCCGCGCGGCGGGCTGGTAGACCGTTGCGGCAAGGGGAGCTTCATCTGGGGGGATGATTCATGACCGCTTGGGCGCGCGTATCCGTGGCCGGACCGGAATCCAGCATCGACGTCGGGCTGCCGGCCGATCTGCCGATCACCGACTTCCTCGACGAGTTGGTGCTCCGGCTGGCCGGACCGCCTGACGTGACCGACCCGACCGTGGAATGGTCGCTGAGCCCGTTGGGTCGCGATGCACTCGCACCGGGTCAGACGCTGCGCGACGCCGACATCGGCGACGGCACCTGGTTGGTCCTGCGCGAGGGACCGGCCGAGGAGCCGGCGGTGCTGATCGACGACACCCTCGACGCGGTGACCGAGATGACGGCCGCTCGCTCCTGGTCGCCGCGCGCCGCGCGGATCGTCGGTGCGACGACCGCCGCCGCCGCGGGCGTCATCGGCG
>NZ_JASGER010000049.1:0-3254 GCF_047606305.1 Gordonia sp. (in: high G+C Gram-positive bacteria) | reverse complement strand
CGGTCCGCCCCGACGCAGGTCGGCGCCGCCGGCACGGGTGCCCGCGCGTTGCGCGCGACGGTGCAGGTGCGCCACATCGACCCGTGGTCGGTGCTGAAGATCTCCGCGATCCTCTCGGTCGTCGGCTTCTTCATCTGGATGATCGCGGTCGCTGTCCTGTACCTGATCCTCGAGGGCATGGGCATCTGGTCGCAGGTGAACTCCTCGGTGGGCACGCTGACCACCGACGGCGGCGGGTCCTCCGACGCGATCGGGGCCGGCACCATCTTCGGCTGGGCCTTCCTGATCGGGGTCGTCGACGCGATTCTGCTGACCGCGCTCGCCAGTGCGGGCGCCTTCATCTACAACCTGTGCGCCGACTTCATCGGCGGCGTCGAGGTCACCCTCGCCGATTTGGACTAGTGCCGCCGACCCTCGTGCGGCAGGGGTAGCGGTCGTTTTGTTTCCCCGGCCTGTAGTGCGGTAATGTCTCCATTCGGTTCACGGGCCTATAGCTCAGGCGGTTAGAGCGCTTCGCTGATAACGAAGAGGTCGGAGGTTCAAGTCCTCCTAGGCCCACCACCCACCACCTGTCGGGTCGGCGTCAGCCACCGACGATCGGGGCCTTAGCTCAGTTGGTAGAGCACCTGCTTTGCAAGCAGGATGTCAGGAGTTCGATTCTCCTAGGCTCCACAACCATTTCCCTTGTGCCGCAAGGCGTGCCACGCGGGCGTCGCCCCGTCCGACACCGAACCGTTACATCCGTTAGTGTTGAATCATGTTTGCCCTTGGTCGGGGGCGTCGAGGGGCGTCGAGGTGGGCCGCGCTCGCGGTCGGTCTCGCAGCCGTACTCGGAATCGGCCAGGCGGCGACCGTCTCCCACGCGGCTCCGGCCCCCTATGAATGGGAGTTCCTCGGCAAGGCGCCCAGCGCCAACTGGTACGGGGCCTACATCCCGTCGGCCGGCGGCGCGAAGCTGTACGCCGACATCCTGCTCCCCCGCCATCGGTCCGGGCGCGTGCCGACGATCCTCATGACCGGGCCGTACTTCCAGCACCTTCGCCAGACCAAGGGCCTTCCGTCCGCCAAGCCGCCGGACCGCTACGACGACCTCATCTACGGCGCCCAGCTCCTCGACCGCGGCTATGCGGTGGTGTTCGTCGACCTGCGCGGCTACGGCGGCAGCACCGGCTGCCCGGACAACAGTGGACCCGCCGATCGCGCCGACCTGCGCCGGATGATCCGTTGGGCGGCGACGCAGCCCTGGTCGTCGGGCAAGGTCGGCATGTACGGGAAGTCCTACGACGCGGTGACCGGGTTGATGGCCGCCGGCGGACACATCCCCGGACTGTCGGCCGTCGTCGCCTCCGAGCCGGTGTACGACTGGTACCGCTACCTCTACGGCAACGCGGTGCCGCGCACGACCAGGGTCGGAACCCCGCTGTCGCTGGTCTACACCTCGATGAACCCGCCGCCCCCGAACGTCGACAGTCGGCAGTGGCGCGAGCACACCCAGCGCTCGGCCGCCAACCTTTTCAACCCGACCTGTCTGCCGTCGCAGATCGCGCAGCCGCAGAACCCGTTGAAGTCCGACCCCTACTGGCAATCGCGCCGGATCCTCGAGCCGTTGCGCGGCTCGAAGGTCCCGGTGTTCCTGACGCAGGGCTTCATCGACCAGAACACCGCCGCCGACGGCCTCGTGGAGGCACTGCAGAACCTGGACGGCCCGGTCACCGGCTGGCTGGGCATGTGGGACCACGTGCGCGGCAACGACACCGACCGCACCGTCATGATGGGGTCGGCGACCGACCGCTCGTCGACCGGGCGCACCGACTTCAACACCCAGGTCGCCGCCTTCTACGACCACTACCTCAAGGGTCGCGGCCCGGCGCCGACCGGCTTCTACGTGCAGGACAACACGGCCGCCTGGCGCACGCAGCCGACGTGGCCGATGAACTCGGCGGTCCGCACCGTCGACCTCGCGCGCGGCACCTTCCGATACGACGCGAGACAGGTCGCGACGAAGATCCGCTACCAGGGCCGGTGGATCGCCACCCAGCTCGACGGGGTGGCCGCCGCCGCGCTGGCCAGCAAGCCCAGCGCCGACGACAGCCGCAACGCGGTGTGGACGATCTTGCCCGCCGAGACCGCGCCGGTCCGGATCAGCGGCAAGCCGGAGGTCACGGTGAAGACCCGGGTGCACAACCCGGACCCCAACCCGATGTTCGCCGAGACCCCGTTGGCCGTCGACCTGTACGACGTCGACCCGTCGGGCAAGGCCACGATGATCACGCAGAACGTGTCGATGATCGAGCCGGGTCAGACGACGGTGCGGCTCTACGCCACCGACTGGCTGGTGCGCGCCGGGCACCACCTGGCCCTCCGCGTCACCGACTCCAACCGGTACCGCTGGGACTACTACGAGCCGACCGGCCTCGGGCGGGTGACGATCACCGACGGCACCGCGCGCATCCCGCTGGCGCCGGCCGCGGCCGGGACGCCGACGTCGGGGACGTCGAACACGAGCCTCGAGGGCTACCTGCGGCGGTACCGCTACCCGGTGCCGGCGAAGTAGCGGCTCAGCGCGCGCCGAGCACGAAGATCAGATAGGTCATCAGACCCAGGGCCAGCGCCGTCAGGTAGGCCCAGCCGATGATCAGAGCGGCAATCGCATAGGGCTCGCCGGTCTCCCCGGTGCGGGCGATCTGCAGCCGGGCCTTGCGGCCGAGGTAGACGCCCACCGGTGCGGTGATCCCGAAGAACGAGTAGAGCAGCGCATGCACCGCGGTGCGGTTGAGCTTCGCGTTCTCCGGCGCCGGGATGGGATGCGGCTTGGCCGGTGCGGGCTTCTTCGACGCGGCCTTCGGCGCCGGCTTCTTCGGCGGCGCCGGCGGCATCGGGGCGGGAGGGGTCGACGGCGCGCCCCCGGGGGGTTTCGGCGCGGCGGTGCCGGTGATCAACGGCTTGCGACCGCTCGGCGCGGGCCGCTCGGCTGACGGACCGGTCGACGGACCGGGCGCAATCGGGGGGATCACCGTCGTCGACTCGCCCGCATCGGGGGCGCCGTGCTTGGGCGCACCGGGGTTGGGCGCACCGACGTTGGGAGCCGGCGGCGGATTCGGGCCGGGCCGCGGTGCCGGGGCCGGCTGGGCCGGGGTCCACGAGGTGCGACGCATCCGCGACGTGGTGGTCGGCGGCACGGGCAGCGGGTTGTCCGGTTGTCCGAAGCCGCCGGTGTTCGTCGATGCCGCGGGCGGGGTCGGCGCTGCGGGCGG
>NZ_JASGER010000048.1:0-50893 GCF_047606305.1 Gordonia sp. (in: high G+C Gram-positive bacteria) | reverse complement strand
GCGCCCGGGGTGGCGGAAGAAGGCCGCGCAGGCCGCCGTCAGCGCCCACGCGGGGCGCGCCACCCACTTGCGCCGCCGTGCCAGGACGGCAACGGCGGCGGGGGCGGCGACGAACGGGATGCCCGCCGGGTGCAGCGGTGGGATGGTCTGCTTGGCCAGGTCGGCCAGGTGCGCCAACCCGGTCGACGGGGGAGGGTCGGCGGGGTCGTGTGGACGCTTGGCCACGGTCAGGCTTCGGCGGCGCGCTTGATCTTGCCGAGGGACTCGGCCATGCCGACGCGCAGCTCGTTCTCGAAGCCCTCGCGGCCGCCCATCAGGGCGTTCACGAGGGTGCTCGAGACAGCGGTGGTCTTGCCGCCCGGCGCCTCGCGGCGCTCGGTGAGCACGACGCCCTTGCCCTTGGGCTCGATCTCGTAGGTCCACACCGTGTGGTTCTCGGCGACCCGCCAGGCGATCGCCTTGTTCGGCTCGTAACGCACGACCTTGGCCCGGGTCGGCCACACGAGAGCGCCGCGCCGGTTGATGTTGATCGTCGTGGTGCCCACGCCGATCGGGTTGCCGCGGACGATCATCTTGCGGCACTGCGGGCTCCACTCGCCCATCCGGCGCAGGTCGGACACGACCGCCCACACGGCTTCCGGGCTCGCCGAGATGTCGGTCGAGGCCTCGATCAGTTCAGTTGCTTCTGCCATGGCGGACACCCTACTAGCCGGGGCCGGGCCCGCGTGGTGCGTCGCTAGAGGACCGAACCCATCGACACGCCGAGCACGACGAACACGACGGTGGGCACCCACACGATTGCCGCGTTGCCGGTCGTGAGCAGTTCGCCCAGCTTGCCCGGGGTCAGCCAGTCGATCAGCACGAAGGTGAAGATCATCAGCGCGATGGCGACGAGTGAGTAGAGGAAGGCGAACAGGAGTCCCTGCCACAGGTACTCGGTCATCGCGCCGGCGCGCACGCTCGCCGCATAGACGACGCCCAGCGAGACCAGGAAGCCGGCGGTCAGGATCACCGCGTCGCGCTGGCTGTCGTGCCAGAGCAGGTCCCGCAGCTTGCCCGGGGTCACCACGTCCAGCGCGAGGTAACCCAGGATGAGGACGAGGATGCCGAGCAGTCCGTAGGAGGAGATCTCGGCCAGGTTGGTGAGCAGCAGACTCTTCATGTGCTCACCCTATCGACACCATGTCCCATTCGGTGATCGAGTCGGCGAGCCGGGACAAATGGGTCTGCGCGTCGCCGAGCGTGTGGGCGATCGCGGTGAGGCGGCTGACATAGTGGCCGACCGGGTACTCGGCGGTCATCCCGATGCCGCCGTGCATCTGGATCGCCTCCTGGCCGATCTGTCGCGCGGAACGGCACACCTGCAGTTTGGCGCGCGAGGCGACCGTCTGGTCGACGGTCCCGTCGGCAAGGGTGCCGGTGGCGAAGGCCGACAGGCTGCTCGCCAGCTCCAGCAGCACGTACATGTCGGCGGCACGGTGGGTGAGTGCCTCGAACGTCGACAGCGTGACGCCGAACTGCTTGCGGGTCTTGAGGTATTCGACGGTCAGCATCAGGGCGCGCTCCATGGCGCCGACGGCCTCGGCGCACAGGGCGGTCTGGGTGATCACGTCGACGCGGGTGATCACGTCGGCGGCGTCCCCGCCGCCCAGCTTCGTCGCGGTGGCGCCGTCGAATTCGATCTGCGCGCCGCGGCGCCGGTCGTGGGTGCGGAACGGGGTGCGCTTCACCCCGTCGGAGTCGGCGTCGACGAGGTAGAGCCCGATCGCCCCGGCGTCGTCGCGCGCGGACACGACGAGTTTGGCCGCGCTGTCGCCGGCCAGGACGGGGGTCTTGACGCCGGTGACCTTCCCGCCGGTCACCGTGGTGGTCACCGCCGCCGTCGGCCACCGGTCGCCCTCCTCGGTGTGGGCGAAGGCCATCAGGAGGTCGCCGGACGCCAGGCCGCCGAGCAGCTCCGAGCGCGTATCGCCATCGCCCGCGTCCGAGATGAGCGCGGCCGGTACGACGACGCCGTTCAGGTAGGGCTCGGGAGCCAGGCTGCGACCGATCTCGCCCATGACGGCGCCCAGTTCGACCGGGCCGGCGCCCATGCCGCCGTCGGCCTCGTCGATGGTGAGGCCGAGGATGCCGATGTCGGCGAGCGACTTCCACACCTTGGGGTCCCAGCCGCGTTCGGTGTCGGTGACCGTGCGCAGCGTCTCCACGTCGTAGGTCTTGGTCAGCACGTCGCGCACGGTGTCGCGCAGCATGACCTGTTCGTCGTTGAGTTCGAAGTCCATGTCGGTGTGCTCCTAGAGGCCGAGGACGGCTTTGTCGATGATCTGGCGCTGCACCTCGGAGCTGCCGCTGTAGATCGAGACCTTGCGGTAGTTGAGGTAGGTCGGCACGGCGCGCTGCGCCCACGCGGGAGCGGTGATGTCGGCGGTGCCGTTGGCGCTGTCGGGGGTGGGCGGTGCGACGGCGAGCGAGTCGGGGCCGGCGATGTCGGCGAGGATCTCGGTGGCCGCCTGCTGCAGTTCGCTGCCCCGGAGTTTGAGCAGTGACGACGCCGGGTTCGGCTTGCCGTCGGCCGAGGACGCGACGACCCGCAGCTGGGTGAGCTCCAGGGCGAACAGCTCGTTCTCAAGCTCGGCGAGGCGGGCGGCGAACAGCGGGTCGTCCAGGAGGGTGCCGGTGGCCGTCTTCGTCTGGGCGGCGAGCTTCTTGGCGCGCGAGAGCTGGACCTTGGTGTGCCCGACGCGGGCGACGCCGGTCCGCTCGTTGCCGAGCAGGAACTTGGCGTAGGACCAGCCGGCGTTCTCCTCGCCGACGAGCTGGTCGGCGGGGACGCGGACGTCGTTGAAGAAGACCTCGTTGACCTCGTAGCCGCCGTCGATCAGCTGGATCGGTCGGACCTCGATGCCCGGGGTGTTCATCTCGATGAGCAGGAAGCTGATGCCGGCCTGGCGCTTGGGGGCGTCGGGGTTGGTGCGGACCAGGGCGAAGATCCAGTCGGCGTATTGGCCGAGCGTCGTCCACGTCTTCTGTCCGTTGACGACCCAGTGGTCGCCGTCGCGCACCGCGCGCGTCTTGAGGGAGGCGAGGTCGGAACCGGCCTCGGGCTCGGAGAAGCCCTGGCACCACCAGATGTCGCAGTTGGCCGTCGGCGGCAGGAAGCGCTCCTTCTGCTCCGGCGAGCCGAACTCTGCGATGACCGGTCCGACCATCCCGGTGTTGAACGGCAGGGTGTCCGGGACCGAGGCGAGCGCGTACTCCTGGCGCCACAGGTGGTGCTGGATCGGCGTCCAGTCCCGCCCGCCCCATTCGACCGGCCAACCGGGCACGCAGAGGCCGCCCTCGTTGAGGATCTTCATGGTGGTGACGATGTCGTCGGGGTACTTCAGCTGCCCGGCGGCGGAGCGTTCGCGGATGTCGGCGGGGATCTTGGTGGTGAAGAAGGTCCGCATCTCGTCGCGGAAGGCGATTTCGTCCTCGGAGAGTTTCAGCTGCATGGCTTCCTTGATACCCCCCGAGGCTCCCGCCGGTGGGGTGAACCGTCCCGATCGCGGCGGGTTTGCCTGTAGCGTTCGCGGGCATGACCAAGGTGAGTGCGTTTACCGACGATTGTCTGGGCGAGTCGGACGCGGTGGGTGTGGCGCAGGGCATCCGGGCCGGTGACTTCTCCGCCGAGGAGGCCGCGCGGGCGGCACTGGCGCGGATCGACGCGGTGAACCCCGAGCTGAACGCCGTCGCGTTCGACGACCGCGAGCGCGGCCTGGCCCGTGCGGCGGCCGGCGACTTCCCGGCGGGCTCGCTGGCCGGCGTGCCGTCGATGATCAAGAACAACACCGGATTCGCGGGCATCCCGACGATGCACGGCTCGGCGGCGGTGCCGCCCACGCCGGCGACCGCGAACGAGAAGTTCACCGACCAGTTGCTGGCGTCGGGCATCAACATCCTGGGTGCCACGACGCTGCCGGCGTTCGGGTTGACCGCGACCACCGAATTCGTCGACCGGCCGCCCACGCGGAATCCGTGGCACACCGACTACTCGTGCGGTGCGTCGTCGGGCGGCTCGGCGGCGCTGGTCGCCGCGGGGGCGCTGCCCATCGCGCACGCCAACGACGGCGGCGGCTCCATCCGCATCCCGGCGGCCTGCTGCGGGCTCGTCGGGCTCAAGCCGACCCGCGATCGCGTCGTCGCGTCGGCGGAGGGCGAGGGCCTGCCGATCGACCTGATCTCCAACGGGGTCGTCACGCGCTCCGTGCGCGACACCGCGCACTTCCTCGCCGACATGCAGCGGTACGCGCCGGCCAAGGGCATGCCCGACCTCGGCCTCGTCGAGGGGCCGAGCGGGCGCAAGCTGCGGATCGCGCTGATCTCCGAGCCGATCACCGGCGGGCTGCTCGACCCGGAGACGTCGGTGGCGCTGGAGTCGGTCGCCGAACTGCTCGCCGCGCAGGGCCACATGATCGACCGGGTCCCGCTGCCGGTCGAGCGCAGCTACGTGCAGCAGTTCACCGACTACTGGTCGCTGTTGGCCTTCGGGCTCGACCGCTTCGGCAAGCGACTGATCGACAAGGGCTTCGACCGCTCGAAGCTCGACCCGTTCACCGCCGGCCTGTCCAAACAGTTCCTGCGGCGCTTCTGGGCGACGCCGGGCGTGCTGATGGGGCTGCGCAAGTCGACCAAGCAGTTCCGCGGACTGTTCGACAGCTTCGACGTCGTGTACTCGCCGACGCTGGGGCACGTGACCCCCAAGATCGGGTACCTCGACCCGGGCGGCGACTTCGACGAGATCTTCGAGCGCCTGGTCCAGTACGTGACGTTCACCCCGGCCAACAACACGTCGGGCACCCCCGCGATCAGCCTGCCGCTGGCGCAGACGAAGGCGGGCCTGCCGATCGGCCTGCACTTCGCCGCCGATCTCGGCCAGGAGCAGACGCTGCTCGAGTTGGCCTACGACCTGGAAGCGCAGCGCCACTTCGCCCGCATCCAGGACTAGACCCGACGATCCAACCCCGCGGGACAGATCCAACACGTTTCAGTGGTGGAAGTTGTCCCGCCGTGTTGGATCGGCATACTGGGCGGGTGGAAACCCAGTTGGAGCCGGCCGTCGAACCGGAGACCGTCCCCGCCGAGCACCCCGCACGACTGTGCACGGTCGCCGGCGTCGCGATCGGCCTGATCCTCGCCGCGGTGGCCGTCGCCGCCTACGCGGTCGCCGACGGTCCGTCGGCCGAGCAGTCCAAGCTCTTCGCCGACTGGGCCTGGCTGACGCTCGGCGTGGTCATCGGCGCCAGCGTCGCCCTGTTGGCCGCGATCATCCCCGCGATCGGTGGCTGGCACCGCATGCCGTGGCTGTTGGTCGTCGGGGCGATCGCGGCGATCGGCGTCGATGTCGTCGCGTGGAAGCACTCGTTGGTCGACGTCGACCTCGGCGTCAAGAACGCCCATCCGATCGGTGTGGTGCTCGCCGCCACGACCCTGATCGCCCTGGCCGCGGTGGTCGCCTACGCGGCCGTGCTGTGGGGCGGAATCCTGCGCGTGCGGGCCGGCGTCGACGCGCAGTCCCGCTTCCGCTGGGCCACGCTGCACCCGCAACGACTGATCCCGATCGCGCTCGCCACGGCCGTCGTCGCGGGCCTGCTCGCGGTGGGAGTCGCCTGGCTCGTCGTCGCGAACTGGGTGCACTGACCACCCACCCCACCCCGACCTTGCACTCGAAGGGGGAGAGTGCTAAAACGGTGTTGGCACTCTCCTACCCTGAGTGCTAGGTCGGGACGGTGAGATCGGTCGTTGACACGCCGGTCGTCCGTCGCGGGCACCGAGTCCGGCCATCGAAACCTAGTGTCACCCCCTATCGGAGGATCACTTACCCATGGCCAAGCAAATCGCGTTCGACGAAGAGGCCCGGCGCGGCCTCGAGCGGGGACTCAACAGCCTCGCCGACGCAGTGAAGGTGACGTTGGGACCCAAGGGTCGCAACGTCGTGTTGGAGAAGAAGTGGGGCGCCCCCACGATCACCAACGATGGTGTTTCCATCGCCAAGGAGATCGAGCTGGAGGACCCCTACGAGAAGATCGGCGCCGAGCTGGTCAAGGAAGTCGCCAAGAAGACCGACGACGTCGCCGGTGACGGCACCACCACCGCCACCGTGCTGGCCCAGGCGCTCGTCAGCGAGGGCCTGCGCAACGTTGCGGCCGGTGCGAACCCGCTGGGTCTCAAGCGCGGCATCGAGAAGGCCGTCGACACCGTCTCGGACGCTCTGCTGAAGAGCGCCAAGGAGGTCGAGACCAAGGAGCAGATCGCCCAGACCGCGGGCATCTCCGCCGGCGACCCCGCCATCGGCGAGCTCATCGCCGAGGCGATGGACAAGGTTGGCAAGGAAGGCGTCATCACCGTTGAGGAGTCGAACACCTTCGGCCTTCAGCTGGAGCTGACCGAGGGCATGCGCTTCGACAAGGGCTACATCTCGGGCTACTTCGTGACCGACCCCGACCGCCAGGAAGCCGTCCTCGAGGACCCGTACATCCTGCTCGTCTCGAGCAAGATCTCGACCGTCAAGGACCTGCTGCCCCTGCTGGAGAAGGTCATCCAGGCAGGCAAGCCGCTGCTGATCATCGCCGAGGACGTCGAGGGTGAAGCCCTCTCGACCCTGGTGGTCAACAAGATCCGCGGCACCTTCAAGTCCGTCGCCGTCAAGGCCCCGGGCTTCGGTGACCGCCGCAAGGCCATGCTCGCCGACATCGCCATCCTCACCGGTGGCGAGGTCATCAGCGAAGAGGTCGGCCTCTCCCTGGAGACCGCCGGACTCGAGCTGCTCGGCACCGCTCGCAAGGTCGTCGTCACCAAGGACGAGACCACCATCGTCGACGGTGCCGGCGACGCCGAGCAGATCGCCGGCCGCGTGGCCCAGATCCGCGGCGAGATCGAGAACAGCGACTCCGACTACGACCGCGAGAAGCTGCAGGAGCGCCTGGCCAAGCTGGCCGGCGGTGTTGCGGTCATCAAGGCGGGCGCGGCCACCGAGGTAGAGCTCAAGGAGCGCAAGCACCGCATCGAGGACGCCGTTCGCAACGCGAAGGCGGCCGTCGAAGAGGGCATCGTCCCCGGCGGTGGCACCGCGCTGCTGCAGTCCGAGGGTGCGATCGACAAGCTGAAGCTCGACGGGGACGAGGCCACCGGTGCCAACATCGTCCGCGTCGCGCTGGAGGCCCCGGCCAAGCAGATCGCCGTCAACGCGGGCCTCGAGCCCGGCGTCGTCGCCGACAAGATCCGCCACTCGAAGCAGGGCGTCGGCCTCAACGCCGCCACCGGCGAGTACGAGGACCTGCTCAAGGCCGGCATCAACGACCCGGTGAAGGTCACCCGCTCGGCGCTGCAGAACGCGGCTTCGATTGCGGCGCTGTTCCTCACCACCGAGGTCGTCGTCGCCGACAAGCCGGAGAAGAACCCGGCCCCGGCCATGCCGGGCGGCGACGAGATGGGCGGCATGGGCTTCTAAGTCCGCCGCTTCTTCGAAGCACCATCGGGGCCGGTCGTCCATCAGGACGGCCGGCCCCGATTCTTTGTGCGCGGGGACCCCACGCGCACGCGTCGGCAGGGTAGGTTGGGCCGCATGGGAGTCTCCGCGAAAACCGCCTTCGATATCGCCGTCCCACCCTCGGTGGTGATGGAAGTGCTGCAGGACGTCGAGGCCCTGCCCGAGTGGTCCGGGCCGCACAAGACGGCCGAGATCCTCGAGGAGTACGACGACGGTCTGCCCAAGCTGGTCAAGGTGAAGGTGTCGGTCGGTCCGATCACCGACGAGCAGACCCTCGCCTACACGTGGACCGACGATTCGTGCACCTGGGACCTCGTCGAGGGCACCCAGCTCTCCAAGCAGCACGGCGTCTACACGATCACCGCGAACGACAAGGGCTCGCACGTGGACTTCGTCCTCGACGTCGACCTCAAGGTGAAGCTGCCCGGCCTGATCGTGAAGCAGGGCCAGAAGACCGCCGTCGAGACCGCGAAGAAGGGCCTCACCAAGGAAGCGCTGAAGCGGGCGCAGGCATGATCGGGCGGGCCGTCGTGGCGGCCGCCCTCCTCGCCGCGGGTGCGTGGCTCTCGGTGCTCACCGGCGCCACCGCGCACGCCGCCCCCGGGGCGCTCTGCCAGGCGGCCAACGGCGGCCACCAGGAGCGGGCCCACGGTGACAGCGGCTGCGGCGCACGTGCCGGTCGCGGCAGTACCGCCCGCGCCCAGGACACCAGCGGTGCGGGCACCGCGATCGCCGTCGCCAGCAGCGGTGGACGCTCGGACGCCCGCAGCCTCGAGCCCAAGGCGGCCGCCCTCGCATCCGCCAAGCACGGTGGCAGTGCGAACTCCTTCGCCACCGGTCCCGGCGGCTTCTCCGTCGCCCAGGCCGACCGCAACGACACCGCACTCGCCATCGGCGGCTGGGGCGGCACCGCGATCTCGACGACGCACGGCGTCGCGTGTTCGGGGGGCTTCGCCCTCGCGTGGGAGTCGAACACCGGGCGCGTCTGCGTCCGGAGCGGGTCGATCGGCTACTCCAACTGATCCGATGACCGGACTGCTGACCGTCGCCGCCATCGTGGTCGCGATGGGTGCGACGATCCTGGCCCTTCCGCTGATGTGGGTGTCCCGGCGCGTCGTCGACGACCGCGGGTTCTCCGACACGGCCGCCGAGATGGCCGACCGCGACGTCGTCCGCGACTACATCGCCGACACCATCACCAAACAGATCGGCAAGGCCGCCGGATCCATCACCGGCAACCTGGCCCGCCCGCTCGCGGTGCGCTACACCCGGTCGGACGCCTTCGTCGAGGACTGCGTCGACCTGCTCGACGCCCAACACGACCGGCTGCTCGGACCGGTCCCCGCGGGAGCCGACCCGTCGGTCATGAACCTCGACCTGACCAAGATGGTCAGCCGGGTCGCTGGCCAGGTCAGCCCGCTGCTCGGCACGCAGATCAAGGGTCCGATCCTGGTCCCGGTCACGACGACGAGCCCGGCGCTGCAGGCCGGACGCTACGAGGTGCCCGGGCGGCGGATCCCCCAGTGGGCCACGATCAGCCTCATCGTCGGCGTCGTCGCCGCCCTCATCGCGCTGGTCTTCTCCGAGAGTCGCACCACGACGCTGGTCTGGCTCGGCCTGGGCGCGGTGCTCGCCGCCATCGCGGCCTGGGTGCTCGGCGGCTATGCGGGCACACGGGCCAAGGCCGCCGTCGGAGATCCCAACGCCCGACCACTCGTCTCCTCGACGGTCGACGGCCTCGTGGCGGACCTGCGCTCGTGGGCGGTCATCGTCGGGGGAGGCGGTGCTGCGCTGGCGGTCATCGGGGTGATCGGCCGGATCGCCGTCGCCGTCTTCGGCTCCTGACACGCGTCGCGCACACCGCGCCGCGGGGCGCCACGATGAGTACCCTGGCCGGATGCGCAGCTTCCTCGCCTTTCTCACCGGTCTGATCGCCATCGTCGCGATCGTCGCGGCCCTTCCCCTGACGTGGGTCAAGGAACGCGTCATCGAGGAGCGGGGCTTCCAGGCGACCGCCACCAAGATGGGCGAGAGCCCCCAAGTGCGCGAATACATGGCCAAGACCATCACCGACGAGATCACCAAGCGCACGGCCGGCGCCGCCGCCGTCGTCGTCCGACCGGCTGCCGACCGCTACACGCACTCGGCCGGATTCACCGCCGATTTCGTCGACCTGGCCAACCAGCAGCACGCGTGGTTGTTCAACGAGGCGCCGCCCGGCGCGGACACCACGGTCATGCGCCTGGACCTGACGAACATGGTGCGCCGCGTCGCGGGCCAGGTGAACCCGGTCCTCGCGCGCCAGGTGCCCGGTCCGATCCTCGTTCCGATCAGCCAGCGCGACCAGGCGCTGGAGGCCGGTCGCTATCACGTGCCCGGGCGGCAGATCTCGCAATGGGCCTATGCGAGCGTGGCCCTCGCGGCGCTGGCCGCGATGCTCGCCCTGTTCTTCGCGCGCCGCCGCAGCGGCATGCTGGCCTGGCTCGGTTTCGGCGGGCTGCTCTCGGCGGCCGTGTCCTACGCCGGTGGGTTCTTCTTCGCCGCCCGCGCCAAGGACGAGTTCACGGTGACCGACGCCGGCGTGCGCCAGGTGGCCGAGGTGACGATCGACGGACTCGTCGACAACCTGCACCAGTGGGCGATGGTCGTCGGCGGCGTCGGCGCGGCGCTGCTCGTGGTGGGCCTACTCGGCCGGGTGATCGTCGGCGACTGACCGACGGTGACCGGCCGCCAGCACGGCGCCGAGCGCGGCGACGATGTCGGCCGGCCGGTTCAGGTTGAGCCCGGTCGACTCGGACACCTTGCGCAACCGGTACTGCACCGTGTTCGGGTGCACGTGCAGCACCTCGGCGGTCATCGCCGTGCTGCAGTCGTTGTCGAGGTAGGCCTCCAACGTCTGCCACAGGACCTCGTCGTCGGCGATCGGATCGAGCCGGGCCGCGCTCAGGCGGCTCGCCCGCGTCGGGCGGCTGAGCTGGAATTCGACGGCCAGGTCGTCGAAGCGGACCACCCGCCGCCGCGGGGTGCGGCGCCGGGCGATGGTCAGCAGGTCGCGCAGTTGCGGGATGACGGTCGCGACCTCGTCGGGCGTCACCAGGTCGACCGCGCAGGTGGTCCGCGCATCCATCCGATCGGCCAGCCGTTCCAGGCGGGCGCGCAAGTCGGCGAACCGCGGGTCGTCGGCGGTGTCCGGGCCGTGCGGGGTCGGGCGGGCGGGGATCAGGGCGATGCCGCCCGACGCGGTGAGCGCGTGCATGGCCTCACCGCGGCTCGTGCTGTCCAGGAGCCGCTGGAGCCGACGCACCTTGCGGGTGGTCGCCACCGAGCGCGAGACGCGGGAGTCGGTCTCGTCGCCGCTGGTGTCGACGGCGATCGCGATTGCCCAATAGGCGGGTTCGACCTCGAGGCGGAACCGGTGGGCCACGGCGTCGTAGTCGGAGCCCTCGACGAGGGCGTCGAGGAGTTCGCGGTGGCCGGCGCGGGGGAAGTCGGGGGTCGGCGCCCCATCGGCGTCGTAGCCGGCGATCACCGCGCGGGTCGCGTCGCGCAACCACTCGAAGAGCGCCGAGCCGACGTCCACCAGGCTGCCCTCGACGAATCCGGCGCCCCGGTCGTCGAGGCCGGCCACGATGCGCCACCAGTGGCGCGCACCGTAGTGGTAGGCGTCGAGCACGTCGGAGATCGGGACCCCCTCGTCGGCGCGGTTGCGGGCCGAGGAGGTCAGCTCGGCCAGCTCGTCGGGTGAGGGTCGGGTGCCGGTGGCGAGGCTGCGCAGCAGCATCTCGTAGTTGCGGCGCACGATCCGGGTGACGTCGGTTTCCACCGTCTCGATGGGCAGCGACCGGTAGAAGTCGACTTCCGCGCAGATCTGGCGGACGGTGTCGGCGACGACGGCGGCGGTGCGTTGGGCGAGGTGGTCGACGAGGCGGATCGGGCTGCCCGCCTCCCCGTCGGACCCGCCGGTCGGCGCGGGGCCGTGCACTGCCGTCATGGGCTCAACGGTGCCACATCACCGCCGACCATGGACGACCTCACCGTTGCCGGGTGCGCACCGGCGCCGTCGGCGTCCCCTGCGGCAGTCGAGCGCGGGTTGCGGCGCGGTTGCGCAGGACCTCGTCGAAAGTCTTGTCGTGCTTGAGCGCCCAGTCGCGGCCCACGAAGACCTCGGCGGCCTGCCGGTCGCGGTAGGCCGTGTACAGGAGCCAGGCGGTGGTGACGCCGACGAACGGGTTGGTGGCCGCCGACCGCGCCACGTCGAGGTGGTGCGCCGACTTGGCGACCGCGTAGTACCCCGGAGCGGACTGCAGGTCGTTGTACTGCCACATCTTCTGCCACGCCCACGGCGGCACGACGATGTCCTTGCGGCCGCCCAGGATCAACGCCGGGACGTGCACCGTGGACCCGACCGCCAGTGGGCCGTTCTGGATGGTGAAGACGCCGACGACCCGGAAGTTCGGGATCACCGCGCGCCCGGCGTCCTGGTACACCGAGGCGGCCTGCAGCGCGCCCTGGCCGCCGGCCGAGTGGCCCGCATAGGTGACGCGGGAGAAGTCGACCTTGCGGTAGAGCGGGTCGCCGGGCCGGCCGTTGAGGTGTGCGAGCACCGCGGTGCCGAGGGTGGGCACCTCGATCATCGAGTTCCAGAAGGTGAACGGCAGCGCGACGACGAAGCCGTGACTGGCCCAGGTGCGGGCCAGCGTCGTGTACTGCCCGGCGTTGCCGGCGATACCGGGCACGAAGATCACCGGCGGGTACGGGCCCTTGGCCTTCGCGCCGACGGGTGCGAAGATCTGCACCCCCACCGGCGAGCCGAGGCCGTACGGGAAGGCGTCCGAGCACTGGGCGATCTCGAAGTTGCCCTCGGCATGCGCCTGCAGCCCCATGATCAGCCCCATGAGCGAGCGGTCGCACGGCCCCGTCGCGTAGTTGGTCCGGACCTTCAGCGGGCCGGGCTTGGCGAAATCGGCCAGCGCCGGATCGGCGGTGGCCCCGACCGGCGGAACCGGTGGGCGCGGTGCCGCCCCGGCGGTGGGCGCGGCCACGACCGTGGCGGACAGCGCGATGGATGCCGCGCAGGCGGCAGCGGCCAGCACCGGCCGCAATGTGATCCCCGTCATATGCTCATCCTCAACGGATACGACCGTTTTCCGATTGTGTCGGTACACAAAAATACGGCGTGTTCCTTGTGTCTATTCGCAATCGGTGTCGGTGGTCGGGAGCTAACCTCAGAGCCGAAATCGAACGATCACGAGAGGGGAGTGCGCGGTGCGCCTTTCACAACGGGTACTGGCGGTGGGCGCCGGAGTGCTGGCGATCGGCGGTCTCGGCCTCGCGCCGGCGCACGCCGCGCACGGGGACGAGTACGTCGCGCTCGGTGATTCCGCCGCCGCCGGGCCGCTGATCAGTCCGCAGGACCGCTCCGCGCCGGGCTGCCTGCGCTCCGAGCGCAACTATCCGGCCGTGGTCGCGGCTCGGCTCGGCCTGCACCTCGTCGATGCGACCTGTTCGTCGGCGAAGTCGCAGGACGTGTACCGGACGCAGCAGCGCACCACGTCGGGGGCGATGCCGGTGCAGACCTCGAAGCTGTCGGCGCGGACCAAGCTGGTGACCCTGACCGTCGGGCTCAACGACGTGGGCGCCTTCCCGATCGCGCTGTCCTGCGTCGACCTGCCCGGGTCCAAGCCGTGCAGTCAGCGCTACAAGCAGGGTGGGCGCGACGGATTGATGGCACGGATCGACGGCCACGGACCCAAGTGGGGCCGGATGCTCGACGCCATTCACCGGTCGGCGCCGAACGCGAAGGTCGCCGTCGTCGGCTACGGCAACTACATCCGCAAGGGCGGCTGCGCCTCACAGCCGGTCCGCCCGGCCGACGCCGACTACCTGCAGGGCGTCATCGACCGTGCCAACCGCGTCATGGCCGCCCAGGCCAAGCAGCGCGGCATGCAGTTCATCGACATCGTGCCGATCGGCCGCGGCCACGACATGTGCGCACCGGCAAACCGGCAGTACGAGTACGGGCTCGTCCCGTCGGGCGTGGGCGTGCCCATCCACCCGACCGCCCTCGGCATGGCCGCGATCGGGCGCTATGTGGCGGGATCGATCGGGCGCTAGCCGGTGAGCTGCTGCCAGAGGAACTCGTAGGCGAGGGCCGCGAGGAAGGCGGCCTGCTTGTTGTCGGCCGCGCCGCCGTGGCCGCCCTCGATGTTCTCGTAGTACCAGACGTCCCGGTGGCCGGTCTGCTCCAACCGGGCGGCGAACTTGCGCGCGTGACCGGGGTGGACGCGGTCGTCGCGCGTCGACGTCGTGATGAGGATCGGCGGGTAGGCGACGTCGGCGCAGACCTGGTGGTACGGCGAGTACGGCTCGATGAACTCCCACTCGGCGGGGTCGTCGGGGTTGCCGTACTCGGCCACCCAGGACGCGCCGGCGAGCAGGCGGTGGTAGCGGCGCATGTCGATCAACGGCACCTGACAGACGAGCGCACCGAACAGCTCCGGGTAGCGGGTCGCCATCACCCCCATCAGCAGTCCGCCGTTGGAGCCGCCCTGGGCGCCGAGCTGGGCGACGGTGGTCAACCCGTCGGCGACGAGCGCCTTGGCGACCGAGGAGAAGTCCTCGTACACCTTGTGGCGCCCGGCCTTCTGTGTCTGGGTGTGCCAGGTGGGCCCGTACTCGCCGCCGCCGCGGATGTTGGCGATGACGTAGATGCCGCCGTCGGAGATCCAGTTGCGGCCCGGTGACGCCGCATAGCCGGGCACCAGAGCGTTCTGAAAACCGCCGTAGCCGTAGAGCAGGGTCGGGCCGGATTCGACGTCGCGGCGCCGCACGACGAAATAGGGGATCCGGGTGCCGTCGTCGGAGGTGGTGAAGAACTGTTCGGCGACGACGTCGCTCGAGTCGTAGAAGGACGGCGAGTGTTTGATCGGCTCGACGCCGCCGGTGGTGGTGCCGTGCAGCAGCGTCGGCGGCGTGGTGAAGGTGCTGGTCGACAGGAAGACCTCGTCGCCGTCCTCGGGGTCCGTGTCGAGGATCGAGATGGTGGCCAGCTCGGGCAGGCCGTCGAGCGTCGCTTCGCGCCACTGTCCCAGCGTCAACAGCGACACCCGCGTCGCGACGTCGTGCAGGGTCGTCAGCACCAGGTGTGACTTCGTCAGCGAGTAGTCGGCCAGGCTCGTCGACGCATCGGGGGTGAACAGGACCGTCGCGTCCCGGCCACCGGCGAGGTAGGCGTCGTAGTCGAAGACCAGCAGCGACCCCGGCTCGTGGGTCGTCCCCTCCACCTCCCAGGGTGAGCGCGGGATGACGAAGAGCCACTGCCGGTACGGGGCGGCGTGCGCGTCGGTGGGGACGTCGATCAGCGTGAGCCGATCGTCGTCCGGGTCGAGCTGGTAGGTGAGCGAGTTGTAGAAGTCGGTGGACCGCGACGCGAAGTGCCGTTGGAATCCGGGCGTGCTGTCGTAGAAGGCGCCGGCGGACACGTCGGTGACCTCACCGGCGAACACCGTCGGCGCGTCGGCGAGATCGGTGCCGCGCGCCCAGCGCTTGGTGATGCGCGGGTAGCCGGACTCGGTGAGCGAGGGCTCGCCGTCGACCTCGCCGAAGTCGGTGCTGACGTAGACGGTGTCCGGGTCGAGCCAGCTCATCGTCGACTTCGCCTCCGGGAGGGTGAAGCCGTTCTCCTGCGGGGTCACCCAGGTGCGGGAGACGAGGTCGAACTCGCGGATCACCGTTGCGTCGGCGCCGCCGCGCGAGAGGGCCACCAGGACGTGCCGCCAGACGTCGGAGCCGTCGCGCGGGCGCAGCACCCGGGCGCTGCTCCACACCCAGTTCTCGTCCTCGTCGTCGGCCAGCCGATCGACGTCGATGAGCACGTCCCACTCGGGCTCGTCGGTCCGATAGGACTCCAGGGTGGTCCGCCGCCACAGACCGCGCGGGTTCGCCGCGTCCCGCCAGAAGTTGTAGAGGAATCCGCCGCGGCGCACGACGCCGGGGATCTTGTCGTCGTTGTCGAGGATTTGCAGGGTCTGTTCGCGGATCTTCTCGAAACGCGGCGTACCGGCGATCTCGTCGAGGGCGCGCTGATTCTGTTCGCGCACCCACGCGAGCTGGCGCTCGCCGTCGACGTCTTCGAGCCATTCGTTGGGGTCTGCGGCGGTCATCGGTCCATCATGCACGCCGGGGCGCGGCCCCTGCTCAGTCGGAGCCGACGAGGCCGGCGAACTTCTCGTCGACGACGTCCTGCACCTGCTGTGCGGCGCCCAGCGTCTTCTTGGCGGCGACGACGAGTTCGCCGAGCTTGGCCGCCTGGTCGATCGAGATGATCGGGAAGACGCGGCGCGGGGCGAACTTGCCGGTGACGTTGCCGGCCAGCCCGTTCTCGACGTCGAGCGCCTTGACCAGGTCGAGCTTGGCCGGGCCCGACCCCTCGGAGAAGTCGAGGTCCGCCAGGTCGACCCACACGATGTTCGGCCGGGTCGTCGACTCGAAGACGTAGCGCAGATTGGTCAGGTCGGTGACCGTCTGCCACAGGGTCTGGGACAGGTCCGGCTTGCCCGGTTCCGGGGCGCGGAACGGTTGGGCGGCGTTGCGGATGATGCTGAACATCGCGGCCACGGCCTGGGTCTGCGACGTCGGCGGCAGCTGCTTCTTGACGTAGTACAGGGCCCGCGCGAACCGGTCCTTGGCGTCACAGGTCCCCGGCAGGGGGTCGCTGCCACCGAGGCCCTCGACCTTCTTGACCAGCTCGATCTGCTGGTCGTAGGAGGGCGAATTGGTCATCACCAGGTAGTCCTTGGAGTGGTAGACGTCGAGTTTGCCGTCGATGTACTCGAAGACCACCGAGTCGCCCGAGGCGTCGTCGAGGGCGAGGTGGATGGCCGGGTGGCTGCCGCCGGTCGGATCGGCCATCGGGATGACCTGCGGGTTGTTGGCGCTCGTCCACTCCACGGCCTCGGCGACGGTCGCGAAGTTGTCGAGGTAGTACTGCAGCCACACCGACATCGCCAGTTGCGGTCGCGAGTCGTCGGGGTCGCCGTACTCCGACTCGGCCAGCCACAACACGTGCCCGGCCAGGCCCTTCTCGTTGACGCCGTCGGCCGAGAGCAGGTCGAAGACGCCGGCGACGACGCTGCCGTACTTGGCGGTCCAGGTGAGCTTGCCGTGGACGCGGTCGTCCCGCGCGACTCCCCGGGGGAGCTTCCACAGGTTCGTGTGCAGGTCCATGTGGAAGTCCATGTTCCGGCCGACGACGACTGCTCCGCCGGCGTCCGGCCACATCACGCGAGTGCACATGGGTGTCTGCTTTCGTTCGGGGGACGTCCGCCGACGGTACCCCGGTTCAGCGCACCACCTCACCGGTACGGATGGGGCAGCGGGTCTGCGAGTAGATGGTCGGCATGCAGAGGTTGCAGTGGATGCACCGGGACTGCACCGACGAGTCGGCGGCCATGCGCTTGGGCAGGTCCGGCTCGCGCAGGATCGCCCGACCCATCGCGACGAAGTCGAAGCCCTGCTCGAGTGCCCGGTCGATCGACGCGCGGTTGGTGATCCCGCCGAGCAGGATCAGCGGCATCGCCACCGCTTCGCGCAGCTGCCGGGCCAGCGGCAGTAGGTAAGTGTCGGTATACGGGTAGTGCTTGAGGAAGACCGGGCCGCCCGCCTTGAGTCCCATCCGCATCGCGCCGTGGAAGGCGTCGGCGAACTCCTTGCGCGGGGCCTCGCCGTGGAACAGGTACATCGGGTTCAGCAGCGAGCTGCCGGCGGTCGGCTCGATGGCGTCCAGGTGGCCGTCGGACTCGAAGAGCTGGGCGACCCGGCAGGCCTCGTCGACGTCGAAGCCGCGCAGCGGTCCGCGGCGGGGCGTGCCGTCGTACATGTTGAGCTTGGCCCAGATCGCGACGTCGGGTCCGACCGCCTCGCGCACCGCGGCGGCCACCTCGCGGGAGAAGCGCGCCCGGTTCTCCAGGGAGCCGCCGTACCGGTCCTTGCGGTGGTTCAGCAGCGGCGAGAGGAAACTCGACAACAGGTAGTTGTGGCCGTTGTGCAACTCGAGCGCGTCGAAGCCGGAGTCGACGGCGATCTTCGCGGCGGTCGCGAAGGTCCGCACGAGTTCGGCGATCTCGTCGGCGTCGGGCGAATGCGTCATCGACATCCCCATCGGCGCGGGGATGCGGCTCGCGGCCAGTGCGGGCGCGCGGTTGGAGACCGAGTTGGCCACCGGGCCGGCGTGGCCGATCTGCGCGGCGGCCAGGGCGCCTTCGTCGTGGATGGCGGCGGTGAGCCGCTGCAGGCCGTCGACGGCCTCCGGGCGCAGCCAGATCTGGTGGCGGTCGGTGCGCCCGCCCGGGGTGATCGCACAGTAGGCGACGGTGCTGATGCCCACGCCGCCGGCGGCGACCTCGCGGTGGAAGTCGATCAGGTCACCGGTGACCAGGGCGTCGGGCGTCATGCCCTCGAAGGTTGCGCACTTGATCAGGCGGTTGCGCGGTCGGAGCGGGCCGAGCCGGGCGGGTGCGAACGGGTCGGGGAGCGGTTGTGCGGTCACGGGGGCTGCTTTCGGGTGGGCTGTGGACTGTGGGCTGTCGCGGTTATGGGGAGGCGAGGCCGGCGATGACGAAGGCGCGCAGGGCGGCGATTTCGTCGGGTGAGAGCGGCCGGTGGTCGGCGCGGCCGAAGGTCGTGAGGATGAGGTCGAAGGCCAGCGCCCACCGCGCGCGGGCCGTCTTCGCGTCGAGGTGGGGCAGCGTGCCGCCCCACTGGCGCAGCGAGGTCCAGCCGCCGGGCCACTGCGTCTGCGGGGCGTCGGCGACGAGGCGGGACAGCAGCCGCAGATGGGTGCGACCCAGCTCCTCGGATTGGATCCGGGTGAACGGGTGCAGGACCGCATCGACGAGTTCGGGGACCGGTGCGCCGGGGGTGAGGGATTCCAGCGCGGTCGCCCAGCGGGGCACGAGACGGTCGCCCAGGAGCGCGACGACCAGGTCTTCCTTGGTGCCGAAGTGGTAGTGGACCGCGGCGACGTTGGCGTCGGCGGCGGCGCAGATGGCGCGCACCGAGACGGTGTCGTAGGGCGCCTTGGCGAAGAGTTCCTCGGCGCAGTCGAGGAGTCGCTCGCGTGTAGGCGTCGGGGTCGTGGCGTGCACCGGCATGCGACCAGTGCACCACATTTCAATCAATGATTCAATCAATGATTGAAAGCTACCCGCCAGTACGGATGGGGCCCTGCAGCGGCGAATCGCGGGCGCTAGGCTGAGGGTCGTGTCAGAACACTTTGAAACCGTTGTCCTGGGTGCAGGACCGGGTGGGTATGTGGCCGTGATCCGGTCAGCCCAGCTCGGCAAGTCCACCGCCGTCATCGAGGAGAAGTGGTGGGGGGGTGTCTGCCTGAACGTCGGGTGTATCCCGTCCAAGGCGCTGCTGCGCAACGCCGAGCTGGCCCACATCTTCAACCACCAGGCGAAGACCTTCGGGATGAGTGGCGACGTCAGTTTCGACTTCGGCTCGGCCTTCGACCGCAGCCGCCAGGTGTCCGACGGCATCGTCAAGGGCGTCCACTTCTTGATGAAGAAGAACAAGATTACCGAGATCGACGGTTATGGGGTGTTCAAGGACGCCAAGACCATCACCGTCGGTGACCGCGAGATCACCTTCGACAACGTCATCATCGACACCGGCTCCGAGGTGCGGTTGCTGCCCGGCGTCGAACTGTCGGAGAACGTCGTCACCTACGAGACGCAGATCATGAGCCGCGACCTGCCAAAGTCGATCGCCATCGTCGGCGCCGGTGCCATCGGCATGGAGTTCGGCTACGTCCTGGCCAACTACGGCGTCGACGTCACGATCATCGAGTTCATGGACCGCGTGCTGCCCAACGAGGACGCCGACGTGTCCAAGGAGATCGAGAAGCAGTACAAGAAGCTGGGCGTGAAGCTGCTGACCTCCACCGGGGTCAAGACCGTCACCGACAACGGCTCGTCGGTCACCGTCACCTATGCCGACAAGAAGGACCAGGCCGGCGAGCTGACCGTCGACCGCGTCCTCATGTCCGTCGGCTTCGCCCCGCGCGTCACGGGCTACGGCCTGGAGAACACGGGCGTCGCGCTGACCGACCGCGGTGCCATCGCGATCGACGACAACATGCGCACCAACGTGCCCGGCGTGTACGCGATCGGCGACGTCACCGCGAAGCTGCAGCTGGCGCACGTCGCCGAGGCGCAGGGCGTCGTGGCCGCCGAGACCATCGCCGGTGCCGAGACCATGACGCTGGGCGACTACCGCATGATGCCGCGCGCCACCTTCTGCCAGCCGCAGGTGGCCTCCTTCGGGCTCACCGAGGCGCAGGCCAAGGACGAAGGCTACGCCGTCAAGGTCACCAAGTTCCCGTTCTCCGCCAACGGCAAGGCGCAGGGGCTGGCCGAGACCGCCGGTTTCGTCAAGCTCATCACCGACACCACGCACGACGAGCTGCTCGGCGCGCACCTCGTCGGCGACAACGTGTCGGAGTTCCTGCCGGAGCTGACGCTGGCCCAGAAGTGGGACCTGACCGCCAAGGAGTTGGCGCGCAACGTGCACACGCACCCGACGATGTCGGAGGCGCTGCAGGAGGTCTTCCACGGTGCCATCGGGCACATGATCAACCTGTAGGACCACGGTGGCGACGGTCGTCGTTTTCCACGCCCACCCCGATGACGAGGTCATCCTGACCGGGGGGACGATCGCGCGGCTGGCCGCCGAGGGTCACCGGGTGGTGGTCGTGGTCGCGACCGACGGCAAGGTCGAGGGACCCGAGCCGCACCCCGTCGACGACGCGGACCGCATCGCCGAACTGCGCGCGAGTGCCGCCGAGCTGGGCGCGCACCGCGTCGAGGCGCTGGGGTATGCCGACAGCGGTCACGGCCCGGAGTTCTACCCCGACCCGCCCGGACGGGTCCGGTTCGCGCGGGCCGACACCGAGCAGGCGGCCGGTCGACTGGCGGAGATCCTGCGCGACGAGCGGGCCGACGTGCTCCTGAGCTATGAGGCCAACGGCGGCTACGGGCATCGCGACCATGTGAAGGTGCACCCCGTCGGGGAGCGTGCCGCCGAACTCGCGGGCACGCCGCGCGTGCTCTACGCGACGATGCCGCGGGAGACGCTCATGCGCGGTCTGCGACGGTCGCAGCGGCTGCACCTGCCGTACATCTACGGCCCCGACGTCGTGCCGACCGCGTACAGCCCGGAGGCGACGATTACCCATCGGATCGACGTGCGGCCCTATGCCCGGGTGAAGAAGCGGGCGGCGCTCTGCCATGCCTCGCAGGTCCCGGGTGCGGCGAGGTTCGTGCCGACGGCGCTGTTTCGGATCGTCGGCGGGCGGGAGTGGTTCGTCGAGCGCGGCGTCGAGCCCGGGGGTGAGCCGAAGGACTGGCTCTTCTGAGAGTCGCGCGGGCCGACGTCGCTGATCTCCCGACGGGTGCCCCGCAGGTCCGTACGCTGTGCATCACCAACTGACAGTGGGGAATTCCATGAGCAAGAAGTCATCCGGCGGGGTTCGCCCGCTGCCGTTCCTGTTGGCCGTGCCGCTGTACGCGGTCCTCGCGGTGCTCGCGTTCAGCAAACCCGCCGCCGAGCGTCTGGGCGACCAGGGGCAGCGGATCGCGCAGGCGTCGCTCGGCGCGCTGTTGGCCACCCACGCCGGGGAGGCGGCGCTCATCTCTCGCCGCGTGCGCAAGCGCGGTTACCCGGACCAGGCGGGCAAGTGGGCACGGTCGACGCTGCTGTGGGGGTTCCCGAACCACCTGCGGGTCGGCAAGCTGGAGCCGGCGTCGGCGGAATAGCGGCTACCTGCCGAGGTCTGCTGTCGACATATCGCAGTAAACCTCGGCAAGTGCGACGTCAGCGCGCCGGTGTGAGGCGCAGCGCGATCGTGCAGTCGGTGCCGGCGGGATCGGGGGCGACGCTCACGTCGTATTGACCGTCGAGAGCGGGACTGGCCGAGAGCGCCTGTCGCAGGGCGCCTTCGACGATCCCGCGCGACACCGCCGGATCGGCCCGGGTGATGTCGCGCAGCGGGCAGGAGCAGATCGAGAGCTCGTGCTGGCCGAACACACTGGCCGCGCTCTGCACCTGGAAACCCAGCTTGGTCAGGACCGCTTCGACGACCGTCACCGGGTCGGGCAGGTCCGACGACTGTTCCTCGATGATCGGCGCTGCCCATCGGCGACCGATCTCGACGGCGGCGGCGGCGCGGGCCGCCTCGTCGTCGCCGAGGGTCTCCACGAGCAGGCCGATCAATCGGATCTCCGGCTTGGCGACCGTCGACGAGTAGCCGGTGCGCGGGCGCCCGACCGTCGTCGCGGGCAGGGCCACCGCTTGGATCAGTCCGTCGTCGATGAGCTTGTTGAGGTGGAAGCGCGCCGTGCTGACGTGGACGTCGAGGGCTTCGGCGACGTATGAGGCGTCGACCGGCTCGCTCGCGGCTTCGATGGTGGCCAGCACGTGGTCGCGCTGTCGGGCGCGGGTTGCCATGGGACGAGTCTAGTTCTTGCGCCGGCGCACGGCCGTCGCGGCGATACCGGCGACGACGAAAGTCCCGGCGATCGCCGCGAAGTAGACCAGCGCACCGTTCGGCCCCCACGGGGGCGTCAGCGCCAACCACTGTCCGGTGCCGTAGATCCCGTTGAGGAAGGGCATGAACTGTTGGACCTTCATCCCGTTCGGGATCAGCGCGATGGCGTCCTCCACGACGCCGGCCCACAGCAACAGCAGGGCGATCGCGGCGAGCCCGGAGTTGGTCAGTGCCGCCAGGCCCGTGCCCAGCGACACGGCGCAGAAGGCGAGCACCGGCACCGCCCAACAGAAGCGGAGACCGGCCGGCGAGCCGAGGTCGACGTTGCCGTAGACGACGGGGAACAGGTGCGGCAACGAGGTCATCAGCACCACGACGAGCGCGAGTGTCACCGCGGCGGAGATGACGCCGTAGAACAGCGATCGGGCCGCGATCATCGTCGACGGTGAGCCGAACAGGTAGCGCTCGGTATCGGCGGTCGCACCGCGGGTGGCCGACGATTGTGCGTGCGCCGCGCCGACGGCCAGGATCAGGACGCCGAGGTTGATCACCCAGTAGACGGAGTTGTTCGACTCGACCGCGTTCACGGTGATCGACGTCGTCTTGATCGTCGCGAACCGCTCGGAAACGGCGGCGATGGCGTAGGTGATCAGCAGGGGGAGCGCGACGGCGAGCGGGACGGCGACCAGCCACCACGGGCTGCGGCGGCCACCGGAGCGGACTGCCTCGGTGGCGACGGCACGGGTCAGGGTGGTCATGCGGCGTACTCGGGCAGATCGGGGTCGCCGACCGCGCGCAGGTAGGCGTGCTCGAGGTCGGGGGAGTCGCCGAGGAAGTCGTCCAGGTAGTCGTCGGCGACGAGTCTTCCGCCGCGCAGCACGAGGATGCGGTCGGCGTTGCGCCGCACTTCGTCGAGCAGGTGGGAGGCGACCAGGACCGACCGTCCGTCGTCGGCGAGTCGGCGCAACAGGGTGCGCAGCCAGATGATGCCGGCGATGTCCAGGCCGTTGAGCGGTTCGTCGAACAGGAGGACCGGCGGATCGCCGAGGAGTGCGCCGGCGATGCCGACGCGTTGGCGCATGCCGAGGGAGTAGTCGCCGATCGGCCGGTCGGCGACGGTGTCGAGGGAGACCGTCTCGAGCACCTCGTCGACACGGTCGTCGCCGATCCCCGCGGAGCGGGCGAGCCAGCGCAGGTGTCGTCGCGCGGTGTGCCGCGGAGCGAAGGCGTCGTGGTCGAGGTGGATGCCGAGCTCGGTGAGCGGCCGGTGCGGGCGGCCTCCGGCGTGCGACCACGGCCGACCGTCGATCTCGATGGATCCACGATCGGCCGTGGCCACGCCGCCGAGGCAGCGGAGCAGCGTCGACTTGCCGGCGCCGTTGAGCCCGAGCAGGTAGGTCAGCGAACCGGACGCCACCTCGAAGGAGATGTCATCCAGGACGGTCCGCCGACCGTATGCCTTGCCCAGGCCCTCGACGCGCAGCACGGATCAGGCGTTGCAGTAGATCGGCAGGCCGACGGTCTTGACGCCCTTGCACATCGAGTTCGCCGCCAGCTTCCAGTTGCCCTGGTAGACGAAGTCGATCGGCATGTTGATGTCGGGCCGTCCGGCCGAGCGGGCGTGCATGTCCACGGTGGCGCGGTTGCCCTTGCGTTTGATCGGGCCGGTCACGTTGGCCGAGCCGCGCGGCGCGCGGAACAGGCCCAGGTTGTAGACGGTGCGCGGCACGACGACGGCGTCGCGGCCGCCCTCGACGTTGGCGGCCTTGGCCTCGTCGGACGCGGGGGTCGCGACGAGGAAGGTGACGATGTTGTTCAGGTCGCCGACCGACGGGTTGGCCTTGGTCACCTTGAAGTTCGCCGGCAGGGCCGACGCCTCGGAGGTGATGCCGACGGTGCCGACCAGGGCGGTCGAGGCCGCGACGGCGGCGATGAATGCGGAGCGGAAGACGGTCTTCATGGGGGATTCCTTTCGGTTATTTCTTGTGATGGGGGGTGAGAACAATCAGGGAGAGCGCGGAGTCCTCGGTGGCGGCCAGGGCATGCGTGACGTCGGCTTCGACGTGGATCGCCGAGCCGGGCGTCAGCACGGTGGTCTGGCCGCCGACGGTGAACTCCACCCGCCCGGCCTGGCTGATCACGAGGATCGGCCACCGGGCGGTGTGCTCGGCCATCGACTGGCCGGCACGGAAGCTGAGTCGGACGACGGTCGCACCGTTGAGGTGGGCGAGCGCCTTGATGTCCGGTCCGGTCGAGTCCGGACTGCTCAGCGCGGTGTCGGCGAGACCGGTGATGGCGGTCTCGGTGGGGGTTGCGGGCATTTCTCCACTCCTTCGATCACGCCGCACGGTCGTGCGGCGCGGGGCTGATCGGCAGGGGCCTGGTTACCGGTTGCGGACGGCGATGATCTCGATGGCCGCCAGGTTGTCGCGGTACTTGTTGAACGTCTTGCGCATGCCGAGCACCCGGCGCCGGGCGTCGCCGTTGCGGATGACGTTGCCGGCGAACTTGAGTGCGCCGCCGAGGCCCTCGTCGGCGATGATGCGGCGCGGCTGCAGCAGCGCCATCGGTGCGAAGCGGACCTGTTCGACGGTGAAGCCGGCCCTGGTCAGCAGGTCGCGCCATTCGGACTCGGTCAGCGGTCGGGCGTTGACCTTGATCGAGCGGGCGAGGGACTTGCGGATCTCGGTCTTCTGCTCGTCGGTCAGGGTGTCGGGCTCCAGGGCCAGTTCGTGGATCGCGTAGCGGCCGCCCGGGCGCAGGACGCGGTTCGCCTCGGCGACGATCTGGTCCTTCACCTTGTCCGACTGCATGGTCAGCATGGCCTCGCCGATGGCGACGTCGACGCTCTCGTCGCCCAGTCCGGTGGCCTGCGCCTCGCCGGTGGTGATGGTGCCCCGGTCGCCGACGACGTCGCCGGCAAGTTTGGCGGCCGCCTCGTCGGATTCGACGCCGCGGTAGCTCCGCGGGTTCCGCGCGAGGATCTCGACCGCGGTGCGGCCCAGGCCCGGGGCGATCTCCAGGACGTCGGTGTCGGTGAGGTTCGCGTCGGCGAGGAGCTGTTCGGTCAGTTCACGACCGCCCGGTCGGAGGACTCGCTTGCCGAGCTTGGCGAGGAGCCAGTGCCCGGGCATGTCCTCCTCGGGACGGTTGGCGTACGGCAGATCGGTGGTGGCCATCGGGCTCACTCTCCTTCATTTAGAGGATGAGCCTACGGTAAATTAAGCAACCCTAATTTGGCTAGCCTGACTTAACCTTGGTCCTTGTGGGCAAGGACGAATTGCCCTTGGTCGACGATCGCCTGCTCGACCCGCGCGATGCCCGCCCGGTGGAGTCGGTCGGGGATCTCGTGCGGTTTGAAGAAGTGGTAGCCGGTGATGGCGCCGATCGCCTGCACGGTGTGGAGTTTGGAGAACTGGGTCTCGACCGAGGTGAAGATGGCGATCTCGCCGCCCGGCCTGGTGACCCGGACGAGCTCGTCGACGACCGGCAGCGGGTCAGGGATCAGGTAGAGCGCCGCGAAGCAGGTCACGGTGTCGAAGGAGTCGTCGGGGAAGGGCAGCCGGTGGGCGTCGCCGCGGACGTACGCGGTGCGCGGGTGGGGCCCTCTGGCCGCCCGGTCGAGCATCGCCTTGGAGAAGTCGATGCCGATGACTCGTCCGTCGCCGGTGAGGTTCTCGGCGAGCCGCCGCGTGTAGAGGCCCGGTCCGCAGGCGACGTCGAGGATCTGCCGGTCACCCGACCGTGCGAGGTACGCGGTGAAGGCACGGTCGTACTCGGCGGTCCCCGGTCCGCCGAAGCTGAACAACCGGGTGAACACCGGCCGCCACACGCGCTCGTAGACGGCCGAGACGACCGGGTTGCCCATCATGATCTGTGCGAGCGTCGGCATCGGCCGGCCGTGCTTCCTCGGTGTTAGACGTCGCGCTGCACGCGCAGGACGCCCAGGGTCGTGGCGAGTGAGTCGTACTGCGAGATCAACAGGACGAAGGAGATCAGCTCGGCGTTGTCGAGGTGGCGGGCGAGTGCCGCCCACGTCTGGTCGGAGATGTCGCGGGAACCGACCATCTCGTCGACGGCGAGCAGCATCGACCGCTCCCGATCACCCCACCCGGCGTCGGGGCCCTCGATGATGCGCCCGATCATCGCCTCGTCGATCCCGGCGCGCTTGCCGAGTTTGCGGTGGTGGTCCATCTCGTAGTCGCAGGAGCGCAGATGTGCGACACGGATGATGATCATCTCGGTGTCCTTGCGCGACAGCTTGCCGAACGGCATCATCCGCGCCGAGTAGTACAGCCAGCCGCGGAACAGCCCCTTGGACTGGCCGAGTGTGGAGAAGATGTGCGCGTCCTGGACGCCCTGCGTCTTGGACGCCGCGCGGGAGAAGGCCCAGTTGAACAGGCCGAGCTGTCGGAGACCGCCGGGTTCGATACGAGGTGTGGTCATGGGGGTCAACGGTAGCGACGTCGACGCGTTTGCGGGGTGAGTGGGGCGAAGCGGCTGCCGACCGGACTCTAGGCTTTTCGCATGTCGACCATCGCGCTGGCGTACGCGGATGCAGCGGACCGCCCCGATCCGGTGCCGGTTGTCCTGGCGGGGTTGTTCGTGGTGCTGGGTGTGTTTGCGGTCGTCGCGGTCGTCAACGGGCGACTGGCCACCAACCCGGAAACGGGATCGCGGAACCTCTACCGGGCGTGGCGGTCGATGTACTGGATCCTGCAGGCGGGCATCGTGCTGTATGTCAGCGGCGTGGTGCTGGTCTGCACTGGCAATCCGGCGATCGTCGCCGTTGTACTGCTCGGCTATTCCGCTGCGATTGCCGTGATCACGATGGTCCACACGCCGTTCGGTCGACCGGGTGACGATGGAATCCTCGCCCGGCGACCGGGATATGGCTACGCCTTCGCCATCGGGGAGGCGGTCGTGGTGGTCAGCGCGATGACGACGCTGTTCCTCCCCCAGGGCGGCTTTGCGGCGGCGATGGTCTTCGCCTGGTGGATGCTGGCCATGGTCGAGAGTGCAAAGTTGATCGACCGGAAAAAGTACTTGGCCGCTTTCATCGGCTTCGTCGTTGGTGTGGTGCCGTTCATGCTCGCTGCTGTCATCGCAGGTGAGGATGCTCGCCTAGTGGCCCTTGCAGCGCTCGGTATCGCCGCGGTGCAGTGGTTGCGCGAACGGATGTACGCCTAACGCTCGACCGTCAGGGATCCCAGTTCGACCAGTCCGACAGGTCCATCCCGATGAAGAAGGTGCCGACCAGACCGCCGAGGAAGAGGAACCCCAACAGGTATCCGACGCCCAGCAGTCGTACCTGTCGCGATGCGACTAGGAGTAGACCGGGTAGCGCGACAAGGAGAGCGGCAACGACCCACTGCAGTGCGAAACCGACCAACGGGCCCTTGTCGTCGCCGACCGGATTCGGCTGCGGGACGTCGAAGGTTCGTTCCACGAGGCCGGACAGGGGCACGAGGAGGAACACGCCTGCCGCGCCGCCGATGAGCGACCCGATGCCCAGCGCCTCGGGTGCTCCCCAGCGTGATGAATCGGGCTCCATCGCCTACTGCCGCAACGCGTGCCGACCGCTGGGGAGTTCGGACTCTTCGAGCGCGCGCTGGCCGATGCGGGTGAGGGCGGCGGTGACGTCGGCCTTGACCTTGGCGTCGTCGACCTCGTCGGGCAGCCATTCGTGCACCTGGGAGACCAGCCAGTCGCGCCAGGCCTGCATGATCGAGCGGATCTCCTTCTCACCGGCGGCCGTCGGGACGAGTAGTTCGCCGTCGCGCTTGAGATATCCGTCGTTGACGATCCCGTTGTAGAACGACGTCAGCACGCCGTCGGGGATGCCGATGCGCTGCTCGATGGCGCCCTGGCTGAGCGCGGTGCCCAAGTACTGCGGCGGCAGGCCGGCTCGCATGAGGCCCCACGCGGTCGGGATGTCGAGCTTGGACCCCGACGCGGTGAGCGCCTGCTGGAAGGCGTCGCGACGGTTGTGGCCGGCGAGCACGCGTCCGATGATCGTCTCGAGCACGGTGTCCGAGGTGGTGGAGTCGGGGACGGCGAACCCCTCGGAGGCACCGGTCGCGCTCTCCTTGGCGGCTTGGCGCATCGGCCGCTGCGGCAGGAACCAGGACACGACGAAGGCCACGAGCGCCACCGGAACGACCCAGAGGAAGACGTTCTGGAGGGTGTCGGCGAAGGCGTGCACGAGTGGCTGGCGCTGGTCGTCGGCCAGGGCGTGCACCTTGGCCGGGGTGTCGACGTCGGCGGGGTTGACGATGTGCGCCTGCATCATCGCCGCGGGCATGTTGGATTTGAGGAGGTTGGCGTAGATCGTGCCCATCACCGCCGCGCCGAACGACATGCCCAGGGTGCGGAAGAAGGTGATCGCCGACGTTGCCGTGCCCAGGTCCTCGTAGTTGGCGGTGTTCTGCACGACGAGCACCAGGATCTGCATGATCAGGCCGATGCCCAGACCCAGCACGAAGATGTAGATCGACGTCACCAGGATCGACGTGTGCTCGTCCATCGTCGACAACAGGTACAGGCCCAGGGCGATGACCGCCGAGCCGATGATCGGGAAGGGTTTGTACTTGCCGGTGCGGCCGACGATCGTGCCGGAGGTGATCGACGTCAGCAGCAGACCGATGACCATCGGCAGCATGCGCACGCCCGACTCGGTCGCCGACGTGCCCTGGACGTATTGCAGGAAGCTCGGCAGGAAGGTCATCGAGCCGAGCATCGCGAAGCCGACGATGAACGACAGGATCGACGCGACCGAGAACACCCGGTTGCGGAACAGGTGCATCGGCAGGATCGGCTCGACGGCCCGCAGTTCGACGAACACGAACACGATGAACGCGACGACGGAGCCGACGAACAGTCCGATGATCGTCGGCGATCCCCACGCGTACTCCGAGCCGCCCCACGACAGCCCCAGCGTCAGCCCGACCGCACCCAGTGCGACGAACACGATGCCGAGGTAGTCGATCTTGGTCTTGACCCGCTCGGACAGCCCCGGGATGGTCTTGAGGGCCAGCGCGACGACGATGACCGCGATCGGCACGTTGACGTAGAACGCCCAACGCCACGACAGGTGGTCGGTGAACAGGCCGCCCATCAGCGGGCCGACGACCGTCGTCACGCCGAAGACCGCGCCCATCGCGCCCTGGTACTTGCCGCGCTCGCGCAGCGGGATCACGTCGGCGATGAGTGCTGTGGCAGTCACCGTGATGCCGCCGGCGCCGATGCCCTGGATCGCGCGGAACGCGATCAGCATGACCATGTTCTCCGACAGCCCGCAGAAGAACGAGCCGACGATGAACACGACGATCGAGATGATCAGGATGTTCTTGCGGCCCCACAGATCACCGAACTTGCCGGCGAGGACCACCGACACCGTTTCGGCCAGCATGTACGAGGTGACGACCCAACTCATGTGGCCGCCGCCGCCGAGATCGCCGACGATGGTCGGCAGGGCGGTCGACACGATGGTCTGGTCGAGGGCGGCCAGGAGCATCGCGATCATGATCGTCACGAAGATCCAATTGCGCCGGGTCACCGAGATCGAGTTCGGGCCCGCAGTCGGGGTGGCGGTGGTCATCGGTCTCCGTCTGTCGCAGATCGGCAGGTCGTTCGGGTCAGCGTACGGGTGGTTCCGGCGTTCTGCCCGAGTTCGGCCCATCGAGGCCCGCGACGGCCCGCGCGGATAGAAAAACCGGCGCGCCAGGCGCGTGGACGTAGACGTCGTCGATCCGGGATTCGAAATGGTCGTCGCCGTGTGGGGCCGTCGATACGGTCACCACGTCGGGGCGGTAGGAATCGACGATCGCCATGGCGATGGCCGTCATCGACTCGTCGTCGATCGTCATTTCCAGATTGATTGTCACGCTGGCTTCGCCGTATGCCTCAGGGCAGAACCTGACGATCAATTCGATCGTGCCGTGGCGGGACGCAGCGGCGCCGTCGTCGTTGGCGACGTGTATCACTCGGTCGCAAAGCGGATCGTCGAAAACGTAGCCGTTGTTCAAGGAGCGAAAGACTCGCTCGACGTCGCCCACGGTGGCCAGCGGATACGACTCACGCCAATCGGTAACGCAGACCCAACCCTTGACCGAGCGGAAGGGTTCGCGGGCCGCCAGAGCGGCAAGTAGGTCGGTAATCCGTTGGTATTCGGCAGCGTCTGTGGATTCCTCGACGTTGATCGCCCGCGCGTTGATCGACGCGACCCCGGCAATGGTCTCGTCGAGGGGGTGTTGGTGTTCGGCGTAGAAGTCGCGCTCGCGGGTGATGCGACTCTCGGGCAGGACATCGTCGTAGGCGTCGGGCTCATTGCCGACGATGTAGCCGGCGAGCCAGCCGGCCGCGAAGTCGTTGGCGGGGACGACGTCCCTCGGGAAGGCGGTGACACTGAGGCCGTCGCGCAGGCTGTAGAGGCCGAGCCGGCCCGGGTAGGTATGTGGGTTGTGGTCGATGACCAGATACTCGTCGTCGCCCTCGAGTTGCACGACCAGGCGCGGGTCGGCCCAATCGGGCAGTGGTCCGGTGTAGTCCACGGTGTCCAGCTTCGCACGTGGCGCGCCTAGAGTTGGTCACCATGGCAGTCGAGAACCGTCCCGCGCGGCGCGACATCGAGATCGCGTGCGACGACCACGTGCTCGCCGGATGGCACTACCCGCCGTCACCCTCGCCGGAACTGGTCGACGCGGACGGTCGATCGCCGGTCGTCGTGCTTGCGCACGGCTACAGCCTGACCCGCGACAGCGGCCTCGCGCGGTATGCCGAACGCTTCGCCGACGCCGGCTTCCACGCCGTGGTCTTCGACTACTCGGGTTTCGGCGACAGCGAGGGCGAGCCGCGCGAGGTCGTGAGTGTGACCCGCCAGCTGCGTGACTGGGAGGCGGCGATTGCCGCTGCCCGCGCGCTGGACGCGGCCGATCCGCGGCGCGTCGCACTGTGGGGGACGTCGTATTCCGGTGGGTTGGTCGTCGCCGCGGCGACCAAGGATGGCGGCGTGGGTGCGGTCGTCGCGCAGGTGCCCAACCTGGACAACCTCGCGACGCTGCGCTTCATCGTCAAGAACACGTCGCCGACGATGCAGGCATGGCTGGTCGCGAGTGTCTCGCGGGACGTCGCGCACGCGATCCTTCGTCGCAAGCCGTACTACGTACAGGCCGTCGGACCGGCCGGCGCGAAGGCGGCGTACGCGTCGGACGAATCCTGGGCGCAGCTGAGCCAGATCGCCGGACCGGAGTGGAAGAACCGGGTCGGGCTGCGGGACTTCGCGACGCTGCCGGTCTTCCGGGCGGTTTCGCATCTGGACGGGCTGCCGTGCCGCATCCAGTTCTGGGCGTGCGACCGTGACGACCTGACGCCGGTGCAGCCGACCCTCGACGCCGCGTCAAAGCTCGGGGACAGGGCCGAACTCCACCGCATGCCCACCGGTCACTTCGGGATCTACCTCGACCCGTATTTCGACGTCGCCATCGGCGAGCAGACCAGGTTTCTCACTCAGGAATTGCGCGTGGGTGCGGGCCCGTCGTGACGAGCCGCCGTTAGGAACAGTGGCGGATCACGCGGGGGATCGGCGACGGCGTGAACCGCGTGCCGCGGACGCGGGAGTCGAGCCACGTCAGGGCGTCGGGGAAGCCGACGAAGGCGCTGGTCCAATGCTCGGCGCCGAACTCGTGGAAGGTCACCGGTACCCCGATACGGCACTGGTCGTCGACGAATCCACGCGCGCCGGCGGCGGGGACCCACCAGTCGAACCGCCCGTGGTAAACGAAGAGTGGTGTGCCCGCGGGCCGACCGCGCATCGCGGTGACGCGGTACAGGTCCGTGGCCAGCTTCGAGTGGAAGGGGTCGCCGGACCGGGACATGAGCTGCATCGGCCACAGCGTCGGTCCCAGCATTCCCGCCGGCGTGGTGCACGAGTCCTTGATCGGGGACATCGCCATCCACTGCGCAAAGTCGTTGGCGTCGGCGAGGAGCTCGGGCCGTTCCCTGATGATGCCGAGCGTTGCGACGTGTAGGACGCCGGTCGCCCAGGTCGCGTTCATCGAGCCGGGCAGCAGTGCGAAGTCCGCCGGCATGCCGCCGAGCGCGGTGCCCCTGATCAGCGGCTTGAGGTCGGGCGCGTAGTCGTCGAGCTGCTTGACCGCACCGTGCGTCGCGATGGCACCACCGGAGAAGCCGGACATGACCAACGGTGCGTCGACGACGTGCAGTCGTTGCGTTTGGCGGTCGAGGCCGCGCATCGCACGGATCGAATCCAGGACGACGCGGCCGCCGGCGATCGGTTCGGCGTAGGCCATGCGCGCGCCCTGATGGTCGGGGACCAGGACCTTGAAGCCACGGTCGAGTGCCCACTGGATGGTCGGCGGCACGCGGTCGGGGTCGTTGGTGCCGCCATCGCGCACGTGCGACATCGCGTATCCGGGTGTGCAGCGCGCGCCGAGGGAATCAATCGCGACGTCGTCGACGAGCACCGGAGTCGGACCGCGCCCGGACCAGCGGGCAGTCGGGTAGAGCAGCGTCGCCGTGCCGAAGGAGGGCGCGTCGTGGGAGTCGCGCGTCGCAAACTTGAGGAGGACCGCTCGCCGGACAGGTTGACCGAGGACCGCGCCGGCGGTCGGGGTGACGCGCCGCGCCGCGATGACCGTTCCGGGGGAGAGTGCGCCCAGGTTCGACGGCCAGTGGTCGAAGAAGCGGTCGCCGGTGGGGGAGGGGAGCAATGCCGCCCGCAGATCTTGGGTTCGTCGATCCAAGGTCGGGTCGGCGGCCCGCGGGTCGAGGCGGCGGGGGTGGGGAATCGGCGGCGGCGGCGCCACATGGTTCATGAAGTCGCGCACTGCTGGAGGTGCCGGAGCGGTGTTGAACGGTTCGGCCCGAGCGGCCGGTGCGCACAGCGAGGCACCGATCGTCGTCGCAGCGACGAGCGCCCAGACAAGTCTCGCCATGTCCTGCCCCCCATGCGCAGTCGTGAAGCGTGCGTACAGGATAGGGCCGGTGCGACGACGGGCGTGTGCAGATTGAGGGCGCAGTCGGTGAGAATCTGGGCGCAGTCGCCGAGAATCTGGGCACGGTTGGCGGAAGGTCGGGTCAGGTGCCGTAAGGGGAAATGCTGCTGCGGTGCTCGTCGATGTGGAGCGGGACACCGAGCGGGGGGAAGGCGCGCTGCGGGCACTGCGTCCGCTCGCACACACGACAGCCCGAACCGATCGGCGTGACGCGCGCCTGGGGGCCGATCTCCAGTCCGTCGGAGTAGATCACCCGGCCGGCGTGCCGGAGTTCGCAGCCCAGGCCGATGGCGAAGGTCTTGCCCGGCTGGCCGAAGCGGGCGGCCCGTCGCTCGACCGTGCGCGCCACCCAGAAGTAGTCGCGTCCGTCGGGCATCTGGGCCACCTGGGTGAGGATCTTGCCGGGCGAGCCGAAGGTCTCGTACACGTTCCACAGCGGGCAGGTGCCGCCGCTGGCGGAGAAGTGGAAGCCGGTCGCCGACTGCCGCTTGGACATGTTGCCGGCGCGGTCGACGCGCACGAACGACCACGGGATGCCGCGCAGGTTCGGTCGCTGCAGCGTCGACAGGCGGTGGCAGATCGTCTCGTAGGAGAGCGCGTAGAACGCCGAGAGGCGCTCGATGTCGTAGCGGAAGTCCTCGGCGGCGCCGTGGAACTGCTCGTAGGGCATCACCGCGGCGGCGGCGAAGTAGTTCGCCAGCCCCGACATCGCGAGGGAGCGCGCGTCGTCGGAGGTGAAGTTGGCCTCGTCGACGATCTGCCGCATGAGGTCGCCGTATTCGAAGTAGGCGAGTTCGGAGGCGAGCTTGAAGGTGCGCTGGCCCGGGCCGAGCGCCGCCGACACCTCGAGTTGGTGGGTGCCGGGGTCGTAGCGGTGCAGCACGTCGTCGCCGAGGTCGACCCGTCGCACGATGTTGACCCCGTGCACGGTCTCCAGCCGGTTGGCGATCTCCGCGCGGACGTCGCCGGAGTGCATGCGCATCCGGGTGACCATCTCCTCGGCGGCGACGTCGAGGTCGTGGAAGTAGTTGTGGTGCGCGGAGAAGAAGTCGCGGACCTCTTCGTGCGGGGCGCTGATGGATCCGCGCATGCTGCTGTCGCCGCGCTCGTCGGTGAAGGCCGCCAGCTGATCGGTCGCGACGCGGTAGCGGCGGTGCAGGTTGACGACCGCCTCGGCGATCGCCGGGTGCGCCGCGACCATGTCGGCCAGCTCCTGCGGGGCGGTGGCCGACTCGGGTGCCTCGACGTGCTCCTCGATCAGCGCCTCGCGCAGCTCGGCGACGAGGCGGATGTCGTCCTGCGGGTCGAAGAACTGGGCGTCGACGCCGAACACCTCGGAGATGCGGCCCAGGACCGCGGCGGTGAGCGGCCGGGTGTCGTGCTCGATCTGGTTCAGATACGACGGCGAGATGCCCAGGTCCGCGGCGAGGCGCACCTGCGACAGGCCGCGCTCGGAGCGCAGCTGCTTGAGTCGTGAACCCACGTATTGCGGGCCCGACTTCTTCGCGTCGGCATCGGCTTTGGCGCGCACGGGTGTGTCGGTCATCGTCGGCCCGGTACGGTGTCGCGCATGGGTTCTCCAAGAGCATGGTCGGCGGTCGCCGTGGCATTCGTGATCGCCGGGCTGGTGGGCTGTTCCTCCACGGTAAACCTGACGCCCCCCGAGCCGGGCGCGATGCTGCTCGCGCCGACGGACCTGCCGAGCGGCTTCAACCCGGTGCCGACGACCGTGGCCGGCCTCAAGTCGGGCAACGACGAGCTGTTGGCCCTGGCGGCCAAGGCCACCGTCGCGCCGGCCGAGTGCCGACCCACCGCCGATGCCGACATGAACAAGCGGCTTACGCAGGACAACGCCGCCGCGCTGACCGCGCGCAGCATGGACGCGACGCTGGCCAACGTCGTTTTCGAGGGCGCCCGTGACCTGACCGCCGACGAGCGCGAGCGCACCGGCAAGTGCGCGACGACGAAGACGACCATCGTCGGGGGCACCCGCGACGGTGCCGTGATCACCGCCGACCAGCGCAAGCTCGTCGCGCCGGTGCTCGACGGCAAGGGGCCCGGACAGCTCGGCCAGGTCGGCCGACTGTCGATCACCCAGATGCTGGTGGTCCGCACCGACACCACGACGACCATGCCCGACGGCGCGACGTCGCGGGCGGTGTCTTTCGCCGGATACGCCGCGACCCACAGCCCCGGCAAGGACTCGTCCAAGAACCGCTTCACGATCGTGCTGACCGTCGCCGGCCAGGCGACCCCGTTTGCCAAGCCCTTCCCCGACGTCTCGCCGCCGATGTCGGACAAGGAGTTCGTCGAAGTGTTCAGCAAGGCGCTCGTGGCGGCCGGCAAGGCGTGAGCCACCCGCCGGGCCGTCGCCGCCCGGTGTGAGCCCGGACACAGCCCGCGGTCGCGTCGCACCCCGGCGCGGGCCGATCGGGCGGCAGCCGGGCGACGGCAGGCACGGGCACACCCGGAAGAAATCCCAGTACGCGCGTACTTTTTTTCCGCTGGCCACCGAACTTTCACACCACCAGTTTCGCAAACTTTGCAAAATTCGGCCAAAAGATAGCCCGAATTTGCACGCTACAACGATTGGACCTGCGGGTTTGTTGTGTGGCACCCTGGCTGCAGGCACCGCCTAGAGGCATCGGATTATTTGCAATCCCGATCGGCCTTTGTCGTAAGTAGAGAAAGCGAACGCACTAATGAGCAACGTCGGAAAGCCCCGTACCGCCGCTGAGATCAAGAAGGATTGGGACACCAATCCTCGCTGGAAGGGCATCACGCGCGACTACACCGCCGAGCAGGTCGTCGAGCTGCAGGGCACCGTGGTCGAGGACCACACCCTCGCCCGCCGCGGCGCCGAGATCCTGTGGGAAGGCGTCACCAAGGGTGACGACAGCTACATCAACGCCCTGGGCGCCCTCACCGGCAACATGGCCGTGCAGCAGGTGCGCGCCGGCCTGAAGGCCATCTACCTCTCGGGTTGGCAGGTCGCCGGTGACGCGAACCTCTCGGGCCACACCTACCCCGACCAGTCGCTGTACCCGGCCAACTCGGTGCCGGCCGTCGTGCGTCGCATCAACAACGCCCTGATGCGCGCCGACGAGATCGCGGCCGTCGAGGGTGACAAGTCCGTCGACAACTGGCTCGTCCCGATCGTCGCCGACGGTGAGGCCGGCTTCGGTGGCGCCCTCAACGTCTACGAGCTCCAGAAGGCGATGATCGCCGCGGGTGCCGCCGGCACCCACTGGGAGGACCAGCTCGCGTCGGAGAAGAAGTGTGGCCACCTCGGTGGCAAGGTGCTGATCCCGACCCAGCAGCACATCCGCACGCTGACCTCGGCCCGTCTGGCCGCCGACGTCGCCAACACCCCGACCGTCGTCATCGCCCGCACCGACGCCGAGGCCGCCACGCTGCTGACCTCCGACGTCGACGAGCGCGACCGCCCGTTCCTGGACGGCACCCGCACCTCGGAGGGCTTCTACGGCATCAAGAACGGCATCGACCCCTGCATCGCCCGTGCGAAGGCCTACGCCCCGTACGCGGACCTGATCTGGATGGAGACCGGCAAGCCGGACCTCGAGGTCGCCAAGAAGTTCGCCGAGGCCGTCAAGAGCGAGTTCCCGGACCAGCTGCTGGCCTACAACTGCAGCCCGTCCTTCAACTGGAAGCAGCACCTGGACGACGACACCATCGCCAAGTTCCAGAACGAGCTGGGCGCCATGGGCTTCAAGTTCCAGTTCATCACCCTGGCCGGCTTCCACGCCCTCAACTACTCGATGTTCGACCTGGCCCACGGCTACGCCCGCGAGCAGATGAAGGCGTACGTCGACCTGCAGGAGCGCGAGTTCGCTGCCGAGGAGCGCGGCTACACCGCCACCAAGCACCAGCGCGAGGTCGGTGCCGGCTACTTCGACAAGATCGCCACCACCGTCGACCCGAACACGTCCACCGCGGCGCTGAAGGGTTCGACCGAGGAGGGCCAGTTCCACTAGGAACTGCCCTTCGGGGCGGGCTCGCCCGCCCTGCTTGAAGAGCACTGCACGAGCAGCCGGGGCGGTGACGGTCCGCCGTCACCGCCCCGGCTGTCTTCTTCCCCCACAACTTCACTCCTAGATCTCCACCCCACCCAGCTTTTTTGAGGAGCCGTCCCATGGCAAGCCAGAAGATCACTCGAGTCGGTGTCATCGGTGCCGGCCAAATGGGCGCCGGTATCGCCGAGGTGTGTGCGCGCGCCTCCGTCGACGTCCTCGTCTACGAATCCACCCGTGAACTGGCCGCCGCCGGTCGCGCCCGCATCATGCGGTCGCTCGATCGCGGCGTCTCCAGCGGGAAGCTGACCGAGCGCGAGCGCGAGCAGGCCGCCTGGCGCCTGCGGTTCACCTCGGACCTGGGTGACTTCGCCGACCGGCAGCTCGTCATCGAGGCCGTGCTCGAGGACGAGGCGGTCAAGACCGCGCTCTTCGCCGAGCTGGACAAGGTCGTCACCGACCCGAACGCCGTGCTCGCGTCGAACACCTCGTCGATCCCGATCATGAAGCTGGGCATGGCGACCCAGAACGCCGCCCGCGTCGTGGGCATGCACTTCTTCAACCCGGTGCCGGTGCTCCCGCTCGTCGAGCTGGTGACGACGCTGATGACCAGCCCGGAGGTGTCCGAGCGCGCCGAGACCTTCGCCCGCGACGTGCTGGGCAAGCAGGTCGTGCGCTCGGCCGACCGCTCCGGCTTCGTCGTCAACGCCCTGCTGGTGCCCTACCTGCTCTCGGCCATCCGCATGGTGGAGTCCGGCTTCGCGACGGTCGAGGACATCGACAAGGCGATGGTGCTGGGCTGTGCCCACCCCATGGGGCCGCTGAAGCTCACCGACCTCGTCGGCCTGGACACCGTCAAGGCGATCGCCGACAAGATGTACGAGGAGTTCAAGGAGCCGCTGTACTCGCCGCCGCCGCTGCTGCTGCGCATGGTCGAGGCCGGGCGGATCGGCAAGAAGTCCGGTCACGGCTTCTACCAGTACGACGCCAACAACAAGAAGTAGCCTGCAGGCCATGACGAGCCCGGACGGCATCGAATACGGTTCGTCGATCCTGGGATACCCCCGAATCGGCGCCCGGCGCGAGCTCAAGCACGTGCTCGAGGGGTACTGGCACGGCAGTGTCGGTCGCGACGAGTTGCTCGCGACCGGGCGCGAGCTCGCCGACAGCACCTGGCGCGAGCTGGCCGCGACCGGCCTGGAGCAGGTGCCCGGCAACACCTTCTCGTACTACGACCACGTGCTCGATTCCGCGGTTGTCTTCGGGGCGGTCCCGCCGCGCTTCGCCGATCTGGCCGACGAGCTCGAGCCGATCGACTTCTACTTCGCGATGGCGCGCGGCAAGCCCGGGCACCCGCCGCTCGAGCTGATCAAGTTCTTCAACACGAACTACTTCTACCGCCAGCCCGAGATCTCCCCGAACATGGCGTTCTCGCTGCACGCGGAGGCGCTGCTCGACGAGCACAAGCGCGCCAAGGCCGAGGGGATCGAGCTGCGACCGGTGCTGCTCGGCCCGACGTCGCTGCTGCTGCTGTCGAAGGCGGCGCCCGGCTCGATTGAGGGGTTCGCGCCGATCGACCGCCTCGACGACCTGCTGAAGGTGTACGTCGAGCTGCTGGAGAAGCTGGCCAAACAGGGCGCCAAGTGCGTCCAGTTCGACGAGCCGTGCTTCACCAGCGACCGCACCGCCGACGACCTCGAGTCGCTGCGCCACGCGTACACCAAGCTCAGCGCAGGATCGGTGCGCCCGCGCATTCTGGTCACCGGACCGTATGGCGACCTCGGCGAGGCCCTGCCGATCCTGGCGTCGACCGACGTCGAGGCCATCGGCGTCGACCTTGTCAGCGAGCCGATGACCGCGGCCGAGCTGGCGGCGGTCCCCGGTCTCAAGCGCAAGCGCCTCTACGCCGGCGTGATCGACGGTCGGAACGTGTGGAAGGCCGCCAAGGGCGGCAAGCTCGACTTCCTGCTGGAGATCAAGGAGCACATCCCCGACTTGGTCGTGTCGTCGTCGTGCTCGCTCATGCACGTGCCCGTCGACGTCCTCATCGAGCCGGATCTGCCCGGGGAGGTCGCCGACCGGTTGTCCTTCGCCAAGCAGAAGGTCGCCGAGGTCGTCGCACTGGCCAAGGCGATCACCCACGGGGCGCCGGAGCACTGGTACACCCGTCCGGCGACCGTCCACTTCAAGCTCAAGCACGACGTGCGCCAGCGCGTCGCCAACATCCGGCCCGACCAGCGTCAGCGCATGCCGTACGCCGAGCGCAAGGCGCTGCAGGACAAGGAGCTCGGGCTGCCGCCGGTGCCGACGACGACGCTCGGGTCCTTCCCGCAGACCGAGGAGGTCCGCCGGGCGCGGTACTACTACGGCCAGGGGCGGCTGACCTGGGAGGAGTACGCCGACCGGCTGCGCGAGGAGATCAAGCGCGTCATCGAGCTGCAGGAGGACATCGGGCTCGACGTCCTGGTGCACGGCGAGGCCGAGCGCAACGATATGGTCCAGTACTTCGCCGAGCTGATGGACGGGTACGTCGCGACCCACCAGGGCTGGGTGCAGATCTACGGCTCCCGCTGCGCGCGGCCGCCGATCATCTACGGCGACATCAAGCGCAAGCACCCGATGACCATCGAGTGGACGTCGTACGCGCAGTCGCTGACCGACAAGCCGGTCAAGGGGATCCTGACCGGGCCCGTCACGATGCTGGCGCGCTCCTTCGTGCGGCAGGACCAGCCGCTGTACGAGACCGCCGAGCAGCTCGCGCTCGCCGTGCGCGACGAGATCGCCGACCTGGAGAAGGCCGGCATCAAAATAATCCAGGTCGACGAGCCGTCGATCCGCGAACTGCTGCCGTTGCGCGAGCGCGGTCGGCAGGGATACCTGGACTGGGCCGTCAACGCCTTCCGGCTGGCGGTCGGGGGCGCGAAGCCGCAGACGCAGATCCACACGCACCTGGGGTACTCGTCGATCGGGCGGGTCGTCGAGGCCTTCGAGTCGATGGACGCCGACGTCGTGTCGATCGTCGCGACGCGCAACATCGACTGGGTCTTCAAGCAGCTCGCCGAACACGGCACGGCGCTGTCACACGGCGTCGGACCGGGCGTCTACGAGAGTCGCAGCGCGCTCATCCCCGACATCGACGAGATCGACGAGCGGATCCAGCGCGCGACGAAGGCGATCGACCCCGACCGGCTGTGGGTGAACCCCGACGGTGGGCTCAAGACGCGCCACTACTGGCAGCTCGAACCGTCGCTGCGGAACATGGTCGCGGCCGCGCGTCGGGAACGTCGTCGGATCGCCTCTCGCGACGACGACTGACCCAATTCTCGCCGAGTGGGCGCCAATTCTCGCCGAGTGGGCGGTGATCTAACGCCGAGTGGGCGGTAATACCCAGGTGGGTCATCCGTCGCGAGCTGCACGGCGATGTCGCCGCCATTCGCGGTGTCGTCGCTCAGGCATTCGCCGATGCCACGTCGGGTGATGAACCCGTCGAGACTGGGCTTGTCGACGACCTCCGTGCCGACCTTGGGCGGATTCCGGAGCTGTCGCTGACCGCCGTCGTCGACGGTCGCGTCGTCGGGCACGCTGCTGGGCGACCTCGGATACTACGGGCGACTCGGCTTCGTGCCCGCATCGACGCTGAGAATCGTCGCGCCCGACGCGGAGTGGGGCGACCACTTCCAGGTGCGGACGCTAACCGCCTACGACGGGGGAGCACGGAACATTCGCCTACGCGACGCCGTTCGACCGATTGTGACCGCCCACTCGGCGAGATTGACCGCCCACTCGGCGGAAAACTGGGCACGCTCGGCGGAAAACTGGGCACGCTCGGCGGATATCAGCAGTCGGCCACGCGCCGCTGTTCGTGCTCGAGGTCGAAGGTCGGCGCCGGCCAGCTCAGATCCAGGCGCTCGAGCGCGTCGATGAGCAGCTCGCACACCGCCAGGCGGGAGAACCACTTGCGGTCGGCGCCGATCAGATACCACGGTGCGTGGTCGTTGTCGGTGCGGTCGAAGATCGCCTGGTAGGCCTGCAGGTAGTCCTCCCAGTAGCCGCGCTCGTCGATGTCGGCCGGGTTGTACTTCCAGTACTTCGTCGGATTGTCGAGCCGCTCGGTCAACCGCTTCTTCTGCTCGTCCTTGGACACCACCAGCGCGACCTTCAGCACGGTCGTCCCGGCGTCGACGAGTTCGCGCTCGAACTGGTTGATGATGTCGTAGCGCTGCGACCACACCGACTCGGGCACGAGGTTGTGCACGCGCACCGGCAGGACGTCCTCGTAGTGGCTGCGGTCGAAGATGCCGATCTTCCCCGCCGGCGGCAGCGCCTTGTGGATGCGCCACAGGAAGTCGTGGGAGAGCTCCTCGGGCGTCGGCTTACCGAATCCGGTGATGGCCAACCCCTGGGGGTCGCACAGCCCGCCGACGTGCGCCACGATGCCGCCCTTCCCGGCGGTGTCCATCCCCTGGACGACCAGCAACACGTTGCGATGGTCACCGGAGCGACCGTTGGCGAACAGCTTCTCCTGCAGGTCGGCCAGCACCGCGCCGCGCTCGACCAGCGCCTTGGCGCCGGAGTCCTTGTCGCCGGAGTACCCCGGCGTCGACGACGGGTCGTAGTCGGCGATCGGCCCGACCACTGAGGCGCGCAGGGCCTCGCGCGGCGGGGCGGTCCAGTCGGACTTGCTCATCGGTGACTCCTCAATCCGTCAGTCGGTCGCGGGTGGGAAGAGCGGTCCGCCGCCGAAGGCCGCGCGATGCGGATCGGGGACGGTCGTCCCGTCGTTGTTGGTCAGGCCGTGGGCGGCACCGTACTCGGCCGTCACAACGGTGTGGCCGTTCAGAGACGGCAGTTCCGGGTCGTCGGCCAAGGCGGCCACCACGCGCCCGACGAACTCGGGATCCTCGGCCTTGTCGACGGAGAAGCCGGCGAACTCGGTCAGGCCGCTGCTCAACAGCAGCTTGGTGCGGATCAGCCCGAGCCACAGCGAGACCGCGGTGACGCCGGTGCCCTCGAGTTCGTGGCCCATGTCGAAGGCCATCTTGTCCAGCCCGGTCTTCCCGATGCCGTAGAGCACCGAGTGCAGGTGTCCGCGGCTGCCGAAGGACGACGTCGACGCGATGAGACCGCTGCCCTGCGGGACCATCACCTGTGCGGCGTGCACGGCCGCGACGTAGTGGGCGCGCAGGCCGATGCCGATCAGCGAATCCCAATCCGACACGGGGCGCTCGTAGAACTTCTCGGTGAACCCGGCGAACCCCGGCGGGGAGGCCCACACGTTGTTCACCAGCAGGTCGAGTCGACCGGTCTCGTCGGCGATGCGCGCGAAGACGGCCGCCACCGCCTCGTCGTCGGCGTGGTCGACCTCCAGTGCGACCGTCCCCTCGGGGCCGGTACCGCGGCGGGAGGTTCCGTACACCTGCCACCCGGCGTCGCGCAGGGCGGTGGCGACGCCCGCGCCGACCCCGCGGCTGGCTCCGGTGACAAGGGCGATGCGTTTCTCGTCGGACGACATCTGCCCACCCTAAGCCAGGCGCCGCGCGAGTTACGTGGCTAGTCGCGGGACCGGTAGGTAAGACTGGTGGGTATGAGTTCGCCAGTGGTCCACGACGATACGGCTCCCGTCGCGCCCCGCCCGCCGTCCGCTCCCGCGTTGAGCGTGCTGGGCGAGGAGGCCGACGAGCAGCGCCGGCGCGACCTGCGGAAGATGAAGATGGTCGCCACCGGCTTCCTGGTCTTCGCCGCTGCGGTCTACCTCTTCACCCGCTACCTGGAGGCGAAGGCCGCGCCGGGCAGCGCCGCCGCATGGGTGGGGTACGTGCGCGCCGCCTCCGAGGCCGGAATGGTCGGCGCCCTCGCGGACTGGTTTGCCGTCACGGCGCTCTTCCGCCACCCGCTGGGCATCCCGATCCCGCACACCGCGCTGATCAAGCGCAAGAAGGACCAGATCGGCGACCAACTCGGCGGCTTCATCGAAGAGAACTTCATGGTCCCGCAGCTCATCGAGGACCGGGCGACCAGCCTCGAGCTGCCGCGCCGCGTCTCGACGTGGTTCGCCGACCCGGTCAACGCGCCGCGGGTGGCCGACGAGGCGTCGCGCCTGCTGAACCTGGCGTCGGAGATGCTCGACGACGAGGACGTCGAACAGTTCCTGATGGCCGCGGTGAAGTGGGCCGCCGAGCCCGAGTGGTCGCAGCCGGTGGGCCGCATCCTGCAGCAGCTCGTCGAGGAGAACCGGCTCGAGCCGATGCTGCAGCTGGGTGCCGACCGTGCGCACGAATGGGCGCTGGGCAGCCTGGACCTGATCGACCGGCTCATCGACCGCGACGGTCCGCAGTGGATGCCGAAGTTCGCCGCGAACTTCGTCGGCGACAAGATCTACAAGGAGCTCGTCGAGTTCACCGCCAAGGTGGCCGGCGACTCCGACCACGAACTGCGCCGGGCGGTGATCGGTGCGATCACCCAGTTCGCGAACGACCTGCAGTACGACCCGGAGACGATCGCGAAGTTCGAGGGCCTCAAGACCGAGCTCGTCGGCCGCGACGAGGTGACCGGCGCGGCGTCGTCGGCGTGGAAGGCGGGCAAGGGCGTCATCGAGAAGATGCTCGACGACCCCAACAACACGCTGCGCAACTCGATCACCAACGCGGTCATCCAGGTCGCCGAGCGGGTCCGCGACGACGAGCCGCTGCAGCAGAAGATGAACAGCTGGGTGGGGCGCGGGGCCAACCACGTCGCGACGAACTACGCGTCGGAGATCATCTCGGTCATCACCGAGACCGTCCGCGGGTGGGACGCCCAGGAGACGAGCGACAAGATCGAGCTCCAGGTCGGCCGCGACCTTCAGTTCATTCGGATCAACGGCACGGTCGTGGGTGCGCTCGCCGGGTTGGCCATCTACACGATTTCGGTGCTGATCTTCCACTGACCTGCGGGTTCACCAGGCTTTCTGAAGCCAGTGTGGCCTTGCTAACAACGTGCTTGCATTTGCTAGCAGGGTGGGCGATACTTGGTCGGTCGACCGAAAGCGGGTGGATCGCCAATGACAAACGACACGGCTGAAACGTCGCCGGCATCGCCGGATGACAACGCCACCACCATCGACGCGGTGGCGAGTGCGGCAACCGATGCGGTGGCCAATGCCGCGTCCGACATCGGTGGGTTCATCCGATCCCAGCGGGTCGCCGCGCAGGTGTCCCTGCGACAGCTCGCGGAGCGCGCAGGGGTGAGCAACCCGTACCTCAGCCAGATCGAGCGCGGGCTGCGCAAACCGTCGGCCGACGTGCTCGCACAGATCGCCAAGGGGCTCCGCGTCTCCGCGGAGGTCCTCTATGTGCGGGCGGGGATCCTCGAAGAGCGGCCGGCCTCGCCGGTGCGCGACGCGCTGATCGCCGACGAGTCGATCAACGAGCGGCAGCGCCAGATGCTGCTGGAGATCTACGAGTCCTTCCGTAACGAGAACCAGGCCAACCACGCCGAATAAGACCTCCGAGCAACCGAAAGAACCAGGAGAACCGACATGACCGAGAACCCCTTCAACAACGCCGTCGCGCAGGCCACCGCCGTGCTGAACCAGCTCCGCGAGCGCAGCGAGGCCACCCTCGAGCAGGCGCAGAGCCGCCTGGAGGACACCCGCGGCACCGCGCAGAACCGCTTCGACGAGACCTGGGAGCAGGCCGTCGCCCGCTTCAACGAGGCCAAGGAGCGCCTGTCGGCCCTGCCCGTCGAGCTGCCCACCGACCTGGACGAGCTGCGCGCCAAGTTCAGCCCCGAGGAGCTGCGCAAGGTCGCCGAGAGCTACCTGGCCGTCGCCGCCGGTGTGCTGAACTCGCTCACCGAGCGTCGCGGCGAGGTCGTCGACAAGTTGAAGGAGTACCCGCTCGTTGAGGAGAACCTCCCCAAGCTGGAGAAGGTCTACAACGACGCCCGCGGTCTGACCGAAGAGGCACTGGGCACCATCTCCGACCAGTCCAAGACCGTCGGTGAGCGTGCCGCCGCGCTGGTCAACCTGCCGGGTGAGCAGGCCAAGAAGGTCGCCGAGGCCGAGCAGGCCGCCGCCAAGAAGGCCACCGCCAAGAAGGCTCCGGCGAAGAAGACCGCTGCCAAGAAGGCTCCGGCGAAGAAGGCCGCCGCCAAGAAGGCTCCGGCCAAGAAGGCCGCCGCCAAGAAGGCCGCGCCGAAGAAGTAGGGCCACCCGGCCGAGTCTGACGAAGTCCACGCCCCGCTCTCGCATAGAGTTGGGGCGTGGATTTCGTCAAGGCCATGGGCACCGCCCAGGAGTACGTGCTGTACGCGCTGTGGATCATCGCCGCCCTGGGGGCGGTCCTCGCGCTGGTGCACGCCGCCGTCCAGCGCCCCGACGCCTTCACCGCCGTCGACCGCCAGTCCAAGGCGTTCTGGGTCGGGATCCTCGCCCTGGCAACGCTGTTCCTCGGCCTGTTCGGCGTCGCCGGCGGCCTCGGCGGCCCGATCGTCGGGATGATCTGCCTGGTCGGCCTGGTGGCCGTGCTCGTCTACCTGGTGGACGTGCGCCCGAAGGTCGACGAGGTCCAGAATCGACGCTGGTTCCGGAAACTCTAGGAATCTGACGTCACCGTGGCCGACTACCGCATCAACGACCTCGCCCAAGCGTCGGGCGTGTCGGTCCGCAACATCCGCGTCTACCAGGACCGCGGGCTGTTGCCGCCGCCGGAGATCAAGGGGCGGACCGGCTGGTACCACGACGAGCACCTGGTCCGGTTGAACCTCATCTCCCGGATGCTCGAGCGCGGGTACACCTTCGCGACGATCAGCGAGCTGCTCAACGCCGCCCACCACGGCATGACCGTCGAGCACGTGTTGCGCGGCAGCACCCGACGCAGCCGATTCCAGAACATCAAGCGCGTCGCGACCATCACCATGACCGAGCTGCGCAAGTCGTTGAACGCCAGCGACCGCACCATCGCGGTCAGCCAGAAGCTCGGGCTGCTGGCCAGGCACGGCGGCGAGTTCGTGGTGAAGAACCCCGAGCTGCTCGACGGTGCGGAGGCCCTCGTCAAGGGCGGTGTGGACATCGACGTCCTGCTCGACGTCTGGGAACGCGTCCAGAAGGACCTCGACGACGTGGCCCACAGCTTCGTCTCCATCATCACCGACCGGTTTATCGACGAGAAGATCCTCGACCTCGACGATTCGCAGGTCGACAAGATCTCCGAGCTGATCCGCCAGGTGCGCCCGCTCGCCCACGAGATCGTCGACAGCTCGTTCACCCAGGCCCTCGACCGCGAGATCTCCGGTGCCCTCGGCGAGGTCACCAGGATCCTCGAATCCGACAACCCCGCAAGCAGCGCCGTCGACGGCGCGGAGCAGGATGGACAGCCATGAAACTATCGCGAGTATTGGCAGCAGCGGCCCTCGTCGGTGGTGGGGGAACGGCGGCAGGGGTGCTCCGCCTCCTCGGCGGCACCCTGGCCGAGGGGATGCGCGGACCGGCCATCGCCCCCGACGGACCCGACCCGGCCCTCGCGCCGCCCGCTGCCGCAGCGCGCCGCACCCACGTCCACACCGCCGACGGCGCCGAGCTGAACGTCCTGACCTACCCGGCCGACGATCCCGACGACGACTCCGACATCGTCGTCTTCATCCACGGCTGGACGTGCAACACCAACTACTGGAACCCGCAGGTCAACCACCTGCTCGGCAAGCGCACCATCGTCGTCTACGACCAGCGCGGGCACGGTGAGTCCCGTCTCGGGCGCGCCCGGCCGTCGCCGGAACTGCTGGGATCGGACCTGGAGGCCGTTCTCGCCGCGACGGTGCCGACGGGCCGCAAAGCGATCCTGGTCGGCCACAGCCTCGGCGGCATGACGATCCAGGCGTGGGCCGATCAGCACCCCGACGAGGTGAACGAGCGGATCGCCGCGGTCATCCTGGAGTCCACCGCCGCCACCGACATCCTCGGCCGGCACAAGCTGTTCGTCGAACCGGTCCCGGCCTACGCCAAGCCGTTCGAGCACCTCACCGGCGTGTTGTTCGCCAGCACGCCCGTTCCGTTGCCGCGGACGCGCGCGGGCGCGAAGGTGATCCGCTACATCACGATGACCGACGACGCGCGCGGCTCGCACGTGGCGTTCGTCGACGACATGGCGAGTTCCTGTCCGCCGGTGGCCCGCGGCCTGTTGGGCAACGGCATGGTCGGCATGGACCTGCGCACCGGAACCGCCGCGTTGACCGTGCCGACGACCGTCATCAACGGCAGCGACGACCGGCTGCTGCCGCCGGTGCACTCGCAGGAGATCGCCGACATCATCGCCCGCGTCGGTTCGTTGCACCGCCACGTCGTGCTCGACGACATCGGCCACATGCTCAGCATCGAGGCGTCCGAGGCCTTCAACGAGGTCCTCGACGAGGTGATCGGGCTCGCCGCGCCGGTCGCGAAGAAGGCGGTCGCCAAGAAGGCTCCGGCGACCAAGACCGCCGCCAAGAAGAGCCCCGCCAAGAAGACGGCTGCCAAGAAGACGGCTGCGAAGAAGACCCCCGCCAAGAAGACGGCTGCGAAGAAGACCGCCGCAAAGAAGACCGCGCCGAAGAAGAGCGGCCCTACAGCCGGCAGTTGACGAAGACCGGTTCGGGGGTGAGCGTCACCCCGAACCTCGCCCGCACCCCGTCGCGCACGTCGCGCGCGAGGGCGATCAGGTCGGCGGTGCTCGCCGATCCCCGGTTGGTCAGCGCCAGCGTGTGCTTGGTGGACAGGCGCACCGGGGCGTCGGCTCCCGGGTACCCCTTGGCGAACCCGGCGCGCTCGATGAGCCAGCCCGCCGACAGCTTGGTGTCCGTGCCGTCGTCGCCGGCGGGGAACTGCGGGATCACGACGTCGGGGCCCACCACGACGGCGATCTGCGCGAGGACCGCGGCCGCCTCCGTCGCGGACACGATCGGGTTGGTGAAGAACGACCCCGCGCTGTAGGTGTCCGGGTCGTCGGCATCCAAGACCATCCCCTTGGAGCGGCGCAGTCCCACCACCGTCTCGCGCACCCGGGCGGCGTCGGCGGTCTGCCCCTCGGCGCGGCCGAGGGCACGGGCCAGCTCGCGGTAGGCCAGCGGCGCCGACTCGCCGCCGGGGCGCAGCCACAGCGACACGCGAGTGACGATCCGCTCGTCCCGGTGCTTGAGGTTGGAGTGGCGGTAGCGCAGGTCGAGGTCGGCGGGGGCCACCCGTTCCAGCGTGCGCGACCGGCGGTCGTAGACCTCGACCTCCCGCAGCACGTCGGCGATCTCGACGCCGTAGGCGCCGACGTTCTGGACCGGCGTCGCGCCGGTCGAGCCGGGGATCCCGGACAGACACTCCAGGCCGCCGTAGCCCTCGGCGACGGTGCGCGCCACCAGCGCGTCCCACTCGACCCCGGCGTCGGCCGTCACCACCGGCCGCCCGTCGACGGTGGAGAACTCCACCCCCGACGAGGCGATGCGGACGACCGCGCCGTCGAAGCCGGCGTCGGCGACCACGAGGTTCGACCCGCCGCCGATGACCAGCACCCGTTCGCCGGCATCGGCGAACCGATCGAGCGCGGCGATCAGCGCGTCGGTGTCGGCGGCCTCGACGAATTCACGGGCCGGGCCGCCCAGGCGCAGCGTGGTCAGATCGGCGATCGTCGGGGAGGTCACGGCTAATGACGCTAGCGCACATGTGCTTCGATGGATTCATGGCAACGAACATGGAGCACACCGTCTCCTACCCGTTCAGCACCGACCGCCTCTGGGCGGTCGTGACCACCGAGCAGTATTGGCGCGACCTGCTCGCGGCGATCAACGGGGACAAGGGCGTCCTGGAGTCCTTCTCCCGCGACGGCGACACCGTCACGGTCGTCTGCAAGCAGGTCGTCGACGAGGAGAAGCTGCCGTCGGTCGTCACCAAGATCCGCAGCGGCGACCTGGTCATCCCGCGTCGGACCGTGCTGCGCCGCAACGGTGCCGACGTCGACGGCGACCTGGAGGCCAGTGTCGACGGCGCCCCCGCGTCGATCAAGGGCACCCAGGTCAGCAGTGGTGACCCGTCGTCCACGCGCTACTCGGCCGCCGTGTCCGTCGGCATCCCGCTGGTGGGCGGGAAGATCGAGAGCGCGATCGGCGAACAGCTCTACAAGCTGCTCGACGCCGAGCGCGACGCGACGGTGGATTGGGAGGCCGGCAACCGGTAACGGTAGCCTGACCGACATGGCACGACGGCTCAGCTATTCGGCCCGCTACCCCCAGCCCGCCGAAAAGCTCTACGAAGCGCAGATGCAGCTCAAGTACTGGGAAGACATGATGGCGGGGTTCCAGATGATCTCGCCGCACTGCGAGGTCGGCGACTTCACCGCGGATCCGTCCGTCGGGTACCGCGTCGTGCTGCACCAGACCCTCGGTCGCGACCAGCTGCCACCGATCGCGCAGACCGTGATGATGAAGGACATGATCATCACGCGGGAGGAGTCCTTCGGCGTCTTCCACCCCGACGACGTGACCAGCGGCAGCTACAAGGCGTCGATCCCGGCCGGCCCGGGGTCGCTCACCGGCGTGCAGGAGCTGTTTGCCACCGACACCGGCTGCACCATCCGCAAGACCACCGAGGTCAAGGTGTTCGTGCCGTTCATCAACGGCAAGCTCGAGCAGCTGATGCTGGTCAACCTGGTCGACCTGTTCCGCGCCGAGGCCGAGTACACCAAAGACTGGATCGACAAGAACCTGTAGCGGCCTAGGCTGGGCGTCATGCGCGTCGCGATGGCCCAGATCACGGCTGGCACCGATCCGTCGGCCAACCTCGACACGGTCGCCGAGCAGGTGGGCCGGGCCGCCGGGGGTGGCGCCGACCTCGTCGTCTTCCCCGAGGCCACGATGTGCCGCTTCGGGGTCCCGCTGGGCGACGTCGCCCAGCCAGTCGACGGCCCGTGGGCCTCGAGCGTCCGCGACCTCGCCGTCGACCACGGCCTCGCCGTCGCCGTCGGCATGTTCACCCCCGGCACCGACGGCCGGATCCGCAACACCGTCCTGCTCGTCGACCGCGACGGGCGGACGTCGGGCTACGACAAGATCCACTGCTACGACGCCTTCGGCTTTGCCGAGTCGGCCACCGTGGAGCCCGGATCGCAGGCCCTCGTCGTCGACCTGCCCCTGGCCGACGGGTCGACGGCGCGGCTCGGCGTCGCCACCTGTTACGACCTGCGCTTCCCGGAGCTCTTCGGGACCCTCGCCGACGCCGGGGCCCAGGTGATCGCCGTGCCGACGTCGTGGGGCGCGGGACCGGGGAAGGTCGAGCAGTGGCGCACGCTCACCGCCGCGCGGGCGCTCGACTCGGGTGCGTTCATCGTGGCGGTCGACCAGGCGCCGCCGCCCGACGCGGCCGGGCACCGCGCGCCGACGGGCGTCGGTCGCAGCCGGATCGTCGACCCGTTCGGTACCTTGGTGGACGACGAGTACGGCGAGACGCCGGCGACGGGGATCCACCGGATCGACCTCGCCGGTGCTGCGCAGGCTCGGGAGACGCTGGGGATGCGCGCCAATCGGCGCACCTTCGCGTCGCCCGTGCCGACGACCCCGCACGATTGATAGGAGACCGGGGCCAGTGAGCAACGACGACGAGTGGACTTCGGCCGACGAGCCGCTGACCAAGGCCACACCGGCCGTGACCCCCACCGAGAAGATCCCGGTGGGCGACCCCTCGATCGGCGCCACGCCGGCGGGGGAGAGCGCATGGCCGGCCGACGGCTCTGCGCCGCCCCAGCCGACCGCGCCGGTGTCCGAGCGCCCCACGCCGCAG
>NZ_JASGER010000047.1:0-120524 GCF_047606305.1 Gordonia sp. (in: high G+C Gram-positive bacteria) | reverse complement strand
GGCGGCCACCTGCTCGAGGTCGACGCCGAGCCCCGCCCCGGCCGCCGCGGCGGCCAGTGCGTTGCCGACCTGGTGCTCGCCGCGCGCGCCCAGGCGCACCGGCACGCTCCCCCACGGGGAGTGCAGCGTGAAGGAGGCGCGCAGCTCGTCGTCGAGGCTCACCCCGCTCGCGGTGAGGTCGGCCTTGTTGCCGTCGGCGCTGTAGGTGAGCACGCGCGCGGTGGTCCGGTGGGCCATGGCGGCGACGTTCGGGTCGTCGGCGTTCAGCACGGCGATGCCGCTGTCGGGCAGGCACTCGACCAGCTCGCCCTTGGTCTGCGCGACCGCTTCGATCGAGCCGAAGTTCTCCAGGTGCACGCCCTCGACGCGGGTCAGCACGCCGACCGTCGGGGCGGCGATGTCGCACAGCGTCGCGATGTGGCCGATGCCGCGCGCCCCCATCTCCAGGACCGCGGCCTGCGTACCGTCGTCGGCGCCGAAGAGCGTCAGTGGCAGGCCCAGTTCGTTGTTGAAGGACTTGGCGCTCGCCGTCGTGCGGTAGGTCGTCTCCAGGACGCCGGCCAACAGGTCCTTCGTCGAGGTCTTGCCGACCGAACCGGTGACGCCGACGACGCGGTCGCCGATGCGGGCGCGGGCCGCGCGACCGAGTGCGCGCAGCGCCAGGGCGTTGTCCGGCACGCGGATGGCCGCCACGCCGTCCGGCGGCGGGGTGTCGTCGCGGCTGGTGAGGTACGCGGGTGCGCCGGCGGCGAGGGCGGCGGGCAGGAAGTCGTGGCCGTCGCGCTCGGCGACGATCGGGACGAACAGCTGCCCGGCCTCGAGGGTGCGCGAGTCGATGCTCGCGCCGTCGACGGTGACATCGGCGCCGGTGGCGGCGCCACCGGTGGCCGCGGCGATCTCTGCGGAGGTGAAATGCACGCGTCCACGCTACAGCGGGGCCGCCACCGGCCGGAATTCGATTCGGCACCGGCCGCCGGACCACCGTAAGGTTGCAGCCATGCCCGACGCCGCCGAGTCAAAGCTGCGCCTCGTCGTCCTCTTCGGCGGCGCCTCCGCCGAGCACGACATCTCCTGCATCACCGCCGCCCATGTGCTGGCGGCCGCCGATCGCTCCCGCTACGACCTGGTCCCCGTCGCCATCACGCGCGCCGGGCAGTGGGTCCGACCGACCGCGGCCGTCGAGGCGCTCGCCGCCGGCGCGCCACTGGGCAACTCGCTGGCCCCCGAGGGACGCGCCGTCGAACCGCTGGCCGCACTGCGTGGGGAGAATGCCGACGCGAAGACCGTCGTGCTGCCGCTCCTGCACGGGCCGCACGGCGAGGACGGGACGCTCCAGGGGATGCTCGAGCTGTTCGGGCTGCCCTACGTCGGGTCGGGGGTCCTCGGCTCGGCCGTGTGCATGGACAAGGCGATGGCCAAGGACGTCGCCGCCTACCGCGACATCCCGCAGTGCAAGTGGATCGAGCACCGCGACGGCATCGACGACGAGCGGCAGACCATCACGAAGGCCGTCGACGACCTCGGGCTGCCCGTTTTCGTGAAGCCCGCGAACATGGGGTCGTCGGTGGGCATCACCAAGGCCCACGACGAGGCCGAACTCGCCGTCGCGCTCAAGACCGCGCTCGCCTACGACGACGTGCTCGTCATCGAGGAGGGCATCACCGCGCGCGAGATCGAGGTCGCGGTGCTGGGCAACGCCGCGCCGGAGGCGTCGCTGCCGGGCGAGGTGCTGCCCGGTGCGGAGTTCTACGACTACGAGGACAAGTACGTCACCGGCAACGCGGCCCTGCAGATCCCCGCCGAGCTGCCCGATGCCGTCGTCGACGAGGTCCGCGACCTGGCGATCCGCTGCTACCGGGCCCTGCGCTGCCAGGGTCTGGCGCGCGTCGACTTCTTCTACGAGGAGTCCTACCGCGACGGCCCGGGCCGGGGTTGGCTGCTCAACGAGATCAACACGATCCCCGGCTTCACCCCGGCGTCGATGTACCCGAAGATGTGGGAGGCCACCGGCCTGCCCTATTCGTCGCTGATCGACCGGCTGGTCCAGTTGGCACTCGAGGTCCACGCACGACGGTCGGGCTTCTCCACCGCCCACTGACCCCGCATCTCGCCGAGCGTGCCCAGATTTTCGCCGAGCGTGCCCAGAATCTCGCCGAGCGTGCCCAGAATTCAGGGCCGCCAGTCGGCGATCCGCTCGACGCTCGCCCCCATCAAACGGTCCGGCACCAATGGCACCAGCGTGTGCGCCAGTCCGGTGACCGGGTTCGTCGGCATCATCACGCTCGTCGCACGGCGGGCCAGGAACGCCACCGTCGACCATCGTCGACGACGAGCCCTGGCGAATCCGGCGCCGTCGAAGGCACCCGACGGGTCGCAGTGCTCGGCCAGCACGACGGCATCCTCGATCGACAGTCCGGCGCCCTGACCGAGGTGCGGCCGCATCGCGTGCGCGGCGTCGCCGATCAACACCGTGGCCCCCTTGACCGGCTGTCGAACCGGGTCCAGGTCGGTGAGGTCGTGGACGATCGGCTCGGCGATCCGGTGCAGCAGCGTCGGGACCGGGTCGACCCAATCATCGAAGTAGGACAGCCCGCCGGCGCGCGCGGGTCCGCGGGAGGCTGCGAAGACGTACGTCGTGTCGTCGGGCAGGGGCAGGATCCCGCACTCGCCGGCCGGGCCCCACACCGTCATCGCCTCGTCGGCCGCACCGTCGACGACCGCCCGCCAGGCGCGGATCCCGCAGTCGCGCTCACCGTCGGCCTCCGGCCACCACCGCAGCCGTGTCCGACTGTGCACCCCGTCCGCGGCGACGACCAGGTCGTAGTGCGCCTCGCGACCGTCGGCCTCGACCACCCCGCGCCCGGCGTCGACGACGGTCGCCGGTGTCGAGGTCCGCACGACGTCACCGGGCAGCGCCGACAGCAGCGCGCCGTTGAGGTCGCGGCGATGAAGTGCGACGAGGCTCCCCGGGCGCGACTGCTGGCGCATGAGCTCGCGACCGGTCGAGTCGACGATCCGCACGCCGGTCATGTCGGTGCCGGCCGTGCGCACCTCGTCGGCGACCCCCAGCACCCCCAACGCGGCCAACCCATTGGACCAGAGGGTGATCCCCGCACCGACGACGACGCTCTCGGTCTCCTCGAAGACCTCGACGTCCCACCCCCGTCGGCGCAGCGCGATGGCCGCGCACAGCCCGCCGATACCGCCCCCGATGACGGCGGCCCGGGGACGCGACGAAGCGGACATGGCACCGATTGTGTCATCACCCGCGCCGCGTCGGCGCTAGCATCGGCGGCGTGAGCGACACAGCCGAAACGCCCCGGATCGCGCTTCGCGTCGGCGTCTATTCCCCCAACGTGCTCACCCGGCGGCAGGTCGTCACCGCGCTCGGCACCACGCTGCACCCCGACCTTCCCGAACTCGCCTTCACCGAGCTCGCCACCGGCCCGGCGGTGCTCGGCAAACTCGACGACGGCCAACTGGACCTGGTGATCCTCGACGGCGAGGCGTCGCCGGTCGGGGGCATGGGCCTGGCCAAGCAGATCCGCGACGAGTACGACCCGTGCCCGCCGCTGCTCGTCCTGATCGCCCGCACGGCCGACCGTTGGCTCGCCGACTGGTCGCGCGCCGACGCGACGGCGAGCCTGCCCGTCGACCCGGTCGAACTCGGCTCGGTGATGACCGAGCTCATCCGGGCGTAGATTGGCGGAAATGACGACGGACCCGATCCCGGTCCACCCGCTGCGCGCCGGCCTGGTGCTCGGCGCACTGGGCGTGGTGTTCGGCGACCTGGGCACCAGCCCGATCTACACCCTGCAAACGCTCTTCAACCCCGGCGACCCCCATCCGATCGCGCCCACACCCGAGAACGTCTACGGCGTCGTGTCGCTGATCTTCTGGTCGGTGATGATCATCGTGACCGTCACCTACGTCCTGCTGGCCATGCGCGCCGACAACGACGGGGAAGGCGGCATCCTGGCACTCATCACCCTGCTACGACGGTGGTCCGCCGGATTCCGGCCGGGCGTCCTGCGGGTGCTGATCGCGCTCGGTCTCCTGGGCGCCGCGATGTTCCTCGGCGACAGCATGATCACCCCGGCGATCTCGGTGCTCTCGGCCGTGGAGGGCATCGGCACCGTCGACCCCGGTCTGCGCCACCTGGTGGTGCCGCTGACCGCGATCATCGTGTTCGCCCTCTTCCTGGTCCAACGGTTCGGCAGCGGCGTGGTCGGCCGGGTGTTCGGCCCGGTGATGGTCGTGTGGTTCGGCGTCATCGCGGCGCTCGGCGTCAAGGGGATCCTGGTGGAGCCGGAAATCGTGCGGGCGCTGTCGCCGTCGTACGCCGTCGACTTCGCGGTCCACCACCCGGGCGTGGCCTTCTTCGCGCTGGCGGCCGTCGTGCTGGCGGTGACCGGCGCCGAGGCGCTGTACGCGGACATGGGCCACTTCGGTCGCCCGTCGATCACCCTCGCCTGGGTCGCCCTCGTCGCACCGGCCCTCGTCCTCTGCTACCTCGGCCAGGGTGCGCTCATCCTGCACGACCCCCGTGACGCGTCGGCGCCGTTCTTCCTCCTCAGCCCCGACGCGCTGCGCATCCCCCTGGTGGTGCTGACCACCTTCGCGACCGTCATCGCCGCGCAGGCGGTCATCTCCGGCGCGTTCTCGGTGACGTCGCAGGCCGGGCAACTCGGCTACCTGCCGCGCCTGCGCGTGGTGCACACCTCCGACCGCACCTACGGCCAGATCTACATCCCGTGGCTGAACTGGCTGCTGATGGTCTCGGTGATCACCCTGGTCTTCGCGTTCCGCAGTTCCGCCGCGCTCGCGTACGCGTACGGCATGGCCGTGACCGCGACCATCAGCGTGACGACACTGCTGTTCTTCGTCGTCGCCCGCCGACGCTGGAACGTGCCGTGGTGGCTTCTCGCGCCCGTGGCCGCGGCGCTGCTCGCCGTCGACCTCCTGTTCTTCGCCGCAAACGTCACCAAGCTGCTGCACGGCGCGTGGCTACCCCTGGTGATCGGCGTGACGGTGTTCGCCGTGATGACCACCTGGGACCGCGGCAGCAAACTCACCCAGGCGCGGCGCAGCGCCCTGGAGGGCTCCCTCGACGCCTTCGTCGACGATCTGGCCGACGGGAAACCGCCGGTCGACGTCGTGGAGGGCACCGCGGTGTTCCTCAACCGCGACCTCGCCTCCGCACCGCTCGCCTTCCGGTCGAACGTCGCCCACAACCGGGTGCGACACCGGCGCGTGCTGATCGCGACGGTCGTGGTGGCGACGGTCCCCCGCGTCGCCCCGGCCGACCGCGTGGAACTGCGCGCCCTCGACGCCGGGTCGGCCGGCTGGGTGCGCGGGGCCACCATCCGCTTTGGTTACGCCGAACCGCCCGACGTCCCGGCGGCGCTGTCCGCGCTGTCCCCGTGGGATGACGGTGAACCGTTCGACGTCGACGACGTCACCTACTTCCTCTCGACGGCCGAGCTCGACTACAGCGACCGACCCGGCATGGCCGCATGGCGCAAGCGGCTGTTCATCGCGTCGACGTTCGTGAAGGCGGATGTGAGTGATCACTTCCAACTGCCGCGCGACCAGGTCGTGGTGTTGGGCAGCCGCATCCCGGTCTGAGCGGGATCGCCCACTCGGCGGAGATCGTCGCCCACTCGGCGAGAATCTGCGCCCACTCGACGAGATTCTGGGCACGCTCGGCGAGATTCTGGGCACGCTCGGCGAAAGCGCGGCGCACGGATCGCGTGCCGTGAGTAGTGTGAGACTCAGATCACATCAGCCACTCCCCTTGCGGAGGTGATATCGAATGAACGCCTATCTGCCGATCCTCGTCCTCGGCGGGATCGCGGCCGCGTTCGCGGTGTTCTCGGTCGGGGTCGCGTCCTTCGTGGGCCCCCGTCGGGCCAACCGCGCGAAGCTCGACGCCTACGAGTGCGGCATCGAACCGCTGCCGCAAGACCGTGCGGTGCAACGGATTCCGGTGAAGTACTACCTCACCGCGATGCTGTTCATCATCTTCGACATCGAGATCGTCTTCCTCTATCCGTGGGCCGTCGCCTTCGACTCGCTCGGCTGGTTCGGACTGGCCGCCATGGCCCTGTTCATCGTCAACGTGTCCGTCGCCTACGCCTACGAATGGCGTCGCGGCGGACTGGGTTGGGAGTGAACGATGGGCATCGAGGAACAGGTCCCCAGCGGCTTCCTGCTGAGCACGGTCGAGGGACTGGCCGGATACATGCGCAAGGGGTCGCTCTGGCCCGCGACCTTCGGCCTGGCGTGCTGCGCCATCGAGATGATGGCCACGACGTCGGGCCGCTACGACCTCGCGCGCTTCGGCATGGAGGCGTTCCGCGCCTCCCCGCGACAGGCCGACCTGATGATCGTCGCCGGCCGGGTGAGCCAGAAGATGGCGCCGGTGCTGCGGCAGATCTACGACCAGATGGCCGAGCCCAAGTGGGTGCTCGCGATGGGCGTCTGCGCATCGTCGGGCGGGATGTTCAACAACTACGCGATCGTCCAGGGCGTCGACCACATCGTCCCGGTCGACATCTACCTGCCCGGCTGCCCGCCGCGCCCGGAGATGCTCCTCAACGCGATCCTCAAACTCCACGAGAAGATCCAGGAGATGCCGCTGGGCGCCAACCGGGCCGAGGCGATCGCCGCCGCCGAGCAGGCCGCGCTGGCCGCCACACCCACCATCGAGCTCAAGGGGTTGCTGCGATGAGCGACCTCGCGCGCCGGCCCGGGGCGGCGCCGGAGACCATCGCCACGCGCACCGGACTGTTCGGCAACGAGGGCAGCGGCGACACCTCCGGCTACGGCCGGCTCACCCGGGCCGTCGAACTCGGCGGCACCACGACCCCGCCGTTCGGCGGCTACTTCGACGACCTCCTGGACAACCTGCGGACGGCGCTGGCCTCCCACGACGTGGCCCCCGATGCGGCGATCGAGAAGGCCCACGTCCACGTCGGCGAGCTCACCGTCTTCATCGCCCGCGACTACCTGCCGATCGTCGCCGCCGTCCTGCGCGACGAGCCGGCGCTGCGCTTCGAACTGTGCCGCGGCGTCTCGGGCGTGCACTACCCCGACGACACCGGCCGCGAGCTGCACGCCGTCTACCCGCTGCAGTCGATCACGCACAACCGCGTCGTGCGCCTGGAGGTGTGCGCCCCCGACGCCGACCCGCACATCCCCAGCATCTGCCGCGTCTACCCGACCAACGACTGGCACGAGCGCGAGACCTACGACTTCTTCGGGATCGTCTTCGACGGGCACCACGCGCTGACCCGCATCGAGATGCCCGACGACTGGGAGGGCCACCCGCAGCGCAAGGACTATCCGCTCGGCGGTGTGCCGGTCGAGTACAAGGGCACGACCGTCCAGCCCCCCGACCGTCGGAGGTCCTACAAGTGAGCACCATCGGGGTCACCGGGCGCGACTGGGACGAGGTCGTCGCCGCCGTCCGCGAGCGGGCCGCCGCCGAGCCCGGCGAGGAGCGGATCGTCGTCAACATGGGTCCGCAGCACCCGTCGACGCACGGCGTCCTGCGGCTGATCCTGGAGATCGACGGCGAGACGGTCACCGAGGCCCGGTGCGGCATCGGCTATCTGCACACCGGCATCGAAAAGAACCTCGAGTTCCGCACCTGGACGCAGGGCGTCACCTTCGTGACCCGGATGGACTATCTCGCGCCCTTCCACAACGAGGTGGCCTACTGCCTGGGCGTCGAGAGACTCCTCGGCATCACCGACGAGATCCCGCGGCGGGCCACCGTGATCCGCGTGCTGCTGATGGAGCTCAACCGGATCTCCTCGCACCTGGTCGCGCTCGCCACCGGCGGCCTCGAGCTCGGCGCGATGTCGCCGATGTTCCTCGGCTTCGGCGCCCGCGAAACCATCCTGGACGTCTTCGAGTCGATCACCGGGCTGCGCATGAACCACGCCTTCATCCGGCCCGGCGGCGTAGCGCAGGATCTGCCCGAGGGCACACTCGAGAAGATCACCGAGACGCTCGACGTCCTGCCCGAGCAGATCGGCGAGGTCGAGACGCTGCTCACCGAGAACTACATCTGGAAGGCCCGCACCCAGGGCGTCGGCTACCTCGACCTCGCCGGCTGCATGGCCCTCGGCGTCACCGGGCCCTGCCTGCGCGCGACCGGCCTGCCGCACGACCTGCGCCGCTCGGCCCCCTACTGCGGCTACGAGGACTACGACTTCGACGTCCCCGTCGTCGACACCTGCGACTCCTACGGGCGGTACCTGGTCCGCGTCGCCGAGATGCACGAGTCGCTGAAGATCGCGCGGCAGTGCGTCGAGCGGCTCGCCGAGCCGGGCCCGGTCATCGTCGACGACGGCAAGCTGGGCTGGCCCGCCGACCTCGAGCTCGGCCCCGACGGGCTGGGCAACTCCCCCGAGCACATCGCCAAGATCATGGGCCAGTCGATGGAATCGCTGATCCACCACTTCAAGCTGGTCACCGAGGGCTTCCGGGTCCCGCCCGGCCAGTGCTACACGGCCATCGAATCGCCCCGCGGCGAACTCGGCGTGCACATGGTCTCCGACGGCGGCACCCGCCCGTACCGGGTGCACTTCCGCGACCCGTCGTTCACGAACCTGCAGGCGGTGGCCGCAATGTGTGAGGGCGGGATGGTCGCCGACGTCATCACCGCGGTCGCCAGCATCGACCCGGTCATGGGAGGGGTGGACCGATGACCACCGAACTGGACCCGACCCGGGCCGCGTCGGAGCCGCAGCCCATCGCCCTCGGCATGCCCAGCCACGACGGCGAGCCGCACCCGCAGATCACCTTCGACGGGCCGGACGAGTACTCGGAGAAGGCCACCGCCTCGCTGGCCGTCGACGCCGACGCCATCGTCGCCCGCTACCCGCAGTCGCGGTCGGCCCTGTTGCCGCTGCTGCACCTGGTGCAGTCCCGCGACGGCTACCTCACCAAGGCCGGAATCGCGTTCTGCGCCGACCGGCTCGGTCTCACCCGCGCCCAGGTCGCCGCCGTCGCGACCTTCTACTCGATGTACCGCCAGCGGCCCACCGGCGAATACCTCGTCGGCGTCTGCACCAACGCCACCTGCGCGGTGATGGGCGGCGACGACATCCTCGCGACGCTGTCCGAGCACCTCGGCGTGCAGCCCGGCGAGACGACCTCGGACGGGCGCATCACCCTCGAGCACGTCGAGTGCAACGCGGCCTGCGACTACGCCCCCGTCGTCATGGTCAACTGGGAGTACTTCGACGACCAGTCCCCGACCTCGGCCGTCGAACTCGTCGACGACCTGCGTGCCGGCGTCGACCTCGCGCCCAGTCGCGGCGTGCCGACTCTCTGCTCCTTCCGCAAGGTGTCCCGCCTGCTGGCCGGCGCGGACACCCCCGAGCCGCCCCACCCCGACGACCGCACGCCGTTCAGCCTCGGCGAGCGGATCGTCGAACCGCCGAAGCCGCCCGTGCTGAGCAGCAACTGGGGGCAGCCGCAGTCGTGGACGCTGGAGAGCTACCGCTACGCCAACGGGTACCACGGCCTGCGCGAGGCGCTGACCCTGTCGCCGGACGAGGTCATCGAGATCGTCAAGGCCTCCGGGCTGCGCGGCCGCGGCGGTGCCGGCTTCCCGGTCGGCACCAAATGGTCGTTCATCCCGCAGCGCTCGAATGAGCCCGCTCGCTCCGCTCCCGGCGCTCAGGGCGACGACAAACCCCACTACCTGGTGGTCAACGCCGACGAGTCCGAGCCCGGCACCTGCAAGGACATGCCGCTCATGCTGGCCTCGCCGCACACGTTGATCGAGGGCATGATCATCGCCAGCTACGCGATCCGCAGCAACCACGCGTTCATCTACGTCCGCGGCGAGGTCGCCTCGGTCATCGCCCGGCTGCGCGACGCCGTCGCCGAGGCCTACGACGCGGGCCTGCTCGGCCCGAACATCCTCGGCTCGGATTTCGACCTCGACATCGTCGTGCACGCCGGCGCCGGCGCCTACATCTGCGGCGAGGAGACGGCGCTGCTCGATTCGCTCGAGGGCCGCCGCGGCCAGCCCCGCCTGCGCCCTCCCTTCCCCGCGGTCGCCGGCCTCTACGCCAGCCCGACCGTCGTCAACAACGTCGAGTCGATCTCCAGCGTCCCGGCCATCCTGCGCAACAGCGCCGACTGGTTCCGACAGATGGGCACCGAGAAGTCCCCCGGCTTCACGCTGTACTCGCTGTCCGGGCACGTGGCCAACCCCGGGCAGTACGAGGCCCCGCTGGGCATCACCCTGCGCGAGTTGCTCGACCTCGCCGGCGGCATGCGCCCGGGCCACGAGTTGAAGTTCTGGACCCCCGGTGGGTCGTCGACGCCGCTGTTCACCGCCGATCACCTGGACGTGCCGCTGGACTACGAGGGCGTCGCCGAGGCCGGATCGATGCTCGGCACCAAGGCGCTGCAGCTGTTCGACGAGACGACCTGCGTGCTGCGCACGGTGCTGCGCTGGAGCGAGTTCTACAAGCACGAGTCCTGCGGCAAGTGCACGCCCTGCCGCGAGGGCACCTACTGGCTCGTCGAGATGATGCAGCGACTCGAGGACGGGCAGGGCCGCCCCGGCGACCTGGACAAGCTCCTCGACATCACCGACAGCATCGTCGGCAAGGCCTTCTGCGCACTCGGCGACGCGGCCGGTGCGCCGATCACCTCGTCGCTGCGGCTGTTCCGCGACGAGTACCTCGAACACGCCCGCCTGGGTCGGTGCCCCTACGACCCGGCCGACTCGGTGACCTACCGGGGAGGTGCGCGATGACGACGGTCGAGACGAACCTGGTGACCCTCACCATCGACGGGCAGTCGATCACGGTGCCCAAGGGCACCCTGGTGATCCGCGCCGCCGAGATGCTCGGCATCGAGATCCCCCGCTTCTGCGACCACCCGCTGTTGGACCCGGTCGGCGCCTGCCGGCAGTGCCTCGTCGACGTCGAGGGGCAGCGCAAGCCGATGGCCTCGTGCACCACGACCGTCGCCGACGAGATGATCGTGCGCACCCAGGCCACCTCCGACGACGCGGCGCGCGCCCAACACGGGGTGATGGAGCTGCTGCTCATCAACCACCCCCTCGACTGCCCCACCTGCGACAAGGGCGGCGAATGCCCCCTGCAGAACCAGGCGATGGGCGCGGCCAGCCCCGACACCCGGTTCGACGGCGAGAAGCGGCGGTACACCAAGCCGGTGAAGCTCTCGGCCGAGGTGATCCTCAACCGCGAGCGCTGCATTCTGTGCGCGCGCTGCACCCGGTTCGCCGACGAGATCGCCGGGGACCCGCTCATCGACCTCGCCGACCGCGGCGCGCTGCAGCAGGTGAACGCCTATGAGGACGACCCCTTCGACTCCTACTTCTCGGGCAACACCGTGCAGATCTGCCCGGTCGGGGCGCTGACCAACACGACCTACCGCTTCCGCGCCCGGCCGTTCGACCTGGCGTCGACGCCGAGTGTCTGCGAGCACTGCGCCGGCGGCTGCGCCCAGCGCACCGATGAGCGCCGCGGCAAGGTGCTGCGCCGCCTCGCCGGCGACGATCCCGCCGTCAACGAGGAGTGGAACTGCGACAAGGGCCGCTGGGCGTTCGCCTACGCGCAGCAGGCCGACCGGCTGACCGTGCCGCTGGTCCGCGGCGACGACGGCCAGCTGCACCCGTCCTCCTGGCCGAACGCGCTGGCGGTCGCCGCCGCCGGACTCGCCGACACCCGTGCGGGCGTGCTCGTCGGGGGCCGCGCGACGGTGGAGGACGCCTACGCGTACAGCAAGTTCGCCCGGACGGTGCTGGGCACCAACGACGTCGACTTCCGCGCCCGCGCCTGCAGCGAGGAGGAAACCGACTTCCTCGCCCACCAGATCGCCGCCGCCGGAATGCCGGTGACCTACACCGACCTGGACACGGCGCCCGTGGTGCTGCTCGCCGGCCTCGAGCCGGAGGAGGAGTCGCCGATGATCTTCCTGCGGCTGCGCAAGGCGGTGCGCGCCGGGCGGACCAAGGTGTTCTCGATCGCGCCGTGGTCCACGCGCGGGCTGACCAAGATGTCCGGCACGCGGATCGACTGCCTGCCCGGCGGCGAGGCGACCGCCCTCGCGGACTCGTACACCCAGCAGCTGCTGTCCACCCCCGGGGCGGTGCTGCTGCTCGGCGAGCGGCTCGCGCTGAGCCCGGGAGCCCTGACGCTCGCGGCCACCGTCGGCGAGCACACCGGGGCCGCCCTCGCCTGGGTTCCGCGCCGCGCCGGGGAGCGCGGGGCCGCCGACGTCGGCGCACTGCCCAACCTGCTGCCCGGCGGTCGCCCGGTCGCCGACGCACAGGCCCGCGCCGAGATCGCGGCGGTCTGGGGGACCGACGACCTGCCCGACCACCTGGGCCGCACCGCACCGGCGATCCTCGACGCCCTCGCCGGACAGCGGCTCGACACGCTGCTCGTCGGCGGGGTCGAACTCGACGACCTGCCCGACGTGGAGACCGCGCGGGCCGCACTGTCGGCGGCACGCTTCGTCGTCAGCCTCGAACAGCGGCCGTCGGCGGTCACCGAGTACGCCGACGTGGTGCTGCCGGTGGCCGCGGTCGCGGAGAAGTCGGGCACCTTCGTCGACTGGGAGGGCCGCCCCCGCGCCTTCGGTCCGTCGGTCGACGGCCGCGGCGCGATGTCCGATCACCGGGTCCTCGGCGCCCTCGCGAAGGAGGCCGGCATGCCGTTGGCCTGCGACACCGCCGAGGACGTGCACGCCGAGCTGCAGCGCATGGGCGCGTGGACCGGCAAGCGGGCCGACCTGCCCGCCGCACCGAGTCCGGAACCGGTCGCCCCCAACACCGGGCACGCGCTGCTGGCCAGTTGGCGACTGCTCCTGGACGCCGGGCGCATGCAGGACGGCGAGCCCAACCTCGCCGCGACCGCCCACGCGCCGGTCGCCCGACTGTCGGCGGCCACCGCCGCGCAGACCGGCGCGACCGATGGGAAGAGGCTGACCGTCACCGGCAAGACCGGGTCGGTCACCCTGCCGCTGGTCGTCACCGACATGCCCGACGGGGTCGTGTGGCTGCCGATGAACTCGCCCGGCTGCCGAATCTACCCGGACCTGGGGGCCCGCCCGGGCGACGTCGTCGCACTCTCGAGCGAGGAGGCGCGCGGATGACCTTCCCTAACCTGGACTCCTTCGGCCACGACCCGTGGTGGCTGGTCGTCGCCAAAGCGGTGGTGGTCTTCGTCTTCCTGGTGCTGACCGTCCTGGTCGCGATCCTCGCCGAGCGCAAGGTCATGGCCCGGATGCAGCGCCGCCTCGGGCCCAACCGCGTCGGCTGGCACGGGGCGCTGCAGAGTCTCGCCGACGGCGTGAAACTGGCGCTCAAGGAGGGCCTCACCCCGGTCGGCGTGGACAAGCCGATCTACCTGCTCGCGCCGATCATCGCGGTCATCCCGGCGGTCACCGCCTTCGCGGTCATCCCGTTCGGGCCGATGGTGTCGGTCTTCGGCCATCACACTCCGCTCCAGCTGACCGACCTGCCGGTCGCCGTGCTGTTCATCCTGGCCATCACCTCCATCGGCGTGTACGGCATCGTGCTGGCCGGCTGGTCGTCGGGCAGCACCTACCCGCTGCTGGGCGGACTGCGCTCGACCGCGCAGGTCATCTCCTACGAGATCGCGATGGGCCTGTGTTTCGCCGCGGTCTTCCTGCTGTCCTCGACCATGTCGACGTCGGAGATCATCAGCAGCCAGCACCGGCACTGGTTCATCCTGCTGCTCCTTCCGTCGTTCGTCATCTACGCCATCTCGATGGTCGGCGAGACGAACCGCGCGCCCTTCGACCTGCCCGAAGCCGAGGGCGAACTCGTCGGCGGCTTCCACACCGAGTACTCGTCCCTGAAGTTCGCGATGTTCATGCTCGCCGAGTACATCAACATGACGACGGTGTCCGCCCTGGCGACGACGCTGTTCCTCGGCGGATGGATGGCCCCGTGGCCGCTGAGCCTGCTCCCCGGCGCGAACTCGGGCTGGCTTCCGGTGGTGTGGTTCGTCGCCAAGGTGTGGGTGTTCATGTTCGTGTTCATCTGGCTGCGCACGACGCTGCCGCGGCTGCGCTACGACCAGTTCATGAACCTGGGCTGGAAGGTGCTGATCCCGACCTCGCTGGCGTGGGTGGTCGTCGTGGCGCTGATCCGGGCGGCGACGATGCACTCCGCCGACGGCACGCGCGCGCTGATCCTCGCCGGTGCCGGCGTCCTGGTCGCCGTCGCCCTGCTCGCCGGGATCGTCCGCGCGATGCGCGCCCCCGCCGAGGCACTCGCGCCACCACCCGCTGCGCCGGGCGTCGACGCCGGATTCCCGACGCCGCCGCTGCCCGCGGCCCGATCCGCCCGAGTCCCGGAGGTGAGCAATGTCTGATTTCGGCAAACCGATCGCCGGCTTCGGCGAGATGTTCCGGGGGATGTTCCGCGAACCGGTCACCCAGCAGTACCCGGAGGAACCGGCCAAGGTCGCACCGCGCTACCACGGCCGCCACCAGCTGAACCGGTACGACGACGGGCTGGAGAAGTGCATCGGCTGCGAACTGTGCGCGTGGGCCTGCCCGGCGGACGCGATCTTCGTCGAGGGCGCCCAGAACAGCGACGAAGAGCGCTACTCCCCCGCCGAGCGGTACGGCCGGGTGTACCAGATCAACTACCTGCGCTGCATCGGCTGCGGGTTGTGCATCGAGGCCTGCCCGACGCGGGCCTTGACGATGACGAACGAGTTCGAGCTCGCCGACGACAACCGCGCCGACCTCATCTACGAGAAGGACCGGCTGCTGGCCCCACCCCCGTCGGGCGCGGAGCCGACGCCGCAGCACAAGCCCGCGCGGGCCGTCGACTATTACCTCGGTCGGGCGGGACGGGCCGGCGAGGGAGAGGCGACCGCAGACCCGGAGGAATCCGCGGAGTCGCCGCGATGACGGCGGCGCTGGGTGCGACGAGCGTGGGCTTCGTCGCCGAACTGGCCCGCACCTCGACCGGGGAATCGGTGCAGTTCTGGGTACTCGGCGTGATCGTCGTGCTGGGCGCCCTCGGGGTGGTCGTGTCACCGAAGGCCGTGTACTCGGCACTGTTCCTCGCCATGACGATGCTGATCCTGGCGGTGTTCTACATCGCGCAGGGCGCCCTGTTCCTCGGCGTCGTGCAGATCGTCGTCTACACCGGCGCGGTCATGATGTTGTTCCTGTTCGTCATCATGCTGATCGGCGTCGACTCCTCCGACTCGTTGAAGGAGACCATCCGGGGGCAGCGGTTCGTCGCCGTCGGCCTGGGATTGGGATTCGGCGCCCTGCTGATCGCGGGCATCGGCCGGGCCGCGCTCGACGCCTTCCTCGGCTTCGGCACCGAGACCGGCGGCAACCAGGCCGTCGTCGAGCTCGCCGAACTGATCTTCGGCAAGTACCTGTGGGCCTTCGAGCTCACCGGCGCGCTGCTCATCACCGCGACGCTGGGCGCGATGGTCCTCGCGCACCGGCCCCGGATCACCGCGCGACCGACCCAGCGGGAGATGTCGATCGCCCGGTTCCGCGCCGACTCGCCGGTCCCGCCGACGCCACTGCCCCCGTCGGGAGTCTTCGCCCGGCACAACTCCGTCGACACCCCCGCGCGGTTGCCCGACGGCTCGCCGGCGCACCTGTCGGTGAACCGGACCCTGGGCGGCGGCTCGGACGACACTCCGGCCGCCGACCGACCGATCGAGAGCGAGGACTCGTGAACCCCGCCAACTACCTGTACGTCGCCGCGCTGCTGTTCACGATCGGCGCCGCCGGCGTCCTGTTGCGGCGCAACGCGATCGTCGTGTTCATGTGCGTCGAGCTGATGCTGAACGCGGCGAACCTGTCGTTCGTGACCTTCGCACGGATGCACGGCACCCTCGACGGACAGGTCATCGCGTTCTTCACCATGGTGGTCGCGGCGGCGGAGGTCGTCGTCGGGCTGGCCATCATCATGACCATCTACCGGACCAGGCGCTCGGCGTCGGTCGACGACGCGAACCTGCTGGCCCGGTGAGGCGTCGATGAGCAACACGTCCATCCAGCTCCTGCCGCTGGTGCCCGCGCTGCCGGCCGCCGGCGCCGCGGTGACGCTGCTGGTCGGTCGGCGCGGCGATCGGTGGGGACATTGGCTCGCCACCGCGGTGGTCGGCGCCTCCTTCGTGCTGTCGGTGACCCTGTGGTTGCGGATGCTGCGGCGCGACGAGGAGGACCGGTCGATCACCAACGTCCTGTACAGCTGGATCCCGGTCGACAAGCTGCGAGTGGACTTCGCGCTCTACCTCGACCAGCTCTCGGTGTGTTTCATCCTGCTGATCACCGGTGTCGGGCTCCTCATCCACGTCTATTCGATCGGGTACATGAGCCACGACCCGGATCGTCGACGGTTCTTCGCGTACCTCAACCTGTTCCTCGCGGCGATGCTGGTGCTGGTGCTGGCCGACAACTACGTCCTGATGTACGCCGGCTGGGAGGGGGTGGGCCTGGCCTCCTACCTGCTGATCGGGTTCTGGCAGTACAAGAAGTCCGCGGCGACGGCGGCGAAGAAGGCCTTCGTCGTCAACCGGGTCGGCGACATGGGCTTTGTGATCGCGCTGATGATCGTCTTCGCCAACCTCGGCTCCTTCAAGGTCACCGAGGTGCTGGCGTGGGCGCACACCGCATCGGAGTCCACGCTCACGGCGCTGGGCCTGATGTTGCTGCTGGCCGCCTGCGCCAAGTCGGCGCAGGTGCCCCTGCAATCGTGGCTGGGAGACGCGATGGAGGGTCCGACGCCGGTCTCCGCGTTGATCCACGCGGCGACGATGGTCACCGCCGGCGTCTACCTGATCGTGCGCTCGGGGGCCGTGTTCGAGGAGGCCCCGACCGCGCAGACGGTGGTGCTGGTCGTCGGGGCGGTGACGGTGCTGTTCGGCGCGATCATCGGCTGCGCCAAGGACGACATCAAGAAGGCGCTGGCCGCGTCGACGATGAGCCAGATCGGCTACATGGTCCTGGCCGCCGGACTCGGACCCGCCGGGTACGTGTTCGCCATCGCGCACCTGCTCGCCCACGGCTTCTTCAAAGCCGGCCTGTTCCTCGGCTCCGGCGCGGTGATGCACGCGATGGGCGACGAGACCGACATGCGCCGCTACGGCGGGCTGCGCACCCGGATGCCGATCACCTTCGCCACTTTCGGCCTGGCCTACCTGGCGATCATCGGGATCCCACCGCTCGCCGGGTTCTTCACCAAAGACCACATCATCGAGGCCGCCTTCGGCGCGGGCGGGGTCCGCGGGCCGCTGCTCGGCATCGCGTGCGTGCTCGGCGCCGCACTGACCGCCTTCTACATGACCCGCGTGATGCTGCTGACCTTCTTCGGCGAGCCGCGGTGGGACGACGGCGCGCAGCCGCACGAGGCGCCGCCGTCGATGACCGGCCCGATGATCGTGCTGGCCGTCGGGTCGGTCGCGTCGGGGGCGCTGCTGATCATCGGCGGCCGGTTGACGCACTGGCTCGAGCCGGTCACCCGCGAGGCCCACCACGAGCTGCCGGTGCCCGCCTGGCTGGTCAGCCTCGGCGTGCTGGCGGTCGTGGCCGCGGGAATCGCGCTGGCCTGGTACCGGTACCGCGAAACGGTGCCGCGGACCGCACCCGCCGGCTCGCCGCTGACCCGCGCGGCGCGGGCCGACCTCTACGGCGACCGCATCAACGAGACGGTGCTGATGGTGCCCGGCCAATACCTCGCCAAGGGGCTGCGCGTCGTCGAGGACCGCGGATTCGCCGGTGCCGAGCAGGGTCTGGCGCTCGGCGTCGGCGGAGGGTCGCAGCTGTTGCGGCGGGCGCAGAACGGATACGTGCGGTCGTATGCGCTGACGATCCTGTCCGGCGCGGTCATCGTCGTCGCGGTCGTGGTGGGGGTGGCGCTGACATGAACTCGATTCCGTGGCTGAGCATCCTCTGGCTACTGCCCGCGCTCGGCGCGATCGGCGTCGCGCTGATCCGCACCGGTGAGCACCGTCGACACTGGCCGGTGTACGCGGGGCTGACGGTCTCGGTCCTCACGCTCGGCTGGTCGATCGCGACGGCCGCCGCCCACCATCGCGGACCGCGGTTCGACCTGACCGAGTCGCACCGGTGGATCCCGGCGATCGGTGCGCGCTACGACCTGGGCCTGGACGGCATCGGCCTGGTGCTCGTCCTGCTGACCACCGCGCTGGTGCCGCTGCTGCTCCTCGCGTCCCGGCACGTGGGACGCGACGCGTCGGAGACCGACCCGAGCATCTACGTAGCGTTGACGCTGGCCGTGGAGGCGATGGTGCTGCTCAGCTTCGTCGCCACCGACATCCTGCTGTTCTACCTCGTCTTCGAGGCGATGCTCATCCCGATGTACTTCCTCGTCGGCGGCTGGGGCGAGCTGGACCGGGCGGTGCGGGCGCGGGCCGCGCTGAAGTTCCTGCTGTACAACCTCTTCGGCGGTCTGGTGATGCTCGCCGGCGTCATCGGGCTGTGGGTGTTGACCTCGCGCGCCGGGCTCGGCGACGACGGCGGCGGCACCTTCGGGCTGGCCGAGATCACCAAGGCGATCGCCGACGGCAAGGTCGACGTCGGGGGCGGCGCCGGGATTGCGATCTGCGGCGCCTTCCTCTTTGCCTTCGCGGTGAAGGCGCCGGTCTGGCCGGTGCACGCCTGGCTGCCCGACGCGGCCGTCGCCGGCACCCCGTCCACGGGCGTGCTGATGATGGCCGTGATGGACAAGGTCGGCACCTTCGCGATGCTGCGCTTCGTCGTCGGCCTGTTCGGCGAGACCTCGAAGGTCTTCGCCCCGTGGATGTGCGGGCTCGCGGTCGTCAGCATCGTCTACGGGCTGATCCTGGCGATCGCGCAGACCGACGTCATGCGGTTGATCGCCTACACGTCCATCTCCCACTTCGGCTTCATCGTACTCGGCGTCTTCGCACTGAACCCGCAGTCGCAGGCCGGGGCGACGCTGTACATGGTCAACCACGGTATCTCGACGGCCGCGCTGTTCCTGGTGGCCGGCTTCCTCGTGCACCGACGGGGCAGCCGGGAGATCGCCGACTTCGGCGGGGTGCAGAAGGTCGCGCCGGTGCTGTCCGCGGTGTTCCTGGTCGCCGGCCTGGCGACGATCTCACTGCCCGGTCTCGCGCCGTTCGTCTCCGAGTTCCTGGTGATGGTCGGCAGCTTCACCCGGTATCCGGCGGCCGCGATCGTGGCGACCGTCGCGCTCGTCGGGTCGGCGATCTACGTCCTGTGGACCTACCAGCGGATGTTCGGCGGCCCCCCGGTCGACGGTGTGACGGGCATGGCGGATCTGGGCGGTCGGGAACGGTCGGTGCTGCTGCCCCTCGTCGCCGCGCTGCTCGTGCTCGGGTTCTGGCCGGCACCGGCGCTCGACGCGGTCACGCCGTCGGTCGACCACACACTCAAGGCGGTCTCGGCTCCCACGCCCGCACCACCGCCCGCACCCGCCCCGGCACCGCCGGTCGCACCGCCGCAACCGCCCGCGCCGCCCCCTGCGCCGATCGGACCGATGGGCCCGCCGGAGTACACCGCGCCCGGACCGGTCATTCCCGAACCGCAGGAGGGGGAGCAAGGATGAGCACCGTCTCCCAGGCGGCGGCCATGGTCGCGCCCAGCATCGACTACCGCGCCCTGTCCCCGATGCTCGCCGTCTTCGGCGCGGCCGTCCTGGCCGTCCTCGTCGACGCCTTCGCACCGAAGCGCTGGCGGGCCGGCGCCCAACTCGGGGTCGCGCTGCTCGGGCTCCTCGGCGGTCTCGGCTGCATCATCGCGCTCGGGCTGGCCCACGGCGACCAGCGCTCGACGATGAGCGGCGCGGTCGTCGTCGACAGTCCCGCACTCTTCGCCCAGGGGGTGATCGTCGCCGTCGGCATCCTGACCGTCCTGGTCTGCAGCGAGCGCCGGCTCGACAACGTCTGGGCACCGGTGGCCCTCGCCTCGTCGGTGCCCGTCGCCGGCGGGCGGGCCGACGACGACCTCGTGGCCGACCCGTTCACCCCGGCCGCGTCGACGGTGCCGGGATCGGAGGGCGAGCTGGCCGCCGGTCGGGCCGGTTCGCGCACGACCGAGGTCTATCCGCTGGCGCTGTTCGCCACCGGCGGCATGATGCTGTTCGGCGCCGCCGGCGATCTACTCACGATGTTCATCGCCCTGGAGGTCTTCTCGCTGCCGCTCTACATCCTGTGCGGCGTGGCCCGTCGGCGACGGTTGCTGTCCCAGGAGGCGGCACTCAAGTACTTCCTGCTCGGTGCATTCTCGTCGGCCTTCTTCCTGTTCGGCGCGTCATTCGTCTACGGCGCGACCGGCACCCTGTCGCTGGCCGAGGCGGGCAAGTCCATCGCCGGCGCGGCCGATTCGACGCTGGCGTTTATCGGACTGGGGCTGCTGGCGGTGGGGCTGCTGTTCAAGGTCGGCGCGGTGCCGTTCGGCTCCTGGGTGCCCGACGTCTACCAGGGGGCGCCGACGCCGATCACCGCCTTCATGGCGTCGGCCACCAAGGTGGCGGCCTTCGTCGCGCTGGCCCGCGTGTTCTACGTGACGTTCCCGTCGTTGGTGCACGAGTGGCGCCCGGCGCTGTGGGTGGTCGCGATCGCGACGATGGTGATCGCGACGGTGATGGCGGTCAGCCAGGACGACATCAAGCGCATGTTCGCCTACTCGTCGATGGTGCACGCCGGGTTCATCCTGCTCGGCGTCATCGCGCTGAGCGAGGCCGGGTTGGCGGCCGTCCTGTTCTACCTCGCGACCTACGCCTTCTCCGCCTTCGGCGGCTTCGCGCTGCTGTCGGTGGTGCGCGACGGCGCCGGGCGCGAGGCCACCGACTTCGACTCGTGGGCCGGCATCGGCCGCAGCCGACCGCTCGTCGGCGCCCTGTTCGCACTGTTCCTCCTGGCGTTCGCGGGCATCCCGATCACCACCGGGTTCATCGCGAAGTTCGTCGTGTTCGCCGCCGCCGGGAAGTCCGGCGCCTGGGCGCTGGTCATCGTCGGCGTGTTGGCCAGTGCGGTCGCCGCCTACTTCTACCTGCGGGTCATCGTCGCGATGTTCTTCACCGAGCCCGCCGACGACGCCGACGAGGTGCAGGTCCGCCAGCCGAGCCTGGCCACGACCCTCCCGATCGCCCTCTGCGCGCTGGTCACGATCGGCTTCGGCATCGCCCCCGAACCCCTGCTGCACCTGGCGCAGCTCTCCTCGACCTTCCTGGGAGCCTCCTTCCCGCAGTAGCCCCCCCTTCCCCCTCCGCCGAGTGGGCGCTGATTTTCCGCCGAGTGGGCGGTCAATCCCGCCGAGTGGGCGCTGATTTTCCGCCGAGTGGGCGGTCATTCGCGCCGAGTGGGCGCTCGGGCCATGCGTCGACGGGCATATCGTGGAGTCATGCGCGGAACAATGATCCACGGCCCCGAAGACGTCCGATCCGAAACGATCCCGGACCCGGCCATCATCGAACCCACCGACGCCATCATCGAGACGTCGGCGACGTGTGTCTGCGGCTCGGACCTCTGGTACTACCGCGGCATCAACACCTTCGAGCAGCCGTGGGCCATCGGCCACGAATACGTCGGGGTCGTGCGCGAGGTGGGATCGGAGGTCACGACCGTCAAGCCCGGCCAATTCGTGATCGGCTCCTTCTTCGCGTCGGACAACACCTGCCCGCACTGCCTGGCCGGCTACCAGTCCGGGTGCGCGCAAGCGGTGCCCGTGACGGGCTGCCAGTCCGAGGCCATCCGCATCCCGTTGGCCGACGGCACCCTGGTCCCGACCCCCGACACCCCCTCGGCCGAGATGCTCCCCGACCTCCTCACGCTGTCCGACGTGATGGGCACCGGCTGGTATGCGGCCCGCGCGGCCGGCGTGCGGCCCGGGCACACGACCGTGGTCGTCGGCGACGGCGCGGTCGGACTGTCGGCGGTACTGGCCGCCAAGGAGCTGGGTGCCGAGCGGATCATCGCGATGTCGCGCCACCCGCAGCGACAGGCGGTGGCACAGGAGTTCGGCGCCACCGACATCGTCACCGAACGCGGCGACGAGGCCGTCGAGCGCGTCAAGGAGCTGACCGGCGGCATCGGCGCGGACAGCATCGCCGAGTGCGTCGGCACCGACGAGGCGATGAGCACCGCGCTCGGCGCGGCCCGACAGGGCGGCGGCGTCGGATTCGTCGGCGTCCCACACGGCGTGAAGCTCTCGGCCGGGAAACTCTTCGCCAACCACGTCCGATTGCAGGGCGGCGGCGCGCCGGTCCGCGACTACCTGCCCGACCTGATCAGCCGCGTCTACTCCGGTGACTTCCACCCCGGTCGCGTCTTCGACCTCAAGGTGCCGCTGGCCGACGTCGCCGACGCGTATCGGGCGATGGACGACCGCACGGCCATCAAGGCGTTCCTGACGCCGTAGCCCGTCGACCCGGAAACGGCAGAACCCCCGGCTGCGAGCGGCGAGCCGGGGGTTCTGTTCTTCCTGCGGTGGCGGGGGGATTCGAACCCCCGGTACGGGGTTACCGCACACAGCATTTCGAGTGCTGCACCTTCGGCCGCTCGGACACGCCACCGCCGAAAACAGTACCGCAGGCGCCCGCCGACACTAAATCAGCAGGTCACCTGCGGTACAGATGTGCAGCCTCGACGGCCGCAGGGGAAACGACTTACTTGTCGCCGCCGGTCAGCTTGTCCTTGAGCTCGCCGAACTTCTCCTTGGCGCCCTCGACGACCTCGTTGACCTTCTCGTTGTTGGCCAGGTCGCCGAGCTTCTCCTTGGCGTTGTCCACGACCTCGCTGACCTTCTCGTTGTTGGCCAGGTCGCTGACCTTCTCCTTGGCAGCGTTGACGGCCTCGGTGACCTTGTCGCTCGCATCAGACATGGGGTGCTCCTTCAAGTCGCGGAATGTTCTGACCCGCTAAATGTGCCACGTCCCCTGGGCCGCGTCCACGTTTCACAGTGGATACCCAGGTTCAACGATCGCGGTGATCGGAAAAGAACTCCGTCAGCAGCGCGGCGCACTCGTCGACCAGCACCCCGCCGCGGACCTCCGGCCGGTGCGACAGGCGCGGATCGCGCAGCACGTCCCACAGCGATCCGACCGCCCCGGTCTTCGGCTCCCACGCACCGAACACGACCTTGTCGATGCGCGCGAGCCCGATGGCGCCGGCGCACATCGTGCACGGTTCGACGGTGACCGCCAGCGTGCAACCGCCCAGGCGCCACCCGTCGCCGAACCGCTGCGCGGCCGCCCGCAGGGCGAGCACCTCGGCGTGGGCGCACGGGTCGCCGTCGGCCTCGCGCCGGTTGCCCGCGCGGGCGAGTTCGAATCCCTCGGGGTCGATGACGACCGCGCCGATCGGCACGTCGTCGGGACCGGATTCGGCGGCGGCCTCGATGGCCAGGCGGACCAGCCGCTCGTCGTCGCGGGCCGCCATCGCCTAGTGGCCCAGCGAGTCGAGGACCTTGCCCAGCTCGTCGGCGAAGCCCATGCGCGCGGCGATCATGCCGATCTGCTCGTCGGCGTACAAGTCGGTGTCGCCGACGATCACGCTCATCACCGCGTCGGGCAGCCCCAGGTCCGACAGCACGGCGAGGTCGCCCTCCTCCCACGGCTCGACGTCGTCGAGCTCGTCGGGGTCGTAGTCCGGGATGTCGACGTCGAGGGCGTCGAGCACGTCGGCCGCGACGTCGTAGTCGAGTGCGGCGGTGGCGTCGGAGACGAGCAGTCGGGAGCCGCCGGGAGCCGGCCGCACGACGATGAAGAACTCGTCGTCGACGTCGAGCAGGCCGAAGGCCGCCCCGGCCGCGCGCAGGTCGCGCAGTTGCCGCTCGGCGTCGTCGAGGTTGGTCAGCGCCGACGCGTCGAGCGGGGTGACCTTCCAGGCGGTCTCCTCGCGCACGACCGCCACTGCGAAGCCCTCGGGTTCGGAATCACTCGCGCTCGCGGCCATGCTGGTCACCGTAGTCGCACCGGCAGCCTTACCCAAGTCGTCTTCACAATGTGACACGCTGGAGCGGTGACGGATTCATCGCGCCCGCCGGTCTGCGTTTTGGGGCTGGGCCTCATCGGCGGTTCGGTGCTGCGCGCGGTGGTCCGCGAGGGGCGAACGGCCTTCGGCTACAACCGATCTGAGGATGGCGCGGCGGCCGCGCGCGCGGACGGGTTCGACGCCGACACCGACCTGGAGGCGGTGCTGCGGCGCGCCGCCGACGAGGGTGCGCTGATCGTCGTGAGCACGCCGGCGACCACGCTCGACGACCTGCTGCCGACGGTCGCTCGGCTGGCCCCCGACTGCCTCCTCACCGACGTCGTCAGCGTGAAGGAACCCGTCGCGCAGGCCGTCCAGCGGTGCCACCCGGGCGCCCGCTACGTCGGCGGGCACCCGATGGCCGGGACGAGCCAATCCGGTTGGGCGGCCACCGACCCCGACCTGTTCGTCGACGCGATGTGGATGGTGACCACACAGGACGACACCGATCCGGCGGCCTGGCTCACCGTCGCGACCCTGGCGCGCGACTGCGGCGCCCAGGTCGTGCCCGCGGCCAACGACGCCCACGACCGGGCCGTCGCCGCGATCTCCCACCTGCCGCACCTCACCGCCGCCGCGACCGCCGCCGTCGGGGCCGGCGAGAGCGGACTGGCGCTGCGCCTGGCGGCCGGCAGCTTCCGCGACGGGACGCGCGTCGCCGGCACCGCGCCCGCGTTGCAGCGGGCGATGCTCGAGGCGAACCGCATCGCGCTGCTGAACGCGCTGTCGGAGACGATCGACCGGCTGGTCGCGGCCCGCGACGAGCTGCGCGACGCCGGAACGGTCGCCACCCTCGTCGACGACGGGCACCGCGCCCGGCTGGCCTACGAGGAGATGGCGTCGACGCCCGCCCCCGCCATCGCCGACGTCGAGCCGGGCGACGACGGCTGGGCCGCACAGATGCGCCGCCAGGCCCACCTCGGCCACACCTGGCAGCGCTGACCCCGCACAAACCCCGCACAACGGGACAGACCCGACACCTTCTCGGTGTCGGGTCTGTCCTGAACCGCTGGGTTTACGATCGGGCCTAGACCTCGACCTTCAGCTTCTCGTCGGTGAACAGCAGCACGTAGGCCGCCGCACCGATCGCCGCGCCCACGAGCGGGGCGAGCCAGAAGACCCACAGCTGATCCGCCGCACCGGCCTGGTTGAAGAACGCGACGCCGGTCGAGCGCGCCGGGTTCACCGAGGTGTTGGAGATCGGGATCGAGATGAGGTGGATCAGGGTCAGCGTGAAGCCGATGGCGATGCCGGCGAAGCCCTTGGGGGCCCGCTTGTCGGTGGCACCGAGGATCACGATGAGGAAGAACGCGGTCAGCAGGATCTCGGCGATGAGCACCGAGGCCAGCGAGTAGCCGTCGGGCGAGTGCGCGCCGTAACCGTTGGCGGCCATGTCCCCGACCCGTTCGAATCCGGGACGGCCCTTGGCGATGCCCCACAGCGCGGTGCCGGCCAGCAGACCACCGATGACCTGGGCGACCCAATAGGGCAGCAGATCCTTGGCGGGCATGCGCCCGGCGACGACGGCGCCCAGCGAGACAGCCGGGTTGAAGTGGCCGCCGGAGATGTGGCCGACGGCGTAGACCATGGTCAGCACGGTGAGGCCGAAGGCCAGCGCGACGCCGATGTAGCCGATACCGATGTTCAGCTTGACGCCGTCGTCGGTGTTGGCGATCTCCTTGGCCGCGAAGATGGCGGAACCACAGCCGCCGAACACGAGCCAGAAGGTGCCGAACAGTTCGGCGAGCCCGCGGCGGGTGAGGGATTCAGACACGAGATTTCCTCTCTGAAAATGAAGTTTTGCCAGGCCACACTAACCCGGGCATTCCGGGCGGCGCCGGGTTTCGCGCGCTACTCGCCGGTGGCGGTGTCGAGTCCCGTCGGGTCGGGCGCGGGGATCACCCCCATCTGGATCATCGCCCCCACCTCGTCGCGCACTCCCCAGTGCTCGGCGAGACGGGTGCCCTCGGTGCGGTAGATGTGGATCGTCGGCATGAGGTAGTCGTGGCCCACGGCCTCGGGGCCGTGGATCTGCGCGACGCCGGAGCCGTGGGCCACCGCGCGCAGGACGATGCGGTCGTCGATCGTGATGGTGTCGACGATTTCGTAGCGCAGGGCCAGGACGCCCGACACCCAGGTGAGGATGCGGACGTAACCGTCGGGCCCGGGCGGGATGGGGAACGGCGATCCATGGTCGACGAAGTCGTCGGTCACGCAGTCCGGGATGGCGGAGAGGTCGCCGGAGTTGATGGCCTCGAAGACCGCGTGTGCTGCGGGTAGTGCGGGGTTGGGCATGGGATGCTCCCTTCACCAGATCCAGTGGAATCTAATTCCACTGGAATATGATTCCAGGTAAATGTGGAGGCGTGGGCAATGGCCAAGCGCGGTTACGACAACTCCCGGCGCACGGAGTCGGCGCGACAGACACGAGCGCGGATCGTCGCCGCCGCCTACGACCTGCTCCTCGACGGCAGCTACGGCGAGATGACGGTCGCCGGGCTCGCCCGCGCCGCCGGCGTCAGCCCGCAGACGGTCTACAACTCGATCGGCGGCAAGGCCGAGGTGGTCAAGGCCGTCTACGACGTCACCCTCGCCGGTGACGACGACCCGACGCCGATGAGCCAGCGGCCACAGTTCCTCGCGATGCGCGAGAGCGCCGACGCCGCGGGCTTCCTGCGCGCCTACGCCGGGTGGACGCGCGTGATCTACGAGCACGTCGGCCCGCTGCTGGGCGTGCTGCTGCACGGCGGCGCCGGCGACGACACGACCTTGCGCGACTTCCTCGCGACGATCGAAGCCGAGCGGCGGACCGGCAGCGGCCACGCACTCGACGGCCTGGCGGCGTCGCACGGAATCCCCACTCCCCCCGGTCGCGACCGCCTGCACGACATCGTGTGGACGCTGACCGCCCCCGAGGTGGCCGACCGACTGGTCCGGCGCTGCGGGTGGTCCCCCGACGAATACGAGCGCTGGCTCGGCGACCAGCTGGTCGCCGCCATCGCACGCTGAGCGCCGCACGGTGAGCCGGCCGCGACCGGGATGCGTGCCGCGCCATGTGTCCCGATGGACATATATCCGCTGTTCAGAGGGATTTGCCCCGACGGTTGGCGAAGGTTGTTAGGTTGCAGTCAGTGGGGTGACCTGGGTCACCCCGTGTCGCGGCAGACGTGAATCAAGGAGTGGCAATGCATCTGACACCTCGCGAACTGGACAAGCTGACGATCCTCACCCTGGCCGACATCGCCCAGCGCCGGAAGGACAAGGGCCTCAAGCTCAACCACCCCGAATCGGTGGCCATCATCACCGCGGCGGCCCTCGAGGGTGCCCGCGAGGGCAAGACCGTCGAGCAGGTGATGGAGGACGCGTCCAAGGCGCTCACCACCGACGACGTCATGGACGGCGTCGCGGACATGATCTCCAAGGTCCAGGTCGAAGCCGTGTTCACCGACGGCACCCGCCTGGTCACCGTCCACAACCCCATTCGCTGACCGAGGAGCGTCGCCATGCCGAGCAAGCCCAGGAAGTCCACCGATTCCACCGCCGCGACCCCCAAGGACAAGAAGTCGAAGGTTCCGGTCGGCGGCTACGTCCTGCGCGCCGAGCCGATCGAGATCAACGTCGGCCGCCCCCGACAGACCATCACCGTCCGCAACACCGGCGACCGTCCGATCCAGGTCGGCTCGCACTACCACTTCATGGAGGTGAACCGGGCCCTCGAATTCGACCGCCCGGCCACCTTCGGTTGGCGGCTGGACATCCCGGCCGGCACCGCGGTGCGATTCGAACCCGGCGATCAGCAGGACGTGACGCTCGTTCCGTTCGGCGGCAAGCAGCGCGTCCACGGGTTCAACGGTCTCGTCGACGGCTGGGCGCCCACCGACGCCGAATACCGACCCCGCTTCCAGCAGGCCGTCGACAAGCTCGCCGAGCTCGGCTTCAAGTCCAAGGCCCTCAAGCCGGCCGCGAAGAAATCCAAGTAACCCCGGTCCGCAGGAGGAGAATCATGACCAGCATTTCCCGCAAGGAGTACTCGGGTCTCTTCGGGCCGACGACCGGCGACCAGATCCGGCTCGGCAACACCGACCTCTACGTGGAGATCGAGAAGGATCTCCGCGTCATCGGCGACGAGTCGATCTACGGCGGCGGCAAGACGCTCCGCGACGGCATGGGCCAGGACCCCGCGGCGACCAGCGACAGCGGCGCCCTGGACATCGTGATCACGAACGTGGTGATCGTCGACCCGCTGCTCGGCGTCATCAAGGCCGACGTCGGCATCAAGGACGGGCGGATCGCCGGCATCGGCAAGGCCGGCAACGCATCGACGATGGACGGTGTGACGCCCGGGATGACCTGCGGGCCGGCGACCGACGCGATCTCCGGCGAGCAGTTGATCCTGACCGCCGCCGGACTCGACCCCCACGTGCACCTGATCTCGCCGCAGCAGGCCTACACCGCGCTGGCCGGCGGGATCACGACCCTCATCGGCGGCGGCATCGGTCCGACCGACGGCACGAACGGGACGACCATCACCTCGGGCACCTGGAACACCGAGATGATGTTGAAGGCCAACGAGGGCCTCCCGGTCAACATGCTGATGTGCGGCAAGGGCAACTCGTCGGGGAAGCTGTCCATGGAGGAGCAGCTCAAGGCGGGCAACGCCGGCCTGAAGATCCACGAGGACTGGGGGTCCACCCCGGCGGCCATCGACGCCGCGCTGAGCGTCGCCGACGACTACGACGTGCAGGTGGCCATCCACACCGACACCCTCAACGAGGCCGGCTACGTGGAGGACACGATCGCCGCCTTCGACGGTCGGACCATCCACACCTATCACTCGGAGGGAGCGGGCGGCGGTCACGCCCCGGACCTGCTGCGGGTCACCGCCGAACACAACGTGTTGCCCGCGTCGACGAATCCGACCCTGCCCTACGGCATCAACTCGCAGGCCGAGCTGTTCGACATGATCATGGTCTGCCACAACCTGAATCCGAACGTGCCGTCGGACGTGGCCTTCGCCGAGAGTCGGGTGCGCGCCGAGACGATCGGCGCGGAGAACGTGCTGCACGACATGGGCGTCATCTCGGTGATCTCCAGCGACTCGCAGGCGATGGGACGCATCGGCGAGAACTGGCTGCGCTGCCTGCAGATGGCCGATTCGATGAAGAAGGCACGCGGCAAGCTGCCCGAGGACGCCGCCGGCAACGACAACTTCCGGGTGCTGCGGTACATCGCGAAGGTCACCATCAACCCCGCGATCACCTTCGGGATCTCCAACCACGTCGGGTCGATCGCCGAGGGAAAGCTCGCCGACCTCATCCTGTGGGAACCGGCGTTCTTCGGCGCCAAGCCGCGGACCGTCATCAAGGGCGGGGCGATCAACTGGCACGCCATGGGCGACCCGAACGCCTCGCTGCCGACGCCGCAGCCGGTGATCTACCGGCCGATGTTCGGTGCTTTCGGCAAGACCCTGCAGGAGACGTCGGTCTCCTTCGTCTCCAAGGCCGCGGCCGAATCGGGCATCGCCGACCGCCTCGGGTTGGAGCGGCAGGTGATCCCGGTCGAGAACACCCGCGGGATCACCAAGCACCACATGGTGCACAACTCGGCGCTACCCGAGATCAAGGTCGATCCGGAGACCTTCGCGGTCACGGTCGACGGGGAACACGCCTACGTCGAGCCGGCCGAGTCGATCAGCCTCAACCAGCTCTACTTCTTCAGCTGAACCGGAGGACTACCAGAGTGAACAACACCCAGCAGCTGGTCATCGTCGAGGAGCTCCTCGGGAACGAGGGCGACGAACAGTGGTCGACCAGACTGGCCGACGCCACCGTCGACGCGGTCTACCTCGACCAGTGGGAGGCCCAGAAGAGCCGTCTGCGCCGTCCGACCGCGGGCGGCGGCGAGGTCGCGATCTCCCTCGATCGCGGCGTCCAACTCAAGGACGGCGACGTCCTCGCGTGGGACGAGGACACCTCGACGGCCATCGTCGCCCGGATCAGCCTCAAAGAGGTGATGGAGGTCGACCTGTCCGAGGTCGCCGGCGAGGACACCGAGACGGTGATCCAGACCTGCCTCGAACTCGGGCACGCGATCGGCAACCAGCACTGGCCGGCGGTCATCAAGGGGACCAAGCTCTACGTCCCGCTGACCGTCGCCCAGCCGGTGATGAACTCGGTGATGCGCACCCACGCCCTCGAGGGGGTCAAACACCGTTTCATCCCGGGTGCCGAGGTGATCCCCTACATCGCGCCGCACGAGGCCCGACGGCTGTTCGGCGGCGCGCAGCGCGAGGGGGAGGGACACACCCATCCGCACGACCACGGCGGTCATGACCATCACTGAGGCGGCCGACCCGGGGGCGATGGTCCGCGCGATGCGCGCCATGCAGTTCTCCGACACGATGCTCCCCGTCGGCTCCTTCTCCTTCTCCAACGGATTGGAGACCGGCGTCGCCGAGGGGCTGATCGTCGACGAGCCGAGTCTGCGCGAGTTCGTGGCGGCCTCGGTGCACCAGGCGGCCGGGTGCGACGGGATCGCCGTGCTGCACGCACACCGCGCCGCGACGGCGCAGGATCCCACGGGCGTCGCCGAGGCGGACGCGGCGGTGTGGGAGCGCAAACTCAACGAAGAGGCGCGCACCATGGTGACCCGGATGGGCCGCAAAGCGGCGGAGCTGGGACTGCGCCTGGTGCCCGGGTCGGCGCCGATCGGCGACTGGCTCGCGCAGATCAAGGCCGGCGCCACCCCGGGCACGTATCCGGCGACGCAGGGGCTGATCCTCGCCGAGGTCGGCGGGACCGAGGAGGAGGCCTTCGGCGTCCACCAGTACGGCATCGCCGCGACCGTCCTCGGCGCCGCCCTGCGCCTGGTGCGCGTGGACCACCTGGACGCCCAGAAGATCCTGTACGACGTCAACGCGTCGATCGGTGAGGACTACGAGCGCATCCGCGGACTCGGCCTGGACGACATGTCGACATTCGCACCGATGCTCGACATCTTCGCGTCGATCCACGTCGGCTCACACGTCCGCATGTTCATGAATTGAGATGAGGAGAGAAATGAAGAAGACCACGCGTATCGGCGTCGGCGGTCCCGTCGGGTCCGGCAAGACCGCCCTGATCGAGGCGATCACGCCCCACTTCATCGACCGGGACACGAGCATCCTGATCATCACCAACGACGTGGTCACCACCGAGGACGCCAAACACGTGCAGAAGGCGCTGAAGGGTGTGCTGCTCGAGGAGCGGATCGTCGGCGTGGAGACGGGCGCGTGCCCGCACACCGCCGTCCGCGAGGACCCGAGCATGAACCTCGCGGCCGTCGAGGAGATGGAAGAGACCTTTCCCGACGCGGACATCGTGTTCATCGAGAGCGGCGGCGACAACCTCACCCTGACCTTCAGCCCGGCGCTGGTGGACTTCTTCATCTACGTGATCGACGTCGCCGCCGGCGACAAGATCCCCCGTAAGAACGGGCCGGGAATCGCCCAGTCCGACATCCTGGTCATCAACAAGACCGACCTCGCGCCGTACGTGGGCGCCGACCTCTCGGTCATGGAGCGGGACTCGGCGGCCCAGCGCAACGGCAAGCCGTTCGTGTTCACCAATTGCAAGACCGACGAGGGCATCACCGAGGTCGTCGACCTCATCGCGCACGGCGTCCTCTTCGATCAGGCGGATGCCGCCGGCTGAGTCGACAGATGAGTGCGGTAGAGCTCCCCGAGCTGGTCGACTACCAGGATCAGCCGAAACAGGCGCCTGCGGGCAAGTCGGCCAAGACCGGCGAACTGCGCATGCGGTTCGTCGACAAGGACGACCGCACGGTGCTGGCCGACCTCTATCGCAAGACCCCCCTGCTCGTGCAGCAGGCGCTGTACTGGGACGAGCAGATCCCGGATATGGCCTGCGTCTACATCATCTCGATCTCCGGCGGGGTGCTGCAGGGCGATCGGCTGAGCGTGGACATCACCCTGGAAGCCGGGGCGAAGGCCCACATCACCACGCAGTCCGCCACCAAGGTCCACCAGATGGACGCCAACTACGCGGTGCAGGACCAACGGATCGTGCTGGGCCCGGACTCGTACCTGGAGTATCTGCCGGGCATCACCATCCCCCACCGGAACTCGCGCTACGTCACCCGCAGCGACGTCGTGATCGACGAGTCGGCGACGCTCCTGTTCTCCGAGGTCGTCATGCCCGGGCGCAAGTATCACCACGACGACGAGGTCTTCGGCTACGACGTCTACTCGGCCCTGCTGCGCGCCCGGCGCCCCGACGGTCGGCGACTGTTCACCGAGAAGATCCTCATCGAACCGGCGCGGACGCCGGTGCGGCTGATCGGCGTGATGGGCGAATACGACGTCTTCGGCAACGTGTTCGTGCTGACGCCGCCGGAGCGGGCCGCGGCGATCCTGGCGCGCACCCCCGCCGGATTGCGCGACGGCGTCTACAGCGGCGCCAGCCGGCTGCCCGGGGACTGCGGCCTGGTGTTCAAGGCGATCGGCGCCGAGAGCAGACCGGTCCTCGAGCGCGTCCGCGAGTTCTGGGCGGTGGTCCGCGACGAGGTGCTCGCCGCCGAGCTCGGACCGCGACCCCTGTGGATGTGAGAGAAGGAGATCCGATGAGTGAATCGACGGCGGGCCCCGGCGCCCGCTGGACCAGGCTGACCGACCGCCTCCCGGCCGCGCGGATCGCCGACGTGACGCTGCGGGGGTCGGGGCAGGTGATGTTCCAGGCCAACGCCCTCACCGGCCTGCTGTTCCTCGTCGGGATCGGCTACGGGGCGATCGCGGCGGACTCGCCGCAGGTGGTGATCGGCGCGCTGATCGGACTCGTCGTCTCGACTCTCACCGCACTGGCGCTGCAACCGGACACCAGCACGATGCGGGCCGGGTTGTACGGCTACAACGGCATCCTGGTCGGTGCGGCGCTGCCGACCTTCCTCGCCGACAACGCCTGGTTGTGGCCGTACGTCGTCGTCGGGGCAGCGGCGTCGACGGTGGCGTTCATGGCGACGGCCCGGGTCTTCAAGACGTGGGGGGTGCCGGCGCTCACCTTCCCGTTCAACCTGGTCAACTGGGTGCTGCTGCTCGGGGCCTTCAAGTTCGCCGCACTCGACACCAATCCGCTCGGCGATGCCCACCTGCCCACCGACGGTGCGACGAACGACGCGGCCGCGTACGTCGACGTCACCGCGAGCTGGCTGCTCGAGGTGCTGTTCAAGAACGTCGCCCAGGTCTTCCTCATCAACAACTGGGTCACCGGCGTGATCTTCGTCGTCGCGATCGCGGTGTCGTCGTTGACGGCGGCCGCTCTGGCGCTCGCCGGCTCGGCCGTGGCCATCGGCGTGAGTCTGGCGCTGGGCGCCCCCGCGGTCGACATCGGCAACGGCATCTACGGCTTCAGCGCCGTGCTGACCGCCATCGCGCTCGGATGCGTCTTCTACACCCCCGGCCCCCGGGTGCTCGCCTACGCACTGCTCGGCGTGGTGACCACGGTGATCTTCCACGCCGGACTGGCGACCCTGCTGGCCGCCTGGGCACTTCCCGCGGGAACCGGCCCGTTCGTGTTCGCCACCTGGCTGTTCCTGCTGGCCAAGAAGAAGTTCCGGCCCGTCCACCACGAGACCCTGCCCGTCGACGGGTGACGCAATCGCCTCTCGGCGTGAAAGGATCGTCAGCAGGACACGCGCTCGAGAGGAAGCCCCGTGGCGTCAGATCACACGCACACCCGGTTGAACTCGGGCCAGATCACGCACTGGGCCACCCGCTTCGCCATGCTCGGCGATCCGACGCGCCTGGCCCTGCTGGTCGAGATGCACGCCGAACCGAATCTGTCGGTCGCGGTCCTGGCCGACCGCGTCGGGATCACCGAGAACGCCGCATCGCAATCGCTGCGATCCCTGCGCGCGCAGGGCTGGGTCCACGCCGACCGGTCCGGGCGGATGGTCCTCTACTCGCTGGTCTACGACGCGGTGGTGCACCAGATCCTGCACGACGTGGTCGGCATCGGGCATCGGAACCCGACCGGGCTCAACGGAGCCGATAGCCCGTCGTAGAAACGGTGAACCCGTGCTGCCCGGCATCGCACGAGACGCCGGTGGCCGCGTCGACCGAACAGGTGTAGCCGCCGACGCTCAGCACCTGGCCGTAGCCGAGAACGCGCGCGGGCGACGGGGCCGACAGGCTCGTGTCGCTGGTGAAGCCGAGGGTGGCGCGGCTGCCGCGGCGAACCATCGCGTTGTTGGGATGGATCGACGCCACGCCACCACCGGACACGCTCGGCGCATCGGCGGGCAGGCGACCCTTGCAGCCCGCATAGCCGTCTTTCGTCGAGATGGCACACTTCCAGCCACCCGACGGGGTGGTGAAGTAGTACGCCCCGGTCTGCAGGTACGGCGCGGGATCGACGGGTGCCGCCTGCGCCGACGGGGCGCCCAGGCACATCCAGCCGGCCGTCGCGGCCAGTGCGATCAGCGGGGTGAGCAGCTTCGTGGTTCTCATGTCCCCCACTATCGGCGCCCGTCGGCTCGGTGTCGATGGGGAGAACTCCCCGGTGGACTACCTCCCGCTCGTCGGGGCGATGGTTCCGGCCGCTCCGTCGAGCCGGATCTGCTGGCCGTCGACGATCCGGGACAAGGCCCCGGCCACGCCGAGAACCGCCGGGATCCCGTATTCGCGGGCGACGATCGCCGCGTGGGACAGGGCGCCGCCGGTCTCGGTGACCACGCCCCCGGCGACGGTGAACAATGGCGTCCACGCCGGGTCGGTGTACGGGCAGACGATGATCTCGCCGGGTCGCACCCGCGCGAAGTCGTTCGGCCCGTGGACGAGACGGGCCGGCGCGGTCAGCCGGCCGGGGGATCCGGGAGTCCCGGTCAGCTCCCCGTCGACCGTCGACCGCGGCGCCACGACGCCCGGCACCGGCGCGGTGATCGGCCGGGCCTGCAGCACCCAGATATCGGTGCCCACGACGGCCCACTCGACGTCCTGCGGAGCTCCTCGGACATCGGCGACCATTCGCCCGAGCACGGTCAGCCGCCGCACCCTGTCGTCGTAGAGCGTGCGGCCGCGCTGCTGCACCGGTGACACCTCCGTCCTGACCAGGCCGCCGGCGGGATCGAGGTCGATGCGGGTCTGCTTGCCGCCGACGGCGACGGTGACCGATCCATCGGTGGCGACCTCGTACGAGTCCGGGCCGACCGTTCCGCCGACGACGCCGAGACCCAGCCCCCAGGCCGCTTCGATCCGGGTCGGCCCACCGGGGTGCTCGGGCGTGAACATCACCCCGGAGGAATCCGCGGCGACCATGCTCTGCACGAGCACCGCCACCTCACCCGCCTCGACGCCCGTCCTCGCCTGATACGCCTGCACCCGGGCTGCCTGCGCCGATTCCCGGCACGCGTCGACCGCGGCGCAGACATCATCGACTCTCTGCAGGCCGAGGAAGCTCTCGTATTGGCCGGCCGCCGATGCCGCCGCGGTGTCTTCACCCGCCGCGGACGAGCGCACCGCGACGACGGGGTCGCCGAGGCCCTGCAGCGCCCGGGCGAGTTCCGCCCGCGTCGTCGCGGCGGTGACGACGAATCCGTCGGGCACCGGGAGGCCTTCGCGCAGGAGGGCGCCGAGCGCGCCGGCCTTGCCGCCGCAGGCGCCGACCGTGGCGTCGCGCAGCATCACCACCACGCTGCTCACCTCACCCGCACATTCGCCGTCAATGTTTTGTTGACATCCCTGCCCGACGGTAGCAGACTGCGCGGCATGGGAGAGATCCACGACGACGCCGCACAGGACCAGGCGCGGGCACGACGCGAGGAGCGGGCCCGAGACCTGCTGCTCGCCCACGGCGCCGATCGGCTCAGCCCACGGCCCTGGCGTCCGCCGCCCGTGCCGACGTCGGCGACCGACCTGACCCAGTACGCGCTCTGGCATGCCGCGGAGCTGACGCGCGAGGAACTCCTCGGCGCACTCTCCCTCGTGTCCGCGGCCCGCGACGAACAGGAGGGGGTCGAGGCCGGGCTGCTGTTCGTCGCCCGCGGCGAGGGGCTGACCTGGTCGGAAATCGCCGACGCGATGGGGTTCCGCTCCAAACAGGCCTGCCAGCAGCACGTCGATCGTCTGACGGCGAGACGGGGAAACCGCTCATGAGCCACCAGTCGACGCCGGACCTGCGCACGCTGCACGCCGTGCGCGTCCTCGGATACGCCGACACCGACGTCGTGGCCGATCGAGCCGGTGTCGCCGTCGACGAGGCCGACTGGATCCTGCGCAAGGCGCAGAAGCAGGGCTGGGTGCAGCGCACCGCCTTCGCCGGCGACGGCGGATGGTCGTTGACCGAGGAGGGCAAGTCGGCGAACGAGGACCAGCTCGCGACTGAGCGCCGGCAGACCGACGCCGGCGCCGTCGTGGGCGCCGCCTACCGGGAGTTCCTCCCACTCAACGGCCGCCTCGTCAAAGCCGTCACCGACTGGCAGATGCGGCCGACCGACGCCGACCGCTTCGCGGTCAACGACCACCGCGACGGCGAGTGGGACGGGCGGGTGCTCGACGAACTGGCGGCGATCAGTGCCGACGCCCGGCCGATCGTCGGCGCCGTGGCTCGGGTACTCGCGCGGTTCGACGGCTACCTGGACCGCTACGACGCCGCCCTGCTCCGCGCACGGTCGGGCGGGCACGACTGGATCGACAAGACCGACCGCGACTCCTGCCACAAGGTCTGGTTCCAGCTCCACGAGGACCTGATCGCCACACTGGGGATCGACCGCCACACCGGCGGCGCGTAACCCTCCGCGTACGAAGAGACCCGCACCGATCGGTGCGGGTCTCTTCTCTGTGCGCCCGTAGGGATTCGAACCCCAAACCTTCTGATCCGTAGTTATAGGGAGCACTGTTTTCCGAGGCCAGAAGGATCGACCGCGATCCCGGTCAATCACCGCTGACCAGCGACAACCCGCCGGGGTCTCCCGGTTCCTCCTGATCCGTCCCGCTCGCTTTGGGGTCAGAACTGGGGTCAGAATCGGTTTGACCCCACATGGCCGAACTCAGCGAATCGAGAGCCGACCGCTGTGCTTCGTCGTGCTGGTGGGCGTAGATGTCGATCGTCACCTGTGCGCTCGAATGACCCAAGATGGACGAGACATTCTTGACGTGCGCGCCGCCTTCCAGGAGTGCCGTTGCGGCGCTGTGGCGCAGGGTGTGGATACCCACCGACTCGGCGAGGCCGAGTCGCTTCGAGGCGTTCTGAACCGTCCTCAGGACGTTGCGCGGACCCAGGGGCTTACCCGTGTCCGTGGTGAACACCAGCCCGAGAGGATTCGACCACTCAACGCCTGCCGCGTCCTGTTGTTCGACCTGTCGGCGACGAACCTCGCGCAACATGTCGAGCACTGCGGCCGACGCCGGAATCGCCCGAGGCTTACCGTTCTTCGTCCACGCCTGACGCTTCATCGTGAGACCGTTGAGCGTCCCCGCAACGCGGATCGTCCGGCGCTGGAAGTCGACATCACGCCAGCGGAGGGCCAGCGCTTCACCGCGACGCAGCCCGGTCGCCGCAACGAGCATGATCGCCGGGGCGTGGCTACTGTGAGCGACCTCGGCCAGGAGCCGGGCGACATCCTCGGGGCGAAGGTACTCGACATCGCTTCGACGCTTGGACGGACGCGCGACACCACGTAGCGGACTCTCTGCGATCAGCCCGTCACGTACCGCTGTCCGACAGATGTGAGTCAAGATCGCGAAGTCCGTTCGAAGCGACGACGCGGCCACCCCGTCGTCGGTCGCCTGGGCGATCCACCGCTCGATGTGAGCGGGCCTGAGCGACGCCATCGAAAACCGGGCGAGGGAGGACGATTCGAGGTGAAGCCGCGTGCGGTCGCCATACAGACGACGAGTGCTATCGCTGACGTCCAACACCGGGAGAGTGACGGTGCGCCACTGCCGGGCAACCTCTCGGAACGTGGCCCGACTATCGGTCAGCGGCAGCCCCTTCCGAAGTCGCTTCTCCTTCTCCTGGAAGTCGGCCAGCGCCGCGTTCTCCGTCTGGCCGTACCCATACAAGCGGACGCCCTCAACGGTCTGCCGCGCGACGTATCGCCCGTCAGACCGCAACCGGATCGACGGCCCGGTGCGCTTGCTCTTACCCGTGCGCGCAGTCATCGCGGACACCAGTCCGGCCATGTCATCCGCTTCATCGTTTCGATCTCCTCGATGTCGGGGTCGACCCAATCGCCGTCCCATGTTCCTTCACCTCTGAGCGCCGCCCACACGGTCGCTGCGTCGTAGAGCCGGTCGCCAACCATCTGGACCGCCGCCGCCGGTTCATAAGTCGGCGGCATGAGAAGCGATACGACGGGCACGTCGAGCGCAATCGAGAGCGCCACGAGATCGTCCACGTCGACTCGGCGGCGCATGTTCTCGATCTCTGAGACGGTCGCGCGAGAGAGTGGCCGACCTTGCGCTGCGAGCCTGTCGGCCAGTTCCGCGCCGGTCAATCGGCGCAATGCTCTGAACCGCGACACGTTGATCGCGACGTTCCGACTGACTTCTGACTTCGGTAGATCCTTCGGTGGCATACCGACAGAGTATCGGAAAAGTTTCGTTGTGTCGTGGCATATCGGGATTTGTTGGGGTATATGTAGGCCTGTCGGATTTTCCAACGCCCGAGAGTCGGGACCTAACAAGGAGGAAGCAGAATGACGAACGCCATTTTCGACGACCAGGTGATCGAGGCCGACACGGCCCGTCGCGAGGTCGGGATCGGACGCGACCAGTGGAACAGGGTTCTCCGGTCGGGAGACCTTCCGGTGGCAAAGATCGGTCGCCGTCGGTACGTCCGACGCAGCGATCTGCGCGACTACATCGACGCCCAGTTCAACTGAAAGCGGTTTGACAATGAGCACACAGGATCGACAGGTCGTAGTGGACCATGACGAACTCTCGGACTACTCGCGGAGGTTGCGAACCGTGGGAGACGACATCTTCCAGACGGTCCACAAAGAAGCCGACGCGCTGCTGGAAGCCGCCACCCGCGAGGCGAGTCCGTGCGGCGTTGTCATGCCGATTTACATCGACGTGTTGCGCGGATTTGAGTCGTCGCTCGATGTGCTGCGACAGAACGCCGTGACCATTCGCGACAACCTGTACCGGGACGCAGATTTCATCGACCGGTACCGGCAGACCGCCCAGAGCATTGACGACGACAGCGCTCGCACGATGGACGCCGTGGATACGTCGATCAGCGTGGACAAGGGCATGTACATTTCCCCGGCCACCCCGGCGGAACCGCGCACCATTCCCGTCGCCAAAGGGATGGACACCCGCCCTACCGCTCTCCCTACGGAGGACCAGTGACTGCGGTATCCGCCACCCTGTCCAACTACCGGGATGGCAGTACAGGGGCATTTCTCTACGTGAGGCGAGGTCAGAGCATGAATCCTCGCGGGGCAAACCACTGGTCGCAAAATCCTACGACGACCCCTACGGTGACCCCCTCTCACCGCCCCTACGCCGGGTCCGACGACACAGACTACGGACGCCCCTCCGAGTTCGGCCGGCGCCTTGACGATTCGCACCGGAGCGCGGACCGATGAGCGGCTGCCCGAGCACCGAACCCGCATACGAGCTGGCGGCGCTCTCCGACACCGTGAGTGGCACCGCTGCCACCCTGCGAGCGATGGCGGAGCGCGGGGTGCTGACCGACCGGCTCGACCTCGCGGCTCGCTTGGAGATGACAGCCCGCACCGCTCGATTCATCGACTGGCTCACCACTGTGGGCGCGAAGATTGACGCGGAGTCGCGGTGGATCGACGCCACCCTCGGCGGTGAGCGCGATGACTGATGACACGGAGTGGATGGACCCGCCACCAGTTGCCTACTGCGCGCGCGACCTGATCGAACTCGCGGGTGAGATCGAGAGGGTGCGGGACAGGATCAGCGGACACGTCGAGAACTCGATCAGGCGCGGCGAGGTAGACGACGACGCACGCCTGTCGGTACGCGAACACACCCGGTCTGTTGCTCGGTCGCTTAGCGCCGTCGTCCGCTTTCTGGACACCGAGGCGGACTATCTCGACCATCTCGCCAGAGGTGCCGGACACCTCGGTGGAGACGGTCAGTGGCGACCTGACGACGCCGCGCGCGGAGCCGCGCACCCGGTGGTCGAGGACGCTCGGCTTACCCGACAAATGACAACCAACTAACGACAAGACCCGCCGGTGGGCGGCGGGTCGAGTCGAAACGATTTCGGGAAGGAAATCACTATGCAGTCTACCGATGAGATCACTCTGGTGCGGGGCTACACGCCCCCTTCGGGAATCCCTTCGCTGGTGGCGAGGACTACGCCGGTCGAACAGCTCATCGACGACGAGTTGGCGAACATCGGCGTGACCCGATCCACCCTCGACTCCGCACCCGAGGAGGAGGTGCTCGCGGCCATCAAACGCGCCGACAAGGCGGCTGTGAAGCAGTGGAAGAAGGCCCAGAAGAAGATCGACGCGGAGTTCAAGGCGACGTACGGCGTGAAGGAAGACGACTGGATGTGGAAGTGGGAGTCACGTGACCTCGTGTTGAGCGAGTTGGTCGCGCGTCGACACCTCACAACGGACAGTTACGACCCCAAGGACCGCGCGGTGTTCAACGATCTCGACAGGGCACTCAGCACCCTTCCGGCAGAGACCCTGTGGGAGCTGTACCAGCGTATCCGCCGCGACGAGATGACCGACCCGCTCGGAGTCATTCGGACCTACACGAACGACCGTGATCGAAAGGTCGCAAAGGGTCTCGTCGACACACGGACGCGGCGTCGACGGATCGACAGGTCGCTCGCAGCACGGGGTCGACGCGACTTGTCCGGACTGCCCGCCCGCATTGCTCCGGAAACACCGGAGTACATGGAGCTGTTCTACAAGAAGGCGCTCCACATCACGGGCGGAAAGGCCAAGTGCGGCAAGTCGTCGCTTGCTCTCATGCTCCTGATCAACGTCGGAGCTGGCCTCTACATAGACATGGACTCGAATGGTCGGTACGAACGGAGCAACGGGGACGACGAGTTGACCCGCAAGATTCTGATGTACGGTGCCGACCCGGACCTGATCGCGGATTTGCAGATCGATTTCTTCTCTCCACACGAGCACGCGGAGAAGCACGGCGGGACTGTTCATGAGGCACTGCTCGACGTTCTGGACGCGTGTGCCGACGACCCGCCCCCGGTGATTGTCGTCGACAGTCTCAGCAAGGTAATGCTGCACGCCGGTCTCATCGAGTCTGATCCGCGCGACTGCTCGCGGGCACTCGACATCTTCTCCCGGCTGCGGGCACGAACTTGCGTCGTCGTCATCGACCACTACGGCCACGACAACGACCGTCTGCGCGGTGGTTCGTCCAAGCTGGACGACGCCGATCTGGTGCTCGGAGTCCGCCGCGCGGCACTTCCGAAAACTGCGGACATCGACGAAATCCGAATGAAGGCTGAGGTCATGGATCGCCGTCATGGCGTGGACTCTCTGCACGCCGCGCCTGACTCCGCCGGACGCACGACGCGCGACATCGGTGTCATACGCCTCACCCCGCAGCGCGACAAGAGCGGGCACATCGAGCGGTACTCCTGCACGCTGGAATCCGCGCTGGACCGCTACCGGGCAAAGAACCCCGCCCCCAATGGGGAATCGGCTCAGATCGACGCTGAGGCACCGGAACCCTCACTTGCTGACACCCTGTGGGACACGGCCCGCGACTACGCGTGCAGCATGGCCGGGGAAGGCTTCTCCAAGTCCTCGCTCGCGAAGCATATCGCGCCGCCTGGCAAGGAACGCGCGACCCGAGACAGCGCGGCTCCCGATCTGATCGACCGCATGGAGACCGACAAGTTGATCGAACCGTTTACCCGTGGCGGTCACATTCGGTACCGCTGGATCGCGGCACCGTTCAAGGGTGATTGAGTTCGGACCCCACTGCCGTTTCACACTCGCGGCAGGCGGGGGTCCTAACGGACCCCCGCCGCTGCCCGCGAGTGCTCACGGCGCGGGTGAGTCCCCTGGTAAACGCGGGTTTTGCAGTCGCGGGCTGTGGCCGCGACTGCTCATCAAGAGTTCTTTGCACTCCGCCACCGCAGTATCTACTAGCCGGCCTCGCGACCATTCAGAGGTCGAGCGCCTTGATGTACGCCATTCGTCCCGCAATCGCGGCGGCGAGATTGTTGAGACTCAACTCCGGCTCTGGGTCGCTGTGGACGCCTCCACCCTTCTCGGTGGCGACGACAGCAGCAGCGTCATACAGGCGTTCGCGGACCTGGCGACGCAGCATGATCCGGTACCGGTCGATGTAGCTGGTGTCGGTGAAGATCGGGTCAGCCGGGTACAGCAGCCGTGGGTTCGTCAGCGGCTGCGACGACTTGTCCGCGTGCTCGATCACCATGACGAACGCGAGCCACGGGCGCACCGGCCCGAGTAGTCCTTCCTCGGTCGCCCGCCAGATGTCGACGGCGTTTCCGAGGGATTCCTCGGTGCGATTGTTGAAGTTGTTTCCGAACGACGGCCCGACTTGCGACTTGAACTCGATGGCCGCGACGAGGGCGTCTTTGTACTGGACCACCAGGTCCCAGTCTTTCGAGCGGCGGTAGTAGCCGGGAAGGGTGATCTTGCCCTTCTGCCGGATCACCAGCTCGTCACCGAGGTCGGGGTCCTCGAATAGTTCGGCCACGGCGTCCTGCATGGGCTGTAGGTGTCCGCCACCGGTGACCGCGCCACGAGTACCGGCGTCGACCTTCCCGGACTCGATCTGCTTCTGCGCTTGGAGGTCTCGGCCAGTCCAGAACGCCTGGATCGCGCTGTCGAAGTCGGTCATGGCTTCCTCGCAGCCTTGGCGCGAATGAACGCCATCCTGCCAGCAATCTCGTCTTCAAAGTTCTGGAAGCTAAGCAGCGGGTCCGGCTCTCTGAACACACCCTGTCCCTTCTCGGTGGTTGCTAGGACCGCAGCGTCGTAGATTCGTTCGCGGACCATGCGGTGCAGCGCAACCTTGTATCGGTCCGTGAAGCTGCTGTTGGTCGCAAATATCGGATCAAGGTCATAGAGAGGTTTGCTTGCCATGCCGACCGGTTTGGTCGTCTCGTGGCACTCTTCGATCAACATGACGTACCCGAGCCAAGGACGGACCGAGCCGAGCAATCCCTCTTCGTAGGACTTCCAGGTGTCCACCGCGTTGCCGATGACCTCCTCACTGCGATTGTTCGCGTTGTTGCCGACGGAACCGACCTGGCTCTTGAACTCCACTGCCGCGACGAGGATGTCTCTGTACATGACAATGATGTCCCAGTTCTTCGACCTTCTGTAGTGACCGGGGAGGGTTAGTTTCCCTGTCGCTCGGACCACCAGGTCACTACCCAACGTGGGATCGGAGAACAGTCCCGCGACAGCCTCTTGCAGAGGGTCCAGGTGCCTTCCACCGGTGACCGCCCCTCGTGTGCCAGCGTCGATCTTGCCCGAGTCGATCTGCTTCTGTGTCTGCAAGTCGCGGCCTGCCCACTGGGCGCGGACTGCCGAGTCGAAATCGGTCACGGGTCGGACTCTAACCGAGGTCGTAGTCGTCCAGGTTGATCCCGAAGGCGGAGGCGGCTGCTCGTGTCGCGCGCTCGGTGTCGCGGTCGCGGAACGCTGCGGCCAGTTCACCCGCGACCTCAGCGGGGAGATCAGCGAGCGAGGGCACACGGAGCGTCTTGAGGTACTGCGCCTGGAAGCGGAGAGTGCCACCGCGCATACGGACACAGAACGCCTCGATCCATGCCTGCGCGATCCGAGACAGCAGGATTCCGCCGAGCACTTCCATGTCCCACTTCTCGGAGACGACGTAATACAGGTTGTGGTGCGGGTAGTACCCGCCGCGTTCCAACACAGGGTGAATCGTCGTCCGCATGTCTTGGAGAAGCAGCTTCGGAGTATCGGTGAGCGGTGCCGACACCTTGTCGATGGTCCGGTACCAGGCACGAGGATTCTTGCGCGCCACGAAGCGATCCCGCAGCTTCGGTGAGTTCTCGAAGTAGTCGGCGAGACGGGGGAACTGGTCCAGGTCCACGAGGTCGCCGTCGGCAGTCCACGGGTTCACCAGGTAGTGCCCACTCCACACAAAGTCGCCCGATTCCAGATCGCCGACCATGCTCATCGGGAGGAGCCGGTCAGGCTCCACGATGTCGGCGTTCTTGGTGACGAAGGTGCCGTCGGCACCGGTGGCGACACCGATGGAGACACGGGTACCGGTGGCCGGATCGTGGAGCGGCGGGAAGTGGTCCATCAGGTGCTCGACAAGGCTCAGCCGGTCAGGGCTACCGGTCGGCCAGAACCCGCTGCCGGAGAACCAGTGCGGGAGGCGGTGAGCCTTCGCCCCGGCCACGTTCCGGCGCTCCGGGGACTGGGGATCAGTCGCCCACTCGGTGAGCGCGGCGGCACTGTTCGAGCCGAACACGGCGGTGCAGTCGGCGACGGTGACCGGACCCTGTGAGCCTTGGGCGAGGACTGTGATCGCCGGGTACGCACTGACCTGAGCCTCGAAGGCGTCCACGTCGTGCATGGTCCACACATGCTCCACCGCGAAGCCCTCGGAGACCAGCTCCCGCAGCCGTGCGCCATAAGCGTTTCTCATCCACCGGTCGGCGCAGATGTAGCCGAGCCGACCACCCGGGCGGAGGAGCGACAGACCGCGCTCATAGAACCCGATGTAGATGTCAGCGCGACCGCGCATGGTCTCCCACTGCTCCCGGTACTGCGCCTCGACCTCATCGTCCAGGTCATCGGATCGGATGTAGGGCGGGTTGCCGATCACGAAGTCGGCAGCCGGGATGTCGGGGTCGAGGAGGAAGTCGGCGGGACGAATCCACGTCTCTGCCAGGTCGTCGGCAGCGGCGCAGCCGTGCCGCCGGAGAACGTCGGCGACAACCCGGCGAGAGGTCTCGACGTGGATCGCTTGGAGGTCGTACCCGCGCACCGCAGCGGTGAGTGATTCGAGTGCCACGCCGTCCCGGTCAGCCGACTCGATCAGTCGCTCAACGATGGGGACCAGGAACGCGCCGGAGCCGACCGACGGCTCGACCACGACCTTCGCGTAGAGACGTTGATCGGCGGTGTACCCACTGAGATCGAGGATGGTGTCGACCACCCACCGGCGGGTGAATACTTCGCCGTACTGAACTTCGGGGAGGGTTGCGGTCACGGCTCAACGGTAGTCGCCGGGGCGGACAGCACTCGGTAGGCACGGGGACGACTTCACGCGATTCCAAGGCCCGAACGACGAGGACGACCCCACCCTGCGAGACCAACGGCCTGAACCTTCACCCGCTGCGATTGCTCTGACGGGATACCTTTCAGCAAGTAGCTGTGCGGCTCCGGGCGGAGGTCGTTCAACACGTAGATAAGTCCAGCGGTGACAGTGGCCGTCTCGATGGAAACAGCCTTAAGTCCTTTGTGATCTTTCGCCCTATGACCAATCCAATGGAGGCCCGCGTCGAACAGTGCGCGACGCTCCTCACTGTCGCTGAGTTGGTTGCGATCCTTGGTGATGATTGCGTCGTAGCTCTGCTCGCCGAGGCGTCCAAACAGAGGGATGTCCTCAACCCCCGAGAACCCTTCGTCATATGCATGGCGGAACTCGTGCTCTGCGTAGACAGCGCGCAACGGTGCCAGGCTGCCGTAGTTGACGTTCTCGTCCAGAAAGAACTTCACGCCGACCTCCGACTGGCAACTTCCTGCGCGAGGTCGAGCGCGTCCTGCGCTGCCACCGGGGTCACACCGGGGTAGAACCGCCGGAGATCTTCGGCGCGGATAGCCATGTCACCTGTGAGCGCGTCAGCCACGGTATCGAAGGGGACTCGACTTCCTTCGATGGTCGGCCACCCACCGAGACGCCGCGCGTTCACTTCCAGGCGGGGGCGCGGGCGCTCGAAATCGACCACCTGCTCGCCGCGCATGTTCACGAACGGTCGGTAGATCGTTTCGAGTGTGTACAGCTCGTACTGGCCGGGTTCCTGAACCAGGTCCATGAAGCCTTCATCCGTCCACACAGCGATTGTCTTGCCGTGTACGGCGAAGCGATACTCCGAAGGATGATCCGTAAGGTCGAACTCGCCAAGGTTGCTGAACGCTCTGCGGATACGTTGAAGCGAAGTTGAGGCGCGCAGTTTCGCTACCGTACGCAGCGCCACCAGATCGCGGAATGAGTACAGCGGCGGACGCTCAGTGCTTATCTCAGGCACCAGTAGTCCCGTGCGTCGCCAGTTCGCGAGCTGGTACTTCGTGACCCCGGTGAGGGCCATCGTCAGGTCTGCTGGAAACCCGGTCATCGCCCTCCTCCTCCGATTGTTGGTCGTCTCGCTGCCATGACGGTAGCGCAGGGGACTGACCACGGTTCCCATTCAGCCGGTGAGTCGATGGAACCGAACCGGGTTGCCGTGCGTCTAAGTAGGCATGGAAAACAACGCACCCGAGTATGCGGAAGACATCGAGGGACTCGAAGCGCTCCCTTCCGAGGTCCGCGACTGGCTGGCCGAAAGCCGTCAGTTTCATCGTCAGTGGAGAGGTGACCCGGGACCCGCCACCCAGTAGGAATGGGGTCAACTTTGGGGTCAACTCCGTCGCCGACTGGGTATCCCGACACTGGCCAAGACAAGAAGAAACCCGCTCCGACCGAGGTCAGAGCGGGTTTCCCCTCAACGTGCGCCCGTAGGGATTCGAACCCCAAACCTTCTGATCCGTAGTCAGATGCTCTATCCGTTGAGCTACGGGCGCGAGCCTTTTCAATTGTGCCGCACTTGTGGTGCGGGTGGCGGAGGCGAGAGGATTTGAACCTCCGGTCCGGTGTTGGCCGGACAACTCATTAGCAGTGAGTCCCATTCGGCCGCTCTGGCACGCCTCCCGGTGCGGAGTCCTTTCGAACTGCCGAACACGTAGGTTACACACCCAGCGCGACCAGTCGCAAACCACAATACCGATACCCTGGCAGCGTGACCGTTCGCCTGCGACCCGACATCGACGACCTACCCGTCTACGTCCCCGGCAAGAGCCATCCCGGGGCCATCAAACTCGCCAGCAACGAAGTCACCTTCGGCCCGCTGCCCAGCGTCGCGGCCGCCATCGCCGACGCCGCGTCGACGGTCAACCGCTACCCCGACAACGCGATGGTCGAACTGACCGGTGCCCTGGCGAAGAAGCTCGACGTCACGCCCGAGGAGGTCCAGGTCGGCTGCGGTTCGGTGACGCTGTGCCAGAACCTGATCACCATCACCTGCCGCCCCGGCGACGAGGTGCTGTTCGGGTGGCGCTCCTTCGAGACCTATCCGCTCGCGACACGGATCGCCGGGGCCACGCCGGTGCAGGTCCCCCTCGACGAGGAGGCGGTCTACGACCTGCCCGCGATGGCCAAGGCCGTCACCGATCGCACGCGCCTGGTCTTCATCTGCAACCCCAACAACCCGACGGGGACGGTCGTGACGCGCGAAGACCTGGTGGTCTTCTTGCGCGCGGTGCCGAGCGATCTCGTCGTCGCACTGGACGAGGCGTACTTCGAGTACATGCGGCTGGGTGAGTCGCAGGCGTACGACGCGCTCGAGCTGCGCAACGAATTCCCCAACCTGGTCATCCTGCGCACCTTCTCCAAGGCGTACGGGCTGGCCGGGCTGCGGGTGGGTTATGCCGTGGCCGACCCGCAGATCATCACCGCGCTGGGCAAGGCCCACATCCCGTTCTCGATCAACTCGTTGGCGCAGGCCGCCGCCGTCGCCTGCCTGCGGGCCGACGACGAGCTCCTCGCCCGCACCGACGCCGTCGTCACCGAGCGCATCCGGGTGAGCGCCGAACTGCGCGCCCTGGGCTACCGCGTGCCGCAGTCACAGGCGAACTTCGTCTGGCTCGAGCTCGGCGCCGACGCGCTTGCCTTCGCGCGGGCCTGCGCCGATGCGGGGGTGATCGTGCGCCCCTTCGACGGCGACGGGGTGCGCGTGACGGTCACCGAGCCGCAGGAGGACGAGGTGTTCCTCGCCTTCGCGAAGACGTGGGCCGCCGAGCACTAAGGCACGCTCGGCGAAAATCTGGGCACGCTCGGCGAGAATTTGGGCACGCTCGGCGAAAATCGCGGTGGTCGAGTGCCGTCGAGGCGCTAGCCGAGACGGTGTACGAGACCTCGTGGGCCGGCGGCGCCGACGCTAGAAGAGCCCGCGCGAGACGGTCGCCCAGGCGGCGGGGAGGTCGCCGCGCCAATACGGCCAGCTGTGCGTGCCGATGAGCCGGAAGCCGTCGGTGTACGCGATACCCGCGTGCCGCAGCTGCAGGGAGAACTCCAGCGAGCACCGGTAGGCGCCCAACTCGAGCGCCGAGCCCGACGCGTTGACGGCTTCCTTGGGCATGTCCTCGTCGGGGCGCGACTGCAGGTCCATCGGACCGATCGCACCGGATCCGGCGGACAGGTACAGGTGCTTGCCGCGCAGCGCGTCGAGGTGCATCGCCGGGTCGTGCGCCTGCCACTGCTTCGAGCCGGGCGGGCCCCACATGTTGTCGGCGTCGCCGCCGGACTTGGCGACGGTGGTCCGCACGTACCCCTGATTGAGGGGTCCCGACACCGGCGGGCAACCCGAGAGCGAGGCGGCACCGGTGTACAGGCGCGGGTTGCGGGCCAGCAGCGCATAGGCCGCCTGCCCGCCCATCGACAGACCGATCAGCGCGTTGCGCCCGGTGCCGTTGAAGCGGGAGTCGACCAGCGGAGGCAACTCGCGGGTCAGGAAGGTCTCCCACTGCGGCTTGCCGAGCTTGCGGTCGCGCTTGCGCCAATTCGTGTAAAAGCTCCCGGCGCCGCCCATCGGCAGCACGACGTTGACGTTCTTGTTCGCGAAGAACTGGCCGGCCTTGCCCTTGGTGATCCAGTCGCTGACGCCCTTGGTCGCGCCGGCGCCGTCGAGCAGGTACACCGTCGGGCGCGGCCCCCCGCCGGTGCGCGGGGTGAGCACCGAGACGCGGATCGCCTTGCCCATCGACGGCGAGTCGACGACGAGGTCGGTGCGCAGGGCGCTGAGCTTGATCGTCTTGGAAATCTTGGCGCGGGGCGACGCGTCGGCGATCGCGGGCAGCACCTGGCACATGGTCGCGCCTACCGCCGCGACCATGACAGAGCTGCCCAACCGGCGAAAACGCATGAACTCCCCGAACCGATGACTAGTTGATTTCGATACCTTCAACGGTACGGGCGTACGACTCCGAGCTGAACCCCGCGAGGCTAATTCTCAGCAAATGTGTGGATACGTGCGTGTTACGAAGTGGCCCCGCTCACACGATTGGGCGCCCATTACGATGGCCCGGGTGAGCGACGACACAAACCCGACCCCGACCGGCCATCTAGGCAAACACGAATTCGCGTTCGTTGCGCGGGTCCCGGTCCGCTGGTCGGACATGGACGCCTTCGGCCACGTCAACCACGCGCGCATGGTCACGCTGATGGAGGAGGCCCGCGTCGAGTGGTTGTTGTCGGCCGGACCGGAATACCAGCCGCTGATCAAGAGCGCGATGATCGTCCACGTCGACATCCGCTACCAGGACCAGTTGCGCCACCGCGACACCCCGCTGCAGATCGGCATGTGGATCAAGGGCTTCCGCTCGGTGGACTTCACCATCGGCTACGAGATCCGCGCCGACGGGGCCGACGTGACGAGCAAGGCCGCGTGCGTCGCGACGACGCAGATGGCCGTCGTCGACATCGAGGCGCACAGCCTGCGGCGCCTCACCGACGAGGAGAAGGCCTACCTGGCATCCTGGTCGCGCGGCTGAGACGGTTCGTACCGCTCGGGCAGCTCCTGCGGCGGCGGCATGCCCGGTGAGATGCGGGCGATGTTGCCGGCGAGCACGTCGCGGTAGATCCGCAGCTGCTCCTCGCCGACGCGCACCTGCTCGGTGAGCCGCTGCGAGTTGTCGGCGGAGATCTCCCGGTGACCCGACCGCGACACGAGGTCGACGATGCGGTCGTCGATCGTGGTCGCCCGGTTGTACTCGTCGAGCAGGCGCAGTTCGACGCCGGCGGAGTCCATGACGTGCGAGACGTCCGCGAGCGCCTTGACCCGGTTGATCAGCTGGGTCCACACCGGGCGCAGCTCCTGCTCCTTGGCGGCGATGTGGTCGACGAAGTGCTGGTCGAAACCCCCGTTGCGCATCGCACGGTCGAGGTCGACGCGCACCGCGCGCAGGGCCACGACGTCGGCGGAGATCTCGGCGAGCTCGGCGTGCAGGTTCACCTGGCCGCGCTGGACGATGAAGTGCTCCGAGCGCCAGGCCGGGCTCGCCTGGATGCGGTCGTAGTACTGGCCGGCGACGAAGAGCAGCGTCTCGTAGCCGTCGATGAACGCCATGTGCTGCGGTGCCGGTTGCGCAGCCGGGACCGGCCGCTCGGCGAAGGCCTCGCGCGCCCACTGCTCGACCTGCGGCCCCATGGCGCGCATCGCCAGGCCGCCCACCGCTCCGGCGAGCTTGCCGAAGGCGGCACCACCGGCGCGGCGCACATAACCGCCGGCGTTCACGTCCGGCGTCGGCGTGTGCAGCAGACCGTCGAACAGCCGCTCGCGGGCCTCGATCTCGAGGTAGACGCCCTCACGGCGTTCACGTCGGACGGCCCGCGTCCCACTCGGGTAGACGCCCTTGCCCAGGACGATCTGCTTGCGCGCGTCCTCGCGTCGTCGGGTCAGGCCGTTGAGACGGTTGCGCAGGCCGGACTGGACCATCGTGGGCAGCACCGGGTTCGCCAGTTGGGCCTCGATCTGCGCGATGGCCCGCTGGAGGCGCCGCAGGTTCCCGAAACCGTCGCCCAGGGCGGCCAACGCCAGCCCCGACGTCTGTCGGCGGACGACGACCTCGCGCGCCTCCGGCTCGAGGAAGCCGGCGGCGATCAGGTTCGCCGCCACCTCGGACAGTTCGCGCCGCGGTCCGGGCACCTGGGCGGCCTCGGTCCACCGCCGGATGTCGGCGGCGGTCGGCGCGGGCGGGACGCGGTGGTTCACGTCGCCAATACTACCGGCTGACGGCGACCCGGTTCCGGCGCCAGATCGGCCGGGTGACCCGGTGCAACAGCCAGGCCGGCGGAATCGAGACGACCGCGGTCACCGCGAACGCCAGCCACGTCGACCCGGTGAACACCCGGTACCCCAGCAGCCCCATGACGAACTCGAGCACGACCACGTGCACGCAGAAGAACTCGTAGGAGATCTCGCCGAACCAGACGGCGGGTCTGCTCCCCCACAGCCGCGACCACCAGCCATCGGACGCGCGGGCGAGCGGGACGAGGAACCCGAGCGCCACGACGAGGTAGAGCAGGTGCTTGACGATGGTCTGGCCCGGGGTCTGCGGCGCGATCGTCGGGGCGCCGGCGCCCGCGGTCCCCGCCAGCAGGAAGGCCGCGACACCGGCCGCGACCCACCACTGGGCGCGCGTTCTCCCCATCATGGGGAGACAGACCGCCAGGCCCATCCCGGCGACGAACCACCAGAGGAAGGTCGGCGGCCACAGCGGTGCGGTCGGATCGGCGTCGCCCCCCACCACCGCGAAGATCCAAATCGGCGAGACCAGCGCGAGCCCGCCGAGCAACGTCAACAGCAGGTCGGGACGCCAACGACCACGGCACAGCGCGACGCCCGCGACGGCGACCACCGGCAGCACCAGGTAGAAGGCGACCTCGGCGACCATGCTCCACATCTGGGTCAGGCCGGTGTGCTGGTACCCGAAGCCGAACAGCTGCGTGAAGGTCATGTTCCGCACGAACCCGCCCCAGCCCGTGCCGTACTCGGTCGGGTTGTCGCGGAACAGGTAGATCCCGTAGACGCCGAGCACCGTCAGCCAGTAGGCCGGCAGGATGCGGCGGGCGCGGCGGGTGAAGTATGAGCGCACAGAGACCGGTCGGGCCCCGGGGCCCGCGCGCAGCCGCCGCACCCACTCCGAATAGAGCAGGAACCCGGAGAGGACGAAGAAGATCGTGACGCCGACCTCGAAGCGCGCGGCCAGGCGCCCGGTGTAGTCGTCGGTGTAGTGGCCGGTCCAGTACGCCGCGTGGGTCAGGCACACCGCCAGCGCCGCAAGGGTGCGGATCCCGGTGAGTGCGGGGACGCGTTCGGCCATGCGGTGCATCCTAGGGGTCTCAGCCCCATCTCGTTTTGGTGTCCGCCCTAGGCAATCAGTCCCGCGCCCCCACATACTTCACCTGTTACTGAAGTGACGCGTGTGACTGGGGATGCGACGCGTCGAGGAGAGGTCGGGATCGAGTGCTTACCCCCTTCGTGCGGGACAGCGTCGCGGTGGCGACGGCGCTGACCGTCGGCCTAACCTTCGGTATCACCGTCGCCGACGGAGCTCCGCCACCCCCGCGACCGCGCGGCCCGAAAGCCGGGCCACCCCCACCCCCGAAAAGCCGGGTGGTGGCGGTGACCCCGTTCCAGGGCCGTGAGCGGTTGCGGGTCTACTCCGCGGCGATGGACCGGGAGGTGATCGTCGACCTGCAGCGTCCGCTGGACCTGCCGCGCCCGTCGGGCCCGGGGGACAAGTCCCGGCCACGACCACGACCCGGTCAGCGGCCCACCATCTACCTGCTCGACGGCGCCGAGGCCCACGACACGCAGTCGGGCTGGTACTCCGAGACCCAACTCGCCGATCTGGCGGCGAAAACCGACGTCAACGTCGTGACGCCCGTGGGCGACCCGCACAGCTACTACACCGACTGGCGCAATCGCGAGCCCGGCATGGGCAACAAGAAGTTCATGTGGGAGACCTTCCTGACCCGCGAGCTGCCGCCGCTGCTGACCAGGTTCGGCTCCAACAACGTCAAGGCGATCGCCGGGGCGTCGATGGGCGGGCTCGCCGCGCTGACCCTCGCCACGCGCAACCCGCAGCTGTACCGCGCCGTCGGCGGCTTCAGCGACTGCGCCCACGTCTCCAGCCCCGAGAACCAGTTCCTCACGCAATGGGACATCAGCCGCGGCGGCGGGAACGCGATGAACATGTGGGGCAAGTTCGACGACCCGCAGTGGCGGGCGCACGACCCCTTCCTCAACGCCGGTCGACTGGCGGGCAAGACCGTGTACCTCTCCGCCGGCAGCGGCATGCCCGGGCGGTACAACAAGGTCGCCGCCGACCCGATGGACGGCACGGTCAAAGGCGCCTTCCTGGAGTTCGGCAGCGCCGTCTGCACCGGCAGGATGACCGCTCAGCTGCGCAAGCTGGGCATCCCGTTCCACGGCAAGGTCCAGGTCGCGGGCACCCACCGGTGGGAGTACTGGCGCGACGAGCTGCAGACCGCGTGGCCGATCCTGATGAAGGCGATCGGGGCGCGGGTCACCGCACCCATCCCACCGGCGCCGGCAGCCTCACTCGGCGACGGCAGCGGGTCGGTCGGCAGCTGAGATCTGCACCGGCACACGACCTCGGCGCGATAATCACGCCCATCCACTCCTACTGTGCAGATTCCAGTCGCGTGGGTGCCAGCGCGCGGCTCCACACCTCTCGGATCGCGACGCCGAGCAGGGTCAGCGCGAACAGCAGCCACAGACTGAACCGCGCGTCGCCGATCCCACCCAGGGCGACGACGGTGATCAGCGCGCCACCGACGATCGGCGCACCGATCGTGAGGAGACCCGGCTCCCACCGTTTGCCCAAGATCGCCTCGGCCACCGCCGCCATCAGCACGACCAGTGCGGCGGCCAGCATCAACATGGCGAAGGTGTTGCCCTCGTCGAAGCCGTCGTCGGGGAGGTAGTCCGCGTAGCGTCGCGGCATCCCCGACACCGGGCTCTGCGCGAAGCACGTGAAGAGCGCGCTGACGACGAACACCCACCAACCGACATGGCCCGCGGCCCGCACAGTTCTCATGCCAGTGAGGCTAGAGCAATCTACTTCCCGGGACCGGACGTGTACGGCAAGAGGGCCATCTCCCGCGCATTGCGGATCGCGGTGGCAACCTGCCGCTGCTGCTGCGGGGTCAACCCGGTGACGCGACGGCTGCGGATCTTGCCGCGATCGGTGAGGAACTGCCGCAGCAGCGCGGTGTCCTTGTAGTCGATGACCAGTTCCTGGCCGGTCTTCGCCCGCAGCGCGTGCAGCTTGTTGGGGACCTTCTTGCCGGCGGCGTCGGACCGTCGGGGGGCTCGCTTGGCCATGGAATCTGCTCTCTACCAGCTGGACTTGTGGATACCGGGGAGCTCACCACGGTGGGCGAGCTCGCGGAACCGGACGCGGGAGACACCGGCCTTGCCGACGAAGCCGCGCGGCCGACCGTCGATCCCGTCGCGGTTGCGCACCCGGGTGGGACTGGCGTCGCGCGGAAGGGCCTGCAGCTTGCGGCGCGCCTCTTCGCGCTGCTCGTCGGTGGCGGCGGGCGAGGCGAGGACGGCCTTGAGCTCGGCGCGCACCGGCGCATACTTCGCGACGATCGCCTTACGGCGCTCGTTCTTGATGATCTTGGACTTCTTGGCCATCAGCGCTCCTCCTTGAAGTCGACGTGGCGCTTGACGACGGGGTCGTACTTGCGCAGGACCAGGCGGTCGGGGTCGTTGCGACGGTTCTTGCGCGTCACGTAGGTGAAGCCGGTGCCCGCGGTGGACTTGAGCTTGACAATCGGACGCAGATCGGTGCGGCTGGCCATCAGACCTTCTCCCCTCGGGCGCGGATCTCGGCGACAACGGCCTCGATGCCGCGCCGGTCGATCGTCTTGATGCCCTTGGCCGAGACGCGCAGCGTGACGTAGCGCCCCTCGCTGGGCAGGAAGAAGCGACGGCGCTGGATGTTCGGGTTCCACCGGCGCGACGTCCGCTTGTGCGAGTGCGAGACCTGTTTGCCGAAGCCCGACTCGCGACCGGTGACCTGACACCGCGCTGACATATGCATTCCTCCTAATGACAATGATTCGCATTAACGCTGCGGCCACGCTACCGTGTTGACCGTGCAAATGAAAATCGATCCCAACAACGGTGACGGCCGGACGCCTCTCGTCCTGGTCACCGGGCTCGACGCCGACGCCGTGGCCCGCACCGCCGGCGCCTTCGTCGTCCCTGGCACGACCCTGGTCCACCACGACCTGGGCGAGCTCGCCGCCGGACGGGTCCGCCGAACGCTGCGGACCGTCGACGACGAGGGCAACGAGCGGGTCCACCAGAGCGTCCTGCTGCTCGAGCACGGCTGCGTGTCGTGCACGCTGCGCAACGACCTTCTGCCCCTGCTGCGCCAGCTGCACCGACGCGACCAGGTGGACCGCATCGTGCTGCAGCTGGACTGCGCGCTGGAACCCGAGTCGCTCGCCTTCGCCATCGAGCACGCCGTCGTCTCGGACATGCCCGGCTTCCCCGACGCCCCGGCCGGTGTCGACGTGCGGGTCGACGCCACCGTCGCCTGCATCCACGAGGCCGACTGGCTCGAGGCCGCCACCGGCGACGTCACCATGGCCGAGGCCGGACTCTCCGCCACCGTCGATGACGCGGACGAGCGCACCCTGGCGCAGGTCGCCGTCGGACAGGTCTCCTTTGCCGACGCCTTGGTCGTCGTCGGTTGCGACCCCGCGATGCGCAACGCGTGGGAGTCGGCGCGACTGGCCGCCGTGCTCAAACGACTGGCCCCGTCGGCGCCGATGATCATGGAGACGCCCCACCGCCAGATGAACCCGATCCTGGCCGGGCAGCTCCTCGCCGGAATTCCGGTCGGTTCGCGGCGCGGCCGCATCGATGCCCCGCACGACCCGCTGCTGCGCGACCAGCCGCCACTGGAACCGGACTGCGGCGTCGAGATGTTCACCTTCGAGGTGGGTCGCCCCTTCCATCCGGCGCGACTGCACGAGGCGATCGATCAGCTGCTCGAGGGCGTCGTCTGCTCCCGCGGCCGGGTGTGGATCGCGACCCAGCCCGACGCGTCGCTGTGGATCGAGTCCGCCGGCGGCGGGCTCCGCGTCGGCGAGGGTGCGCCCTGGCTCGCCGCCATGAGTGAGAGCGAGCTCGCCGACGTCGAACCCGAGCGACGCGCCCTGGCCGCGCTGCGGTGGGACGAGCGGCACGGCGACCGCCACTCGTCGCTGGTCATCCTCACGCACCGCCCCGAACAGCCCGACGCAATCCTCGAGGCGCTGCGCGACGCCTGTCTGACCGACGCCGAGATGGCGTTGGGGCCGGTCGGCTGGCAGGGCTTTGACGACCCCTTCGGCCTCGCCCACTCCGACCCGTGCGACGACCTGCCGCGCGGCGTCGACGTCGAACTGACCAACCGAGAGGACAACCGATGAAACCCGGCATCCACCCCGACTACCACCCCGTCGTGTTCCGCGACGCGAGCACCGGCAGCCAGTTCCTGACCCGCTCGACGGCGCAGTCGGAGAAGACCGTCGAGTGGTCGGACGGCAACACCTACCCGCTGATCGTCGTCGAGGTCAGCAGCGACTCGCACCCGTTCTGGACCGGCGAGCAGCGCCTGATGGACACGGCCGGCCGCGTCGAGAAGTTCAACCGGAAGTACGGGAAGCGGTAGCTCGACACCGACCTCTGTCAATAGTCAGGCCGTCGAGGCAATGGGCCCTCGGCGGCCTGACCATTTGCCGTTTACCGCCGGTTGCATAACCCCCTGGGGGGTTGTTAGGCTCGGTGGAATATCCCCCTAGGGGGATATCACCCGACCGCTGCCCAAAGGAATCGATCATGATGTCCGAACACACCCACACCTCCGGCGCCGAGACGTTGCGTGCGCTGGGCCCCCAGCACCGGGAGCTGCGCCAGGCGATCCCCGAGGTCTACCAGGGTTTCGGCGCACTGTCCGGCGCGGCCTTCGCCGACGGCGCGATCGACCGCAAGACCAAGGAACTGATGGCGCTGGCCATCGGCGTCGTCGAGGGGTGTGACGGTTGCATCGCCTCGCACGCACAGGCAGCGGCCCGTGCCGGTGCGACCGACCAGGAGGCCGCCGAGGCCATCGGCGTCACCTTCCTCATGCACGGCGGCCCGGCCACCATCCACGGTGCCCGGGCCTACCAGGTGTTCCGCGAGTTCCGGGCCGCCGCCGACGCCGGCGAGCGGGCCAGCTGAGAGGATCGACCCATGTGCCACGCAGTCAAGTGCCGCACCTGCGGCAAGACGACCTGGTCCGGATGCGGCAGCCACGTCGCACAGGTGAAGGCGATGGTGCCGCCCGACCAGTGGTGTGAAGGCCACCAAGGTGAGGGCGCCAAGCGCCAAGGCGGCTGGTTCCGCCGCTAGACCCGATCGCCCGGTAACGTCCGCAGCGTGTCATCACGATCGCTGCGGGCCACGGTGCAGGGCGGCAGCCTGCTGGGCGCACCGCGGTTCGGTGCGTTCCTGCGCGCGCTGCTCACCAAGTACCGCCCGCGCTATTGGGGACGGTGGCTGCGGCAACTCACCCGGTACGACGCGGTACTCCTGCCCCTGCCCGTCGACCCGGTGAAGCCGGATCTGTTCCTCCCTCATGCGCCGATCGCCGTCGGCGACCGAACGTCGCCACTGCCGACCGAGACCGGTGCGCTGGCAGACCTCGGCTACGAGTGGCAGGGACAGCGCAAGTCGGTGACCGACTTCCTCGACAGCACTGAGACCGATGTCGTGCTGTTCGTGCACGACGGCGCCGTCGTCGGACAGTGGTTCGCGAACGGGTGGTCGGCCGACCGTCCGCATCAGGGGTGGTCGACGACCAAGTCGTTCGTCTCGTCGGCCGTCGGGCGCGCCTTCGACCAGGGACTGATCGGCCTCGACGACCCGATCGAGCGCCACCTGCCCGCACTGACCGACACCGCGTGGGCGGGCACGACCATCCGCAACATCCTGCTCATGCGGTCGGGGGTCTACTGGGACGAGCACACCGAGAAGCTCGGCGAGAACACCCAGGTTCGGCAGTGGCGCGACCACATCGTCGACAACATCACCGGTGGACGCCGCGGCAGGACCCGCAACGAATTCCTCGCGGCTCTGCCCCGCGTCGCACCGCAGGGTCAGCGGTTCACCTACAACAGCGCCAACACCCAGGTGCTCGCGTGGCTCTTGGAAACCGTCTACGACGAGCCGTTCAACGTGGTCCTTTCCCGCCAGCTGTGGCAGCCGATGGGCATGGAGGCACCGGCGAACATCGTCACCGACCGCACCGGGGCCGCCTTGGGGTCGCAGGGCCTCTACGCGACGCCGCGCGACTTCGCCCGATTGGGCGAGCTGCTGCGCCGCGGCGGAATGACCGCGGACGGCGAGCGGGTCCTGTCCGACGAGTGGGTGCGCCTGGCGACCACCGGCATGCTGCCCGCGCGCGACGCCGACGACACCCACGACGTCGGCTACGGATTCCAGTGGTGGAGTGGCGCGACGCCCGACGGGTTTCAGGCCAACGGGTTCCTCGGGCAGTTCATCACCGTCGACCCGCAGGCGCGATTGACCGGGGTGCGCCTCGCGCACACCCTGCAGCTGACCCGTCGCCTCCGGTTCGCCGGGCAGGGCAAGGCCGAGTGGCAGACCCTGTTCCGCGCGGCGGCGGATTCGCTCAGCTCAGACCCATGTCGCGGAAGTACTGGGTGATCGGATCGGCGGGCGCCGGATTGGGGGTGCCCGGCTTGTTCTTCGGCACAATCTTGATCGGCTTCTGCGGCAGCTTCTCCTTCGCCGGCGGCTTCGGCGGAGGCGGCGGCACGTCCTTCTTCACCGTGATCGTCCCCGATCCCTGGACCTTGTACTTGGGGGCGACCAAGGTGGAGTCCTGATAGGACTTGCACAGGATGGCGATCTTGTGGGCGCCGTACGAGGACTTCACCGAGCCCACGCCCTTGGAACCCTTGGGGATCTCGTAGGCGGGCTGGTTGAAGCCGTCCACCGTCCACCCGCACGTGATGTCTCGGTCGGTTTGGTTGAAGGCCTTGAAGGCGATCTGGGCGCCGCTGGCCGGGTAGACCGTCATGTCGAAGCCCACGATCGACGCCTGGACGTAGCTCGTCGCGGCCGCGCCGCCGGTGGAGGCGACGGCAGCGGCAACCGCCAGCGACGCGATCCCCGCCGCCATCGATGTCTTTCTCATTGGTGACCTTCCCATATGCCGACAAAAAGTCGGGGTGTTTGTTGGCGGGAATGACGTTAGGAGCGCATAGGGTCGTGGGCACGAGTAGCGGACTACTCGAATCTCGTCTCAGACCGGCGGCACCGGTGTGGACCACCGGTCGGAAACAAGTAGTGGACTACTCGCGGTTTCCTGGGCAGACAGCCGTACGTTCGCAGGGTCGGCGCCAGTTGTCGACGCGAACGTGCGGGAAGCGCGATTCGTCGGGGAGTCGCCATCCCCACGAAGCACGGCGTCCCCGGCCCTATGTGGGGGCCGGGGACGTCGATGCTTGATTACAGGCCGAGTCCGGGGATGAGGCTGGTGCCGGTCTCGTTGAGGTAGACCAGGTCTGCGACGAGCGCGACGATCAGGAAGAGGCTGACGACGATGGCCGACAGGATCATCGTCACGCGACGATGAGCGCGGTAGTCCGGCGAGGTCACGATGCTGTGCCTGCCCGTGTGCCGAATGCTCATGCCGTCCTCCTCGGGTTCTCGGTGTAACCCAAGGTTCGCACCCGCAGAAGCCGAGGTAAAGGAGCCTAAGCAGGCCCGAACCGACCTCCCAGGTGGTTCCCAGATTCCGGCGGTGTTCGCATCAGGCCGGCATGTCCGGGCCGCACACGACCGGTCGCCGGTGCGCGGGGTCGAGGGCGTTCATGATGATGCGGCGCACGGTCGGACTCTTCGACATCGCATCGTGCCCCACGCGCATGTGCGGGCAGTAGGACTGGACCAGGACGTTGCGCACGTTGGGCGCCGGTTTCATCAGGGAGACCGCCGTCGGACTGACGACCTCGTCGGTGCTGGTCGCTATGTTCGTGTACTCGATGTCGGGGTAGTTCCTGAAGTGGTAGGTCGACGGGTCGGTGAGACCGCTGCACGACGGGCAGCCCGCCAGCAGCGAGGGCGGCACCTGTCGGAGCAGCGCGGTGAAACCGCCGGCGCTCGGGATCCCCGACACCACCCCGGCGAGGTCGATGACGCGGCGCGCGTGCTTGGCGCCGCCGTAGTCGCGGAGGTAGGACAGCTGGAGGGTCGCGCCCTGGGAGTGGCCGACGAAGTCGAGCTCATCCGATCCGGTGCGCTTGATGACCGTGTTGACGAATCGAGCCAGTTGTCTGGTGGAGGTCGTCAGGCGGTCGAGACCGCCGTAGCCGGGCAGGCCGGGGAGCACGCCCATCGTGACGGTGTAGACGCAGTAACCCGCGCGCGTGAGCGCCGGGGCCAGGACATGCCAGTTCTGGTTCTGATTGGCGCCCGTCCCGTGGACGAGGACCACCGGCGTCGGGTGGGACGCGCTCCTGCACGACCAGTTGTTCGCCCCCGGCGGCGGGACGTCGGGTTCGGCCGATGCCGTCGTCGGCGTTACCGCGAGCAGGCCGGCGGCGGCGATCGCTGCAACCGCGCCGATCGTGCGGCTGGATTCTCGACGCATGGTCGCCCTCCTTTGGTGTCGGTCGTGACGCTAGTCCGGAGCGGGGCACGGCGATCGTCTTTCGCGAACCGCGACGTCAGGATCGACGGCAAGCTGCGAGTAGTTCGCCGATCTCGCTGGGTGAACACGATCCCCGGTAGTGTCTAGTCAGAGCACGAAGGAGTCACCATGGCCTACCAACTCATCTGCCCTTGTGGAGAGAACATCACGTCCCTCAACGACGAGTTCGTCGACGACGTTCAGGCGCACCTGCAGTCTGAGCATCCCGGCCGGAACTACTCCGAGGGCGACATCATGTCGATGGCGATGGAAGTCTCCGACAAGCTGGTCAAGCCCAAGCCCTAACTCGGGAAGCCATCGCCCCGAGACGGGGAACGACGTTGCCTACCAGCGCGTCCAGATGGTGATGAGCCGCGGCGACCGCCGGTTGAACGAGATCCACGACCGCCCATTCGGGTGGCTGGCTGCCTCACGCAGCAGCATGTGCACGTTCGCCCGGATCATGTGGCCCTTGCCGGGGACGTAGAACCGCTGGAACCGGGAGTCGCGGTCTACCGACACGTTGTAATACGGGCGGACCGCCGGATTGGCGAAGATCGAGTCGACCCCGCTGTTCGCGATCTGCTTGGTCTCTTCGTGGGTGAAGCCGACGAACACCCGCGGGCCGGTGTCCTTCACGAACGCCGCATTCGCATCGCCGGGAGCCGCCAGCGCGACGGTCGCCGCCACCGCGGCCAGGCCGCCTGCCACAGTCCGAGTCTTCATTTTGACCACCCTTCGACAGCTACGTTTGGTGGTTCAGAATAACGAAGACGCGTTGCGCGCGGACCGATTTCCGAGTGCTAAGGAGCCTCACCCGCGGTGAGTCCGCCGTCCATGACGAACTCGGTGCCGGTCGCATACGACGACTCGTCGCTGGCCAGGAACACGATGAAGGTCGCGACCTCGGCCGGTTCGGCGGCACGGCCCATCGGGATCTTGATCATGCCGTCGGGGATGTTCTCGGTCATCGGTGTGCGGATGAGCCCCGGATGGATCGAGTTGACCCGGATGTTGTGCGGCGCGAGCTCGAGCGCGGCCGACTTGGCGATGCCGCGCACTCCCCACTTCGACGCGACGTAGCCGTGTGCCCACGGGCTGCCCTGCAACCCCTCCACCGACGAGACGTTGATGATCGAGCCGCCGCCGGCCTCCTTCATCGGATCCACCGACTTGACCATGCCGATGAAGGTTCCGGTCAGGTTGACGTCGATGATCTGGCGCCATTTGTCGATCTTGAACTTCTCGATCGGTGCGCCGTTCACAATGCCGGCATTGTTCACCAGGACGTTGAGCTTGCCGAACTCGTCGACGGCGGTCTTGATCGCCGCATCCCAGTCGTCCTCGCTCGTGACGTCGAGGTGGACGTACCGGGCCGACGGCCCGATCTCTTTCGCGAGAGCCTGCCCCTCGTCGTCGAGGATGTCGCCGATGACGACCTTCCCACCCTCGGCGACGAGCGCCCGTGCGTGCTCGGCGCCCATCCCGCGAGCGCCTCCGGTGATCAGTGCGACTTTGTCATCTACGCGTCCCATGGGCAGCACGGTACCCCGCAAACCCCAAAATGAGAACACGTTCTACCAATCTGTGGTCTACTGAATTGGACAGTAGTCCAGACGCATGTACATCTACCTGCGGAAACGTCTGGACCTGCCCATTCGTCGCCGAGGAGGCAAAACGTCATGGCCATCCGTGTCGCACACGTCGGGACCGGGAACGTCGGTCGCCTGGCACTCACCCAGCTCATCGAGGACCCGCGCTTCGAACTCGTCGGACTGAGCGTGTCGACCCCGGAGAAGGTCGGCAAGGACGCCGGTGAACTCGCCGGTCTCGACACGACGACCGGCATCACCGCCGTCGACTCGCTCGACGCGCTGATCGCCACCAAACCCGACTGCGCGGTCTACTGCGCCATGGGCGACACCCGACCGATCGAGTCCTTCAACGACGTCCTGGCCCTGCTGTCGGCGGGCATCAACGTCGTCGGCTCGGCGCCCGGCGGCCTGCAATACCCGTGGAACGTCATGCCGGAGAAGACCATCACCAAGATCGACGCGGCCTGCGCGGACAACGACGTCTCCCTGTTCATCAGCGGTGTCGACCCTGGGTTCGCCAACGACCTCATCCCGTTCGCCTTCGCCGGCACCTGTCAACGCGTCACCCAGGTCCGCTGCCTCGAGTTGGCCGACTACGCCACCTACGACGGCAGCACCGTCATGTTCGACGTCATGGGCTTCGGGAAGCCGCTCGACGAGTCGCCGATGCTGTTCCTGCCCGGCATCCTCGGCATGGCGTGGGGCACGACGCTGCAGATCCTCGCCGACGGCTTCGGCGTCACGATCGACGAGGTCAAAGAGCACCACGAGAGCGAACCCGCACCGGAGACCTTCGATATCGCCGCCGGCACCATCGAGAAGGGCACCCGCGCCGCCGTGCGCTTCGAGATCAGCGGCATGGTCGACGGCAAGCCCGCAATCGTCATCGAACACATCACCCGCCTGCGCGACGACCTGCGGCCGGACTGGAAGCGCCCGTCCAAGGGTGGCGGCTGCTACCGGGTGGAGATCACCGGGGAACCGTCCTACGAGGTGGAGATCATCCCGTCCAGCACCAAGGGCGACCACAACCATGCCGCCATCGTCGCCGGTGCCGGGCGCATCGTGAACGCGATCCCCGCCGTCGTCGACGGCCCCACCGGCATCCGCACCACCCTCGACCTCCCGCTGATCAAGGGACCTGGGCTGACCCCTTGAGCGACTCCACACAGGCGAGAGTGCCGAGGTCTGGTGTCGCTATGTGGTCACAAGCCTCGGCACAAGCGGAGATATCGTGACCGCGTGCACCCCGCGACGGCAGAGGAACTGATGCGCTCACGGTTCGCGGCCTTCCGTGACGGCGACGAGCAGTGGCTCCTCGACACCTGGCACCCGTCCACGCGCCCCGAATCGGTCGACCTCACCGACAACCCCACCTGGCGCGGGCTGCAGATCGTCGACACCGAGGCGGGTGGGCCCGCGGACGACACCGGCATCGTCGAGTTCCGCGCCACCTACCTCACCCGCGACGGCGAACTCGGCATCCTGCACGAGCGCTCGACCTTCGTCCGCGAGCAGGGCCGCTGGTTCTACGTGGAGGGGCTCATCGGCGACTGACGCCGCGGCTATCGTCGAACCATGACCCACGTCTTCGACGAAGCGATCACCGTGACCGCCCGGCCCGACGGTGTCTTCAGCGCCACCACCCACCCGGCCTACGACAACATGGTCGGACCGTTCGGGGGCATCACCGCCGCCACGGTCGTGCACGCGCTGCAACAGCATCCCGACGTCCTCGGCCAGCCGCTCGCGCTGACGATCAACTATGCCGCGCCCGTCGCCACCGGCACCTGGGATCTGCACACGCGGATCGTGCGCACCAACCGGACCAATCAGCACTGGACCTTCACCATCGAGCAGGACGGCCACACCGTCTCCACCGGCAGTGCCGTCTTCGGGATCCACCGCGACACGTGGGCCGACACCGAGGCCACCCGTCCGCCGGCGCCGGAGCCGGCCGACGTGGCCGCCCAAGACTTCCCGGACTTCGTCGCGTGGGCCCGCAACTACGACAAGCGCTTCGTCGTCGGCGGCATCGACGACAAGAGCGACGACTCGACGTCGACGCTGTGGCTGCGCGACCTGCCGCAGCGCCCGCTGGACTATCCGGCACTCGCGTCGATGACCGACGCCTTCTTCCCCCGGGTCTTCCTGCGCCACGGAACCTTCATGCCGGCCGGCACGATCAGCCTGACGACCTACTTCCACGCCACGCCCGACGACCTCGCCGCGCAGGGCAGCCGGCATGTACTGGCCACGGCGCGCGGCGCCCGCTTCGGCAACGGGCACTTCGACCAGCACGGCCAGATCTGGGGCACCGACACCCTGCTGGCCACGACCACCCAGCTCGTCTACTTCAAGAACCCGCAGGGCTGAGTCCGGACTGTCAGAATGACCCGCATGAGAGATGCGGTCATCGTCGACGCGGTGCGAACCCCGATCGGCAAGCGGAACGGTTCACTGTCGGGTATCCATCCGGGCGACCTGACGGCGGCGGTGTTGACGTCGCTGGCCGACCGCAACGGCTTCGACCCGGCCGGCATCGACGACGTCGTGTGGGGCTGTGTCAGCCAGGTCGGCGACCAGTCGGGCAGCGTCGGCCGTGTCGGGGTGCTCGCCGCCGGCTGGCCCGAGTCGGTGCCGGCCACCGTCGTCGACCGCCGGTGCGGCTCGGCGCAGCAGGCCATCCACTTCGCCGCGGCCGGGGTGATCGCGGGCCACTACGACGTCGCGATCGCCGGCGGCGTCGAGTCAATGTCGCGGGTGCCGATGGGCTCGGCGCGCGGCGACGGCCAGCCGTACCCGCCCTCGGTGCTCGACCGCTACGGGATCACCGGCTTCAACCAGGGCATCGGCGCGGAGATGGTCGCCCGCAAGTGGGGGCTGTCGCGGCAGGCCGTCGACGAGTACTCGGCCCGTTCGCACGAGCGGACGGCCGCGGCCATCGACGCCGGCGCCTTCGACGCCCAGCTGGTGAAGCTGACCGAGCTCGACGTCGACGAGGGGTTGCGTCGCGGCACGACCGCCGACAAGCTCGCCGGCCTCAAACCCGCCTTCGAGGAGGACGGGGTGATCACCGCCGGCAACTCGTCGCAGATCTCCGACGGCGCCGGCGGGCTGCTCATCACCTCGAGCGACATCGCCGCGGCGAACGGTTGGACGCCGATGGCCCGCATCCACACCGCGGTCCTGGCCGCCGACGACCCGGTCATCATGCTGACCGGCCCGATCCCCGCGACCCGCAAGGCGCTCGACCGCTCCGGGCTGACGGTCGGCGACATCGGTGCCTTCGAGGTGAACGAGGCCTTCGCGCCGGTGCCGATGGCGTGGCAGGCCGAAATCGGCGCCCCCGACGACGTGCTCAACCCGCTCGGCGGCGCGATCTCCGTGGGCCACCCGCTCGGCGGCTCCGGTGCGGTGCTGATGACGCGCCTGGTCCACCACATGCGCGACAACGGCATCCGCTACGGCCTGCAGACCATGTGCGAGGCCGGCGGCATGGCCAATGCGACGATCGTGGAGTTGCTCGACTAGACGATGTGCGCCGAGAGGTTCTCGTAGGCCTCGACGTCGGGCTTCATCGCTGCGGCGACCAGCTCCCACAGCACCTCGTCGGTGCCGCCGCCCACGCGACCGAGCTTCACGTCCTTCCACCAGCGGCCCAGCGGCGTCTCGTCGGTGAGGAAGCCCGATCCGCCGAAGATGTGCAGGCACTCCCCGGCCACCTCCTCGGCCAGCCGCACCGAGGTGACCTTGATGGCCGCGGCGGTGCGCAGGTTCATCGGACCGGCCGCGGCGATGCCGTCGAGGGCGAAGCGCAGGGTGTCCACGCGGGCCTGCAGGTCGGCGACCCGCAGCCGAAGGGCCTGGTGGTCGTAGAGCCGCTTGCCGAATTGCTCGCGGTCCATCATCCGGGCCAGCGTGATGCCCAGGATGTAGTCGCAGGCCGACGCCACCTGGGCGGCCACCGACAGCCGCTCGTGGGCGAGCCCCCAGCTGATCACCGCCAGACCGGTGCCCGGGCGGGCGACGAGCGCCTCGGCGGGCACCCACGTGTCGATGTCGACGGGCGCGGTGTCGAGCGGGCCGGCCGACAGCTTGCGATAGCGGTCGCCGACGACGACGCCCGGGTTGTCCATCGGCACTGCGATCACCACGTTGTTGCCGCGGGTGCTGCCGTCGTCGATGTTGCGGGCGACGGCGATCATGTGACCGGCGATCGGCGAGAGTGAGCAGAACTTCTTGCGGCCCTGCACCCGGAAGCCGGCGGTGCCGCCGACCTTCTCGGAGGTGACCACCGTCCCGACGATCTGCAGGTCCGAGCCGCCGGACTCCTCCGACGCCCCGATGCACAGCACCTCGCGGCCGTCGATGGCGCGCGCGGCGACGTCTTTGAGGTAGTCGGTCTTGCCGAAGCGGCGCAGGGTGGCGATCCCCGAGTCGTGCAGGCTCACGCCCACGCCGACGCCGGTCGACGCGGTGCGCCCGAGGCGGTAGCCCAACTCGAACAGTTTGGCCACGTCCGGCCTGGTGACCCCGGCCCACTTGGCTCCGAACACCCCGGCCGCGCCGAGCTTGCCGATCAGCGGCCGTGGGAACCGCTCGGTCCGCTCGGCCTCGATGACCATCTGCGCGACCTCGTCGTCGAAGACCTCGTCCAGCAGCTTGCGGTACTCGTCGATCGGCAACGGCTCGGTGAAACCGCGGATCTCGCGCAGCCCGGCGCTCATGCCCGCTGCTCCGACTCGTCGGCGACGAGGTGCGGCGCGACGCTGCCCAGCTTCTCGCACGTCTCGGTGAACTCCCGCTCGGGATTGCTCTGCCCGACGACGCCGGCACCGGCCCGCAGCCAGCTGCGCTCGCCGTCGCGGTACACCGATCGCAAGACCAACGAGGCCTCCAGGTCGCCGGCCGAGGAGGCCTTGACGACGGCGCCGGAGTACACGCGCCGCGGCGTCGCCTCCAGTCGGTAGATCGCATCGACGGCCGGCGCCTTGGGGATGCCCGACGCGGTGACCGAGGGGAACAGGACCTCCAGCGCGTCCCACGCCGAGTACGGGTGGGCGAGCCGCCCGACGACCGTCGACGCCAGGTGCTGCACGCTGCCGCGCGGGCGGACCGCCATGAACTCGCTGACCGCGGTCGTGCCGGGCACCGCCACCGTGTCGACCTCGGCATAGGAGGTCCGCACCGAGATCGCGTGCTCGACGATCTCCTTCGCGTCGTTCTCCAACTCTTCGCGGGCCGCGGCGTCGGCCTCCGGCGAGACACCGAAGGCGCGGGTGCCGGCGAGCGGCTCGGTGGTGACCAGGCCCTCGGCGTCGACGGAGCCGACGAGTTCGGGGGAGAAGCCGGCGGCCTCGAGGTCGCCGAGCCGCAGCAGGAAGGAGCGCGCCGGGGTGTTCGCGAGGCGACCGGTCAGATATGTCGCCGGGATGTCGACGTCGAAGGGGACGGTCACCTCCCGCGACATGATGACCTTCTCGTAGCGCCCCGCTGCGATCTCGCCGATCGCGGTGGCCACGCGTCCGCGGTAGTCGGTCGGGTCGTCGGTCACCGTCAACGGTCGGCGCCGATCGTCGTCGACGGCGATCGGCTCACCGGCCAGCTCGAGCATGCGCTCGCGCAACCGCTCGTCGGCGCCGGCGAACCGGATGTCGCCGCCGGGGGTGAGGAAGGCCTCGAACTCGGGCACGAAGACGTGCGCGAGGACCTCGTCGCCGGCGAGGTGGCCGTCGGCGCCGAGGAAGGGGGCGCAGAAGTCGAACCCGACCCAGCCGTAGGCGCGCCAGTCGTCGAGGTCGAGCCCGGCGAGCGCGTCCTCGAGGGCCTGCGCGGGCCGGCCCGAGTACGGTGCGGTCCGCGTGTGCGTCGAGCCGTCGGCGGCGCGGACGGTCGTGCGCACCTCGCGGGCGGTCAGCACGATTTCGCAACGGGTGCCGCCGGCGAAGACCCATTCGCCCGGGCTCTCGTAGACGAGGTGGTTCTCGGCCAGGCCGGCGCGCGCCCAGGTGGCGCAGATCTCCGGCTCACGGACCAGTGTCGCTGTCGCGGTCATGGGGCGCGGTCCTTCCAAATCAGTGGGTGAGGGTCGGGTGGTCGGGACGGTCATTCGACGACCAGGTCGTCGCCGACGCCGAAGCTGGTGAACGCGGTCTGCCGTTGCAGGCGGTACTCCTCGCGACCCAGGACGGTGTTGAGGATCTTGGCGTTGCGCACCGCGCCGATGTCGAGGTTGGGCGCCGAGACGCCGACCGCGTGGTGTTCGGCGTTGGCGACGAACAGCCGGTCGGCCAGCGGACCGTCGGCACCGACGGAGTGGTTGGACTCCACGACCAGGCGCCCGCGCGAATCGCGTCGCAGCAGGCCCTCGAGCGGGGCGAGGAATTCCGGTTTGCGCTCGGCGTAGCCCGTCGCCGCGATCACCAGGTCGGTGTTGTGCGACAGCAGGTTGCCGGTGTCGACGTGGCGGCCGCGGACGCGCAGGCCCCCGTCGGCGATCGGTTCGACGCCCTCGATCGCCACCCCGTTGCGCAGTTGCACGGCGGGCAGCTTGTCGTGCAGTTCGCGCCGGTACAGCAGGTCGTGCACCCGGGCGAGGGTCTCGCTGGAGATCCCCTTGTGGAACTGCCAGTGGCCGCGGCGCACCTCGTCGCGGGTCTGCTCGGGCAGCCCGTGGAAGTAGTCCATGTACGCCGGGGTGGTCATCTCCAGGGAGAGCTTGGTGAAGTCGAGCGGGGCGAACCACGGGGTCCGGGTCCACCAGCGGACCGCCGGGCCCGGTCGGGCGGAGTCAGCGGAGGCGAGGTTCGCCTCGAGGAGGTCGGCGACGATCTCGGCACCGGACTGCCCCGAGCCGACCACGGTCACCGATTCGGCGGCGAGTGCCTCGTCGCGGCGGAACAGGTAGTCGGCGCTGTGCAGCAGGGCCGGGGAGTCCGCCGACACGGCGTCGGGGATGAACGGTTCGGTGCCGATGCCGACGACGACGTGCCGCGCGACGATCGTCGACGGTCCGTCCGCTCCGCTCGTCTCGACCTCGAAGTGCTCGGCGTCGGCGTCCCAGCGAACGGATTCGACGGTCGTGCCCCACCGCAGACCGGGCACCCGGTCGATGACCCACAGCAGGTAGGCCTCGTATTCGCGGCGCGTTGGGAAGAAGTCTTCGCGCACGAGGAAGGGGTAGAGCCGGTCGACGTCGGCGAGGTGGGCCAGGAACGACAGCGGATGGGTCGGGTCCACCAGGGACACCAGATCCGACAGGAAGCTGACCTGCAGCTTGGCGTCCTCGAACATCAGCCCGGGGTGCCAGGCGAAGCGGTCGGCGGAGTCGACGACGAGGACGTCGGCGTCGTCGACGGTGGAGGCGAGGGCGGCCAGGCCGAGGTTGAACGGTCCGCAGCCGATGGCCAGGACATCGACCTGCCGTTGGGTCGTCGGGTCAGTCATGTGCGGCTCCTACGTTCAGTGCGGCGGGAGCCAGACCTTCGGACTCCACTTCCAGGGCGACCCGCAGGATCTCGTCGTACAGCCGGTCGATGTCGGCCGGCGAGGTCTCCGGGTTGAGCAGGGTGAGTTTCAGACAGGTGCGCGGCGGCGCGTCGGGTTCGATCCGCACCTGCGTGCGGCCGATCAGCGCGGTGCCCGAACTGATCAGGCGACGACGCAGCTCGGCGTTGACCTGGTCGATGTCGAGGTCGTCGCAGCGGTAGCGGAAGACCACGGTGGTCAGCGTGGCCGGGGAGACGAGCTCGAGCTGCGGCTGGGCCTGCACGCGGCGCTGCGCGTGCCGAGCGAGGTCGTGGCAGGCGTCGAGCATCTCGCCGAGTCCGTCGCGGCCGTAGGCCAGCAGCGTCGTCGCGACCTTCAGCACGTCGGGACGACGCGTGGTCTGCAGCGTCAGGCCGAGTTGACCGCCGAATCCGGCCGCCAGGTCGTCCTCGGGGTTGAGGTAGGCCACCGAACGGTCCAGCGACGAGAAGCTGTCGGTGTCGGCGAGCAGCAGCAGGCTGGCGGCGGCCGGCTGCCACCCCACCTTGTGCAGGTCGAGGGTGATGGAGTCGGCGACGCCGATACCCTCGAGCAGTCCGGCGAACCGGTCGGAGAACAGCGCGCCGAATCCGTAGGCGGCGTCGACGTGCAGCCACAGCCCGTGGCGGTCGGCGATCTCCGCGATCCGCGGGAGCGGGTCGACGGTGCCGAAGTCGGTCGTGCCGGCGGTGGCCACGACAGCGAACGGTGTGCGATTGGACGACGCGAGGTCCTCGAGGGTCGCCTCGAGCGCGTCGGGGTCCATCCGGTGCTGCTCGTCGCAGTCGACGGTGACCACGGCCGATTCGCCCAGCCCCAGCGCGGCGCAGGCGCGCTGCAGGGAGAAGTGCGCGACCCGGCTGCACAGGACGACCGGTCGGCCGAGTGCGGACACACCGTCGTGACGGATGTCGATACCGCGCGCGGCACCGGCCTGGTCGCGGGCGATCAACATGGCCAGCAGGTTCGAGTACGACCCGCCCGGCCCGAACACGCCGCCGGCGCTCGACGGGAGTCCGGCCAGTCCGGCGAGCGCCTGGACGGCCCACGCCTCGATGGCGAGGGTCGCCGGACCCGAGTCGTAGGTGTCGAGTGAGGCGTTGGTCGCGCTGGCGAGGGCGTCGGCCGCGACCGCGACCGACAGCGGCGGCGGCTGCAGGTGCGCGGCGCACAGCTCGTGGGTCAGGTTGAGCCCGTACTCGTGGACGATGTGCGCCATCCGGTCCAATGCGGCCTGCTCGCCGATGCCGGTGCGCGGCAGGTCGAGGGAACCGAGTTCGTCGGTCACCCGAGCGAGCACCTCGTCGGGCGCACCGAACGGCAGCGGTGGGCGCGGCGGGCGGTCGGCGACGGTGGCGGCGGCACCGAGCAGCTGTCGGCCCACCTGCGTCCAGCCGTGGCCGGGGCGCGAGAACCTGGTGGCGGGGGTGTGCGATTGTTCGGTCACGCTGCCTCATCGGGGTTGTCGGGGGTGGCCGTCGCGCTCGCCAGCAGCACCGAGAGCGGCTGGTCGGCGGCGGTCGGGATGCGGTGCAACAGGGTGGCGACGACCGGCGCGGCGCGGTCGACGATGACCTCTCCGGTGCCGAGCTGGTGGTCGACCTCCAGATGCGCCCCGCCGTCGGCGGCGAGCTCGACGGCGAGCGTCAACGGGTAGGGCGCGATGCCGGTGGACACGGAGCGGTAGTCGACCCGCATCCCGGCGGGGACGTCGACGCCGCGCATCGGCGCGTTGCGGACCGACGCCATGATCTCGACGACGGGGAAGCGCCCGCCGCTGCCGCGCAGGGCGGTGAGGATCGGGCCGAAGTCGACGTCGACGTATTCCATGGCCGTGTAGATCGCGGTGATCGCCGACCGCATGGCGTCGGCGACGGTGGCCCCGGTGTCGAAGGTGAAGCGGATCGGGACGATGTTGCCGCAGTAGCCGACGCGGTCGGGTGCGTGGCCCGGACGGCGGTTGTCGGCGGGGACGAGCAGCACGTGGTCGGTCGCGCCGGTCAGCGCGGTGACGGCCACGGCGGTCAGCGCCAGGAGCGCGGCGTTGCCGGTTCCGCCGACGCTCGGGGCGTAGGCGGTGAACGCGTTCAGGTCGTCGACGTCCAGGTCGTGGCGCTGCTGCTGGCCCGGGCCCTCATCGATCGGGTTGAGCCAGCTCTGCTCGGGGGTCGTCGCGGGCAACTGCCCGGACAGCGGAAAGCGGACATCGGGAGCGGCCCAAGTCGAGCGTGCGTGGTCGACGGCCGCGGCGAGGCGGGCCCCGTCCAGGTGGTCGGGTGCCGGCGCGTCGGTGGATCGCACCCACTCCCCCGCCAGCACGGCCCCCAGCAGCACCGGCCACGACGTGTCGTCGACGGCGAGGTGGTGAAAGCTCAGGACGGCGGTGGTGCTCGTGCCGTCGCGGTAGACGCGGGCGCGCACCGGTGCCTCGCGGGTCAGGTCGAAGGGCGTGCGGGCCAGCGCCGTGGCCGCATCGGCCGGGCTGATCCCCTCGCCGATGGGGCCGCCGCCCAGCGCCCACAGGCCACCGGGCTCGACCCAGCGCCCCACCGGCGGCCGGGGTTCGCGACGCGGTGAGCCGTCGTCGTCGACGATCACCGAGCCGAGCACCTCCGCGCCCGCGACCGTCGTCTCGATGCCGGCGACCAGCCGCTCGGCGGTCGTGCCCGTGACGTCGAGCAGCAGCGTGATGTTGTGCGACACCGAGTCCTGGTCGAGGCGGTGAATCCGCCACATGCGGCGCTCGGCGGTACCCAGTCCCGCCGTCGCACCCGCCGAGTGGGCGGTCGTTTCCGCCGAGTGGGCGGTCGTTTCCGCCGAGTGGGCGGTCGATTTCGCCGAGTGGGCGGCGCGACGGCGGCGCAGGAGCTCCAGCCGCGCGGCGCGGGGATCGGCGAGTGTCTCGGTCATCGGTCTCCTCCGGCTCCGGCGGCGCTGGGCGTCGCAGCACGCTCGCGCAGGACGGTCCAATCGCTGACGATCGGGATGGTGTCGCCGACCGCCCACAGCGGCAGTTGGTCTTGGAAGTGCGGTGCGGCGGGATCCCCGTCGACGCCCATCGGGACGATCCAGCGACCGTTGTCGCGGTCGGCGAGGTCCCACACGTAGCGGGCCGCCGATCCGGTGCGGCATTGGTCGTCGGCACCCACCGCGCCGGCGTTGGCGAAGACGCACTCCGCGTCGCCGCCGAGCGGGGCACGGTCCGGACGGACCCGCGCCGACAGTTCGGGGTGTGCGGGCGAGGCGCCCATGAGGTCGAAGCCGTGGATCGGCGCGAAGCGGTGGTGCTCGCCCCAGGTCGGTGCGGCGGCGCCCCCCTGGGTCGCTTGCGCGACCTCGTCGAGACTCGCCGCGACGAGGGCGGGGATGTCGACGCCGAGTGTTCGCAGCCGATCCAGGACCGTGCCGAGTGCCGCCGCGATCCGCGGCAGCGGCACGAACCACGGGTCGAGGATCGGCGAGAAGCCGTGCGGCGCGGACAGTTTCGCGACCGCCTCGTGCCCGGCGAGCTTGGCCACGAGTCGGGTGCGCAGTGCGGCGAACAGGTAGGCGTCGACGCTGTCGGCGGCCATCGTGCGATCCCACGCGACGAGGCGCTCGCGCAGGCGCCGCGCATCCTCGCCCAATCCGTCGAGCGGTTCGAGTAGCTGCAGCACCAGTGCCGCGTCGTCGAGCTCGACGTCGCGGTGGATGGCCGTGCAATCGTCGACGGACACGTCGTCGCGGGAGTCCAGCAGGGCGGTGATCCGCCGCGCGCGGGTGGGACCGACGGCCTCGGTGGTGACCGGCTGCAGCCGCGGGCAGTCGGTAATGCGCTGGTTGGCGATGACCGCGTAGTCGGCCACCGCCCCGTCGAAGCCCTCGTCGGCGATCGACGCGGCGTGGTACCCGCCCCAGCGGTACCGCTCGTCCCAACCGGGCACCGGCAGCCAGTAGTTCTCCGACGCACGACGCGGCATCGCGCCGACGACCTGCCGGTGGACGTGACCCCGATCGTCGGCGATGACGATCCGGTTGACCGGCTCCGACCAGGTCTCGAGCGCCTCCTCGACGTCGGCGATCGAGTCGGCGAACAACAGGTCGAGGACCGCGTCGAAGCCGAAGCCCTCGGCGTCGGCGAGCATCGGACTGCGCAGGCTCACGGCATAGGCGTCATCCGGCCCCCCGAGGATGACCGGGCCGTTGTCGGTCACGACGATCTCGACGTCGACGTCCTGGCCGTCGCGGACCACAATCGTCTCGGTCCACGACTGGGCCGCCTGCACGCCGTCGGGGGTGAGCGCGGTGACCGCGGCGCCGTCGCGGCCGAGCTTCTCCCGGTAGAGGTCCTGGTAGTCGCCCATGGCGTTGGTGATGGCCCACGCGACGTGGCGGGCGTGGGCGAAGTGGGGCAATGCGGGCACACCGGCGAAGGCGAAGCCGACCACGTCGAACTCGGGGCAGCCGAGCTGGCACTGCAGGTAGATGCCGGGCAGTTCGAGGAACCGGTGAGGGTCGCCGGCGATCAGCGCACCGCCGGTCGCGGTGTGGGCGGCGGTCACCCCCCACGCGTTGCTGCCGGAGAGCGCGTCGCCCGGGTGGGCGCGCTCGGCGGGATTCTGGGCACGCTCGGCGGGATTCTGGGCACGCTCGGCGAAGTCGGCGAGCAGCGCGTCGATGAACTCCTCGTCGGGGAGGTCGGGGGCATCGGCGGACAGCCCGCCCTCGAAGTCGAACATCGTCAGGCCGTCGCGATTGAAGGCGCGCGCCAGCTGGACCCGCCACAGCTTCGTGGTGAAGCGGCCGAAGAGGATGTGGTGCATCAGGAAGACGGCGATCGGCGTCCACGGCTGCCAGGGGGCCGGCCGGTGGTCGAGTTCGTCGAGCTCGGGGGCGGTGGTGTCCAGCGCACTGTTGACGCCGGCCGTATAGGCGTCGAGCAGTTCCCGGGTGCGCGGCGACGAGCGGTCGTAGACGGCCCGCGCGGAGCGGTCCATCCCCGACCGCCGCGCGAAGCGGTCCCACTCGACGGCGCCGCGGCCGAACGCCTCGGCCGTACGACCTTCGGCCCGCAGCCGCAGGAACTCGATCTGCCACGCCCGGTCCTGCGCGCACGCCCGCCCCTGCCCGTAGAGCGCATCGGCCGGCGTCTGCCCCCACACGTGCGGGATGCCCCACTCGTCGCGGATCGTCTCGTGCTCATACGTCGCGGTCATCGCACACCTGCCGTCGTCGTCAGTTCGTCGCGGGTGGCCGACGCCGGCTCACCCGCGATGGGGTTGGCCAGCTCGTGGCCGTCGGCGACCATCGACGCGTAGGGGATCTCGTGGTCGGCCATCCGCTGGCGGTTGCGCAGCTGCAGCCGGTTGAGGTGGATGGCGCCGAAGGTCGGGGCGAACAGGTTCCACCGGGCGAAGCGGTCCGCGAGCCCGGGGTGCTGTGCCTGCAGGGCGTTGACGCTCGCGGCGACCTCCCACCAGAAGTCGCGGTCGTCGACCAGCCCGTGACCGTGCAGCAGCGCCGCAAGCGGGCGGAAGAAGTCGTCGAAGACGTCGGAGAGGATGCCGAGGTTGCGCGTCTCGTCGGCCTCCCGCGACCTCGCGCGGGCGCACTCGGGCGGCAGGTCGTCGCACTCGCCGAGGATGAAGACCTCCTCGCCGATGTCCTTGAGGACGACCCGCGTCGGCACGCCGCCCGACAGCACGAGGATGAGGTTCTCCCCGTGCGGCGAGAACTTCAGCTCGTGGGCGATGAGCAGGTAGGCGATCGGGTGCAGGTAGGCGTCGAGGTAGCGGCGCAGCCAGCCGCGCGGCGACAGTCCGGAGCGGTCGATGAGCGCGCCGATCAGCGGGTCGCCGGCGTGGTCGACGTGCAACAGCGCGGCCATCGTGGCCAGTTCCTCGTCGTCGCGCAAGAGCGGGACCGGCGACTCGCGCCACAGGGCGGCCAGCATCTTGCGGTACTCCGAGCCGGGCTCGGTGGCCGCCTCCAGCGCCGGATTGCGGTATCCGATGGCGGCGGTCTCGTAGAGGACCTCGAAGCCGATCGACCGCAGGTACTCGTCGTCGCCGATCCGACCGCGCACCCAGTCGTTGATGAGCGGGGTCGTGCTCATGTAGTCCGCCGACATCCCGCGGGTGAAGCCCATGTTGGTGATCGACAGCGACACCTTCGTGTAGTGCCGTTCGGGGGCGGTCACGTCGAACAGCGTCCGGATCGACTGCTGCGGGGCGAATTCGTCCGCCGACGGCCCGAGTTCGACGATCCGCCGCGCCGCAACCTCCGAGGCGAACAGCCGTGCGGCCTTGTTCGTCCACTGCCACGGGTGCGCCGGCAGGTACCGGTAGTCACCGGGGTCGAGGCCCTGTTCGACGAGGATCGCGTCGAACCGGACGCGCTCGGCGGCGCCGAGCTGGGATTCCAGAAGGCTGTCGTAGTCGACGCCGGACATGGCGGCGAACTCCACGTCGTCGGCCCACACGGCCAGCCACGTCAGCCGCATCCGCGGGCCGAATTCGGGTGCGTAGCGGGGCAGGTCGTCGACGCTGAAGCCGATGCGCCCGGCATTGGCGATGAAGCACGGGTGGCCCTCGGTCATGGCGGCCTCGATCCGCTGGAAGGCGGCGACCGGGTCGGCGGCCGGTCGGGCCAGTTCGGCGACCGGCACGCGGTGCTCGGCCGACCTCCCCGCGCCGAGCGCGAGGGTGTTGATCAGCTCTTCCAGGTAGGCCGACAGGTCGTCGCCGTGCAGGCCGAGCGTGTCGGCGAAGTCGACGACCAGCGCGACCGGGTCGAGCGGGCACCCCGCACCCTCGAGGCTGCGACGGATGCTCGTCTCGTCGATGCACCACGAGTCGAGGGCGAGGACCTGCGCGGCGAAGGTGTACTCGGTGCGCCCGTCGTCCGAGCGCGCCGCGAAGGTGCCGTCGTCGCGGCGGCGCGGCAGCACGATCTGCTCGTGGCAGAACTCGGCCAGGATCTTGCGCACCAGCCGGCGGCGGTAGTCGGTCCAGGTCTCGCGGTCGGTCGTGGCGCTCATGCGAGGTGCCTCCCGTCGTCGGTGAGGGCCGCGAAGTCCTCGCGGGTGCAGTAGCTCAGGCGTGCGGTCTTGGTGCCGACGGAATGGTCGCCGGCGACGGTGAACCCGACGGCCGCGTTCAGCCGCTGCACGTGGGTGTTGCGGACGTCCGGCTCGACGACGACGCGCCGTGCGCCCGCCTCACCGAACGCGGTCCGCATGATGTGGAGCATCACCTCGGCGGTGAACCCGGTGAGCGGCTCGTCGGTGGGGGCCACCAGCAGGTGCATGCCGATGTCGCCGTCGGCGTGGACGTACCCGGTCGCCGGGTCTGCGAGTTCGCCGACCGTCGGGTCGTACAGCTCGAAGAGGAACCGCGGCTCGCCGTCGAGCAGTCCCAACCGCATCCCGTGGGGTGCGCCGGTGTCGGCGTCGCGGATCATCGCCGCCACGTCGTCGGTCGACGCGGTCAGCATCTCCCAGTACTTCGACTTCGGGTGGTGCAGCCATTCGCGGATGATCGGCGTGTGCGCGTCGGGGTCCATCGGGATGTGCGAGAGCCGGTCGGCGAGGGCACGCTCGGCGGAATTCTGGGCCCGCTCGGCGAGTTCGGCGGCCACCTGCTCATCGGTCAGCGCCAGCACGGCGGCGTAGTCGGCGGCAGCACCGGTGACCCCGGGATCGAGGTCGACGATCCGCTCGGCCAGACCGGCGGCGGTGCGGTGGGTGAAGACGTCGGCGACCCGCACACCCGGAACGTCGAGCCACTCTCGGATCTGGGCGACCAGCCGCGTGGCGAGGACTGAGTCGCCGCCGAGGGCGAGGAAGTCGTCGTGCACGCCGATCGCGCGATCGGTGTGCGGGAGCACCTCGCCGAGCAGGTCGACGAGCGCGGCCTCGACCGGGTTTCGCGGCGCGGTGGCGGCGGGGTCGCCGCCGGCGGGTGCGGCCAGCGCGGCAATCGTCGTGCGGTCGTACTTGCCGTTGCCGGTCAGCGGCAGCTCGTCGAGCACGACGACCGTGCGCGGGATCATGTGCTCGGGCAGGTCGACGGCCAGGGCCGCGCGCAGGTCGTCGCCGGAGCCCCCGCCCTCGAGCGTGACCGCCGCGCGCAGGTCGCGCCCGTCCGACCACGCGACGGCACCGCTCACGCCCGGGCGGCGCAGCAGCGCGGCCTCGACCTCGCCGAGCTCGATCCGGTGGCCGCGTACCTTGACCAGGTGGTCGGCGCGGCCGAGGAAGTCCAGGAAGCCGCCGGGGAGATAGCGCAGCACGTCGCCGGTGCGATACCAGCGGGTCCGGTCCCGCTCGACGAACCGGTCGGCGGTGCGCTCGGGGTCGCCGCGATAGCCGGCGGCGACCCCGGCGCCACCGATCCACAGTTCACCGGGGACGTGATCGGGCCGGTCGCGGCCCAGGTCGTCGACGACGCGGCAGCGCACGCCCGCCAGCGGGAAGCCGTAGGGCACGAACGCGGACCCGGCCGGGACGTCGGAGGCGGCGCAGTAGGTGGAGTGGATGGCCGTCTCGGTGGTGCCCCCCAGCCCCGCCACCCGGCAGTGCGGCGAGTGGTGCGCGACGCGCTCGGCCAGGGCGACGTCGACCTTGTCGCCGCCCATGATGATCTCCCGCACCGACGTGGGCAGCGGGCCGAGGTCGAGGATCATGCCGAGGATCGACGGCACGCAGTTGAGGACGGTGACGCGGTGCTCGTCGAGCTGGCGGACCCAGTCGTCGACCTTCGTGGCCGCGCCGTCCCCGGGGACCACGACCGCGCCGCCGACCGCGAGCAGTGCGAAGACGTCGAAGACCGAGAGGTCGAAGTCGAGCGCGGACACCATCAGGCTGCGGTCGTCGGCGGTCAGGCGGAGCCGGGAGACGAGGTCGGTGAGGGTGGCGACGGGAGCGCGGTGCGGCAGCTCGACGCCCTTGGGCAGCCCGGTCGACCCGGAGGTGAACAGGACGTAGGCGAGGTCGCCGGGGGTCACCGGCACCGGCTGCGCGGGGTCGTGGGCAACCGCCGTGGCGAGGTCGAGGACCGGGGCCTGCGCGTCCCAGTCGTCGAAGCGGTCGGTGAGGATCGCCGCGGGGCGCGCGACGGCGAGGATCCGCTCGCGACGCGCAACCGGCTGCGTCGGGGCGATGGGCACGTAGGCCGCGCCGGCGGCGAGGACGCCGATCGCCGCGACGATCTGCGACCCGCCCTTGGGCAGGTTGACGACGACGGTGTCGCCCCGGCCCACCCCGGCGTCCAGGAGCGCCCCCGCGATGCGACGCACCTCATCGGCGAGGTCGGCGTGGGTCCACGTGCGCTCGTCGGTGATGAGCGCCGGTGCCGTTCCCCGCTCGGCGGCGCGGGCGAGGAACCGCCCGTGCAGCGTCCCGTCGAACACCTCGCTGGCCGGGAGGGGGAATTCGACGGCGAAGCGCTGGGCGCGCGTCTGCTCGTCGACCGGGTCGGGTGCGGGCGCGTCCCACTCGCCGGTGACGAGCAGGTCGAGCACGCGGACGTAGTAGGCGAACATCGCCTCGGCGACTTCGCGGGGGAGCTCGGAGACGCGCACGTCCCAGTTGAGCAGCAGGCCGCCGGCGACCTCGGTGACCTGTGCGTCGAGCAGGACCTGCGGGCCCTGGGAGACGATCCACGAGGGGGTGCCCAGGTGGTCGGCGACCGTGTCGGAGAACAGTTCGCCCAGGCCCAGCGCGCTGGTGAAGACGACCGGCGAGACGACCGGTTCGCCCTGGTGGCGGCTGAGCTCGCGCAGCACGTCGAGGCCGCCGAAGCTGCCGTGAGCCATGGCGTCGTGCATCTCGCGGCGCAGTTGTCCGGCGCGCTCGGCGAGGGTCGCCGGGCGGCTCAGGTCGACGGCGACCAGGATCGACGAGGTGAAGTCGCCGACGACCTGCTCGAGGTCGGGGTGCGCGCCGTCCGGGTCGGCGGCGTCGCGGTCGAACATCGGGACGGTGAGCAGGAAGCGCGACGACGCGGAGTGCGTGCCGATCGCCTCGGCGAAGGCCGCCGCGACGGCCGCCGCGGGGGTGACACCGCGATCCTGCGCGTGCGTCTCGAGTCGCCGCCACGCGGCGGCGTCGACGCGGTGGTGCAGCCGGATCGTCTGTGCGGTGCCGGTGCTCTGGCCGGTGGTGGGCAGTTCGGGGGCACCGGGGAGGTCGGGCAGTCGGTTGCGCCACCAGGCGATGTCGGCCTCGCGGGCCGGTCGGGCGGCGCGCGCGGCACTGAGGTCGCGGTAGGTCGCGCGCAGGGGCCGGAGCTGCTCGCCGAGGTAGGCGCGGGCGAGGTCGTCGACGAGCACGCGGTAGCTCATCGCGTCCGCGGCGAGCATGTCGACGTCGAGGTGGACCCGGCTGCGGCCGCCGGGCAGCAGGCTCAGTTCGGCGCGGAACATGCCGCCCTCCTCCACCGGGAGCATCCGGTGGGTGCCCTCGGCGCGACGGGCGGCCAGCGCGGCGTCGACCTCCTCGACGGTCGCCGGGCGAAGGTCGTGCACCGCGCACGCCTGCGGGTGCGGATCACCGATCTGCTGGGTGCCGTCGGGCAGGATCCGGGCGCGCAACATCGGGTGCCGCTGCGCGAGCTCCCCGACCGCCGCGCGGAAACGGTCGGCGGCATCGGCGGGGGCGTCGCCGTCGAATTCGACGTAGAGGTGGGCGGCGACGCCGCCGAGCGCGTGGCTGTCCGAGCGCCCCACCCAGTAGGCGTGCTGCATCGGGGCGAGTGGGAAGGCACGCTCGGCGGAAATCTGGGCACGCTCGGCGGAATCCTGGGCACGCTCGGCGGAAATCTGGGCACGCTCGGCAGAATCCTGGGCACGCTCGGCAGAATCCTGGGCACGCTCGGCGGAAATCTGGGCACGCTCGGCGGAGGCGGGAGCGGGGGCACCCAGGAGCCGCTCCCAGGCATCGAGCGTGGGATCGGCGGCAAGACGCTTGAAGTCGACGTCGTGGCCGCGCTTGCGCCACTGGCCGGCCAACCGCATGATGCGCAGCGAATCGAGGCCGTGCATGACCAGATCGGCGTCGGGCGTCAGGGAATCGGCCTCCGCGCCGAGGGCGGCGGCGACCTCGGCCCGCAGATCGAGCCCGGCTTCCGAACTGACAACCGACATGCGCAATACCTCGCTCAGGGAGAAGTTGGGAGTGCTCAGGATTCGGCGGCCGCGAGTTCGGCCCGCAGCGCCTTCTTGTCGACCTTCCCGATCGCCGTCGTCGGCAGCGAGGGCACCAGCCGCACCTCGTCGGGCAGCTTGAAGGCGGCCAGACCGCGCTCGGCCAGGAAGGTCCGGACGTCCACCAACTCGAGCGGGCGGCCGGCCGGGTGGTCGTGGGAGGCGACGGCGAGCGCGCAGATCCGTTCGCCCAGGCCGTCGTCGGGAACCCCGATCACCGCGGCCTGCCGGATGGACGGGTGGGCGATGAGGTGTTCCTCGACGTCGTCGGCGGCGACGTTCTCACCGGCGCGGACGATGGTGTCCTTGATGCGCCCGGTGACGGCGATGTCACCGCCGGGCAGCCGCCGCACCCGATCGCCGGAACGGTAGAAGCCGTCCGGGGTGAACGAGGCGGCGGCCTGCTCGCCGGCGCGGTAGTAGCCGCGGATCGTGTACGGGCCCCGGACCAGCAGTTCGCCGTCCTGTCCGTCGGGCACGTCGCGACCGTCCTCGTCGACGACGCGCACCTCGTCGTACTCGGACATGGGGCGGCCCTGCACCCGGTGGACGAGCTCGCGCGGATCGTCGGGCCGGGTGTAACAGATCAGCCCCTCGGCCATCCCGAACACCTGCTGGGTGATCGGGCCGAGCGCCGCGTCGAGGGCCTCGGCATCTGGTTGCGCCAGCTTGGCACCCCCGACCTGCAGCAGCCGCAACGACGAGATGTCCGCCGGCTCCCACTCGGTCGCCGCACACCACACCTGGGCGAGCGCCGGCACCAGCGCGGTGACGGTGACGCGGTGGGCCTCGATGACGTCGAAGGCACTGTCAGGGCTCGGGTTGTCGGTGAACACGACGTGCCCGCCGACCGACCAGATCCCGAGGATGCCCGGACAGCAGAGCGCGAAGTTGTGTGCCGCGGGCAGGGCGGCGAGGTAGACGTCGTGGCGGGTGAGCCTGGCGACATCCGCCGACAGCCGGGCGTTGAGCGCGTAGTCGTTGTGGGTGCGCGCGATGAGCTTCGGCAGGCCGGTGGTCCCGCCGGACACCAGTAGGACCGCGGGCAGATCCGGATCGGTGCGGTCGGGCAGGTCCACCGCGGCGGGATCGGCGTCGGGCAGCGGGGCGAACTCCCCCGGGTCCCCGTCGACGAAGACGCGCCGGACGGTCGGCACGCGGTCGCACAGTTCACGGGCGAGGGCCCGGTAGTCGTAGCCGCGACGGTCGTCCTCGGTGAGGTAGGCGACGGCACCGGCGCCCCGCGCCAGATGGGCGATCTCGCTGATGCGGTGCGCGGGCAGCGTCATGACCGGCACGAGCCCGGCGCGCAGCACGCCGAGAAGGGTGATCGCGAACTCGGCGGAGTTGGTCAGCTGGAGCACGACGCGCTCACCCGGCCGCAGGCCCGCGGCGGCCAGTCCGGCGGCGCGCGCGGCGACCGCGCGCTCCAGCTCGGCGTAGGTCAGGGATCGCTGCGCGTCGCTCACCGCCGGGCTGTCCGGGGTGGCCGCCGCGGCCTGCTCGACGATGCGCCACAGCATCCGGTTGGCGAACAGCCCCGCCTCGCGATAGCGGCGGTCGGCCTCAATCGGGTGCGGCACGAAGCCGTCGGCCAGGCCGGCGGAATCAGTCGTCTCGACGGTCATCGCCCCTCACCCCGCGACGACGAGGTCGGCGGCGGAGTGGCGGCGGATCTTGCCCGACGGCGTCTTGGGCATCTCACCCCTGCCGATGAGCGTGACCGTCGAGACCGCCACGCCCACCGCGTCGAAGACGGCCCGGGCGACCTCGTCGTGGATGCGCTGGGCGGCTTGCGGATCGTCGGCGGCATCGGATTCGGCGACGACGGCGATGCCCTCGCGGCCGTCCAGGCGGCGGTAGGAGACGGCGGCGGCGTTGCCCGGCCGGATGCCGTCGACGCTGCACGCCGCGCGTTCGATGACGGTCGGCGACAGGTTGCGGCCGGAGACGATGATGACGTCCTTCTTGCGCCCGGCGACGACGATCTCACCGCTCTCGGTCAGGTAGCCCAGGTCGCCGGTGTCGAGCCAGCCGTCGGCGTCGACGGCAGCCCGCCACCCGTCGGTGGTCAGGTAGCGCGCGGTGACCGCTCCCCCGCGCACGAGGATCGTGCCGATGCGATCGGCCGGCAGCGGCTGCTTCTCGTCGTCGACGATCACGACCTCGATCCCGGGGACCGGGCGACCCAGGCGCACATGCGTGCGCACCGACTCGTCGACGCGGACCACCGCGCCGTCGGATTCGGCGGCGGCCGCGTCGACGGTGTCCACGACCAGACGCGTGTGTTGCGAATCGAAGGAGACCGCCAGGGTGGTCTCGGCCATGCCGTAGCTGGGCATCAGGGCTTCGGGCCGCAGACCGAAGCGCGCGCCCTCGGCGAGAAACGCCTCGAGGGACTTCTCGTCGATCGGCTCGGCACCGTTGATCGCGACGCGCAGCGACGACAGGTCGTAGGCGCCGTCGGCCGCGCGGCGCAGCCGCTTGGCGAGGACGGCGTAGGCGAAGTTGGGGGCGGCGGTGCAGGTACCGCCGAAGCGGGTGATCATCCCGGCCCACGACTCGGGCTTGCGCAGGAAGGCCAGCGGGGTGGTGATGACCGCGACGGCCTGCTCCAGCATCGGCATGAGCATCAGGCCGATCATCCCCATGTCGTGGTAGAGCGGCAGCCAGCTGACCGCGACGTCGTAGCCGGTGGGTTCGACCGAGGAGAGCATCGCGGCCTGGTTCTGCTCGACGTTGCCGAAGGTGATGGCCACGGCCTTGGGGGTGCCGGTACTGCCGGAGGTGAGCTGCAGGATCGCGACGTCGTCGGCCTCGACGTCCACCTGTGGCACCGGGTCGTGGCCGTCCAGTCCGGCGCGGGTCAGGATCGGCGTGCCGACGTCCATGCCCGCGAGGGGCTCGGCGAAGGGGTCGCCGACGACCAGCGCCGCGGCGCCGAGCATCGCGATCACCTCGCGCGTCTCCGCCAGCCAGACCTCCAGATCGGTGCGCGGCGTCGGCTGGTGCAGCATGGTGAACGACGCGCCCCGGAGCCAGATCGCCTGGACGAGGTCGGCGACGTCACCGGGGTCGCCGGCGAGGATCGCCACCGCGTCGCCCTTGCCGATCCCGGCGGCGGCAAGGCCGGCGGCCGCGGTCCGACCCGCTTCGCGGACCTGGGACCAGGTGCGAAAACGCAGGTCAGAGGGATCGTCGCCACTGTGCAAACCGGTGATCTCGGAGGCGGGCGACGCCAGCCAGGTCCGGACGAGAGTGCTCATCGGTCGACGACCTCCACTATTTCTGATCGTTATGCGCCACATTTGCAGTGGCAAAGGGTAACCTTGGAAGATTTAGGTTAGGTATACCTTGCAGCTACAAGATTCGTCTACTACGGTTGCGGTGACTCTCGCCACGATTCCGCGATGAAGCGGGTCGCGATGGCCCGCATCCGCAAGCTCAGGAGGAACCTTGTCCGACCATGTCGAAGCCACGCTGAAAGAGATCCTCACCGAGGACCTGGACCTGTCCCTCGACGACGTCACCCCGACCTCGCGCCTGGTGGAAGACCTCGGTCTCGACTCGGTCGCCCTGGCGATCGGGGTCGTCGCCATCGAGGAGCGCCTCGGGGTGAAGCTCACCGAGCGGGAGATGCTCGAGTGCCGGTCCGTGGGTGATCTCGAAGAGCTCGTCCGCTCCCGCATGGCGACGGTCTGATCCGGGGGCGCACCATGACCGAAGCCGCGATCACCCTCGGACCGCAGGACCACACCTACCTGCACCTGGACACCCCCGACCGTCCGATGCACTGGGCGATGCTGCTGCGGTTGGGCGCCGGCACCGCGCTCGACATCGGGGCCGTGCGCGAGCGCGTCGCCGAGCGGGCGCAGCGGTACGCACTCTTCCGCACCGGGATCGCCGGCGGCCGCTGGACCCGCCCGAAGACCGTCGAGGTCGACGCCATCGACCCGCACGCGCAAGTCACCGAGGCGGTGTACGCGGACGAGGCCGATCTGCACGCGCAGATCGGCGACCTCATGGGAAGCCACCTCGAGCGCGGCAAACCGTTCTGGCACCTGACGGTCTTCCGCCCGTGGGACGCCTCCGGCGGCAACCCGCCCCACCTCCTGTTGCGGGTGCACCACAGCCTCTCCGACGGCATCGCCGGTGCGGCCTTCTCCGCGCTGCTCGCCGACGAGACCGACGAGGACGGACTGGTCGAGTTCGACCGCTTCGCCACCAGTCCCCGCTTCCACATCAGCGGTATCGACCCCGACGAGCTGGCGACGGCCAAGGCCGCCTTCGGCGAGAGCTGGGAGGCCGGACGCACCGGTCGCGACTGGCCGAAGTTGGGGCGCACCGGCAAGCGCGAAGCGGTGTGGCACAGCGTATCGACCCGCGATCTGCGACGAACCGCCAAGCGGGCGGGCGCGTCGGTCCACGAGTACCTGTTGGCGGCGGTCGGTGCGACGGTGAGCTCGGCGCGCCCGATCGGCACCGCGTCGACCAACATCCGGGTCACCCTGCCGGTGACCCTGGACAAGGAGTTCCGCCACACCGGCAACGCGGTCGCGGTGTCGCTGCTCAACCTCGCCGGCGACGAGGGCTCGGTCGACGAGCAGCTGCCGGCGATCCGCGAGCAGTTGGCGCGCATCGAACGCGACCGCCCGGAGCTGTACCTGGCCGCCGCCGACGATGCGCCGCGGGCGCCGTGGCCGATCTTCCGGGTCCTGTCCGGGATGTCGATGAACCGCATGTCCCCGGACATCCACGTCGGCATCAACCCCGGGTTCACCCGGGTGCGCACTGTCCTCGGCGCACCCATCGAGGATCTGACCGCGCTGTCGCCGCTGGTCGGCTACTCCTTCTCGGTCACGATCCTCATCCTGGGCACGCGCACCAGCTTCGGCATCGTCTACGACGGGGAGGCGCTGCCCGGCTACGGCGAGCGGTTCCTCACCGCCTTCGACGAGCTGCTGTCGGACTCGGTCACGGCCGGCTGACCGGCTAGGGCTGCACGCCTTTCGCGACGGCGATGCAGCGGGTGATCCAGTCGCGCTCCGACGCGTCGAGCGGGCGGTTCATCCGTTTGGCGTCCTGCACCGACCAGTGGGCGTTGACGATCATCCGGACCACGACCCAGTCGCGCGCCCGGTCCTCGTCGAACCCGGCCGCCTCCACGACGGTGAGAAACCGGCGAGCGATGGATTGGTGCAGGTAGCCCTCCATCTCGGCCCACCGGTTCCACAGGAGCGGGGCGATCTCGTAGTGCGGGTCGCCCGACGTCGGCTGCGGGTCGATCACGAGCCACGGCTCACGGACCGCGGCCAGCACGTTCTCGTAGTGCAGGTCGCCGTGGACGATCCGACCGTCGCACTCGGGGTCGACGGTGAACTCCCTCCCCCGGCGCAACGCCTGATCGAGCAGGCGCCGGGGCACGGGGACGTCGGCCGCATCGGCGGCCAGCGCGTCCAGCCACTGCGCCAACACCTCGCTCAGCGGCCGCAGCCGCGGCGGTGCGGGCCGGTGCAGTCGCGGGTACAGGCCCGCGACGGTCTCGCAGGCCTGCAGGTCCCACTCGCCGTTCAGGTTCTCCTCGCCGAGGCGCTCGAGCAGCAGGGCCCGGCGCGCGGGATCGGCCCGGTACAACCGGACGGCACCGGCGCCGTCCCACAGCTGTAGCGCGAGGTGCTCCTGGGCGGTGTCGGACTCCCCGTCGAACCCGACCTTCAGCACGGCGTCGCCACCGTCGGCGGTGCGGACCGGCAACACGATCGACGCGAAGCCGTGCATCGGGTCGCCGACGACGCCCAGGTCCCACTCGTCGAGGAGGTCGGCGCAGCGCCGCGGCAACAGGTCGAGCCATCGCTCCCAGTCCGGGCCGAGGCGGCGCTGGGCCGAAAGCCCGGCGGGGATCTGCACCGGCGTCACTTGTCCGCGACGATCTCCTCGTCGCCGGTCAGGGCGTTGATCCGGTAGGAGAACACCAGCAGGGCGATCAGGCCGACGCCGACGTTGATCAGGGCGCCGAACTGCTCGGTGACGAAGTTGAAGACCTGTGTCAGCAGCATGGTGACCAGTGCGGCGGTGCGCAGCAGGCGCAGCGGCCACAGACCGCCCCGCCGACGGACCAGGCCGACGATCGCCAGGACGCAGAGGACCGTCGCGGTGGCCGATCCGCCGAGCTGACCGAGCGCGACGACCCCCGGATGCGGGTGGTCGATGACCTGGTGCAGGCCGTGGATGAGGCCGGAGACGTTGAACAGGGTGAGCAGCACCGCAACGGCCACGGTCACCCGCGGCCCGATGACGACCGAATCCTCGGCGTGGGTGATCCGGGTGTAGAAGCGGTCCAGCAGGTTGGGCTTGACCGTCGGCGCGGAGGTCAGCGCCGTGGACACGCCGTCAACGGCGTCCGGGTGCGCACCGAGCTCCTTGGCCTTGGTCAGGCTCTTGAGGACGTGGGCGCGATCGGGTTCGGTGATACCCGCGGCCAACGCGTCGGTCGTGGTCGACGCGCCGTTGACCAGGGCGGTCGTCGCCGTCACGTCGCGCATGTCCGTGACGACGTGGTTGGCGACGAGCAGCAGCACGATGACGACGTACATGATCGCGACCGACGGCTCGTAGAAGTAGTCGTTCGTCTTGGTGACGAATTTGCCGACCTCGTCGAGGAAGAGGCCGAAGCCGATGCCCCCGACGAGCACCGCGAGGTGCCGGGTCACCCGGCCGGTGAAGGACAGCATCAGGAACATCGCGATGCCCAGCAGTGCGCCGCCGAACAGCGAGTGGGCGATGTGCAGGTTGCCGCCGCCGATCTGCGGGTAGCCGGTCCAGGCCAGGTAGGCGCGCGTGACCAGGATCGTGATCACCGCGATGACCACGAACCACTCTACTAAACCGCTGCCGTCGGAACGACGAACCATGTGCACTCCTCGTCTATCGGTTCCGTGCAAGATGAAGGCTAGACGACCGACCTGTGCACATCCTGGAACAACCGAGTCAGGAACGAGGACACCCATGCCCCACCTCATCGTCGAGCGCACCATCGCCGCCCCGATCGACGCGGTCTTCGCCTGGCTGACCGACCCGGCGCACCTGACCGCCGCGCCGCTGGCCCTGCGCGCCGGATGGGCGCGCGGCACCGACGGTCCGGGCGTCGGCGCGGTGCGCGAGGTGCTCGCGCTGGGTCTGTGGGCGCGCGAGGAGATCGTGGCGTGGGATCCCCCGCACCGCTACGACTACTCCATCACCAAGGCGGTGCCGGCCATCGACCACCGGGAGGGCTCGGTGACCCTGACGCCGGTCGACGGCGGTACGCGGGTGCGCTGGATCGCCGACTTCACCATCCCACTCGTCGGTGGCGGGCGACCGATGGGCGCACTGATGGGCCGGCTGCTGCCGGGGAGCTTCGCGGCGATCCTCGACGCTTGCGAACGAGACCTGGCGGGTCAGTAGTCCCGCGCGGGATCGACCCGCGAGATCAGCTCCTCACCGGCGGTGAAGCGGCGCAGGTTCTCCGCCAGCCACGGCGCCATCTCCCGGGTGAGGCCCGGCGACGGGTTGGCGATGTGCGGGGTGACGATCAGGTTCGGCAGCGACCACAGCGGGTCGTCGTCGGCGGGCGGTTCCGGATCGGTGACGTCGAGTGCGGCACCGGCGATCGCCCCGCTGCGCAGGGCGCGGCCGAGTGCCTCCTGGTCGATGAGCGGGCCGCGCGCGACGTTGACGATCCAGCTGTGCGGCTTGAGCAGTCCGAGCGTGCGGTCGTTGATCAGGTGGTGGGTGCTGGGCGTCGAGGGGGCGGCGAGCACGACGTGGTCGGCCTCGCCCAGCGCCCGGTCGGTCTCCGTCGCCGGCAGCGTCAGGTCGGCACCGTCGAGGTCCCGGCCCGAGCGGCTGACCGCGATCACGCGCGCGCCGCATGCGGTCAGCCGCGGCGTCAACTCCCGGCCGATTCCGCCGCCGCCGATGATCGTGACGGTCGCGCCGCGCAGGGTGCGGACGGCCGGCGGGATCACCTCGTCGTTCCAGCCGAGCAGCACCGATGCGGGGATCTGGCGCAGGCCGGCCAGCAGTAGGGCGAGCGCGTGCTCGGCACACCCGGCTGCATAGAAGCCGGAGGCATTGGTCCACAGCCGACGGTCGTCGAGCACACCGGCCGTCAGGTAGGCCTCGATCCCGGCGTAGGACAGCGCCACCCACTCGACCGAGTCGGGCAGCGTCGGAAACCCGTCCGGTCCGGCCAACCACACCAGGACGCGCGCCTGCTCGAGCGGCACCACCCGCCCACCGGCACCCTCGACGGCCGCGACGAGGTGCGGATCGCGAACGGGTTCGATGGCGACGGTCAGGGCTGCTTCGCTCACGACGGACTCCGTTCGGGCAGGTCGGCCACCGGGGTCGGCACCGGATAGCGCGGGCTGATCGTGTCCCCGGAGGACACGCCCCGCAGGCGGCGGCCCACCCAGGGGGCGAGGAACCCGGTGACCCACTTGGCGTCGTCGGCGAGGCGGGTGGTGCGCGGCTCGCGCGAAGGCTCGGGAAGCACCGGCGGTGCGAGGTCGTGCGGCACGCCCAGCGCGTCCAGGACCGCGATCGCCAAGCGCTGGTGGCCCGCCGGGCCCATGTGCAGGCGGTCGTGGGCCCACATGCGCGGGTCCTGGAAGTCACGGATGCGCCAATAGTCGACGAGGACGGTGCCCCGGCGGTCGGCGATCTCGCGCATGCCCTCCGCGAGGATCGCGAACCGGCCGCGCAGGGCGCCGAAGACCGGGACGTCGCCGGTGTCGTGCGGGGTGAAGATCGCGACGGTGGCGCCCGAGTCGGCCAGGCGCGCGATCGCGTCGTCGTAGACCGCGAACAGGTCGTCGAAGTCGATGGTCGGGCGCAGCACGTCGTTGCCGCCGGCGTGGATCGTGACCAGGTCGGGCTTCATCGCGAGCGCGGGTTCGAGCTGCTCGTCGACGATCGGCTTCAGCTTGCGCCCGCGGATGGCGAGATTGGCGTACTCGACGCCCGGATGGGCCGCGTCCAAGGCGTGCGCGACACGGTCGGCCCAGCCGCGCACGCCGTTCGGCAGGGCGTCGTCGAGGTCACCGACGCCCTCGGTGAAGGAGTCGCCCAGGGCGACGTAGCGGGAGAAGCTCACCGCACGCGCACCGCGAGGAGGTCGCCGGACTCGGTCCCGACCGTCAGCCGGGTCGGGTGGTGCGGATCGGCGACGATCGAGGTGAGGGGCTGGCCCAGGTTGCGGCTGCACACCGCACCCGTGCGGGTGTCGACGAGGAAGAGGTCGCCAGCCACGCTGGCCACCGCCAGGCGGTGCCCGGGCAGGGCGACGAGGTCGTCGAGGGAGCCGGGAACCGGCGCCGTCAAGTCGAGGCTCGACGCCGCTTCGGGTCGCCCGACGGGGACGCGGAGCATGCGGCCGGTCGCGCTGGTCGTGAGCGTCGCGTACAGGGTGTCGCCGGCAATGGTGATGCCGTTGACGCCGAATCCGTTGATCAGCGGCGCCAGGGCGCGCCCGGTGCGCGCGGTCCAACCGCGGTCGACGGAGCCGTCCGGGCGCACCCGCAGGATCCCTTGACCGCTGTCGGCGACGTAGAGCGCCTTGTCCGCGCCGAAGACCATCCCGTTGGGCATGGCGAAGCCGGCCGCGAACGGGCGAGCCACCGGGCGCGGGGCACTCGGGTCGAAGCGCAGGATCGTCCCGGTGTGCGGCACCCCCGGCAGCATGTTGGTCGAGCTGGTTCCCGCCGCCACGTACATGCGGCCGTCCGGCCCCCGCCGGACCGCGCCCGGGTCGGCGACCGCCACCGACGCGGTCACCCGGCCGCGGGTGAGGCGCTCCACCCGGCCGGTCCGCAGCCGCGACACCCAGAGCTTGCCGTCGGCGTCATAGCCGAGGTTCTCCGCCCAATCCTGGACGGGCGTCGTCGCCCGCGCGGCCGTCGACGTGGACACCGAACCGCACGTCGGAGCGGCCGACGCGGGGACGACCGGCGCCGCGACGAGTGCTCCGGCCAGGACGGCTGGAACGAGGACGGTGGTGCGCATCTGCATGGCCCTCAAGGCTACCCGCGGGCCGGCCCGTGGTCTTGAGCAGCCACGGGACGGAGCACTGTGCGACGATCGACCACAGTCGAACAACCCGATGGACGGAGAACCGATGAAGAAGCTGACCGGCGTCGTGGCCGTGGTGGCCTGCCTGGGTCTGGCCGCCTGCAGCCAGGTCGAGGACATGGTCGACAAGAACAAGGGCGGCAAGACCACCTGTGGCGACTACATGAAGCTCGATCAACCGCAGCGCACCGATGTCGTCCTGAAGTTCCTGGAGGAGAAGGGCGTCAGCCAGGCCAACGACATCGCGGTCACGGCGAACAAGACCGCCATCCTCACCTTCTGCAGCACCGTCGCGTCGTCGACGGACCCGATCAGCAACACCCCGATCATCGGCACCCCGCCGCGGTAGGCGCGACGGCCCGCGTCCGAAGCCCGACACGGGCCGCTGATGCCGCCTATGGTGGATTCATGACAGCAAAGACCCGCAAGAAGATCACCGTCATCAACGCCGACGACAACGAGGCGATCCGCGCCCGGATCGAGTACACGATCAAGCCGTTGTTGTTCGCCGAGGCGCCGGAGATCGAGGTCGTCACCCTGCCGGGCGGCCCCAAGCTGATGGAGACGCAGGAGGACATCGACAGCGTCGCCGCGCCGCTCACCAAGTTCATCGGGACCAAGCCCGACACCGACGTCTTCGTGGTCGCCTGCTTCGCCGACCCGGGCCTGGCCGAGGCGCGCAAAGCGGCCGCCGGCCGGAAGGTGTTCGGCATCAACCAGTCCGGCATCAACACCGCCATGGCGCTCGGCGACAAGGTCGGCATCATCTCCATCTCGGATGCGGCCGTCGAACGCCACCTCAAGTACTACAAGTCGCTGGGCATCATGGACCGCATCGCCGGCGAGCGCCCGATGAACATCGACCTCGGCGATGCCGCCGACTCGATGGATCCGACCGTCGCCATCGATCCGAAGATGGTCGCCGACCGGATGATCGAGGTCGCCAAGGACCTGATCAAGGACGGCGCCGACGTGATCGTGCTCGGCGAGGGCGGCATGTCCCCGGCCCGCGACCTGCTGCAGGGCGCCATCGGCATCCCGGTCGTCGACCCCACCGCCGCCGCCGTCGGCATGGCGATCGTCGCCGCGATGGAGTTCCCGATGCCGGACTTCCACAAGTCCTGAGTCAACCGCACGTCACGGTCAACCCCTCGGGCTACAGGTCCGAGGGGTTGACCATTGACGGGAGCCAGGCGTCGGCGTCGATGTCGACCAGCGTCGGGTGCCGGTCGGCGGCGTAGCGCGCGTAGTGCCAGTTCGGGTACAGGGGCAGCAGCTTGCTCGCCGCGGTGAGGCGGTCGACCTGCTCGGGCGTCAGCGCCCAGGTCGCCGCGTCGATGTTCTGCAGGAGCTGCTCCTCGGTACGGGCACCGATGATCACGCTCGACACGGTCGGGCGCTGCAACGTCCAGTTGATGACGACCTGCGGCACCGTCTTGCCGGTCTCCTCGGCGACCTCCTCGAGAGCGTCGACGAGCGCGTAGAGGTCGTCCTCGTCGAACGGCGGCGCGTCCTTCAGCATCCAGTTCAACCGGCTGTTCTCCGGCCACGGCACACCCCGCTTGATGCGGCCGGTCAGCAGACCCCACCCGAGCGGGCTCCAGACGATCGCTCCCATGCCCTGGTCCTGCCCCATGGGCATCAGATCGAGCTCGTAGTCGCGGCACAGCAGCGAGTAGTGGATCTGCTGCGCGACGTAGCGCGAGTAGCCGTACTTCTCGGCCACCGCCTGCGACTTCATGACGTGCCACGCGGACTGGTTGGACACCCCGAGGTAGCGGATCTTGCCCGCACGCACGAAGTCGTCGAGCGTGGACAGCGTCTCCTCCACCGGCGTCAGACCGTCGTAGATGTGGACGAGGAACAGGTCGATGTAGTCGGTGCCGAGCCTTCGCAGGGACTGCTCGATGGACCGGGTGAGGTTCTGGCGCGACAGTCCCACCTGGTTGGGTCCCGGTCCCGACGGCATGCCCGCCTTGGTCATGATGAGGACGTCGTCGCGCCGGCCCTTGATGGCCGCACCGAGGATGTCCTCCGAGTGGCCGAGGCCGTAGGTCGTCGCCGTGTCGAACATGGTGACGCCGTGCTCGATGCAGATGTCGACCATCCGACGCGCCTCTGCCTCATCCAGCGTCGGCGGTCCGTCGTCGAGGTGAGGGGCGAAGAAGCCCGTCCCGTAGCTGAGCACCGGGACGAACAGTCCGGATGAGCCGAGTCGTCGGGTCTCCATGGGTGGCCTCCCTCGTCAGTGCCTGCAGCGGAAGCGGAGGGATTTGAACCCCCGGTGGTTTTACCCACGCTCGCTTTCAAGGCGAGTGCATTCGGCCGCTCTGCCACGCTTCCTTCGGGGATCAGGCTAGCCGACCGACGACCCCCGTCGGCAACGCCTTTCCCCGTCGAGTGCCCCGGATGCTAGGACGCTGCCGCCAGTCGGGCCTCGAGTGCCGCCTCGACCAGGGAGGGGCTGCGGTCGGGCACCGCGCCGGGTTCGTCGTCCTCGCCCGCCGGCATTCTGCGCGGGTGGTTGATCGGATTGGTCCGGTACGGGCCGCCGCTGCCGACCAGGCGCCAGCCGGCGAGTCCGGCATCGGTGCCGGTGTCGATGATCGTGGTCTCCCACTGGCCGGGGTCCTCGCCGACGTTGCGGTTGTCGACGCCGCAAGCCGGGGCCAGCTGGTCGAGGTTGGTCAGCCCGCCCTTGGCGAAATCGAGGGCCGCATGGTGGATCTGACACTGGGAGAACGGGCGGGGGCAGCCGGGCCGAGTGCAGCCGCGGTGCGCACCGAAGAGCGCGAGACGTTGGGCCTTGGTCGCGATCCGCGCGCCGCGGTAGAAGTCCAACACCTGGCGGGTGCGACGCTTGAAGACCTCGAGCCAGGGCACCGCGTCGGCGGCGAGGTCGACCAGATCGGCGACGGGCACCATCGTGCCGGTGGCGGTCAGCGCCACGCCGGCGCGGCGGGCCAGGTCCGGTTCGTCGACCGTGATCACCAGCTGTGCCGGCAGCCGGTCGGGGCGACCCAGCGCCCCGTGACCCAGGATCCAGTCCAACCCCCGCTCGAGCGCATCGTGATTCCGCTGGGCCGTCGAGCGGCCGTCGCGCAGAGCGGCCTCGCACAGCGCCTTCCGGTCGTCGTCGGTCAGCTCCGCCGCCGATCCGGTCAGCGACTGCTCGTCGTCGGGATTGTTCATCCCGGGCCGGGCCCAGTTGTCGAGCAGCACTTCCAGCTTGGCCCGCAGTTGCGGTCCGATGCAGCCGGAGATCCGCGACATCAACCGGGCGTCCTGGCGGCCGATGGTGAGTCCGCGCTGCCGGCGGCGGTCCCGCTCGTCGGTCAGGATCCCGTCGGGATCGAGGTGGGCCAGGATGCGCTGACCGAGTCCGCGCAGATCCTCCGGCGCCAGATCGGCGGCCGCCTCGTCGAGCAGGTCGACCGCATCGGCGACATCGGGCGCAGCGACCTCGCGGGGGAGCATGTCCATGATCTTCTCGATCTCGCGGACATGGTGCCCCGAGACGATGCCCGCGGCCACCGAGGCGGCCACCGGCTCGCGCTTGGGCGGCAGCTTCGCGCCCGTCATCGCGGTCAGTCGCCCGATGGCCTTGGCGACCTCGCCGCGGCGCTTGGCCTCGGTCTCTCCCAGGCGCAGGTACTGCGCGTAGAACGTCTTGGCCCGCTTGTGCCCGACCCTTCCGAACACCTCGCGGTCGTTGACCTCGACGTAGAGGGCCGCATCCAACCCGTCGGCCCGCCGTCGTGCCTTCTCCAGCGTCTCCACGGTCTCGAGGACCTCCGGATCGGACATCACCGACAGCGGCGCGACGGCCATCTTCGCGACGACCGCGTCCAGCAGCCGAGACAGCTCCAGCGGCGAATCCGGCAACGACTCCACCAACATGTTGTGCGCTGTACCCTCCACCGGATCCACCCCCTGAACTGTTGCTATGGGACCTGATTCGAACTTGTGTTCATACAACCGCGGCCGTGTGACCACCGCCACTTTTTTCCTGTGAAGTAGCCGTGAAGGCGCCCCCGTGGGCTTTCCCCGCCGAGTTGTGCCAGCATCGACACCATGCGCGCGATCGCCTGCCACGACGGCGAGATGACCGTCGACGACGTCCCCACCCCGACCATCGCCGACAACGAGGTCCTCGTCCGCGTCGCGGCCGCCGGCGTGAACCGCGCCGACCTGCTGCAGCGCCGCGGCCTCTACCCGCCGCCACCGGGCGCCAGCGACATCCTCGGCCTCGAGGTCTCCGGAACGATCACCGACGTCGGGGCTCACATCACCGAGTTCCGGGTCGGCGACCAGGTCTGCGCGCTCCTGTCCGGCGGCGGCTACGCCGCGTTCGTCGCCGTGCCCGCCGTCCAGGTGATCCCGCTGCCCAGCGGGGTGTCGCTGCACGACGCCGCATCCCTGCCCGAGGTCGCCTGCACCGTCGTCTCCAACCTGGTCCTCACCGCACACCTGCAACCCGGCGAGACGCTGCTGATCCACGGCGGGAGCAGCGGAATCGGCACGCATGCGATCCAGCTCGCCAAGCACCTGGGCGCCCGCGTGGCCGTCACCGCGCGCACGCCGGAGAAACTCGCCGTCTGCCGCGACCTCGGCGCGGACATCCTCATCAACTACGCCGACCAGGACTTCGCCGCGGTGATCACGGAGGTCGGCGGCGCGGACGTCATCCTCGACATCATCGGCGCCAGGTACCTCGAGTCGAACGTCGCGGCGCTGACCACCGGCGGCCGCCTCGTCATCATCGGCATGCAGGGGGGCATCAAGGGTGAGCTCAACATCGCCCAGCTGCTGGCCAAGCGCGCCAGCGTCGCCGGCACGACCCTGCGCGCCCGCCCGACTTATGGACCGGGCAGCAAGGCCGAGGTGGTCGCGGCGACCCTCGACCTGACCCTGCCGCTGCTCTCGGACGGGACGATCAAGCCCGTCGTCGACTCGACCTTCCCCCTCGCCGACGCCGCCGAGGCCCACGCCCGCCTCGACAGTGGCGACGCGATCGGCAAGGTGCTCCTGATCGTCGACGGGGCCGCGTAGCCGATGAGTAAGCGCTTCTGGCTGATCGCCGCGGGAATCGTCGCCCTCCTCGCCGTCGCCGTGTCGATCGTCGACGGCCGCGCCGGAGACGACCGCGCCCCCGAAACCGCCGCCCCGCCGTCGGCGGCGGCCAAGGGGAAGGTCGGACCGCTCGGCGACCTGGCGCGGCGCACCCCCGGTGACCCCCGTGCGATCGGCCAGGTCGACGCCCCCGTGGTGATGGTCGTGCTCTCGGACTTCCGCTGCCCCTACTGCGCGGAGTACGAGAAGACGGTCCAGCCGAAACTGGTGCGCAAGTACGTCGATCCGGGCGTGCTGCGGATCGAGTGGCGCGACGACCCGGTCTTCGGCGAGCAGTCCGAGCTGGCCGCCCGCGCCGGATGGGCCGCCGCCGCACAGGGGCGGTTCTGGCAGTTCGCCGAGGCCGTGTACCGCGATGTCCCGGAAACCGGTCACCCCGACCTTCCGATCGACGTGCTCGTCGACCGCGCGAAAACCGCCGGGGTGAAGGATCTGAAACGCTTCCGCGGCGAGGCACTCGGAGACACGTACGCGGCGAAGGTCAAACAGGATCAGGAGCCGGTGCGCACCTTCGGGATCAGCGGCACCCCGACGTTCGTCGTCAACGGGGAGCCGATGATCGGGGTCCAGCCGATGGACGTCTTCGAGCGGCTCGTCGACGATGCCGCCGGACCGCGGTGACTCAGATCAACTTGCCGTAGATCTCGCCGAGGGTCTGGAAGTCCTCCTCGCCCAGGACGTCCACCACGTGCCGGCGGACCATCTCGTCGCGATAGGCGACCAGCTTGGCCAGGTACGCGCGACCGGCCTCGGTCGGCCGCACCCAGCGGTGCCGCGCGTCGTCGCGCTTGAGGTCCTCGACCCGCTCGACCCATCCCTCGTCGATGAGCCGGGTGATCTGGCGGGACATGGTGCTCATCTGGATGTGCGTCGCCCGCGCGACGTCCGAGATCCGCATCCGCTCCTCGCGGCCGAGGGTCTCCAGGACGCGCAGATCCGGCGACGAGGAGAACCCGCCGTCGGACAGTCCCTGGTTCACCTGCGCCAGAAGTTTCCAGCCGCCGTTGACGACCGCCTCCCACGCGCGGCGCTGCTGCGGCGTCAGCGTCCGGCCGTCCTGTGCCGTGCCGTTGTCATAGTCGCTTGCTGTCGTCATCCCACCGTCTCATCTCCCCTGGTGCGGGCCAGTGTACCGAGGACGACCGTCGGCTTCATTCGACCGTTCAGGCCAGCGAGCCGAGAGTCCGCACCAGGTGGTCCACCTCGTAGGGCGTCGAGTACGGACCGAGCCCGATCGTCACGACGCCGCCCTCGTCGGCGACGCCCAGCTGGTCGAGCGCCGGACTGGGCACATTCGCCAGCGCCCGGATGCCGTTCTCGGCGAGCCGCCGCACGACCTGCTCGGCGGGCACGCCGTCGACCAGGAAGCTGGTGATCGGCACGCGCTGCTCGGTCACGCCGCACACCCGCACCGACGACAGGCTCTGCAGCGAGTTGATCAGGTAGAAGTCGAGTCGCTGGAGGTACTCGTACAGGCCGTCCATCGATACCGCCAGGCGGCGCTGGCGCTTGCCCAGCGCGTCCTCGTCGAGGTCGGCCAGGTGCTCGACCGATGCGACCAACCCGGCCAGCAGACCGCCGGCCGGCACGACGAGCTCCAGCTGCGCCGGCCCGGTGGCCGCGGGATCGAGGGCGACGGTGTCCAGGTCGTCGATGCGCGACGGATCGGCGAACACCATCGCCGCCATCCGCGGCCCGCCCCAGCGGTGCGGTGACACGACGAGCACGTCGGCGCCGAGCTCGCCGACGTCCAGCGGCAGGTACGGCGCGGCGGCGCTGGCATCGACGACGAGGGTCGCGTCGGCGGCCCGCGCGGCGCGGGAGATCTCCGAGACGTCGGTGATCGCGCCCGTCGTCGACGAGGCGAGCGGCGCGGCCACCACCTTCGTCGCGTCGCCGATCGCCTCCAGGTACTGCTCGATCGGGATGGTCGCGGTCTCGATGTCCACCTCGGCCCACCGGGTGCGCGCACCGGCGTCGTCGGCGCGCCGCTGCCACGGCACGATGTTCGCCGGGTCGCTGTCGCGCGACACGACGACCTCGGTGCCCCACCACGACTGCTGGCCGAAGGCGTCGGCGAGGCTGCTGATGAGGTGGGCGGCCGACGGGCCGATCACCACGCCCTCCGGTTCCCCCTTGACCAGGTCGGCGATCCCGCGGCGGGCCGAGGCGAGCGAATCGGCCGCGGCGCGCGCACCCGGGTTGAACGTGCCGGGGTCGGTGACCAGCTCGCGGAATCCCGACGAGGCGGCCGTCGCGACGGCGGCCGGAACGAGCATGCCGGCCTGCGGGTCGAGCCGGATCCACCCGTCGCCCAGCACCGGGAAGAGGCCCCGTGCGTGGGCGACGTCGAACGACATGCCTGCCAGAATATCCGCAGAAACCGGCGCGGGATTCTCCTGGCACAATGTGTCCCATGAGTCACGGCTTCGGAATGCCCCTGCCCAACCCCGAGGACGAGGACGCCCCGCAGCAGATCATCGTCGTCGGCGGCGGTGGCGACGGCGAGAACGGCGACGACTCGTCCACCGTCGCCGACCTCGTCGAGCAGCCCGCCAAGGTCATGCGGATCGGCACCATGATCAAGCAGCTCCTCGAAGAGGTGAAGTCCGCTCCCCTCGACGACGCCTCCCGCAACCGGCTGCGCGACATCCACGCGTCGTCGATCCGCGAGCTCGAGGAAGGCCTGGCGCCCGAGCTGCGCGAGGAGCTGCACCGGCTGGCACTGCCGTTCACCGACGACACGACGCCGTCCGACGCCGAGCTGCGCATCGCCCAGGCACAGCTGGTCGGATGGCTCGAGGGCCTGTTCCACGGCATCCAAACCGCACTGTTCGCCCAGCAGATGGCGGCCCGCGCACAGCTGGAACAGATGCGCCAGGGCGCCCTTCCCGGGCCCGGCACCAACCCGGGTCACCCGCAGGGGCCGGGGCAGTACCTGTAGCCGCTTGTATGCTGGTGACCCGTGTCGACAGCAGCGAATGAGCGGGTGATCCCGCCCGCGCCCCAGACGTCCGATTCGCGGACGTTCCGGCGGGCGTTCGCCGACCTCGTCGACGGCCTCTACAACTGGGAACTCTGGCTCCACCTCGGCTGGACCGACATCAAGCAGCGCTACAAGCGCTCGGTGCTCGGACCGCTGTGGATCACCGTCGCCACCGGCGTCACCGCGATCGCCATGGGCATCCTCTACGGGACGCTGTTCGGCTTCACGATCAAGGAGTTCCTGCCCTACGTCATCCTGGGGCTGATCTTCTGGAACTTCATCCAGAACACCGTCCTGGACGGCTCGGTGGTCTTCTCCACCAACGAGGGGCTGATCAAACAGCTACCTGCGCCGATCAGCGTGCACGTCTATCGCATCGTGTGGCGGCAGTTGATCATCTTCGCCCACAACATCGTCATCTTCCTGGTCGTCGTGGCGGTGTTCCGTCCGCCGATCACGTGGTCGGCGCTGCTGTTCTTCCCGGCGATGGCCCTGTTCGTGCTCAACGCGATCTGGGTGACGATCGTGTTCGGCATCCTGTCCACGCGCTTTCGCGACATCTCGCAGCTGACGACGACGATCGTGCAGCTGGCCTTCTTCATGACGCCGATCATCTGGAAGCTCGGACCGCAGATGGGCAACCGCGTCGGCAGCCGCGCACGGCTGGTCGAGCTGAACCCGCTGTTCCACTACATCGAGATCACGCGCGGCCCGCTTCTGGGCGAGCACGTCGAGCTGTACCACTGGGGCGTCGTGATCGCCTGCACCGTCGTCGGCTGTGCCGCGGCCCTGGTCGTCATGCGCAATTACCGGTCCCGCGTGGCCTACTGGGTTTAGGAGCGACATGACCGACAAGCCCACCTACGGCGCCCGCGACAAGAACAAGATCGTCGACGCCTCCGACGTCCGCGTCGACACCTGGGACGCCTGCGTCGACTTCCCCATCTTCGACGCCAAGACCCGGTCGCTGAAGAAGTCGGTCATCGACCGCGCCGGTGGCGTCATCGGCGCCAACGACGCCGGGGTGCCGATGGTCGAGGCGCTGCGCAACATCAACCTGCACCTCGAGCACGGCGACCGCGTCGGGCTCGTCGGCCACAACGGAGCCGGCAAGTCGACGCTGCTGCGCCTGCTCTCGGGCATCTACGAGCCGACCCGCGGCGCCTGCCGCGTGCGCGGTCGGGTCGCGCCGGTCTTCGACCTCGGCGTCGGCATGGACCCGGAGATCTCGGGGTTCGAGAACATCATCATCCGCGGCATGTTCCTGGGCATGTCGCGCAAGGAGATGCTGGCCAAGACCGACGACATCGCCGAGTTCACCGAGCTCGGGCAGCACCTGGAGATGCCGCTGCGCACCTACTCGACCGGCATGCGCGTGCGTCTGGCGCTGGGCGTGGTCACCAGCATCGACCCGGAGATCCTGATCCTCGACGAGGGCATCGGCGCGGTGGACGCCGACTTCATGCGCAAGGCGCGGGTGCGGTTGCAGGCGCTGGTCGAGCGCTCGGGCATCCTCGTCTTCGCCAGCCACTCCAACGAGTTCCTCGCGCAGCTGTGCGACCGCGCCCTTTGGATCGACAAGGGCGAGATCAAGATGGAGGGCGGCATCGAGGAGGTCGTCGGCGCCTACGAGGGCCCCGACGCCGCTGCGCAGGTTCGCAAGGTGCTGGCCCGCATGGAGGACGAGAAGTGAGCCGGCCCGGTTCCCCGAAGGTCGTCGCGGTCGTCGTCACCCATCAGCGCGCCGAGCTGCTCAAGGCGTCGACGGCGGTCATCGCCGCCCAGTCGCGCCCGGTCGACCACCTGATCGTCGTGGACAACGCCGACGAGCAGGTCGTCGCCGACCACGTCGCCTCACTCGACCTCCCGACCACCTACCTCGGCTCCAAGCACAACCTCGGCGGCGCCGGCGGTTTCGCGCTCGGCATGCTGCAGGCGCTGGCGCTCGGCGCCGACTGGGTCTGGTGCGCCGACGACGACGGCCGGCCCGAGGGTCCGGATGTGCTGGCGACCCTCCTCGCTTGCGCGCAGCGACACGGCCTCGGCGAGGTGTCCCCCGTCGTGGCCAACATCGACGATCCCGATTCCCTCGCGTTCCCGCTGCGCCGCGGCCTGGTGTGGCGGCGCAAGCGCTCCGAGCTCTTCGCCGACGGCGACGATCCGTCCGAGGATCTGCTCCCGGGCATCGCGTCCCTGATGAACGGCGCCCTGTTCTCCGCCGACACCATCGACCGCGTCGGCGTCCCCGACCTTCGGCTGTTCGTGCGCGGCGACGAGGTCGAGATGCACCGCCGTCTGGTCCGCTCGGGCATCGCCTTCGGCACCTGCCTGACGACCGCCTACCTGCACCCGGACGGCAGCGACGAGTTCCGCCCGATCCTCGGCGGCCGGATGCACACGCAGTACCCGGACAACGAGGCCAAGCGCTTCTTCACCTACCGCAACCGCGGCTACCTGATGGCCCAGCCGGGGATGCGCAAGCTGCTCCCCCAGGAGTACGCGCGCTTCGGCTGGTTCTTCCTGGTCCAGCAGCGCGACCCCGCCGGCTTCCGCGAGTGGCTGCGCCTGCGCAAGCTCGGGCGCGCCGAGCACTTCGACAAGCCGTAGCCGTCTCGTCGAGCGTGCCCAGAATCTCGTCGAACGTGCCCAAAATCTCGCCGAGCGTGCCCTGCCGCCTAAGAACCGCACCGCAAAACTAGAACATGTTCTAGTGTGAGGGGGACAGGCTTTCCCCTCCCAAGGAGCACACATGCGGTTCACGTACGCCGAGGCGATGACCGACCCCAGCTACTACGCGCCCCTCGCCCAGGCCGCCGAGGCCGCCGGGTACGACGGGATGACGATCCCGGACTCGGTCGCCTACCCGGAAGAGTCCGACGCGAAGTACCCGTACACCCCCGACGGGAACCGCGAGTTCCTCGAGGGCAAGGACTTCATCGAGACCTTCATCCAGGCCGCGCACTGCGGCGCGGTCACCTCGACGATCCGCTTCACCCCCTTCGTGTTGAAGCTCCCGATCCGCCCGCCGGCGCTGGTCGCCAAGCAGGCGATGTCGGTGGCGGCGCTGACGAACAACCGTCTCGCCCTCGGCGTCGGCACCAGCCCGTGGCCCGAGGACTACGAGATCATGGGCGTCGACTTCGCCCGCCGCGGCAAGCGGATGGACGAGTGCATGGACATCATCAACGGCCTGTCCACCGGCGAGTACTTCGAGTTCCACGGCGAGTTCTACGACATCCCCAAGATCAAGATGAGCCCGGCGCCGACCGAGCACATCCCCCTGCTCGTCGGTGGCCACGCCGACCTCGCCCTCAAGCGCGCCGTCCGGCGCGGCGACGGCTGGATGCACGGCGGCGGCCCGGCCGAGGAGCTCGACGCCCTCCTGGACAAGATCGCCGACATCCGCAAGGCCGAGGGCAAGGAGAACGACCCCTTCGAGATCCACGTCATCTCGATGGACGCCTACACCGTCGACGGCATCAAGAAGCTCGAGGACAAGGGCATCACCGACGTCATCGTCGGCTTCCGCATGCCGTACATCATGGGCAAGGACGACGAGCCGCTGCAGAAGAAGATCGACCACCTGAACTGGTACGGCGAGAACGTCATCGCCAAGGTGAAGGGATGACCGGTCGTCTCGACGGCAAGATCGCGCTGATCAGCGGCGGTTCCCGCGGCATCGGCGCCTCGCACGCGCGGCGGTTCGTCGCCGAGGGCGCCAAGGTCGTCGTCGGCGACGTCCTCGTCGACGAGGGCCGCGCGCTGGCGAAAGAGCTCGGCGACGACGCACTGTTCGTCGAACTGGACGTCACCGACCCGGCGTCGTGGAGCGCCGCCGTCGAGGCGACGACGTCGCGGTTCGGCACACCGACCGTGCTGGTCAACAACGCCGGCATCCAGAACGGCGGGTTGATCGGCTCCTTCGACCTGGACGAGTGGAACAAGATCGTCGCCATCAACCTGAACGGCACGTTCCTGGGCTGTCGCGCGGTGGCCGACCCGATGATCGCCAACGGCAAGGGCGGTTCGATCATCAACACGTCGTCGATCTCGGGCATCCTCGGCTCGGTCGGCACCCACGGCTACTCGGCGACGAAATTCGCCGTCCGCGGGTTGACCAAGTCGGTGGCCGTCGAGCTGGCGCCGCACAACATCCGGTGCAACTCGATCCACCCGGCGCAGGTCCGCACCGACATGGCGGCGGGCATCCCGGAGGACTTCCTGCAGACGCCGCTCGGCCGCGCCGCCGACCCGGCCGAGATCACGAACGTGGTGCTCTTCCTGGCCTCCGACGAGAGCTCCTACTGCACGGCGAGCGAATTCCTCATCGACGGCGGACTCACGTCGACGGTGCCCTACAACATGCCGAGCAGCTGACTACTTCAGTTTGAAGATCACCGCGCGCTGCACGACGAAGTTGATGACCGTCGCGGTGCCCTGGGCGATGACGAAGGACACCGCCGAGGTCACCCAGTTCTCGCTCGACCACAGGTGTTCCAGGAGCGCATAGAGCCCGACCTGCACGGCGAAGGTCGTCAAGTAGAGCAGCATCACCGCGACGAACCGCGCCCGGCTGGGCTCGGCCTTGAACGTCCACCGGCGGTTGATGAGGTAGGCGGTCGTCGTGCCGAGCACGAAGCCCAGTGCCTTCGCGTACGCCGGGTCCCACCCGAGCCCCTTCTGCAGGAGCATCGTCAACCCGAAGTCGAGCACCGCCGATCCCGCCCCGGTGATGATGAACCGGATGATCGCGGTCTTCAGGTCGACGTCGTCGGCCATCTCCTCGGGACCGTCGAACGGCAGCTCGACCGGAGCCGGGATGTGCGGGTCGTGGTCGCCGCCCTCGGGGAAGACCTCGTCGGGCTTTACTGAGTCAGGCACGCCGACCAGCTTAGGCGCTCGATCCGGGCCGAATCACCGGGCGCGGCAAAGAAGCCCCACCGCGGATATGTCCAGGATGTTGGACACCGGCCCGCGCCGCCCGGATCTATGTTGACGCCCATGAAACTAGGTGTAACCCTCCTCACAGCGGCGCTCGCCGCTGCGTCCCTCATCGGAACCGGCGCGGGCACCGCCCTCGCCGACCCCCCGCCGTCGGGCAACGTCGCCGGCTCCAAGCCGTACAACGTCTACGCGCATGGCTTCCTCAGCCCCCAGACCGCGGGCTACCGTGTCACCGACCGCGGACCTGTGCGCCCGATCGCCGGCTCGCCGATGACCGGCTTCGGGTCGTGGCCCAAGAGCGCCACCCCCGACGGCCGCCACCTGTTGGTCGGCGCGGGTGCGCCGATGGCACTGCAGAGCTACGCGATCGACCGTCGCGGCGGGCTGCACCTGCGTCAGCAGATCCCGCTCTCCGACGTCCCGGTCGGCCTCGAGTTCACCCCCGACAGCAAGGTGTTCTACCTGACCCTGGGCGCGGTCAACAGCAGGATCCAGCCGTACCGCCTGGGTGCCGACGGGAGGTTCCGCGCGATCGGACCGGCCCGCAGCCTCGGTCGGTTCGCCGACGGCCTGTCCACCCTCGCCGTCCACCCGAACGGGAAGACCCTGTACGTCGGCACCTATCACTTCGGGCAGATCCTGCGCTACGACATCCGGCCCGACGGGTCGCTGGGCGCACTGCGCCAGCGCATGACCACCGGCGGCAGCGGCCCGATCTTCCCGGTGATCACACCGAACGGCAAGCACCTCTACTACCCGAACGAGACCGGCAACTCGGTCGCGAGCTTCAACATCCTGGACAGCGGCAAGCTGGTCCCGACCGGCCAGGCACCCGTCGCGACCGGACTGTTCCCGCACGTCCCGGCGGTGACGCCCGACGGGCGCTACCTGTACGTGCCGAACCTGATGTCGACGTTCATCAGCGCCTACGCCATCAACGGCAACGGAACGCTCCGCAAGCTCCCCGACGCCGGCGCGGGGACGTCGCCGATCGGCCCGCTGCCCGAATCGGTGACCCTCTCGCCCAGCGGCAAGACGCTGTGGTCGCTCGGCCAGGACCAGCTCAACGGCGGGTTCTGCGTGCTCCAGCGGTTCTGGGTCCAGCCGGGCGGAACCCTGCGCCACGACAAGTCGGTGTACATCAACACCGGCACGTACAACTCCGACGGCAAGATCATCACCATGGCGCCCGGTTACTGATCGGGCGCGTAACCTCCAGGTCGTGATCGTGCGACCCACGACCGCGGTGGTCGCTTCGGCGGCCGCCGCGGTTCTCTGCTCCCTGACCGTCGCGCCGGCCGCCGCCGACGACCTACCGCCGACCGGACCGGCGAACTGGTCGGGCATGGATGTGCGCGCGACGACGACCCCGCCCGGAACTCGACCGGGCACCCTGTTGGGCCGGGTGCCGCTCGCCCCGCGACTGAGCGTCCCCGATGCCGGATCGGCCGTGCGCATCCACTACGCCACGCCGAATCAGCACGGGAAGACCGCGTCGAGCACCGGCGTCGTGTTCCTCCCGCGCGGCACGGCGCCGGCGCGGGGATGGCCGGTCATCGCGTGGGCGCACGGCACCGTCGGCCTCGGCGACCAGTGCACGCCGTCCGCGCAGCCGCGGTTCACCAGGGACGCGGTCTATCTCTCGCATTGGCTGCGCAGCGGCCATGCAATCGTCGGCACCGACTACGTCGGGCTCGGCACGCCCGGACTGATGAGCTACCTCAACGGCAGCTCGGAGGCCCACTCGATCGTCGACTCGGTCAAGGCCGCCCAGCAGACCGGTCTGCCGCTGGCCACGCGGTGGGCGATCGTCGGCCAGTCGCAGGGCGCGGGCGCCGCGCTCGCCGGCGCGCATGCGGCCACCCGACTCTCCCGCGGCAGCGGCCTGGACTACCGCGGCGTCGTCGCCACCGGCACCCCGGCGAACATCGAGCAGATCGTGTCGCTGATCGGGCCGGAGGACCGGTTCGCTCTGCCCGCGGGCCTGGCGACATACACGAGCTACATCGTGGCCGGCTTCGCCGAGGCCCACCCGGAGTTGGGGATCGGCTCGATCCTGAGCCCGATCGGGCGCCGCGTCGTCGCGCAGGCCTCCACCCGCTGCTACCAGGAGATGAAGACCGGGGTCGACCGGGTCGTCGGCCGCTGGTTCACCGCGCCGCTGCGCTCGATCCCCGGGGCGACTGCGGCACTCACCCGGTACATGGGGACCCCGTACAGCGGCTACGACCGTCCGATCTTCCTCGGCCAGGGTCTGCGCGACGTCGACGTGCCCGCCCCGTCGGCGCTCTCGCTCTACGCGCAGATGAAGGCGGCGAACCAGAACGTCGAGCTGCACGTCTACCCCGACCGCGACCACTCCGGCACCGTCTACGCCTCGCCGCGCGATTCGACGCCGTTCCTGGCCCGCATCATGCGCTGAGGGCACGCTCGGCGGAATTCTGGGCACGCTCGGCGGAATTCTGGGCACGCTCGGCGAGAATCTGGGCACGCTCGGCGAAAGGGTCGGGTCGGTCACAACCTCGCCGACCACAGATCACTCTCAGGTCGGGCCGAGTACCCTACTGGTCGATGTCTACCAGTGAACTCCCCATCGAGACCCGACGCCTCGTGGGCTGGTCGCGCACCACGCCGGTCACCGGCCACGTGCTCTCCACCCCCGACGTCGAGGTCATCGCCAAGGCCGTCGCGCAGGTCGCCGACGACAACGCCGACAAGCCGTCGTACCTCAAGCGCGGCGTCATCGCGCGCGGTCTGGGCCGCTCGTACAACGAGTCGGCGCAGAACACCGGCGGCCTGACCGTCGACATGACCCCGCTCAACCGCATCCACGACATCGACGCCGACACCGCCATCGTCGACGTCGACGCCGGGGTCAGCCTCGACGAGCTGATGCAGGCAGCATTGCCGTCGGGCCTGTGGGTACCGGTGCTGCCGGGCACCCGCCAGGTCACCGTCGGCGGCGCCATCGCCCACGACATCCACGGCAAGAACCACCACAGCCAGGGCAGCTTCGGCAACCACGTCGTCGAGATGCAGCTGCTCACCGCCGACGGCAAGATCCGCACGCTGGCGCCCGAGGGTTCGAAGGACGACAAGGACGGTTCGCTGTTCTGGGCGACCGTCGCCGGCATCGGCCTGACCGGCATCGTGCTGCGCGCCAAGATCGCGATGAAGCGCACCGAGAGCGCCTACTTCATCGCCGACACCGCGCAGACCGCGAACCTGCAGGAGACCATCGACCTGCACCTGCAGGACGGGTTCGAGGACGGCTACGAGTACGCGTCGGGCTGGTTCGACACGATCTCCAAGCCGCCGAAGCTGGGGCGCGGCACGTTCAGCCGCGGCAATCTGGCCAAGGTCGACGAGCTGCCGGAGAAGTACGCGAAGAACCCGCTGCACTTCGACAGCAAGGCGCTCATCACCTTCCCGGACGTCTTCCCGCGCGGGCTGGCCAACAAGCTCAGCTTCTCCGCCGTCGGCGAGGCCTACTACCGGATGGGCCCGCCCAGCGAGGGCAAGGTCAAGAATTTGGCGCAGTTCTACCACATGCTCGACGTGTTCGGTGACTGGAACAACGCCTACGGCCGGGGCGGCGGATTCGCCCAGTACCAGTTCATCGTGCCCACCGGGAACGAGCCGGAGTTCATCCGCCTCATCGAGGACATCCAGGCCTCCGGCCACGTCAGCTTCCTCAACGTCATCAAGCTGTTCGGCGACGGGAACAAGGCGCCGCTGAGCTTCCCGTTCAAGGGCTGGAACGTCTGCCTGGACTTCCCGGTCAAGCGCGGCCTGGCCGAGTTCCTCAACGAGCTCGACCGCCGCGTCATGGCCATGGGCGGGCGGCTCTACACCGCCAAGGACTCCCGCACGTCGGCGGCGAACTTCCACGCCATGTACCCGCGCCTGGACGAGTGGCGCAAGACCCGTCGCAAGGTCGACCCGCACGGCGTCTTCATGTCCGACATGGGCCGCCGCCTCGAGCTCGTCTAGCCCCTCCGAAGCACTGAAGGAACCCTCATGATCAACGCCGTCGGCGCCCCGCAGTCCATCCTGGTCCTCGGAGGCAGCTCCGAGATCGGCCTGGCCATCACCGCCGAGTACCTCAAGCTCGGCCCGGCCCGCGTCGTGCTGGCGTGTGTGCCCGGCGACGACGCCGCCGACGCCGCCATCGCCACGATGAAGGACGCCGGCGCCACCGACGTCACCGTCATCGACTTCGACGCCCTCGCCACCGACACGCACCCGGCGGTCATCGACCGGGCCTTCGCCGACGGCGACATCGACGTCGCGATCGTGGCCTTCGGCATCCAGGGCGACGACGAGCAGGCCTGGCAGGACCAGCGTCTGGCCGTCCTGGAGGCGCAGATCAACTACACCGCCGCGGTCTCGGTCGGCGTGCTGCTGGGCGACAAGATGCGCGCCCAGGGCCACGGCCAGATCATCGCGATGAGCTCGGTCGCCGGTGAGCGCGTCCGCCGCTCCAACTTCGTCTACGGCTCCACCAAGGCCGGCCTCGACGGCTTCTACCTCGGCCTCGGCGAGGCGCTGAAGGAGTTCGGCCCGCGCGTGCTGGTCATCCGCCCCGGCCAGGTCCGCACCCGGCTCTCGGCGCACGTGAAGGAAGCCCCGCTGACGGTAGACAAGGAGGACGTCGCCCAGCTCGCCGTCGCCGCGGCCACCAGCGGCAAGGAGATCGTCTGGGCGCCCGGGCCGTTCCGCTACATCATGTTGGTGTTGCGCCACATCCCGCGGGCGATCTTCCGCAAGCTGCCGATCTGACCCGCTCGACGGCTGATCGACTAGATTCACTCCCGTGAACGCAGCGATCGGGAGCACCTCGTCCACCCCCACGACGGCCCTGCGGCTGGCCGCCGCCCTGGTCGGCGGTGGGGCGGTCGCGTGGCTCGGGCTCGTCGCAATCCACACCGTCAACTGGCCCGCCTACAACGCGTCGAACGTCCTGCGCGCGCTGACGACGGTCGGACAGGTGGGCGCGATCGCGGTGCTCCTGGTCGCGATGCTGCTCTACCGCCGCAATCCCGACGGCAATCGGCTCGTCCCCGACGCGCTGGCCGCGATAGGGATGTCGGGACTGGTCACCGTCACGCTCGGGATGCCGTTGGCGGCGACGAAGCTGTACCTCTTCGGCCTGTCCGTCGACCAGCAGTTCCGCGTCGAATACCTGACGCGCCTGACGTCGTCGGCGCGCCCCGCCGACATGACCTACGACGGCCTGCCGCCGTTCTACCCGGGCGGCTGGTTCTGGTTGGGCGGGCGCTATGCGAACCTGACCGGCGCACCCGGGTGGGAGGCGTACAAGCCGTGGGCGATCATCTCCATCGCCGCCGCCGCCGCGTTGGCCGTCATCCTGTGGAACCGGATGATCGGAGCCGACCGGGGCATCGCCGTCTCCCTCGCCGTGACCCTCGCGGTCCTCGCCTACGCCGCACCCGAGCCCTACGCCGCAGTCCTGATCCTGCTCGGCGTCGCACTCCTGCCGACCATCCTGGGCGCCCTGCGCGGTCCGGCGGGCACCCCCGTCGACGCACTCTCCCTCTCGTCGACACGGTGGATCGCCGTGGTCGGGGCCGGGGCCTTCCTCGGCCTGTGCGCGACCTTCTACACGCTGTACGCGGGCCTGTTCGCCCTCACCGCGGCCCTGCTCGCCCTGTGGCTGGTCGTCGTCGGCTGGCGGTCGTCGGGCAACAAGTCGGTGGCGACGGACACGGTCCGGACGGTGCGACGCCGGATGATCGGCGTCTACGTCGCCCGCCTCGCGACGATGGGCGTGATCGCCGGGGCCGTCGCGCTCCTCGCCTGGGGCCCGTACCTGCTGGCCCGCGCGAAGAACCGGCCGGCCAGCGGCGGCACCTACGAGCACTACCTGCCCGAGTCGGGCGCCCAACTGCCGTTCCCGATGCTGCGGGTCTCGGCCTTCGCGCTGCTCGCGCTCGTCGGCCTCGTCTGGGTCGTCTGGCGATTCCGGGAGCGGACCCTGGCGCTGGCGCTGGGCACCGCCGTCATCGCCGTCTACCTGATCTCGCTGCTGTCGATGGCCCTGACCGCCACCGGCACCACGCTGTTGGCCTTCCGCCTGGAACCGGTCCTGGTCGCGATCCTCGCCGCCGCCGGGGTGCTGGGTCTGGGACAGATCGCCTCGTGGCTGGTGCAGCGCGGCGGAGACATCCGCTTCCTCATCGGGGCCGTGCTGACGGTCGCGGCGATCGCCGTCGCCCAGCACGTGCCGTCGATGCTGTCCGGCGACATCGACATCGCCTACACCGACACCGACGGCACCGGGCAGCGCGCCGACCTGCGCCCGGCCGGCGCCCAGGCGTACTACCCGAAGATCCACGAGCTGATCGGCCGACAGACCGGCAGGGCGGACACCGACACCGTCGTGCTGACCGCCGACTTCGACTTCCTGTCGATCTACCCGTACTGGGGGTTCCAGGGCCTGACGTCGCACTACGCGAACCCGCTGGCCGAGTTCGACAAGCGCGCGGCCACCATCGAGAAGTGGGCGAAGTCCACCACCGCCGCCGAGACGGTCACCGCCCTGCACGCCTCACCGTGGCGGGCACCGGACGCCTTCCTGTTCCGGCACAGCGCCGACGGCTACGCGCTGAAGCTGGCCCGCGACGTCTACCCGAACGATCCGAACGTGAAGCGGTACACGGTGACCTTCGACCGCGCCGCCTTCGCCGGACCGGAGTTCACGGTGACCGAGGTCGGCCCGTTCGTGCTCGTCGTGCGCAACCGACCCGTGCGCTAGATCCAACTCGACGCGACACCTCCAACACCGCTGCGTGTTGGACCCTGTACCGCGGTGTTGGATCTAGGCGTCGTCCGACTCGACGGACAGCAACTCGGCCAGGTGGCGCACCGCGTACTCGTAGCCGCGCACGCCGAATCCGGCGATCACCCCCGCCGCGAGCGGCGACACGTACGAGTGATGCCGGAACGGCTCGCGCTTGTGGATGTTGCTGATGTGGACCTCGACGATCGGCACCTCGGGGATCACCAGCGCGTCGGCGAGGGCGACGGACGTGTGCGTCCAGGCACCCGGGTTGATGACGATGCCGGCGACCTGGCCGCGCGCCTCGTGCAGCCAGTCGATCATCTCGCCCTCGTGATTGGTCTGGGCGGCGCGCAGGCCGTAGCCCAACTCGGCGGCCAGCTTCTCGCAGTCGCGGACGATCTCGGCGAGCGTCGTCGAGCCGTAGACCTCGGGCTGGCGCAGCCCCAACGTGTTGAGGTTGGGGCCGTTGAGCAGGAGGAGGGGGAGCGATCCGTTCTCGGCCATAGTCACAAGCCTATTCCGTTGCGCCAGCTATTAACGGTAGCCGCGACGCCAACGGCTAACATTGCCCTTTGTGTCAGCTCAGACAGTCCGCCGAGCACGGATCGCCGCCATCGTCACCGGCCTGCTCGGATTCCTGCTGGCGCTCGCCACCCCCCTGATGCCGGTCAACCAGACGACCGCCGAACTCTCCTGGCCGCAGAAGGGCACGCTGCAGAGCGTCAACGCCCCGCTGATCTCCTATGTGCCGATCGACCTGAACCTGTCGATCCCGTGTTCGGCGGTGACCCGGCTCGGTGAGGACGGCTCGGTCCTCGCCTCGACGGTGCCCAAGCAGGCGACCCCGGCCGGGGAGCGCGGACTGTTCGTCGCGCGCACCGCCGACAAGTCCGCCGTCACCGTCACCGTCCGCAACATCCAGGTCGCCTCCGCGCCGCTCGCCGAGGTCACCGGCCCCAACTGCCGCAGCATCGACGTCTCCGCCACCGCCGACGAGGTCCGCGCGACCTTCACCGGACTGACCGGCGGCGACGGCAAGCCGCTCACCGGCACCACCGCCGACCGTGACGACGAGCACCTCGACCCCGACCAGCGCCCGCAGCTGACCGGCTTCTTCACCGATCTGACCGGCCCCGCGTCGGCGATCGGCGGGCTGACCGCGCACGCGACCATCGACACCCGCTACAACACGCCCGCGACGCTGATCAAGCGGATCGTGCTGATCGTCGGCGTCCTCGCGACCATCGGTTCGTTGATCGCGCTGGCGATCCTCGACGGCACCGACGGTCGCGGCCACCGCCGTATCCTGCCGCAGCGCTGGTGGCGGTTGATGCCGCGCGACTACCTCGTCCTGGGCATGCTCGCGGTCTGGCACTTCGTCGGGCCCAACACCTCCGACGACGGTTACCTGCTCACCATGTCGCGCGTCGGCCAGCACAGCGGCTACACCGCGAACTACTTCCGCTGGTTCGGCGCCCCCGAGGCCCCGTTCGGCTGGTACTACTCGGTCTTCGGTTGGCTCTCGGAGATCAACCTGTCCAGCCCGTGGCTGCGGCTGCCGGCGCTGGCCTGCGGCGTCGCCGTCTGGCTGATCCTCAGTCACGAGGTGCTGCCCCGCCTGGGGCGCGCGGCGAGCCGGCCGGTGGTCGGCGCGACGGCCGCCGTGGCCTTCCTGGCGATGTGGTTCCCCTTCGACAACGGACTGCGCCCCGAGCCGATCATCTGCCTGGGCGCCCTGCTCACCTGGTGCTCGGTGGAGCGGGCCATCGCCACCGGCCGACTGCTGCCGGCCGCCATCGCCTGCCTGATCGGCGCGTTCAGCCTCGCCGCCGGACCGACCGGACTGCTGGCCGTCGCGGCGCTGATCGCCGGTGCCCGCCCGATGATCCTCGCGCTCATCAAGCGCGCCAAGGACGTCGACGCCCAGCTCTTCGGCACCGACACCCCGGCGCGCGGCCGGGCCATCGCCACCTACGTGGCGCTTCTCGCCCCCATCGTGGCCGCCGGCACCTTCGTGATCTTCGTGGTGTTCTCCAACCTGACGCTGCGCTCGTTCATGGACGCCAGCGCGATGAAGACCGCGCTCGGGCCGTCGCTGCACTGGTACAACGAGATCGACCGCTACTCGTCGCTGTTCGAGTACTCGGCGAACGGTTCCATCGCCCGCCGCTTCGCCGTGCTGATCATGCTGCTGTCCCTGGCGGTGTCGGCCGCGATGCTGCTGCGCAAGGGCCGCATCCCGGGCACGGCCAGCGGCCCGACCCGCCGAATCGTCGGCATCGTCTTCGCGTCGCTGCTGTTCCTGATGTTCACCCCGACCAAGTGGACCCACCACTTCGGCGTCTTCGCCGGCCTCGGCGCCGCCCTGGCCGCGATCGCCGCGATCGCCGTCGGCCATCAGGCGATGCACTCCCGGCGGAACCGGACCATCTTCGCGGCGCTGACCCTCTTCATCGCCGGGCTGGCGTTCACCGCGCCGAACTCGTACTTCTACTCGTCGGCGTGGGGGATGCCGTGGGGCGTCGAACAGGTCACCTGGGGCTTCCGCGTCTCCAGCGTCCTCCTGGTCGCCTCGCTGGCGCTGTTGGCGCTGGCCCTGTACTTCCACCTGCGCGAACCGTTCACCGGCACCGACCCCGTCGTCGCCGACCACCCGGAGCCGCAGACCCGCTGGGCGCGCCTGCGGTCGACGCTGAGCTCTGAGCCGCTCGTGTTCGTCGTGGCGGCGGTCGTGCTGTTCGAGGTCGCCACCGCCGTGTTCGCCGGCATCAAACAGTCCTCCTCGTACTCGGTGCCCCGCTCCAACCTGGAGGCGCTCGCCGGCAAGGAGTGCGGCATGGCCGAGAAGATCTGGACCGAGGAAGACCCGTCCGCCTTCCAGCTCCCGCCGGCCGACCGCACCCTCACCCCGGCCCAGGCGATCGGCGGACCGCCGCCCGCACCCGAGGCCGACCCGAACGCCGCGTCCACGAAGGGCTTCACGCCCACCGGCGTCCCGACGGCGATCGTCACCACCGCCGCGCAGGAGTCGCTGGGCGTGCTGGCCGGCACCGCCAACGTCGACCCCGGCGTGCTCTCCTCCAACAGCGGCGGCACCTCCGGCGGCTACAACGACCGACCCGGCGTCAACGGCAGCCACGCGCGGCTCCCGTTCTTCCTCGACCCCGCGCGCACCCCGGTGCTGGGCAGCTACTCCGAGGACGTCCAGGCCCCGGCCCGCCTGACGTCGGGCTGGTACGCGCTGCCGAAGAACTTCCGCGACCGACCGCTCATCACGTTCTCGGCGGCCGGCTGGTTCGAGCGACCCGACCTGGTCCTGGAGTACTCGACCACCCCGCTCGGCCCGGACACCCGTGACGGCCAGATCGGCGTCGCCGGTTCGACGCCGCTCATCGACCCCGGCCCGCGACCGTCGTGGCGCAACGTCCGACTCAACACCGACGCCCTGCCCGCCGACACCACCGCGATCCGCATCGTCGCGCGCGACGACAACCTCGGCTCGGACATCTACATGGTGGTCACGCCGCCGCGCCTGCCGGAGATGAAGACGCTGCAGCAGGTCGTCGGCAAGCAGGACCCGGTCCACGTCGACTGGACCTCCGGCCTGGTGTTCCCGTGCCAACGGCCGTTCTCCCACCACTACGGCGTCGCGGAGATCCCCAAGTGGCGGATCAAGCCGGGATCGGACCTGGCCGCGGCCGTGTCGACGTGGCAGAGCGCGATCGGCGGCGGCCCGCTCGGCTGGCTCGAGGTGTCCCAGCAGCCGGAGACGGTCGCCACGTACCTGAAGAACGACATCGGCCGTGACTGGGGCGCCCTGGAGGCCTACCGCCCCTTCGATCCGACGAGCACCGCGCCCGCGGAGATCTCGACCGGCAACCACGTCCGCAGCGGGCTGTGGCGACCTGCGCCGATCCGGCACTGACCGGGCGACGAGATCGGGTGGCGCTGACCTATTCCTCAGGTACGCCGACTACCATGAGAATTCGTGTCTGTGTCTTCCACGCAATCAGCGGCGACCCCGCCCGACGACTCGGGAGCTGACGAGTCGGACCGGCTGAAATCCCTGCGGCTCGCGGCCGTCATCGCCGGTCTCATCGGCATCATCGCCTGCGCGCTGACCCCCCTGCTCCCGGTCAAGGCCCTCGACCCGTCGGTCACCTGGCCGCAGGGCCAGCGGTTGACCGATTCGTCGTCGGTCACCGCCCCGCTGATCGCCCAGACGGCCAAGTCCGTCGACATCACCATCCCGTGTGCGGTGCTGCGCGAGCTGCCGCCGGAGTCCACGACCGTGCTGTCCACGATGCCGGCCGGCGCCCCCGGCGGTCGCCAGCTGACGGTGAAGGCCGGCGAGAACGTCACCGTGATGAGCCGCGCCAGCCTGCTGGCCAGCGCTGCCCGCGCCGACCTGGGTCGGTGTGAACGGCTGCAGATCACCTCCCGGCCGTCCGGCCCGAGCGCCCAGTTCGTCGGCCTCGGCCCCGTCACGACCGCCGGCCCGGAGGCCCAGCCCCAGATCGACGGTGTGTTCTCGGCACTGCCGCGCCCCGTCGTGGAGCGGGCCGCGCAGCAGGGCATGACCGCGCACATCGCGATCGACGACCGTTACGAGTCGTCGCCGACGATCCTCAAGCGCCTCACGATCATCATCGGCCTGCTCGCCGTGATCGCCTCACTCGTCTGCCTGGGCCTGCTGGACCGCCGGTCCCCGACCGTCGCGCAGGCCCGCGAGGACGAGGACGCCGACGAGGAGGCGCCGCACCGCACCGGCTTCCTCGCGTCGCTGCGCCCGCGCCTGTCCGACCTCGCCGTCACCGGCGTGCTGCTCGTGTGGGCGCTGTTGGGCGCCGGTGGCCCGGACGACGGCTACATCCTCAACATGGGCCGCGTCGCCGGGGAGGCCGGCTACCTGCCGAACTACTACCGCTTCTTCGGCATCGCCGAAGCCCCGTTCAACTGGTACTACGGCTTCCTGTCGCACTGGTCGTCGGTGTCGACGTCGATGCTGTGGATGCACCTGCCGAGCCTCGCGGCCGGGCTGGTGTCCTGGTACATCCTCAGCCGCGTGCTGCTGCCCCGCCTGGGTGCGGCCGTCTCGCACGGCTGGCCGGTGTGGGCCGCCGCGGCCGTGTTCGTCGCCTTCTGGATGCCCTTCGCCAGCGGTCTGCGCAGCGAGTCGATCATCGTCCTGGGCTCGCTGCTGACATGGTGGGCCGTCGAGTCGGCGATCAGCTCCAAGAAGCTGCTCCCGGTGGGCCTGGCCGTCGTGGCCGCCGCCTTCACCCTCGGCGCGGCCCCGCACGGCGTCATCGGCCTGGCCATCCTGCTGGTCGGCGCCCGCGCCCTACTCGCGATCGGCGTGCAGCGCAGCCGGGAGATCGGCTGGGCCGCCATCCTCGCCCCGCTGGGTGCCGCTGCCGTGGCGATCCTGCTCGTCGTGTTCGGCGACCAGACCGCCGCGACCGTCGCCGAGGCGATGAAGGTCCGCTACGAGGTCGGCCCCAACCTGCCGTGGTTCCAGGAGTACCTGCGCTACTACTTCCTCACCGTCACCACGCCCGACGCCGCCCTCGCGCGCCGCGTCCCGGTGCTGCTGCTGTTCGCCGGCGCCTTCATCACCATCGCGGTGCTGCTGCGCCGCGGCCAGATCGACGGCGTACGCAGCGGACCCGCCTGGCGAGCGGTCGGCGCGATCGGCGTCACGATGCTGCTGCTGGTCTTCACCCCCACCAAGTGGACCATGCAGTTCGGCATCTACGCCGGCCTGGCCGCCGCGGTGGCCGCCACCGCGACCCTGGCCGTCGCGCAATCGGCCGCGCGCTCCACGCGCAACCTGACCGTGTTCGTGTCCGGCCTGATGTTCGCCCTCGCCGCGGCGACCGCCGGCAAGAACGCCTGGCCGTTCTTCTACGACACCGGCATCGCCTGGTTCGACCGCGCCCCGGTGATCGTCGGCATCCCGATGTCGACCATCTTCCTGGTGCTGGCCGTCGCCACCGGTGCACTGGCCGCCTGGCAGCACCTGCGCCTGGACTACGTGGAGAACAAGGGACTCGAGCACGAGGACGACCCCGCCCACCACGAGGAGCGTGGCAACCGCTTCCGCCTGGCCCTCGCCGGTACCCCCCTCGCGGTCATCGCCGGCGGTCTGGTGCTGCTCGAGCTCGCGCTGTTCGCCAAGGCGGCGGTGCTGCGCTACCCGCAGGCCACCGCCTTCTCCACCAACGTCGCGACGCTGCGCGGTCAGCCGTGCGCGCTGGCCGACAAGGTCCTCGTCGAGCCCAACGCCAACGACGGCATGCTCGTCTCCGCGTCGGGCAAGAACGCCTCCGACGCGCTGCGCGGCACCTCGATCGGCTTCACCCCCGACGGGATCACCACGAACCTCTCGGCGGAGATGGGCAGCTCGCGACCGGGCCAGATGCAGGTCTCCGGCTCGTCGTCGAAGCCCTTCGCCGTGATGGGCACCTGGGAGTCGAGCACGACCGGCGGCTCCGGCCCCGCGACCGTCAACGGGTCGCGCGCCGCGCTGCCCTACGGCCTGAACCCGGCGACCACGCCGGTGCTCGGCAGCTACGGCTACAACGGCGAGGCGCGCCTGACGTCCGACTGGTACCGCCTCCCCGACCGCGCGTCGTCGCCGCTGCTGGTGATCACCGCCGCGGGCGCAATCTCCACCGTCGACGCCTTCGGCGCCCGCACCTTCGGCCAGAACCTGCGCTTCCAGTTCGGCAAGCGCGGCCCCGACGGCCAGTTCGAAGCGCTGGGCCCGGGCACCGAGCTGATCGATCCCGGACCGGTCATCCCCAACCGGCCGTGGCGCAACCTGCGGGTGCCGATGTCGGCCGCCCCGCCGGCCGCCGAGGTGATGCGCATCGTCGCCCTCGACAACAACCTGGGCACCTCGCAGTTCATCATGCTGACCCCGCCGCGCGCGCCGAAGGTCGTGACGCTGCAGACGCTGGTCGGCAAGCAGGATCCGGCGCTGATCGACTTCATGGTCGCCGCCCACTTCCCGTGCCAGCGCCCGATGGGCGTGCACCACGGGGTGGCCGAGATCCCGCGCTGGCGGATCCTGCCCGACTACGCGACCGCCCTCACCCAGTCCAAGACCTGGCAGCGGGCCTCCGACGGCGGCCTGCTGGGCATCAGCGAGGCGACGACGTCGGCGACGGCCGTGCCCAGCTACCTGGACGGCGACTGGCACCGCGGCTGGGGCGCCCTCGAGCGCCTGGCGCCGCGCGACCCCGCGGCTGGGCCGGCGGGTGTGACGGTTGATGAACGCAAGCAGTGGGGCTGGTCGCGGACCGGGTCCATCAGGTTGGAGCGCGGCAAGAATGAGTGACGCAGAGATGACGACGACCCCGACGGCCCAGCTGCCCAAGCCGCGCCTGCTGACCGCCAACGGCTACCGCGGCGCGAAGATCCTCGCGACCGTGGCCGGCCTGCTGGGCACCATCCTGGCCATCGCCATGACCGTGCTGCCCGTCGACCGCGACACGGCCAAGATCCAGTGGCCGGAGAACGGCACCGTCTCGTCGGTCGTCGCACCGCTGGTGTCCTACGTCGCCACCGACATGAAGGTCGAGGTCCCGTGTTCGGCGGCGACACAGCTGCCCGCTTCCGGCGGCACGCTGCTCTCGTCGATCCCCAAGGACGGCATGGCGGCCACCGCGCGCGGCCTGTTCGTCAACGCCACGTCGGACTCGCTGCTGGTCATCGACCGCAACGTCGTGATCCTCAGCGCCCCGCGCGCCGTCGCACAGGCCAGCCCGGCCTGCCGCGTCGTCTACGGCGGCGACGCCCACGGGGTCCGCGCGGCAATCGAGGGGCTGGGCGACAACCTGCCCGGCGCGCTGCTGCACTACCAGACCGGCGACCACGAGATGCGGCCGCAGATCGTCGGCGTCTACTCCGACCTGCACGGCGCGGCACCGGCGGGCATGACCTTCACCGCCGACGTCGACACCCGCTACGTCACCAGCCCGACGACGCTGAAGTTCGCGCTGATGATCATCGGCATCGTGATGACGCTGCTGTCGCTGTTCGCCCTCGCCGTCCTCGACGCGCGCGACGGCCTGCGGCACCGGCGGATCCTGCCGGCCGGCTGGTGGAAGTTCACCTGGCTCGACGGCGCGGTCACGACGATCCTGCTGCTCTGGTGGTTCGGCGGTGCCAACACCTCCGACGACGGCTACAACATGACGGTCGGCCGCATCGCCAGCGGCGCCGGCTACGCCGACAACTACTTCCGCTACTTCGGTGTCCCGCAGGACCCGTTCGGCTGGCACTTCCAGGTGATCTCCTGGATGAGCCAGGTCAGCGTCGCGGCCTGGTGGATGCGACTTCCGGCGCTGCTGCTGGGCCTGCTCGGCTGGTGGCTGATCAGCCGCGAGGTCATCCCCCGCCTGGGCCCGGCGGTGCGGGGCAGCACCCCGGCCATGTGGGCGGGTGCCTTCGTCTTCCTGGCGATCTGGCTGCCGTACAACAACGGCATCCGCCCCGAGCCCGCCGAGGCCGTGGGCGCCCTGCTGACCTGGTGCTGCGTCGAACGGGCGATCGCGACCCGGCGCCTGCTGCCGTACGCCATCGCGGCCATCACAGCCGCGTTCACACTGGCGCTGGCCCCCGGCGGTCTGATGGCCGCCGCGGCCCTGCTGGCCGGCCTGCGCCCGATCGTGAAGACCCTCGTGAGCCGCCGCAAGCGCGACGGCTGGCTGCCGATGCTGGCGCCGATCCTGGCCGCCGGCACCTCGGTGCTGTTCATGATCTTCGCCGACCAGTCGGTGATGCCGCTGGTCACCGGCAACAAGGTGGCCGCCGACGTCGGGCCGACGCTGGAGTGGTGGCAGGAGCCGATCCGCTACTACTACCTGATCCTGCAGACCGGCGACGGCACGCTGTCGCGCCGCATCGGCATCCTCCTGATGCTCCTGTCGCTGTTCTACGTGATGTTCCGCCTGCTGCGCGGCAAGCACCCGAACGGCGTCGCCCGGGCGCCGATCTGGCGACTGATCGCCGTCATGCTCGGCACGATGTTCCTCATCTCGTTCACGCCCACCAAGTGGACCCACCACTTCGGCGTGTACGCCGGTATCGCCGGCGGTCTGGCGGCGGCCGCGGGTGCGCTGATGGCACCGCAGCTGTTGGCCTCGCGCCGCAACCGCGCCTTCGCCGCGGCCTCGGTGTTCTTCGTGACCGCGATGGCCTTCGCCGGCATCAACATGTGGTGGTTCGTCGGCAACTACGGCGTCCCGTGGCGCGACCGCCCGGTGTCGATCGCCGGCATCAACCTCAGCTGGATCTGGCTGGCGCTGGCCGTCGGCACGGCACTGCTGGGGCTCTACTACCACTTCCGCGACGACTACACCGACGAGAAGGCGCGCACCGGCCCGGTCGTGCCGCTGCCGGTCAAGATCGCCCCGCTGCCGTTCGTGGCGACCCTGTGCGTCCTGTTCATGGTCGCGAGCCTGGCCAAGGGCGCCTGGGTCCAGCGCGACAGCTGGTCGTGGACCAAGTCGAACCTGCGCGCCGTGGCCGGCAACGAGTGCGCGCTGGCCAACGACGTCCTCGTCGCCACCGACCCGACCCGCGGCCTGCTGGCCCCGGCGGCGGTGAACGGGCGGCCCGCGCCGGCCCTCGCCGACGCCCTGGGC
>NZ_JASGER010000046.1:0-6336 GCF_047606305.1 Gordonia sp. (in: high G+C Gram-positive bacteria) | reverse complement strand
GGCGGCCGGTTTCGCGCCGGCGGGCTTGGTGGCCGGCTTGCGGCGCGCCTTGGGCCGGGTCGCCTTGGTCGCCGGCGCCGGGACTCCGCCCGACTCGGGGGCGGGCGGCGCGGGATTGCTCGGGGGGATGGGCGCGGGTCGCCGATTCAGCGGGCCGTCATCGGCCGAATCGTCCCTGCGCTCATGTGAACTCATGTGGCAAAACTACCCGTTGCGCGCCGGTCAGCGCGTGAAGTCCGTGACCCGGGGTGGCGCGGGCGCGATGGGGTCGACGCCCCGCGCGGAGACTCGGCGCACCGCGATGACGGCCACGGCTACCGACAGCACCGCGACGATCGCGGCGACCACAGACTTGGAAGGCATGGTTACAGCCTGCCAAAACCGCAGGCCCGCCGCCAAACCGGCGGAGCGTCTGCGCGCCCGGTTCCGCCCGACCGGTGGAGATGGTTGGATGACGGAGTGACCAATACAGCGATCATTCACACCAATCGCGGCGACATCGCCGTGACTCTGTTCCCCAACCACGCGCCCAAGACCGTGGCGAACTTCACCGGTCTGGCCGACGGATCCAAGGAGTACAGCACCGCCAACGCGTCCGGCGGCGACTCCGGCCCGTTCTACGACGGCTCGGTGTTCCACCGCGTCATCGACGGCTTCATGATCCAGGGCGGCGACCCGACCGGCACCGGTCGCGGCGGCCCGGGCTACAAGTTCGAGGACGAATTCCACCCCGAGCTCCAGTTCGACAAGCCCTACCTGCTGGCCATGGCGAACGCCGGACCCGGCACCAACGGCTCGCAGTTCTTCATCACCGTCGGCCCGACGCCGCACCTGAACCGCCGGCACACGATCTTCGGCGAGGTCGCCGACGAGCAGTCGCGCAAGGTCGTCGACGCGATCGCGACCACCGCGACCGGACCGGGCGACCGTCCCGTCGACGAGGTCGTCATCGAGTCCATCGAGCTGAAGGACTAGCCATCACGGTTTCCGAGCCCCGGCCGGGCACCGCGGCGACGCGGGCCCGGCCGACGGTCACCTGGGCGCTGGTCGCGATCAACGTCGCGGTCTACGCGGTGTGCGTCGCGCAGGCGCACACCACCGATTTCTACGGCGCCCCCGCCTCGTCGGTCTTCGAGGACTCGATCCTCAGCCCGTACCAGGTGCGGTTGGGCGAGTACTGGCGCCTGCTGACGTCAGGCTTTCTGCACCTGTCGCTGATCCACATCGGCGTCAACATGATCTCGCTCTACATCCTGGGCATGGTGATCGAACCGATCCTGGGCAAGGCGCGCTACCTGCTGGTCTACCTGACGGCGCTCTTCGGCGGCAGCGCCGCGGTCGTCGCCCTCACCCCCGCCCACCAGGAGACCGCCGGTGCGTCCGGCGCGATCTACGGGCTGATGGGCGCGATGCTCGTCATCGTCCTCAAACTCAAGGCGCCGCCCGGCCAGGTCATCGCGATCATCGTGGTCAACCTCGTCATCTCCTTCTCGGTGCCCGGCATCTCCCTCTACGGACACCTCGGGGGCCTGCTCTTCGGCACCCTGGCAACGGCCGCCGCCCTCTACGTCCCCGAACTGGTGATGGGTCAACGGGCGCCGACCGTCGAATCTCGTCGCCGCGCGGTGAACGCCGGGTGGGCCGCCATGGTCGCGCTGCTGGTCGTCGCGATCCTCCTCGGTGCGCTGGCGCCCCATCTGCGCGCCTAGATCTCGGCACGGTCACAGGCGCATCAGTTCACAGCAACCTTCCAGGTGTTGTGCAGTGATTCGCGAGTAGAACCCGATAGCGTTCTCCCCAGTCGACCAAAGTCGATGTACCGAACAGAAAGGGCAATCACATGCCTCCTTACGGACACGGGCGCCCCGGCGGCCCCGGTTACGGTCCCGGCCCCGGCGGCCACGGCGGCCCGCACGGCGGCCCCGGCTACGGCCCGCACCGCGATCCGTGGGGCCCCCCGCGTCGGCGTCGTCGTCGTCGCATGTGGGATCCCCGCTACCGTCGCTACTACTGGGGCTGGTACTGATCCAGTCTGAGTAACAGACACTGGAGGACCCGGCTGCCGCAATGCAGCCGGGTCTCTCTTTGGGAAAGATTCCCAGCAATCTGACAGGAACCGATCAGCGGTTCGGGAAGATGATGAATTAAGTTTCTGATACGGCCATCGATGAGCCGGATCGACCAGACCACCAGAAGGAGATGTGCGGCATGTTTGGCATTCCCGTTCGCCCCGGCCGCCGATCCGCTGCGTGCAACTGGGGTCCGGAGATCCCGGGACGCCGGCCCAAGGCCAAGTCCCGCTTCTACAACAAGGATACGGGCCGTTGGGAGTGGCGGTACTGCTACTAGGCTCCCCCACCGACAGCCGCGACGCCGACCCGCCGGGTCGGCGTTCTGCTTTTCTCAGCCCGCTTTTCTCAGCCCTCGACGGGGAAGCCCGCGCGGGCGAGGGTCTCGGCGACCGCCTTCGGGTCGGCGCCCAGGTCCCACCGGCCCAGCACCACCAGGCGCGAGCTGTCCGGCGGAAGGCCGCCGCGGGCGGGATCGGGTGCCTGCTCGCGGGACTCGGGGGTCGCCAGGTCGAGCTCGAGCTGGGAGCTGCGCCGACCGATGTGCCGCAGCGACAGGACGCGGATCCGGTAGACCTCGTCGGGGGTGTACGACTGTCGTCCGGTCAGCGTGCGGACGGTGAGCAGGTTGTCGTGGACGGCCAGGCGCGGGCGGACCCGCAGCGCGGCGGCGCCGAAGAACACGAGGCCCGCGACCGCGATCAGGACGAGGACCACGCCGACGGAGTCGACTCCGGCGGCCAGCGCGCCGACGAACAGCGCGAGAGCACCGATGAGCAGCGCATATCCGAACGCCAACGGCGTCGACCACGAGGCTTCCACAGCCGGTCCTCCTAGTTGTCCACAGGGGTTACCCACAGTGTGGACTAATTACACACATGTTATTTCCACAGTGTGGATGACTGTGCGGGGATCGGCGTCAACGCCACCGCATGGTCATGAGCAGGCCGATCACCATGAAGGCGAAGCCGATGAGGAAGTTCCACGCACCGAGGTCGGCCATCCATTTGAGGGCCTGGCCGGGGCCGCTGTACAGACCGGTCTGCGCGGCGAGGTAGTAGACCACCAGCCACAGCAGGCCGAGCAACATGAGGCCGAACATGACGCTCATGTACACCGCGCCCGACGGGCCGGCCTTGACCTTGACCGGCGTCCGATTGGCCGTGGAGATCGTGTAATCGGTCTTCTTGCGGACTTTTGACTTGGGCATGGGTCCGATTATCCCACGACCGGGCGGTAGCCTGTCCACGTGAGTGGTGAAAACCGGATCCTCGTCATCGACAACTACGACAGCTTCGTCTACAACCTGGTCCAGTACCTGGGCCAGTTGGGCGTGGCGGTCGACGTGTGGCGCAACGACGATCCGGCACTCACCGGGCCCGGCGTCGACCTGGCCGAGACGATCGGCACGTACGACGGTGTCCTGCTGAGCCCCGGTCCCGGCACCCCGGAACGCGCGGGTGTGACGATGGACGTGGTGCGCGCCGCGCGGCAGACCCGCACACCGCTGCTGGGCGTGTGCCTGGGCCACCAGGCGATCGGCGCCGTCTTCGGCGGCACGGTCGACCGGGCGCCCGAACTCCTGCACGGCAAGACCTCGACCGTCACCCACGACGGGCGCGGGGTGCTGGCCGGACTGCCGAGCCCGTTCACCGCGACCCGCTACCACTCGCTGACGGTCCTGCCCGAGACCATCCCCGACGAGCTGGAGGTCACCGGGCGCACCGACACCGGGATCGTGATGGCCATGATGCACCGCGACCTGCCGATCCACGGGGTCCAGTTCCACCCGGAGAGCGTGCTCACCGAGGGCGGACACCGGATGCTCGCCAACTGGCTCGCGGTCTGCGGGATCGACGTCGACGACGCCCTCGTCGACCGTCTCGAGGCGCAGCTGGCCGCGGCGCTGGACTAGTCGCCCCGGCCCGGTCCGGTTGGACGGACTAGCCGAAGATGCGGCTCTGTCCGACGACGATGCTGACGCCGTCGCTCTTGCGGATGGCGGAGCCGGCGGGCGGGTCCTGGGCGACGATGCGCCCGTCGTCCCGATGGCCGGGCGGCAGCGGGCGCGACGACTGGGTCAGCGTGGATACCCGCCAACCGGCCCCGGCGAGGGCCGCACGCGCCTGGCCGGGGGTCTTGCCGACGAGGTCGGGGACCACGAACATGTTGCCGCGCGAGACGGTGATCGTGACGGTCTGGTCGTCGGCGATGGTGGCACCGGCCGCCGGTGAGGTCGTCACGACCTCACCGCGGGGCATCTCCGAGTCTCCGGGGACGACGGTCATGTTCAGGCCCAGCTGCTTGAGGATGGCGCGTGCGCGGTCCTCGGTCTCGCCGACCAGCTCAGGGATGGTGACCTTCTTCGGCCCCTCGCCGATGTGGACGACGACGACCGAGTTGACCTCGGTGTCGGTACCCGCGGGCGGCGTGGTCTTCACGGCCTTGCCCAGCAGGTCGGCCGGGGAGTCGATCTTCTCGGTCTTGACGACCGTGAAGCCGAGCGCCTTCAACGCCTTGACCGCGTCGGCCTTGGACTGGCCCTTGACGTCGGGGATCTTCTGCCGCTGGGGGCCCGAGGAGATGTAGAGCGTGACCTCTGAGCCCTCCTCGGTGCGCACGTCGCTGCCCGGCGTCGACCGCGTCGCGCTGCCGGCGGGCACGTCGGGGCTGGACTCCTTCATGATCTTGACCTTGAAACCGGTCTGTTCGAGGAGCTGCTGGGCCTGCTGCTCGGGCAGGTCGTGGACGGTCGGGACGGTCTTCTGCGCGGCCGGGCCGGACCACGGCGCCCACACCACGAAGAGGCTGACCAGTGCGGCGACGACGGCGATGATCCCGGCGGCCTGCAGGCGTCGACGTCGGAAGACGGCCTTCTCCTGGGCCTTCGCCTTCGGGTCGTGCCGCCCGCCCGGCGTCGGGCGCACCATCGTGCGCGGACCGGTGTCGATGAGGTCCGAGCGCTCGGCCTCGGTCATGATCATCGGCGCCGCGGGCCGCTGACCGGACAGGACGCGGATCAGGTCGGCGCGGAACTCGGCGGCGCTCTGGTAGCGGTTCGCCGGGTTCTTGCTGATCGCCTTGAGGATCACCGAGTCCAACTCGGGGGCGATGTCGCCGCGCAGATCCGACGGCAGCGGCGGGTCCTCGTGCACGTGCTGGTGGGCGACCGCCACCGGGGAGTCACCGGTGAACGGCGGTTCCCCGGTGAGCAGCTCGAAGAGCACACAGCCCATCGAGTAGATGTCGCTGCGCGGGTCGACCTTCAGTCCGCGCGCCTGCTCGGGCGAGAGGTACTGGGCGGTGCCCATGACCGCCGACGTCTGCGTCATGGTCGCGCCGGTGTCGTTCATCGCGCGCGCGATGCCGAAGTCCATCACCTTCACCGCGCCGGTGCGGTCGATCATCACGTTGGCGGGCTTCATGTCGCGGTGCACGATGCCGGCACGGTGCGAGAAGTCCATCGCGGCGGCGACGTCGGCCATCCACGTCAGCGCCTGGCGCGGGGCCAGGGGGCCGTCGGCGCGCAGGATGTCGCGCAGCGTCTCGCCCTCGACGTACTCCATCACGATGAACGGCAGCGGACCGTCCTCGGTCTGCGCCTCGCCGGTGTCGAAGACCTGCACGATCGTCGGGTGGTTCAGTTTGGCCGCGTTCTGCGCCTCGCGGCGGAACCGCAGGTAGAAACTGGGGTCGCGGGCCAGGTCGGCGCGCAGCACCTTGATCGCGACGTCGCGGTTCAGCAGCAGGTCGCGCGCGAAATGGACTTCCGACATTCCGCCGAAGCCGAGCGTCTCACCCAGCTGGTAGCGGTCCGACAGGTGGTGGGGCGTCGAGGTCATGGGAACCCTGGGATCCGGATCGGCGGCGGCCACTGAGCGGTCGGCGCCCCGGGATCGGGCGGGAGGTCCTCGGGCCGGGGCCGGGGCTTCTGGGTCTGCGGCGGGCGCTGCGGCTGCTGCGTCGTCGTCGGCGGGGTGGTGTGCGGCGTCGAGTGCGGCCGCGGCGTCGAGCGCGACGGCCGCGGGGTGCTGGTCGTGGGCGTCGACGTCGGGGTGGTGGTCGACGGCGTGTCGACGACGGTGGTCGACGGGGTCGTCGGCTCCGGGTTGCCCATCTGCGAGAACAGGTAGCCGACGAGACCGAGCGCCGTCAGCAGCAGCATGACCGCGATCGCGGCCAGCGCCTTCTGCCCGCCGGTCCAACCGCCCGCGGCGGCCGCCTTGCGCGCGGGGGCCGGTGCGGCCGTCTTCGCCGCCGCGGCGGC
>NZ_JASGER010000045.1:0-35100 GCF_047606305.1 Gordonia sp. (in: high G+C Gram-positive bacteria) | reverse complement strand
CTCGCAGCGCGGCGGCGCGCACCGTCCCGGCGCGCAGCGCGTGCCGCGCCCGGACCCCGGCCAGCCCCTCAGCGCGACCTGGGATCCGCCCGCCGAGACCGCGCACGACGACCCCGGTGCCGCGGGCTTCATCGCCACCTACGGGTGGCGGGCGTACGCCATCCCAGTGCTGGCCGTCCTGACAGTCGTCCTGCTCGTCATGACCCTCCGGGGAGGCAAGGCCGACGGTGCCGCGGACGAGGCCTCGCCCGACGGCGGGCGCAACACCGCGATCGTCAAGGAGTCGGCTCCGGTCGGCGCCCCGACGGTCCAGGTCGCCGCGTCGGATCTGCCGGTGGGTGCCCTGCCCTCCGGCGGCCACTTCACGCGCGACGGGCGCAAGACCTTCCACGTCGTCCCCACCAAGACCTCCAAGAAGGTCGGTCGGGGCGCGCAGGAGTACACGTACACGGTGGAGGTCGAGGACGGTCTGGTCGCCACCGACTTCTCCGGCGACGGGGCGTTCGCGTCCATGGTCGACGCGACGTTGGCCAACCGGCACAGTTGGATCGGCGGCGGCAAGGTGTCGTTCCGCCGCGTCGGCCCGGGCTCGAGCCCGAATCTGCGCATCTCCCTGACGTCGACGAACACCGCGCGCGAGCTGTGCGGCTATCAGCTCAAGCTGGAGAGCTCCTGCTACTACCCGCCGACCAACCAGGTGCTGCTCAACGAGGCCCGATGGGTCCGCGGCGCCATCTCCTTCGACGGCGACATCCACAGTTACCGGCAGTACCAGATCAACCACGAGGTCGGGCACGGGATCGGCTACGCCCAGCACGAACCGTGCAAGCAGAACGGCGCGCTCGCGCCTATCATGATGCAACAGTCATTCGGTGTGAATAACAAGGACATCATGGCTCTGGATCCGCAGATGAACGCCAACCCCGCGTTGAAGTGCAAGCCGAACCCCTGGCCGTTCCCGTGACGCTTCCCCCGCTGACCGAGGCGACCGGCGAACTGAGCCGCGCCGAGGTCGCGCGGTACAGCCGTCACCTGATCATCCCCGACGTTGGGATGGCCGGGCAGAAGCGGCTGAAGAACGCAAAAGTCCTGGTCATCGGCGCCGGTGGGCTGGGTTCACCGACCCTGATGTACCTCGCGGCGGCGGGCGTGGGGACGATCGGCATCGTCGACTTCGACACCGTGGACGAGTCCAACCTGCAGCGCCAGGTCATCCACGGGCAGTCCGACATCGGCGTGCCGAAAGCGGTCAGCGCGAAGAACTCGATGCTCGAGATCAACCCGTACATCACCGTCCGCACCCACGAGTTCGCCCTCGACAACGAGAACGCCGTAGACCTTTTCGCCCAGTACGATCTGATCCTCGACGGCGCCGACAACTTCGCCACCCGCTACCTCGTCAACGACGCGGCGATCCTGGCCGGCAAGCCCTACGTGTGGGGCTCGATCTACCGGTTCGAGGGCCAGGTGTCGGTGTTCTGGGAGAACGCCCCCGACGGTCGGGGCATCAACTATCGCGACCTGTACCCGCAGGCACCGCCGCCGGGCATGGTGCCCTCCTGCGCCGAGGGCGGCGTGCTCGGCATCCTGTGCGCGACGATCGGCTCGATCATGGGCACCGAGGCGATCAAGCTCATCTGCGGGATCGGCGAGACGCTCCTCGGGCGGCTCATGGTCTACGACGCGCTGGAGATGACCTTCCGGACCGTGCGGATCCGCAAGGACCCGCTCGGCGCCAAGGTCACCGAGCTGATCGACTACGACGACTTCTGCGGCGTGGTGTCCGACGAGGCGCAGGCCGCCGCGATCGGCTCGACGCTGACGCCCGCGGAGTTGAAGGCGCGACTGGACGCCGGTGACGATGTGGCGCTGATCGACGTGCGCGACCCGGTCGAGTGGGACATCGTCCACCTCGACGGTGCGACCCTCATCCCGAAGGGCGACTTCGAGTCGGGTGCGGGTCTGGGGCGACTGCCGCAGGACCGGCCCGTGGTCCTCTACTGTCGCACCGGCGTGCGGTCGGCCGAGGTGTTGGCGATGCTCAAAGGTGCCGGCTTCGCCAACGCGAGCCACCTGCAGGGCGGCATCACCGCCTGGGCGCAGACGGTCGACCCGTCGATGCCGGTGTACTGAGCCTCGCGAAGCGGCTAGACACGCAGCCGGACCAGGTCCACGACTCGCAACAGCCCGGGCAGCGCACCCTCGGTCGAGCGCGGGTGCAGCGCGTGCACGGCAAGTCGGAACATCGCGGCGCGCAGCAGCATTTGGCCCCATTCGGGCTGGTCGGACCAGCGGTCGAGCAGGTCCTCGCCGGCGCCTCCCCAGGCGAGCGAGTCGACCGCGACGACGGCCGCCGCCCACGGCGCGGGCCGCCAGTACGGGACGATGTCGGTGATGCCCGGAGCGGCGGCCCCGGCGAAGAGCACCGTGCCGAACAGGTCGCCGTGCACGATCTGGGGCGGCGATTGGACCGGCCGCCGCAGCCCCGCGAGGGTCTTGAGCGCGGCTACGCTCGCCTTGCCGTCCTCGGTGTCCGGGGCGCTCATCCCGGCGGCCCGCGCCGACCGCAGGGGCTGGTCCTCCCAGGCGGCCCGGTCGGCGGCGGTGAAGACGTCGACGTCGGTGTACGGGGGAGCGGGGGGTTGCAGCAGGAAGCGCGGGCGCTCGAGTTCGGCGAGCGCGGCGTGCAGCCGTTCGGCGACTTGGAGCACCTCGTCGTACCGGGGTTCGGGCGACCCCGCGATGTAGGTGTCGGCGCGCCAGCCGGACACGACGTAACGGCCGTCGGTGGCGCGGAACGGCCGGGCGATCCGCAGGCCGTCGACGAACAGGTTCTCCCGGGTGGCGGCCGACCAGGCGGCCCGCGCGTGGTCGGGGACCATCGACAGGACGACCTCGCCGACGCGCCAGCCGCCCACCCACTGGTCGCCCATGGCGATCGGCGGGTGCGCGGTCAGCCCGAACGTTCCCAGGACATGCTCGGGTGGCTCGACGACGTTGGTCACGTCCCAAAGATTACCCAGCTGGCCATCTGATTCCGGGCAGCGACATCGGCCGAGATTGTGCGCTGAACGGTGGCCGGTACGTGGTCACCGATCACCGTGATGCCGGATGCCCGGCAGGAAGTCGTCAAGGTCGGCCGGACGCCCGTATGGATTGCGTTAAGGACTCTGGCGTCCGGACGCCGACGCGGTGACCCTGGTTAGTCGGCGGGCCGAACGGCCCTCCGGTTAGCGAGGGTGCGAGATGGCTGATGCAGGGATGATCGCCGTGGTTCTGGTGGCCACGATCGCCTGCTTGATGGTCGTGCGAGGATTCGACGAGCGGACCGATCGATGACCGCGGCCGGGGTGGTGACGGTCCTGCTGCTCGTCATCGCGGCCGCGACGTCCGGCTACCTCGTCGTGGCCCTGGTCTCGCCGGACAGGTTCTGACGGTGGGCGACACGACCGCGGGGTTGCTCCAGGTCGGAGCCGTTCTCCTCGTGCTCGCCGCGGTGTACGTCCCGCTGGGCGACTACATGGCTGCGGTGTACCGCTCGAGGCGCGACCTCGCCGTCGAGCGCGCGGTGTACCGCCTGTCCGGCATCGATCCGAGGGCCCAGCAGACCGCCCGGGCCTATGCGAGCAGCGTGCTGGGATTCTCGCTGGCTTCAATCGTCGTCTTGTACGCGCTGCAGCGGCTGCAGGGCCTTCTCCCGTGGGGCGACGGCAAACCCGGCATGTCCCCGACGATGGCGTTCAACACGGCGGTCTCGTTCGTGACCAACACCAACTGGCAGTCGTACTCGCCGGAGACCACGATCAGCAACCTGACCCAGATGCTGGGGCTGACCGTGCAGAACTTCCTCTCCGCGGCGGTGGGGATGGCGGTCGCAGTGGCACTGATCCGCGGCCTGCTCGCGCGCGCGAAGACGGGCATGCTGGGGAACTTCTGGGTCGATCTGGTCCGCGGCACGGTGCGAATCCTCCTGCCGCTGGCGCTGGTCGTCGCGGTGATCCTCCTCCTGCAGGGCGCCGTCCAGTCGTGGCACACCGGCGTCGACTACACGCTGCTCGACGGACGCCGGGCGACGAGCCCGATCGGACCGTTCGCCGGTCAGGAGGCCATCAAGGTCGTCGGCACCAACGGCGGCGGCACATTGGCCGCCAATTCGGCGCACCCGTTCTCCAACCCGACGCCGTTGACGAACCTCCTCGAGGTGCTCGCGATGCTCGTCATCCCGGTGTGTTTGACACGTACCTACGGCACCCTCGTCGGGGACCGTCGGCAGGGCTTGACGCTGCTGTCGGTGATGGTGGTGCTCTGGGGCGCGGTGCTGTCGTTGGCCTGGTATCTGCAGAGTCGGCCGACGGCGCTGGCGGCGGCTTCGGGCGCGAACGTGGAGGGCACCGAGGTCCGCTTCGGCATTCCGGGATCGACGTTGTTCGCGGTGAGCACGACGGGCACCTCCACCGGTGCCGTCGACGCGGCGCACGACAGTCTCGCCGCCGGAGCCGGCGGCTCGGTGCTGTGGAACATGCTGTTGGGGGAGGTCGCTCCCGGCGGGGTGGGATCGGGGCTGTATGGGATCCTGGTCCTCGCCGTCGTCACCGTGTTCATCGGTGGCCTGCTCGTCGGTCGTGCCCCCGAATTCCTCGGTAAGAAGGTCGGTCGGCGCGAGATCACCTTCGCGATGTTGTACGTGCTCGTCATGCCCGCCCTGGTGCTGGCAGGTGCGTCGATCACCTCGGTGCTGCGCTCGACGTCGTCGGCGATGGTCGATCCGGGGGCGCCGGGCAGCCCGGAAGCCATCCACGGCTTCAGCGAGGTGCTGTACGCCTTCGCCTCGGCCTCGAACAACAACGGCAGCGCATTCGGTGGGTTGACGGTGACCAGTGACTGGTTCCAGCTGTCGCTGGGGCTGGCGATGTTCTTCGGCCGATTCCTCCCGATCGTCTTGGTCTTGGGTCTGGCCGGTTCCTTTGCCAGACAGGCGCCGCGCGGCGGCGAATCCGATGCCGCTGCTACCGCCGACGCCGGCCTGCCCGCCCGAGGTCCGATGTTCGGTGCGCTCCTTCTGGGGACGACCGTGCTGGTAGCCGGACTGACCTTCCTCCCGGCGTTGACGCTGGGTCCGATCGCGGAGGCACTGCTGTGACCGATGGAACCCCTGTCGCCGATTCCGGGGCCGATGTCGTCGGCCGCGGCGTGTTCGACGCCCGCCAGCTCGTCGCGGCGCTTCCGCAGGCGCTGCGCAAACTCGGTCCGCGGGAGCAGGCGCGCAACCCGGTGATGTTCGTCGTGTATCTCGGTGCTCTGATCGCGACGGTGTTGGCGATCTGGCGGCCGAGCGGATTCGCGTGGTTGGTCGTGGCCTGGCTCTGGTTCACCGTCCTGTTCGCCGGCCTGGCCGAGGCCGTCGCCGAAGGGCGCGGTCGCGCCCAGGCGGACAGTCTGCGGAAGGTCAAGCGCGACACCCTGGCCCGGCGCATCGACGAGGACGGCGCAATCACCGAGATCCCCGGCGCGCAGCTGCGTCTGGGCGACCGGATCGTCGTCGAGGCCGGCGAGGTCATCGCCGGGGACGGCGATGTCGTCGAGGGCATCGCGACCGTCGACGAATCGGCGATCACCGGTGAATCGGCGCCGGTGGTGCGCGAGTCCGGGGGAGACCGCTCGGCGGTCACCGGCGGCACGGTCGTGTTGTCCGATCGGATCGTCGTCCAGATCACCGCGGAGCCCGGCCAGACGTTTGTCGACCGGATGATCGCCCTGGTCGAGGGGTCTGCTCGCCAGAAGACCCCAAACGAGATCGCGCTGCAGATCCTGCTGACCGCGCTCACGCTGGTGTTCCTGTTAGTGGTCGTCGCGACCGGGGCGATGCAGCAGTACTCCGGCACCGCCGCCGACCCGCTCAAGCTGATCGCCCTGCTCGTCTGTCTGATCCCTACCACGATCGGTGCGCTGCTCTCGGCGATCGGCATCGCCGGGATGGACCGGCTGGTGCAGCACAACGTGCTGGCGATGAGCGGGCGCGCGGTCGAGGCAGCCGGCGACATCGACACCCTGTTGATGGACAAGACCGGGACGATCACGTTCGGGAACCGTCGTGCCACCGCCTTTCACCCCGCCCCAGGGTCGTCGGTCGCCGATCTGGCGCGGACGGCCTACCGATGCAGTCTCGCCGACGACACCCCGGAGGGTCGCAGCATCCTCGACCTCGCGGTTGATCGATACGAGGTGATCCCGCTGGCGGCCGGCGACCTCGCGGCCGCACGGTCTGGGGCCGACCCGACCTATTCGGTCGTGCCGTTCACGGCGACCACCCGGATGAGCGGGATGGATCTGGGCGGTGACGACCCCGTCGCCTTGCGCAAGGGGGCGGCCGACGCGGTACAGCGGTGGGTCGAGGCCGGCGGCGGAACGATCTCCGACGAAGTGATGGCGACGGTGGCCCAGATCTCGGGTGCCGGCGGTACTCCACTCGTCGTCGGGGCGGCAGCGCCCGATCGGCCCGCGCAGGCAATCGGCGTGATCGAGCTGTCTGACATCGTCAAACCCGGGATGGCCGATCGCTTCGCGCAACTGCGCACCATGGGGATCCGCACGGTCATGATCACCGGCGACAATCCGTTGACGGCGAAGGCGATCGCCGCGACCGCCGGCGTCGACGACTACGTCGCCGAGGCGACGCCGGAGGACAAACTCGCGGTGATCAGGGACGAGCAGTCCCGTGGACGTCTGGTGGCGATGACCGGCGACGGGATGAACGACGCGCCCGCGCTGGCGCAGGCCGACGTCGGAGTGGCGATGAACACCGGCACATCGGCGGCCAAGGAGGCCGGCAACATGGTCGATCTCGACTCGGATCCGACGAAGCTGCTCGACGTCGTCGCCATCGGCAAACAACTCCTGATCACGCGCGGTGCGTTGACCACGTTCTCCCTGGCCAACGACCTCGCCAAGTACTTCGCAATCCTCCCGGCGCTGTTCGTCGCGGTGTACCCGCAGTTGGACGCCCTCAACGTGATGCGGCTCCACTCTGCGCAGTCGGCGATCGCATCGGCGGTGATCTTCAACGCACTGATCATCGTGGCCCTCATCCCGCTCTCGCTGCGGGGCGTCAAGTACCGAGCGGTGTCGGCGTCGCGGTTGCTGGGGCGCAATCTCATGCTCTACGGACTCGGCGGCGTCCTCACGCCGTTCGTCGGCATCGCACTCATCGACCTGGTGGTCCGCCATCTCCCGGGAATGGGGTGAATCGACGATGAAACGGTTGTGGCAGGGAGTGGCCCGGCAGTTCGCCGTGGGAATGTTGGTCCTGGTGGTGTGCACGGTGATTCTCGGCGGGGCCTATCCCGCCGCGGTGTGGGTGCTGTCCCGCGCCACGACCCATACGGCCGAGGGGACGGTGGTCCGGGATGCGGGCGGCTGCGCGGCCGGATCGGCCCTGATCGGCGTCGATCTGCGGGTGCCGGCCGGTCAACCGGACGGTTTCCTCCACGGTCGGGTGGCCGGCGGGTCCGACGACCCGATGGCCCCGGGACGCCCGGAGGCGTCCGGGCCCAGCAATCTGGGGCCCAGCAGTACGGCGCTGCGCAGGCTCGTCGACGCCCGACGCGCCGCGATCGCCCACCGGGAGGGGACCACACCCGATCGCGTGCCACCCGATGCGGTCGCCGGATCCGGCTCGGGATTGGACCCGCACATCTCGCCCGCTTACGCGACGCTGCAGATACCCCGCCTCGCCCGGGTGAACCACGTCGACGAGGCGCGGGTGCGCGCGATCATCGCGCGGCACACCGAGGGGCGTCAGTGGGGCTTCCTGGGCAGCCCGCGGGTCGACGTATTGCAGGTCAACCTCGCACTCGGCCACCGGGCACCGGGCTGCGCGGCACCTCCCGCGCGGCCGGCCGGCGGATAGTCTCGACAGATGGGCGACGAGCCTCAGGTGCGCGGACAGTTCGAGGTCTTCCTCGGCTGCGCGCCCGGTGTGGGAAAGACCTTCGAGATGCTCGAACGCGCCCAACAGCTGGACGCCGACGGAGTCGACGTGGTGATCGGGATCGTCGAGTCCCATGGGCGCGCGGCGACCGAGGCGCTGACGGCCGGCCTGGACACCATTCCGCGAAAGCGGGTGCAACACCGCGGCACCGTGCTGCAGGAACTCGATCTGCAAGCCGTTCTGGATCGACGCCCCGCGGTCGTGCTGGTCGACGAATTGGCACACACCAACGCACCGGGCATGCCCAACGGCAAACGCTGGCAGGACATCGAGACGATCCTCGCCGCGGGGATCGACGTGCTGTCCACGGTCAACATCCAGCACCTGGAGAGCCTGAACGACGTCGTCGCGCAGATCACGGGTGCCACGCAGCACGAGACCGTGCCCGACGATGTGGTCCGCCGCGCCGACCAGATCGAGCTCGTCGACATCGAGCCCGCGGCGCTGCGTCGCCGACTCGCCGACGGAAAGGTCTACGCCGCCGCGCGCGCCGAGGGGGCGCTCGCCAACTTCTTCCGCCAGGGCAACTTGACGGCACTGCGCGAACTCGCGCTTCTCTGGCTCGCCGATCGGGTCGACGAGAAGCTGGCGGACTATCGCGCCGCCAATGCGATCACCGACACCTGGGAGGCGCGCGAGCGGGTCGTCGTCGCGATCACCGGCGGGCCCGAATCGTCCGATCTCATCCGACGGGCGCGCCGGATCGCGTCGCGGTCGAGCGCCGAACTGCTCGTCGTGAGGGTCGTGCGGGGCGACGGTCTCGCCGACACGGCAGACCTCGATGCGATCAGGGTCCTCGCCGCCGACTGCGGTGCGAAGTTCACCACCGTGGTCGGCGACGACGTACCGGTGACGCTCCTCGAGTACGCGAGGGCGGTCAATGCGACCCAGCTCGTCATCGGCACCTCCCGGCGGCCGCGGTGGCGACGGTTGCTCGATGAGGGTGTGGGCGCCGAGGTGATCCGGGAGAGCGGACGGATCGACGTCCACATGGTCACTCATGCCGAAGCGCCGCGGAACCCACTCGACATCCGGCACACACGACTGCACCGCCCGCTGAGCTGGGTGTTCGCGCTCGCCATCCCGGTCGCCGTCGCCGCCCTGCTGAAGCCACTCGACCCCCATCTCGGCCTGTCGAGCAAGTCGTCGCTGTTCCTCGTCGGTGTGCTCGCCGTCGCACTGCTCGGCGGCGTCGTGCCGGCGACGCTGTCGGCGATCGTGTCCGGGCTGCTCTTGAACCTGCTGTACACGGGTCCGCGGGGGACACTGACCGTCAGCGATCCGGACAACCTGATCACCATCATCGTGATGATCGTCGTCGCCATTGCCGTGGCCGGACTGGTCGATTCGGCAACTGTGCGCCGGCGGGAGGCCAAGCAGGCGGGACGCGACGCCGAACTCCTGTCGATGTTCTCCGGTGCGGTGCTCGACGGCGCCGGAGTCACGGACCTGCTCGATCGTCTGCGCGAGGCCTACCAGCAACAGTCCGTCGCGGCGGTCCGCGTCGCTGCGGGGCAGTCGACGATTCAGGCGTCGGTGGGGCCGGAGCCGCCCGCGCGGCCCGAAGAGGCGTCCACCGTCAGCGAGGCCTCCGGTGCCGATTACCTGTTGCTGATGCGCGGGCCGGCGGTGAGTGCGCGCGACCGTCGAGTGTTGGGGGCCGTGGCCAGCCAGGTGGCCGCCGCACTGGAGCGCGACCGCTTGACCGCAGAGGCCGCCGAGGCGGACGAGCTTGCGCGGACCGATCAGCTGCGCCGCGCGCTGCTGGCCGCCGTCAGTCATGATCTCCGCACGCCGCTGGCCGCCGCGAAGGCCGCGGTGAGCAGTCTGCGCAGCCCCGACTTGGCGTTCGACGCCGGCGATACCGAGGAACTCCTCGCGACGACCGAGGAGTCGATCGACCAGCTGACGACCCTCGTCGGAAACCTGCTGGACTCCTCGCGCCTGGCGGCAGGGGTCGTGCACCCCGTGCTCCGACGGACGTATCTGCCCGAGGTGGTGCACAGGGTGGTCGCGGCGACGGGGGACACGGACCGCCTCGCGAGTCTGCGCTTCGACTGCGCGTGGGCGTGTACGGACGCGGGGCTGCTCGAGCGGGCGTTGGCGAACCTGGTGGCCAACGCGCTGGATCACACGACTGACTCGATCTCGATCACGACGTCGGCGACTGTGTCGTCCGACGGCCGAACACGGTGCGTGATCGAGGTGATCGACCACGGTCCCGGCATCCCGGCGGACGAGCGGTCTCGGGTGTTCCAGCCCTTTCACCAGTACGGCGACCAGCGGCCGGGCGGCTCCGGAGTGGGGCTGGGCCTGGCCGTCGCCGACGGCTTCGTCTCTGCCGTCGGCGGTTCCCTGACCGCCGCCGAGACGCCGGGCGGTGGGACGACCATGCTCGTCGACATCCCTGCCGACGACGCGGAAGGGGACCGGTGATGCCCGGGCCGACGGACCACGGTCGCGTGCTCGTCGTCGACGACGAGCCCCAACTGCTCCGTGCGCTGCGGATCAATCTGCGGGCGCGCGGCTTCCAGGTCGCCACCGAGGCCACCGGGGCGGAGGCGTTGAAGGCCGCAGCCCGCTCGGCCTTCGACGTGATCGTGCTTGATCTGGGTTTGCCCGATCTCGACGGACTCGAGGTTCTGGCGGGGTTGCGCGGCTGGACGGCGGTACCGGTGATCGTCCTTTCGGCGCGCACGGATTCGTCGGACAAGGTCGCCGCGCTGGATGCCGGCGCCGACGACTACGTGACCAAGCCGTTCGGCATGGAGGAGTTCGTTGCCCGCCTGCGGGCCGCGATTCGGCGGGGTGCCGCCAGTGCGTCCCCCGAGCCGGCAATAGTCAAGGCCGGTGACGTGACGATCGACCTGGCGGGCAAACGCGTCACCCGCGCCGGTGAGCCCGTCCGGCTCACCCCGACCGAGTGGGGAATCCTCGATCTCCTGGCCCGGAACCCCGGGCGGTTGGTCGGCCAGCGCGAACTCCTCACCAGCGTGTGGGGGCCGGCATACGTCGGTCAGAGCAACTATCTGCGCGTGTACCTGGCCAGCTTGCGGCGGAAGCTGGAGGAGGATCCGTCGGATCCGCGCCACCTGTTGACCGAGCCGGGCATGGGCTATCGCTTCGAGCCCTCCTAGTCCGGCTGCGGCGACCAGCGGCACGCGCGCAGGACGACGCGGCCGTCGGCGATGGGGGTGCCCTCGTCGGCGAGGCGGGCGAGCTGGCGCGCGGCCAGGTGCGCCGGGGGCCGCCCGGAGGCGGCGATCACCCGGTGCCATGGCAGGTCGGCGGAGTCGGTGCGCATGATCCAGCCGACGATGCGCGGGCTGGACAGGCCAGCGGCGTCGGCGAGGTCACCGTAGGTGGTGACGCGGCCGGGCGGGATCGCCGCGACGAAGCCGCGCACGCGCTCGACGTCCTCCTCGGTCACCCTGGCCATGGCTACCCGGCGTCGCGGACGAGTCGGGCGACGAGGTCGGGCACCAGGAACGGCACCATGTGCTCACAGTCGGCGTGGTGGATGCGGACCGTTTCGCCGCGCTCGCGCCGACACGCGTCCAGGAAGGCCGCGCTCACCAGCGGTGGATCGACCCTGTCGGCCACGACGATGTCGGTGGGCACCCCTGCAGGCGGCACGACGTGGCCGTCGGCCATCTCGCTCCACGCGGTCGCGGCCGCAGGCCGGCTCACCCGCCAACCGAACCGTCCCGGTTCCAGCCCGACCTGTTCGGACGGCCGCAGATGGGTCGCGATCTCCTCGGCGAGAATGTCGGCGGGCACCGCCGACCACCCTTCGGCGCGCTTGGCGTCGGCGGCCGCGGCCGGTGACGGGTAGGTCCAATGCGCCATGCTGGCCGTCGCGATGTCGAGGGCGCGGGCCGGGTCGAGGCCCTGTGCGGGGTCGAGCAGGACGAGCCGGCGGACCCGGTCGGGGTGGCGGTGTGCCAGTCGGATCGCGAGGGCGCCGCCGAAGGAGTGTCCGACGACGATCGCCGGCGACGCCAGGCCCTCGACGACGGGGTCGAGCGCGGCGAGGTGGGAGTCGTAGGACCACGGCGGCTCCCACGACGATTCGCCGTGCCCCAGGAGGTCGGGGGCGACGATCCGATGGTCGGGCAGGTCGGCGGCCAGCGACGCCCACCGATGGCCGTGACCGGTCAGCCCGTGCAGGGCGAGGACGAGCGGCGCACCCGGATCGTCGGGCCCGAAGACGTGGGTGTGCAACGCGCTCATAGTCGGCACCCTAGTCGCCTGGCGGCCCTCGGATCGGCGCAGGCTGTGTCGGCCCGGGGTGGTTCGATGGGGGTATGGTCCGCAGCCCGGCTCAGCGCCCCCTCGTGCGCACGACGCTGGTGTCCGCGCGGGCGCAGCCCGACGAGCCGCGGCGGTGGCCGAACGACGTCTCCCGACTGATCGAGACTCCGGTGCTGGCGGACCCGGAACACCCGTGGGCGCCGTATCGCGTGCACGGTGGGCCGGGCACCGGGAAGACCTCCGTCATCGTCGACGCCGCCGTCGCGCGCCTCACCGACCCGACCGTCGACCCCGGCTCGGTGTTGGTGCTGGCCTCGAGTCGCCGCGCGGGCGCCGCACTGCGCGAGGAGATCACCCGCCGCGTCCTCGCGACCGGCGCGTCGCACACCGGTGCCGCTCGCGAACCGCTCGTGCGCACGGTCCACTCCTATGCCTTTGCCATCCTGCGGCTGCAGGCCCAGGCCCACGACAACCCGCCGCCGCGCCTGATCACCGGCTCCGAACAGGACGTCGTGCTGCGCGAGCTGCTCGCCGGCGACGTCGCCGACGGTGCCGCCGAGTGGCCCGAGCACCTGCGGCCGGCGTTGCTCACCGACGGTTTCGCCCAGGCCCTGCGCGATCTGCTGATGCGGTCCGCCGAGCGCGGTGCCGGGCCCGAAGAACTCATGCGCCTGGGGCGCCGGCACCGACGGCCCGAGTGGGTCGCCGCCGGGCGCATGTTCGCCCAGTACGAGCAGACGATGCTGCTGCGCGGCTCGGTGGGCGTGGAGGCGCCGCAGGCGAGCGCGCCGGCGGTTGACGCCGCCGAACTGGTCGGTTCGGCGCTCTCGGCCTTCGCCACCGACCCCGACCTCCTCGACGAGCAGCGTGCCCGCATCCGGCACCTCCTCGTCGATGACGCCCAGCACCTCGATCCGCAGGCCGCACACCTGGTGCGACTCATCGGCACCGGTGCGGACTCGACGATCATCGCCTCCGACACCGACCAGTCGATCTTCGGCTTCCGCGGCGCCTCCCCGAGGTTCGCCGACGGCTTGGCCGACCCCGGTTCGCCGCGCGACGTCGAACTGCTCGTCGACCACCGCGGCGCCGGTCCGGTCAACGCGGTCGGCGCCGCACTGGTCGGACGCCTGCCCGGCGCCCGACCGCACACCTATCCGCGCGCCGCTACCGCGGCCGGGGGCTCGGCGTCGGTCCGCGTCTTCGCCTCCGAGGCGAAGGAGGCGACCGCGGTCGCGGACCTGCTGCGCCGGGCCCACCTGTTCGACGGCGTCCCCTGGTCGTCGATGGCGGTGATCGTGCGGTCGGTCCCGCGCGCGCTGCCCGCACTGCGGCGCGCGTTCCGATCGGCCGGCGTGCCGGTCGCCACCCCGGCGTCCGACCTGCCCCTGCACCGCCAGCGCGCGGTGGCCGCCTTCCTCATCGCGCTGCTCGCCGCCGACGGTGTTCCGCTGGAGGCCGAAGCGGTGATCACGCTGCTCACCGGTCCCATCGGCAGCGCCGACCCGGCGGCCCTGCGCCGACTGCGGCGCGGTGTCCGACGGGTCGACGACTCCCTCGACTCGATCGACGCGCTGCGCGCCGCGATCGTCGACGACGAGACGGCATCGCGGTATGTCGAGGAGCTGTCCGAGCGCGAGGCGCGGCCGCTGCTGCGCGTGCGGACGGTCGTGGGCGCGGCCCGCGGCGCCATCGCCGCGCGCAAGTCGGTGGAGGAGGTGCTCTGGGAGGCCTGGCAGGCCTCGGGCCTGGAGCGACGGTGGACCCCGATCGCCCTGCGCGGCGGTCCGGCCGGCGAGCAGGCCGACCGCGACCTGGACGCGATGCTGGCCCTGTTCGAGTCCGCGGAGTCCTTCGGCGACAACCTGCCCAGCGCCGGCGTCGCGGCCTTCGTGGAGCACGTGCAGGCCCTGCAGATCCCGCGTGACTCGCGGGCGGCGGCCGTGCGGGACGAAGCGGTCACCATCTGCTCGGCGCACGCCGCCGCCGGTCGGGAGTGGGACGTCGTCGCGGTGCCCGGTGTCCTCGACGGGCTCTGGCCGTCGCTGCGCCCGCGCGGCAGCGTGCTGGCGACCGGGGCACTGGTGGACATCCTCGACGGCCTGGACCCCGAGGCGGTCGACACCGTCGCCCGCGGCACGGTGGCCCTCGCCGACGAACGCCGCCTGTTGCTAGTGGCGTGCACCCGCGCCCGCAAACAGCTGTTGGTCAGCGCCGTCGAGGACGGCAGCGGGGAGGCGGCGCCGTCGCGGTTCGTCGCCGAGATCGCCGCCGTGGTCGATCCGGACGACGACGACGCCGATCCCGACGCGCTGCCGGTCGACCCGGGCGTCGACCGCGTGCTGTCGCTGCCGTCGCTGGTCGCGACGCTGCGCGCCGAGGTCGTCGCGGGGATGCCCGATGATGGCGAGCCCACGCCGCGTGCGGTCGCGGCGGCCGACCTGTTGGCGCGACTGGCCGACCTCGACATCCCCGGGGCCCACCCGCGCGACTGGTACGGCCTGGCCGGGCCCAGCACCGACGATCCGCTGTGGGAGCCGACCGACGGGCCGCGGCGCCTTTCGCCCTCGGGGATCGAATCGCTCAGCCGCTGCTCGCTGCGCTGGGTTCTGGAGGGCAACGGGGGGCGCGACGGCGACGAGACACCGGCGATCACCGGAACCCTCGTCCACACGCTCGTGCAGGCCCTGGCCGGCCAGATCCCGCCGGAAGAGGTGACCGCCGCGCTGCGCGGCATCTGGGATCGCGTCGACACCGGTGCCGAGTGGTTCTCGCGGCGCGAGCTGGAGCGCGCCGAGCAGATGCTCGACAACTTCCGCAGCTGGTTGACCGCGTCGCGGAGCGCGTTGACCGAGGTCGGCACCGAAGTGGAGGTCGACGCGGTGCTCGAGCCCGACGCGCAGGCGGGCCCGGCGGTGCGCCTCGTCGGCCGGATCGACCGTCTGGAGACCGACTCCGCGGGCCGCCCCGTCGTCGTCGACGTGAAGACCGGGAAGAACCCGTTGCGCAAGACCGACGCCGCCGAGCACCCCCAGCTGGCGACCTACCAGCTCGCGCTGCACCTCGGCGGAGTCGAGGGATTCCCCGCGGGCACCGAGCCGGGCGGCGGCGAGCTGGTCTACGTCGCGAGCCCGCACAAGACCACGGGTGCGGCCGTGCGGCAGCAGGAGGCGCTGACGCCGGAGCAGGTCTCCGAGTGGATGCTGATCCTGCGCGCGGCGGCCAATGCCAGCGTCGGCCCGGTGTTCACCGCTACGCAGAACGAGGGGTGCGGGCACTGCGCGCTGCACGCGTCCTGCCCGGCCCAGCTCACCGGGCGGAGCGTGGTCGATGACTGAGCTGATCCCCGCGACCAGCATCGCGGCCGCATTGGGTCTGCCGCGTCCGACGCCCGAACAGGTGGCCGTCATCGAGGCCCCGCTCGAGCCCGTGCTCGTCGTCGCGGGCGCCGGTGCCGGCAAGACCGAGACGATGGCCTCGCGCGTCGTCTGGCTCGTCGTCAACCGGTTCGCCGGGCCCGAGGAGGTGCTCGGCCTGACCTTCACCCGCAAGGCGGCCAGCGAGCTCGGGGCGCGCATCCGCCGGCGCCTGTCGATGCTGGCCGGCGCGCCGGTGCTCGCCGAATGGGACCCCGACGGCGAGCTGCGCACCCGGCTCGCCGGGGCGGACCCGGAGATCAGCACCTATCACGCCTATGCCGGGCGACTGATCGCCGACTACGGCCTGTTGCTGCCGGTCGAACCGACGTCGACGCTGCTCAGCGAGACCGAACTGTGGCAGCTCGCCTTCTCCGTCGTCGCCAACTATTCGGGTGAGCTCGCGACGCGCAAGGTCCCGTCCGGCGTCACCGAGGCGGTGCTCAAGCTGTACTCCGACTCCGCCGAGCACCTGGTCGACCTCGACCGCCTGGGCACCGCGGGCCAGCAGCTCTACGACCTGGTCGACACACTCCCCAAGGGTGCCCGCCAGCGCGACGAGCCGTCGCGCAAGCTCCGCGACATCCAGGCGGTCATCGACGAGCGGCGCGCGCTGTTGCCGCTGATCGCCGAACTCTCCGACCGGATGCGCGAGGCTGGGGCACTCGACTTCGGCTCACAGATGTCGCTGGCCGCGCGGCTGGTCACCGGTCACCCGGAGGTCGTCTCCGCCGAACGTCGGACGGTCCGCGCGGTGCTGCTCGACGAGTACCAGGACACCGGGCATTCGCAGCGGGTCTTGCTGCGGGCCCTGTTCGGCGGCGCCGGCGAGCCCGTCGCGGTCACCGCGGTGGGCGACCCGATCCAGTCGATCTACGGATGGCGCGGGGCGTCGGCGGCCAACCTGCCGCGGTTCGCCACCGACTTCCCACGCCCCGACGGCACGCCCGCGCAACGGCTCGAACTGCTCACCAGTTGGCGCAACGGCGCGCACGCGTTGCGCCTGGCCAATGCCGCCTCCGAGGAGCTGCGCCGCCGCGGCGTGCCGGTCTCGGTGCTGCGCCCGCGACCCGACGCACCACTGGGCGCGGTGTCGATGGCCCTGACCGACACGGTTCTGGACGAGCGGGCATGGGTCGCGCGCTCGATAGCCGACCTGTACGCCGCGGCCGCCGACGCGGGAGTGGCGCCGCCCACGACGGCGGTTCTCGTCCGCCGCAACGAGGACTCCGCACCGCTGGCCGCCGAGCTCGAGGCACTGGGGATCCCGGCCGAGGTCGTCGGCATCGGTGGGTTGCTGCACGTGCCGGAGGTCGAGGACATCGTCGCGACCCTGCGGCTGATGGCCGACCCCATGGCCGGCACCGCGGCGATGCGCCTGCTGACCGGCGCGCGGTGGCAGCTCGGCGCTGCCGACATCGCCGCCCTGTGGCGGCGGGCGCGCGAACTGGCGGCCCGCACCCGCGTCGCGGCGATGCCGCTGGACACCGCCGAGCAACTTGCACAGGCGCTGGCCGCCTCGGTTCCCGACGAACTCGTCGACGACGCCGGGATCGCCGACGCCCTGGTCGACCCGGGCGACCCGTCGCGGTACAGCGCGGACGGATTCGCCCGCATCCGGCGGATGGGCGGCCAACTCGAACAGCTGCGCCGACGCATCGGTCAGCCGCTGCCCGAGCTGGTCGCCGACGTCGAGCAGACCATCGGCGTCGCGGTCGAGGCACAGATCCGGGCGCGCCGCATGAAGGGCGCCACGACCGGTCGCGAGCACCTCGACGCCTTCGCGTCGTACGTCGCCGCCTACGCCGACAAGCCGGGGGCGACGCTGCCCGGCCTGCTGGCCTTCCTGGACACCGCCGAGACCATCGAGAAGGGCCTCGAGCCCGGTCACATCGAAGTCGCCGAGCAGCGGGTGCAGATCCTCACCGTCCACGCCGCGAAGGGCCTGGAATGGGACGTCGTGGCGATCCCGCACATGTGCGGCGGCATCTTCCCCAGCGGACGCTCGGACGGGACCTGGTTGGGCAGCGTGCGCGAACTGCCCGCCGAGGTCCGCGGCGACCTGGCCGGCGCCGGGGCGGACGGCGCCGGTGAGGGATTCCCGCGGTTGGACCTGGCCGGCGTCGGCGATCGCAAGGAACTGGAGGACGCCCTCGACGAGCATCGGGAGGCGATTGCGCAGCGCCGCCTCGAGGAGGACCGGCGGCTGCTCTACGTCGCGCTGACCCGGGCCAAGGAACGCCTGCTGATCTCCGCCCACCACTGGTCGATGGGATCGGCGAGCCCGCGTGCGGTGTCCGAGTTCTACGCCGAGCTCGCGCAGATCGTGGACGAGGCCGTCGCGGACCCCGCCGTCGACTCGGACGGGCTCGTCGTCGCGATGGCCGCCCCAGCCCCCGCCGACGGCGCCGACAACCCGTTGGCCGCGCACGTCGTGACCGCGCAGTGGCCGGCCGACCGGCTAGCGCAGCGCCGCTCGAGCGCCGACCGCGCCGCCGCCCTGGTCCTCGACCGCCTGACGGCGCGGGACCAGCCATCGTTGTTCGACGACGAGCACGCCGCGCCGCCGCCGGTCGACGAGGACGCGGCGCAGTGGGCCGCCGAGGTCGACGTGCTGCTCGCCGAGCACGCTGCGGCCAACCAGGCCGGCGTCGACGTCGCACTGCCCACGCACCTGTCGGTGAGCCAGCTGGTGGAGCTCGACGCCGACGAGTCGTCGTTCGCCGAGCGGCTGCGGCGCCCGGTGCCGTTCAAACCCAATCCGATGGCTCGACGGGGCACCGCGTTCCACGCGTGGGTGGAGCGGCGGTTCGGCGCCACCCGGCTGCTCGACATCGACGAGCTGCCCGGTGCCGCCGACGAGACCGCCGTGCCCGATGAGGACCTCGCCGAGCTGATCGCGCGCTTCGAGGCGTCCCGATGGGCGGGCCGCAGCCCCGTCGAGGTCGAGGTGCCGTTCGAGACCGTCATCGGCGGAGCGGTGATCCGCGGCCGGGCCGACGCGGTGTTCGCCGACGAGCCCGGCGACGACGGTGAACCCCGGTGGATCGTCGTCGACTGGAAGACCGGCGCGGTGCCCGATCCGGCCAAGCGCGAGTCGCTCAACATCCAACTCGCGGCCTATCGCATCGCGTGGGCCAAGCTCGTCGGGGCGCGCGTCGACCAGGTGCGGGCGGCATTCCACTACGTGCGCTCGGACTACACCCTCGAACCCGACGACCTTCCCGACGCCGAGGCATTGGCGGCACTCCTGGCGCGGGGTTGAGCGATACGCTGTTAGATTGCAACCTGTGAGAATGACGGGCGGTCGATGAAGGACAAACTGCGCCGCAGGCGGCCGGGCAGCGTGTTGTCGGCGGAGCCCGAGTACGCGCTGGTCAACATCATCAAGATCCCCGACGCGGAGGTCAGCCCCGCGCGGGCGATCGGGCGCCGCATCCTGTTCGCTCTCGTGGCGCTGTTCTTCTGTGCCTTCCTCGTCTACGTCGACCGCAAGGGCTACCACGACGCCAAGGGCGAGGGGACGCTCACCTTCCTCGACGCCGTCTACTACTCGGCGGTGACGCTCTCGACCACCGGCTACGGCGACATCACCCCGGTGAGCGAGTTCGCCCGCCTGGTGAACATCATCATCATCACGCCGCTGCGCGTGCTGTTCCTGATCGTCTTGATCGGTACGACCCTCGAGGTCCTCACCGAGCGGTCGCGCCAGGCGCTGCGAATCCAACGCTGGAGGTCTACATTGCGGAACCACACTGTCGTCGTCGGGTACGGCACCAAGGGGCAGACCGCGGTCGACGCGATGCTCGCCGACGGGGTGAAGCCGGCCGAGATCGTGGTCGTCGACCCCTCGCCGGCCGCGCTCGAGGCCGCCGAGGCGCACGGGCTGGTCACCGTCCGCGGTGACGCGACCAAGTCCGACATCCTGCGGTTGGCCGGAGCCGCGCACGCGGCGAGCATCATCATCGCGACCAGCCGCGACGACACCGCGGTCCTGACCACGCTGTCGGCGCGCGAGATGAACCAGACGGCGACCATCGTGGCGTCCATCCGCGAAGCGGAGAACACACACGTCATGAAGCAGTCGGGCGCCAACTCGGTGGTGGTCAGTTCGGAGACGGCCGGCCGACTGCTGGGCATCGCGACGCAGACGCCGAGCGTGGTGGAGATGTTCGAGGACCTCCTCACGCCGGAGGAGGGGTACGCGATCGCCGAACGCGTCGTCGAACCGAGCGAGATCGGCGGGTCGCCCGCGCACTCGGTCGACATCGTGCTGGGCGTCGTGCGCGACGGTCACCTGTACCGCGTCAACGAACCCGAGGTGGACTCGATCGAACCGGGCGACCGCCTGCTCTACGTGCGGCGCACACCGGAGAAGGAACGCTGAGCCGGTGACCTTCAGCCTCCCCGAGCCACCGTTGTTCTCCCGTTCGACGGTGGACCGCGGCGGTGAATTCCGCGGCAACCACGGTGCCGCCCAGCAGGCCTGGGAGGAGGCGAAGGTGTTGCTGCTCGACGGTCGGGGACGGTTCCGCGTCGCCACCGAGGGCGGTCTGCACTGGGTGTCGGGGCCGGAGGCCGGCGACGGTCCGCCGCCGGACGCGGTCCTGCTCGGCGTCGACGGGGAGACCTTCTACTGGGCGCGGCGCGTCGACGAGCTCGACGAGCCGCTCGGCGACGCGCGATCAGCCGGACATCATCTGAGCGGCGACGACGCCGGACTCCTGGTCACCGCGCTGGGCATGCTCAATTGGAACGACAACGCCGGGTTCTCGCCGACCACGGGTGAGCCGACCGCGGTGGAGAAGTTCGGCTGGGTGCGGCGCGACCGGTCGTGCGGGCGCGAGGAGTTCCCGCGGACCGATCCGGCGATCATCACCGTCGTCCATGACGGCGGCGACCACATCCTGCTCGGCCGTCAGGCGATGTGGCCCGAGCGCTGGTACTCGACCCTGGCCGGTTTCGTCGAGCCGGGGGAGTCGCTGGAGCAATGCGTGATCCGCGAGGTCTACGAGGAGGTCGGGATCACCGTCGCCGACCCGCAATACCTGGGCAGTCAGCCGTGGCCGTTCCCGCGGTCGTTGATGCTGGGGTTCGCCGCGCTCGGCGACCCGGAGGAGCCGTTGCGGTTCCTCGACGGCGAGATCGCCGACGCGCAGTGGTTCACCCGCGACCAGGTGCGCGATGCCCTCGTCGCGAAGGAGTGGACCGATCCCGAGGGAGGCGATGATGCGCCGGCGGCCCCGCTGCGGCTGCCCGGCTCGGTGTCCATCGCACGGGCGATGATCGAGGCCTGGGCCGCCGCCCCCCCACCCGCTAACCGTCGAGTGGGCGGCGATTTCCGCCGAGTGGGCGGTGAATTTCGTCGAGTGGGCGGTTAGTGACCGCCGTGGTAGTGGCTGCCCTTGCCGTGGCTGTTGGAGCCGCCGTGCCGAGTGCTGCCTTTGCGGTTCCGCACCGGGATGCGGGTGAAGGGGATCAATCGGGTTGCTCGTTCTTTCCTCATGGCGCAAGGGTAGGCCCGACCCCGACCCGCCGTAGTCGATTCGGGAACAGACCGACGGCCCTGTGGTGTTATTCGGTGTATGAGTACCGACGCTCCCGCTTTGACGATGTACACGACGACCTGGTGCGGTTACTGCAACCGCCTCAAGACCGGGCTCAAGAGCCTCGGCGTCACCTGGGACGAGGTGAACATCGAAGAGGATCCGGCGGCCGCCGACTTCGTGGGCAGTGTGAACAACGGCAACCACGTCGTCCCGACGCTGAAGTACGCCGACGGCACGACGGCCACCAACCCGTCGATCGCCGACGTGCGGAAGAAGCTCGGCCTCTGACGCCGACGGTCGAACGCCCTGTCGGGACGGGGTGAGATAGTGGTCGGCGTGGGGGACCATCTTGCCGATCTCGACCCGGAGCAGCTCGCCGCGGCCACTGCGCCGCGCGGTCCGGTGTGCGTGCTCGCCGGAGCGGGGACCGGCAAGACCCGCACGATCACCCGTCGGATCGCCCATCTCGTCGACCAGGGGCAGGTCAATCCGGACCAGGTCCTCGCGGTCACCTTCACCGCGCGCGCCGCGGGGGAGATGCGCTCCCGGCTGCGGGCCCTGGGCATCGGCAGCACGGGGTCGGCGGCCGGCGTGCAAGCGCAGACTTTTCACGCCGCGGCGCTTCGTCAGCTTCGCTACTTCTGGCCGCGTTGCCTGGGCGACGCCCGGTGGGAGCTGCTCGATTCGAAGCTGCCCATCGTCGGACCGGCTGCGCGCAAGGCACAACTGCCGACCGCGACGGAGACCCTGCGCGACCTTGCGTCGGAGATCGAATGGGCCAAGGCCAGCCTGATCGGCCCGAGCGAGTATGCCGCGGCCGCGACCAAGGCCGGTCGCGACCTGCCGGCGCCCGCGGATCAGGTCGCCCAGGTGTTCGCCGCCTATGAGGCCGCCAAGGTCTCGCCGGACGGCGACTACCTCCTGGACTTCGACGACCTGCTGCTCTTCACCACCCAGATGCTCAGCGACGACGCCGGGCTGGCCGAGGAGTTTCGCGCTCGTTATCGGTGCTTCGTCGTCGACGAGTACCAGGACGTGACCCCGGTCCAGCAGGGCCTGCTCGACGCCTGGCTGGGCGAGCGCGACGACCTGACCGTCGTCGGCGACGCCAATCAGACGATCTACACCTTCGCCGGCGCACGACCGGACTACCTGCTGAACTTCTCGCGCCGCTTCCCCGAGGCGCAGGTCGTGCGGCTGGTCCGCGACTACCGCTCGACACCGGAGGTCGTCGACCTCGCCAACCGGGTCATCGGCGCGGCACGCGGTCGGGCCGCCGGGACCCGTCTGGAGCTCGTCGGGCAGCGCCCGTCCGGACCCGCGCCGCGCTTCGCCGAATACGCCGATGAACCCGCCGAGGCCGCCGCCGCCGTCGCCGACATCCGTCGACTCATCGACGATGGGGTGCCGGCATCGGAGATCGCCATCCTCTACCGGGTCAACGCCCAGTCGCAGGTGTACGAGCAGGCGCTGACCGAGGCGCAGATTCCGTACCAGGTCCGCGGTGGCGACGCCTTCTTCGCGCGGACCGAGATCCGCCAGGCACTGCGCGAGATCACCGCGGCGGCGCGCGCCGACCGGGTCGTCGCGGGCGGGGATCTCGTCGACGCGCTCACCGTCCTGCTCTTCCCGCTCGGCCTGACCCCCGACGAGCCGTCCGGCGCCGAGGCCAAGTCGCGGTGGGCGTCGCTGACCGCACTGGTCGAACTGGCCGAGGAGCTGCTCGCCCACAACCCGACCTTGAGCATGCGCGAGTTGGCGGCCGAGCTGACCTCCCGCGCGTCGGCCGGCCATCCCCCGACGATGCGCGGCGTCACACTGTCGTCGCTCCACGCCGCCAAGGGCCTCGAGTGGGATGCGGTCTTCCTGGTCGGCCTCACCGACGGCGCAGTGCCGATCAGCCACGCGATCGATGCCGGTTCGGAGGCCGTCGAAGAGGAGCGCCGCCTGTTCTACGTCGGCGTCACCCGCGCGCGCGAGCACCTGCGACTGTCGTGGGCGCTGGCCCGCAACGAGGGTGGTCGCCGCGGGCGGCGCAAGTCGCGCTTCCTGTCCGGCCTGTTGCCGACGTGTGAGCGCTGCTCGTCGCATCTGATGGGGGCGCGGGCCCTGCAAACGGGCGTGTGCGACTCGTGTTCGGGGGAGCGCCGCCACTCGACGACCGGCTCCAGGACCGCCCGCCGCACCGCGACCGTGCCGCTCGAGCCGGCCGACGCCGAACTGTTCGACAGCCTGAAAGCCTGGCGGCTGGCCGAGGCGAACCGGCAGGACAAGCCCGCCTACACCGTCTTCGCCGACAAGACGCTGCGGGAGATCGCGACCAGGCGGCCCGCCGACCTGCGGTCGCTGGCGCGCGTCAACGGCGTCGGGGCGGCCAAACTCGAGCGGTACGGTGACGACGTCGTGGCCATCGTCGCCAATGCGCCGTCGACCGCCGGCGACTGACAAAACCGCAGGTAGAAAATAGGTTGTGCCTTCTGCGGCCGGGCCGTACCCTGGTTCGAGTCAAGCAGCGGGGACCAACCCCTGCTGTGCACGAAACGAATCGAAAGGAGTACGGACAGTGAACTCAAGCGATCAGTTCAGCGGCCACACGTTCGCTGCCGTGCGCCTGTGGGAAGGCATCGTCCTGCCCGCAATCGATCTCGTTGGCGCACCGCACAAGTCGAACGTGGCACATGCGCCGCGAGCGACCAAGCGATTCTCCGTACCGGACCATCCGATGTGACGTAGTCCCTTCCGGACTCTTCCCGGCCACGGTGAATCGCGAACCGCGAGAACCGTGGCCGGTTTCTTTTGGCACGACGCCAGCTATTGGCACGACGCCGAGCCGCATCGATCCCCGAGTACTGCTGACCTTTGGAGAATCCCATGACCTGTTTGACCGACATCACCGTCGGCGCGGTCCCGGCCGCGCCCGACCTCACCTCTCTCGGCCTTCCGTGCCGGGAGACCGACGCCGACCTGTGGTTCGCCGAGGCCCCTGCGGACCTCGAGACCGCGAAGGCCCTCTGCCAGGGCTGCCCGTTGCAGCGGGAGTGCCTGGCGAGCGCCGTCGAGCGCGGCGAGCCCTGGGGCGTCTGGGGCGGCGAGATCTTCGACCGCGGTCAGATCGTCGCCCGCAAGCGTCCGCGCGGCCGCCCGCGCAAGGTCGCCAGCTGAACCGAGCCCGGCACGTGACTCACGTGCCGGGCTCGGTCTGCGTCAGCTGGGCACGGTCGGCGAGATTCTGGGCACGGTCGGCGAAAATCTGGGCACGGTCGGCGAGGGGGGATCAGTCGATCCCGGGAACCCACTCGGACACGATGGCGCGATAGGGCGCATGGGCCTCCAACTGGGAGGCGATGCCGACGCAGCCCAGCAGCACGCGGAAGAGCATCACGTACTCCTTGGGCACGTTCAGGTACCGGGATGTCTTGTAGACGTCGCCGCGCACGTCGGTCGCGTTGCCCGCGGCCCGCTGCATCCACTTGCGGGTGAAGTGGAAGTCGTCGACGTAGAGGGGGTCGACGAACGGCCGCAGGAAGGCCTCGAGGTCCTCGGCGGACACCTTGTTCGCGTGGCTGCGCTGGATGAAGTTCGTCTCGACCATCAGGTCGCGCAGTTCGTCGTACTGGCGGTCGCGGGCCAGCTTCAGGATCGGGCCCGTGGCCTCCGGCAAACCGTTCGGGTAGCGGCCGATGGCACCGAAGTCGAGGACGCCGAAGCGGCCGTCGTCGGCGATGAAGAAGTTGCCCGGGTGCGGGTCGCCGTGCAGCAGGCCGACGCGGTACGGCGAGGAGATCTCGAAGGTCGCCATCTGCGCGGCCGCGTGGTTGCGCTCCTCCTGGCTGCCCTCGGTGATCAGCTTCGACAGCGGGCGGCCGTTCACCCATTCGGACACCACGACCTTGGGGGCGCTGGCCACGACCTTGGGCACCAGGAAATCGGGGTCGCCGTCGTAGGCCTTGGCGAAGGCGCGCTGGTTCTCCGCCTCGCCGAGGTAGTCGAGCTCGTCGTCGGTGCGGTCGATCAGCTCGTCGACCATCGCCTTGACGTCGGTGCCGGGCGAGAGCTTCTGGATCAGCCCCGACATGCGTCCCAGCGTCTTGAGGTCCGCGCGCAACGCGTGGTCGGCGCCGGGGTACTGGACCTTGACGGCGACGTCGCGCCCGTCGGACCACACGCCCTTGTGCACCTGGCCGATGCTCGCCGCCGCGGCCGGCTCGTCGCTGAACTCTTGGAAGCGCTCGCGCCACTTGGTGCCCAGCTGCTGGTCGAGCACGGCGTGCACCTTGTCGGCGGGCAGCGGCGGGGCCTCGGCCTGGAGCTTGGTCAGCGCGTCGCGGAACGGCTCGCCGAACTCCTCGGGGATGGCGGCCTCCATGATGGACAGCGCCTGACCGACCTTCATCGCGCCGCCCTTGAGCTCACCGAGGACGGCGAACAGCTGCTCGGCGGTCTTCTCCATCAACTCCTGGTTGACTTCGTCTTTGCTCTTGCCCGCGATCCGCTTGCCCAGGCCGCCGACTGCTCGGCCGGCCACTCCGATCGGAAGGGCCGCCAACTTGGCATTGCGCCGTCCCGCCCCCCGAGTGATGTCGCTCATACCGGCAAGGATAGTCCACGCGCCGGAGCCTAGGAATCACGCCGACTCGCACCGCAGGAACAGTTCGGATGCGCGGGCCACTCCTTGTGGCGCAGGCGCACCGGGCGCGGGTGGATCTCGAGCGTCGTGTCCACCAGGTCGGGTCGGCGCGCGCCCCGCTCGGTCAGCCCGGCGGCGATCTGGTCGATCTGCTCGAGTGCGGCGCCGACGGCCAGGCGGGTGATCGCGTCGCTGGCGAAACCGATCCGGTCCACCAGCTGTGCGCACACGATCGGCCATTGCGGGTCGAGAGTCGCCCGGTGGTGGTCGGCGCAGTGCAGGCAGCTGGACCGACCGGGCAGGACGAGCGGTCCGACGACGCCGACGCCGTCGCGCAGCATGACCGGCAGGTGGGGGATGCGGTGCTGCATCAGGTCGGCGACGAGCAGCGGGTCGTGGTGGGCGAAGTCGGTGAGGACGACCAGCGTCGGCCGGGGAGGGCCGCCTCGCCACGGGCGGGCCAGGCGGGCGCTGCTGCGCGTGAGCGGATAGCCGGCGTCGGACAACGCGGCGCCGAGCCCGTCGCGCAGCGGACCGCGGCCGTGCAGGCACACGCGCAGGGTCGGGCGCGCGCCGGTGGTGATCGCCCCCATTGCGCGCAGCGGGGCGACGATGTCGTCGAAGTCGGTGCGACTCAGTCCCAGTCGCCGTAGGCGACCGCGCAGCCCCGACGTCCGGCCCGGTTCGCCGAGGGAGCGCAGGAGCACGGCGACGTCGTGGGCACTGGCGGTCGCCGGCAGGTCGACCAGCACGCTGTGCTCGGGGTCGCAGCCGATCTGGAGTTGGTGCTCGTCGCGCACCAGGATCGCCGCGCCGCGCCGCAGGGTGGGCCCGTGCCCGGTCGTCGTCTGTGTCGCCCCCATGGGGTGAGTGTGCGCGACCAGACCGCTGACACCTCTGGTCGACGGCTGTTTGTCCACAGGGGGAACCGGTCCCCGACCAGCAGCTATGGGCTATTCGTCAGATTTCTTGTCCTCGTCGGCCTCGTCGGCGATCTGCTTCTCCAGCGCGGCCAGTGGATCACCGTCGTCCCCGGCGACGATCCGGTCGATGAACGCTGCGGGCGCGTCGAGGTCGGAGCTGTCGGGCAGCAGGTCGGGGTGGTCCCAGACCCGGTCGCGGGTGGTGAGGTCGGTGGCCTGCAGGAGGCGGTCCCACAGTGCGGTCGCCTCGCGGACGCGGCGCGGCCGCAGTTCGAGGCCGACCAGCGTGGCGAAGGTCTGCTCGGCGGGCCCACCGGTGGCGCGCCGCCGACGGATGGTCTCGGTGAGGGCGGCCGTTGACGGGATGCGGTCGGACAGCCCGCGGGTGACCACGTGCTCGACCCAACCCTCGACGAGGGCGAGCAGGGTCTCGAGCCGGTCCAGTGCGGCCTGTTGTTCGGGGGTGGTGGTGGGCTCGAAGGAGGCCGCCGAGCCGAGCATCTCGTTGAGCTTCTCGGGGTTGGCCATCAACTCCTCGGGGTTGACGCCCTCGCCGAGGGAATCGGCGAGCCCACTGATGTCGACGGTGATCCCCGCCGCGTACTGCTCGACCGCCGACAGCAGGCGCTGGCGCAGCCATCCGACGTGCGTGAACAGGCGCAGGTGGGCGGCTTCCCGCGCGGCGAGGTAGACGATGATGTCCTGGGCGGGGAGGTCTAGGCCGTCGGCGAAGGAGGCGATGGCCTCGGGCAGCAGAACCGCGGTGCCCTCGGGGGCCAGCGGCAAGCCGATGTCGGTGCCGGTGAGGACCTCGGTCGCGAGTTTGCCCAGGCCCTGGCCCAACTGGGTGCCGAACACCGAACCCGACAGCTGGGTCATGATCCCCATCATCGGGCCGGCGAAGGCCGCGGCCTCCTCGGGCAACCCGGTCGCCCATGCCTGCGACAGTTGGCGGGCCAACGGGTCGCACAGCGTCGCCCAGGTCGGCAGCGACTCCTCGAGCCACTGCACCGGTGTCCAGGCGACCGAGGTCGTGACCCCGCTCGGCAGTGCGCTGACCTCGTCGAGCCACATCTCGGCCAGGTGCACGGCGTCGGCGACCGCCGACGTTTCTTTCTCGAGGACCGGGGTGAAGTCGCCGATCTCCTGGCGGGCGATGTTCTTGGCGAGGTCGTAGTTCACGGGCCCACCACCGGAACCGGTCGTCGGACCGGTACCGGTGCCCATCGCGCTGAACATGGTGCCGAGCTGGGAGAACAGCTGGCCGATCATCTCCGGACTCAGCTGGCTGGGGTCGAAGTCCGCGCCGAGCGCGCCGAACTGGGACGGGTCGAGCTTGGACGGGTCGAAATTCGACGGGTCGAAGCCGAACGGCACGCCCTTGCCCGACTCGCCCTTGCCGGACTCGTTCTTGTCGTCGTCGGGGTCCGGATCGTTGCCGGAGAACCCGAACGGGAGATCGCTCATGGTTCCACCGTACCGACCGATTACCCTGGCGCACGTGAATGCTTCCGTCGACTACCGCCGCATCGTCACCCTGGCCGTGACCGTCGCGCTGCTGGGCCTGTTCGTCTACCTCGGGACGAGTGTGCAGGTGCCCTACGTCGCGCTCGGTCCCGGGCCGACGGTGAACACGCTCGGCAAGGTCGACATCGACGACGGGAAGACGCCCGACGGCAAGGAGAAGACGCGCGAGGTGCCCGTGGTCGACATCTCGGGTGTGCCCGTCGATCCGACCGACGGCCACCTGAACCTCACCACGGTCTCGGTCACCGACGGGCTGAGTCTGTTCGACGCCCTGTCGCGCTGGGCCTCGCGCAGCTATTCGCTGGTTCCCCGTGAGCAGCAGTACCCGCCGGGCCAGTCCAATGACGAGGTCAAGGAGCAGAACGCCGCGCAGATGAGCGGGTCGGAACTGACTGCCCAGGCGGCCGCGCTGCGCCAGGTGCACCGCCCGACGAAGCTGGTGATCTCGTCGGTCGGGAAGGGCGGCCCCTCCGACGGCGTGCTCCGCAAGGACGACGAGGTGACGGCGATCGCCGGCACCCCGGTGGCCACCGTCGAGGAGATGCAGACGGCGGTGCGCGCGCACAAGCCGGGCGAGCGCCTCGACCTGGGCATCGTGCGGGCGGGAGCGCCGCAGCGGGTCTCGGTGACCCTGGGCAAGTTGGACGGCACCGACAAGGCCGGTCAGCCCAAGACGGTCAGCTTCCTCGACGTCTCGCCGGCGGTCGTCAACGCCGACCCGGCGATGAAGATCACGATGAACGTCGGTGACATCGGCGGCCCGTCGGCCGGTCTGATGCTCTCCCTGGCGATCGTCGACCGCCTCACCCCCGGCAGCCTGACCGGCGGCAAATTCATCGCGGGCACCGGCACCATCACCGACGAGGGGAAGGTCGGTCCGATCGGCGGCATCACCCACAAGATGGAGGCGGCGCGCGACGCGGGCGCCACCATGTTCCTGGTCCCGGCCGACAACTGTGCCGAGGCGCTCACCGATGTGCCGCGCGGGCTGACCCTCGTGAAGGTCGACACGCTGCCCAGCGCGATCGATTCGCTGAACGCCGCGCAGGCGGGCAAGCCGACGCCGGCCTGCGCTGCGAAGTAGCCGCTACCGGCGGATCGAACCCGCGATCCGGTTGGCGACGACGGCGCGACCGGTCGTGTTCAGGTGGAACGCCATGTTCCCCTGCGGGGCGTTGCGCCCGAAGAACCAGGCGCGGCCCGAACATGCGTCGTGACCGGGATCGGTGACGTCGATCAGCTTGCCGCCGACGCCCTCGGTCGCCGCGCGCAGACGGGTGTTCGCCTCCTTGAAGAGGTTGTTGAACCACACCGCGTCGGCCGTGCTCAGCTGCACCTGACGGCAGCCGTGCTTGCCGATGAAACCGCCGAGGCCGACAGTGAAGATCTGGGCCTGCGGGGCGCGGCCGCGGATGGCGCGCAGGGAGGTCGTGGCCTGGACCGTGAGGCGGCTCAGGCCCTGGCGGGCGCGCGCCTTGATGGCCGGGTTCTTGCTGCAGTTCTTACGGGCCCGGATGTTGCACTTCTTGAGGATCTCGGCCCAGTCGAGGTCGTTGCCGCCGGTACTCACGGTGATCACCTGCGCGGTGCGCGGCACCTGGGGGAGCTGGGCGGCGATGGGGAAGGCGAGGGAGCCGGTCATCGACCCGGTCATCGACCCGAGGGGGTCGTTGGTCTGGCGCAGGCCCATCATCTGCGGGTGGTTGCGCAGGTTGGCGCTCTTGGCGCCGATGCAGGAGATGTCGATGTAGGTGCGCGGCTTGATGCGGTCGCGAACCATCGAGGGGTAGTTGTCGCCGGACCGTCGGCACGGGTTGAGCTGGTAGTCGGCGGTGAGCGTCGCCGAGCCACCGGCGGCGCGCGAGTCACCCATCGCGACGTAGGTGCCGTGCGTGTACGGCGCGCCGGTGGGCAGTCCCGGGCGCGACGGCGGGGCCGGCGGGTCGGCGAGAGCGGTGGCCTCGCCGGCGGCGAGGAGCGTGACCAGGACTCCGGGCGCGACGAATCGTGCGAGTTTCTGGTGGGAATTCATTCGTATAGGTCTAGCAGAAACCGGTCACCGGAAAGTAATCGAGAGCAGGCGACTCGGTCACAGTCCGTCGTCGGAATTGAGGGTTGCGGCCAGGGCGTCCAGCAGTCCGGGAGCCAGATCCGGGTGGGCGAGGAGTTCCAGGCGGCCGTCGGATTCCTCGGTCTCCTCGGCGCGCAGCTGCAGCAGCGCCAGTCGCCGACCGTCGCGCAGCGCGCCGGCGATCAGCCGCGCCTCTTGCCCGCCCGGATGCGACTCGGCGGTCGCGCGGGCGGCTGCGTCGGCGGCCTCGGGATCGGCCATCAGCGGTTCGAAGGCCTCGTCCAGGTCGTCCTCGGCCTGCGGCGGCAGCACGATGATCTCCTGCACGAGCGCACACCCGGCGACCGCGTCGGGCCACTGTGTCGTCGCCAGCACGTGCTCGAGCTCGTCGTCGACGGTCTGCGGGTCGTCGGACAACGGCAGTTGCTCCTGGGCTATCGGGGAGAGCTCGGAGTCGTCGTACTCGTCGACGAGATCGGGGTCGGTGTGCGCGAGGACCGTCGTCGGGACGAGCGCGAACAGCATCGGCGGCTGCCCCCACCCGGCGGCGTCGACGAACTCGGTCACATCGCGAAGGGCGGAGCCCAGCGCATCGGGGGACAGGTCGGCGTCGGTCACCACTCCATCATCGCCCACCGCGGACTGTGCGGTCGCGCCGGACGTCGATACAGTGGATGGAAATCGGACATGCGCTGACTCGACGGAAATGAGCGACACGTGACTAGCCCAACCATGCCCGCGCTGACGCGCCGGGGACGGATCATGATCGGCGTCGGGGTCGCCATCCTCCTACTCCTGCTCGTCGGGCCGCGCCTGGTCGGGATCACCACCGACTGGCTGTGGTTCAGCGACCTGGGCTACCGCTCGACCTACACGACGATCTTCTGGACCCGGATCGTCGTCTTCCTGGTCGTGGCGCTCGTGGTCGCCGCGATCATCGGTGCCGCCATTTACGCCGCCTATCGGAGCCGGCCGATCGTCGTCAGCTCCCTCGGACCCGGTGACCCGCTGGCCAACTACCGCTCGGCGGTGTCCGCGCGTCCCCGCCTGTTCGCCTTTGCCCCCGCCGTCGTCTTCGGCGTGATCGCCGGACTCGTCGCGCAGGCGTCGTGGTCGACGGTGCAGATGTTCCTGCACCGCGAGCGATTCGGCGTCAAAGACCCACAGTTCGGCAAGGACATCGGCTTCTACGCGTTCGACCTGGGCTTTTACCGGATGGTGCTGTCGATCCTGACGATGGCGGTGATCATCGCCTTCGTCGCGAACCTCGTGACGCACTACGTCTTCGGCGGCATTCGTCTGGGCGGCAACGGAACGCCGGGCACGCTGACGTCGGCGGCCCGGATCCAACTGGCCGTGATCGCCGGTACGTTTCTGCTGCTCAAAGCGGTCGGGTACTGGTTGGACCGGTATTCGCTGTTGTCCAGTGGTCGGCGTGCAGAGATGTTCGCGGGCGCCGGCTACACCGACATCAACGCCGTACTGCCGTCCAAGCTGATCCTGATGGCGATCGCGGTCATCTGCGCGGTGGCGTTCTTCGCCGGCGCCGTGCTGCGCGACCTGCGGATCCCCGCGCTGGCCACCGCGCTGATGTTGCTGTCGTCGCTGATCATCGGCATCGGCTGGCCGGCCGTGATGGAACAGTTCTCGGTCAAGCCGAACGCACAGCAGAAGGAAGCGGAGTTCATCTCGCGCAATATCGCCGCGACACGTCAGGCCTACGGCATCGACAAGGCCAACGTCAGCTACGAACACAACTGGACGTCGGTCCCCCCCGTGCCGGAAGCCGTCAACTCCGATACCGCGACCCTCTCGAACATTCGTCTTCTCGACCCCAACGTCGTTTCGCCGGCCTTCGCGCAGTCCAACAGCCTGCGCAACTTCTATGCCTTCCCAAAGCAACTCTCGGTCGACCGCTACAAGGTCGACGGCCAGATCCGCGACTTCGTCGTCGCAGTCCGCGAACTGGATCCTTCGCGCTTGGACGACAATCAGCGTGACTGGATCAACCGGCACACCGTGTACACCCACGGCAACGGCTTCATCGCCGCCCAGGCCAACACGGTGGGCTCGGTCGGCTCGACTACCGATGCAGACAGTGGGGGCCTGCCGGTCCTGCGAGTCAGTGACCTGGACACCATCGGAAGCCCCGACTATCAGCGCACCGCGCCGATCAAAGTCAAGCAACCGCGTATCTACTTCGGCGAGCTCATCGCCCGGAATCCCGACTACGCGATCGTCGGCACTGACGGCGCAGCCAAGGAGTACGACGGCGAGGGGAGGCAGAAGTACACGCACACCGGAACGGGTGTCTCCCTCGGCAACTGGTTCAACCGAACACTGTTCGCAGTCAAGTACGCCGACCGCAATCTCCTCCTGTCCTCGGTGATCAACAAGAACTCGAAGATCCTGTACAACCGGGACCCCCGTGACCGGGTGAAGAGCGTGGCTCCGTGGCTCACCGTCGATTCGAAGACGTATCCGGCGGTGATGGCAGACGGGTCGATCAAGTGGATCGTCGACGGGTACACCACCCTCGACCGCTACCCGTATTCGCAGCCGACGTCGCTGCAGAGCGCGACTACCGACGTGCGCACGCTGACTGCCGGCCAGACGGCTCGCGTGCAGCTCGATCGTGAGGTCACCTACGTTCGCAACTCGGTGAAGGCCACCGTTGACGCTTATAGCGGCAAGGTTGAGCTCTTCCAGGCCGATGACAAAGACCCTGTGCTCAAGACCTGGATGAAGGTCTTCCCCGGCACGGTGAAGCCCCGAGCCGAATTCGACAAGCGCCTCGATCTCCGCGAGCACGTGCGCTACCCGGAAGACCTGTTCAAGATCCAGCGTGGCCTGTTGCTCAAGTACCACGTCGACGATCCGAAGGAGTTCTTCAGCGGCAGCGACTTCTGGTCGATTCCGGCCGATCCGACCACTGATAGTGCTTCCGCTGGAAGTGAGTCGGCCACACCGACTCCGCCGACTCCGGGGGTTCGGACGCGCAGTCAGGTCCAGCCTGCACAGGAAGACGTGCAGGCCCCGTACTACTTCACCGCGGCGGCCCCGGTTGACGAGCGGCGACCGGAGTTCCAATTGACGACGGTGCTCACCGTGCGGAAGAAGTCGTACCTGGCGGCGTACGTCACGGCCTCGTCGAACCCGGAGACTTACGGGAAGCTGACCGTGAAGGTTCTGCCGTCGAACAAGCAGTATATCGGCCCCCGCCAGGCGCAGGACCGGATGAAGACGGCGACCACCGGTGTGCGCAAGATGCTCGAGGGCACCGTCGATTCGACTTACGGAAACCTGCTCACGCTGCCCGTTGGCAAGAACGGCGTGCTCTACGTCGAGCCCCTGTACACGCAGTCCAAGAACGCCGACTCGGCCGTTCCGAAGCTCTTCGGCCTGATGGTGTCGTACAACGACAGGGTTGCCTTCTCGCCGACATTGTCAGGCGCTCTTCGTCAGGTGGGAATCAACCCGGAGGAAGTGTCCGCGCCTGAAGGCACTCCCGGTCAGGGGCTCCCGCCTGTTGCCGTCGGCGCACCGGCTCCGACGACGCCGAACGCAGGTCGAGACGACGCGGTCAAGGGAATCAATGACGCCCTTGACGCACTGACCTCGGCTCAGCAATCGGGGAACTTCAAGTCCTACGGTGAGGCGCTCGACCGATTGAAGGATGCGATCGCCAAGTACCGGTCCTTGCCGAACTGAGCGAGTGGGTCAGACGCGGTACTCGTCGAGGTACCGGCGCGTCTCGATCTCGGTGTTCTCCGGCTGCATGGGTCCGTGCTTGGCGTGGACCGTCACCAGCCGGAAGGCGATGACGGCGACGGCGAAGAACAGCAGCGCCGCGATGCCGACGATCATCGACGCGCCGTGGCCGGTCGCAAGGGCGACGAGCCACATCCCGGCGCAGGCGATGCCCGCCAACGTGGCGCAGAATGCGACGACGCTCATCGGGTGGTTGCCGTGGGATTCGTGGTGATGCACCACATGGGTGGTAGCCATCATGACCTCCTCGGGGTGGACCAATCGGCGTCCACCCATGATACGCGCGTAGTGTGACGCGGAACACAGTCTTGCGATCTGTGTGCGTTCGCTCCCGCGGCCGACCGATCGGTTGGTCCGTTTCGCCGTCGGAGCCGTAGAGTCAGCGAGACGATGGGTTCCCCGTCGTCACAGCCGTACAACGTGAGAGGCCGCCGCCGATGCCCCCGCTCAGCCGGGTAGAGATCGCCAAGCTCATCGTGACCGCCATCCTCGGTGTCGTCGCGCTGGTGGTCGGGTCGATCAGCGTCGTCCACGTGGGTCGCCTCTTCGGTGTCGGCGTCTACCCGGTCACCGTCTCGATGCCCGATTCCGGCGGCATCTTCGAGCACGCCGAGGTCACCTACCAGGGTGTCCCGGCCGGCCGGGTCGGCAAGCTCCAACTCACCAAGTCCGGTGTCGACGTCACCCTCCAGCTCGACGCGGGCAAGCCGCGCATCCCCGCGTCCGTGACGGCCGTCGTGGCGAATCGCTCGGCGATCGGCGAGCAGTACATCGACCTGCGGCCGACCTCGGCCGCCGGGCCGTTCCTGCACGCCGGGTCCCGCATCACCCAATCCGAACAGCCCGCTCCGTTGGAGGATGTGGTGAATTCGGCGTTGGATTTTGCCGAGTCGGTGCCGGTGGAGGATTTGCAGACGATTGTCGAGGAGTTGGGCAAGGCGTTCAACGGTCAGGGTGAGAATCTGACGCGGTTGG
>NZ_JASGER010000044.1:0-27792 GCF_047606305.1 Gordonia sp. (in: high G+C Gram-positive bacteria) | reverse complement strand
GTCGGGACGGCCGCGCGCCGATGGCCGGTCGTCCAACACGCACCGCGACGGGCGAGCGCCGGCGGCGCGACCGTCCTCACCGCCGACGACGGTCCGCGGGCCGACCGCCTCGTCGACCCCGATGCGCTGTACACCGGCACCTGGACGGTGAATCCGGCGAGCAACCGCGTCGGGGTCCGCCTCGACCGCGTCGAGGGGCCGGCGCTCGCCCACCAGGCGCGGCTGCCCGAGCTGCCGTCGGAGGGCATCGCGCACGGGTCGATCCAAGTGCCGCCGGGCGGGCAGCCGGTCCTGTTCGGCCCCGACCACCCGGTCACCGGCGGCTACCCCGTCGTCGCGGTCCTGACGGCCGACTCGCTCGACGCGGCCGGGCAGCTGAGCCCGGGGACCACGGTGGTGCTGCGCCGACGGGCCGCACCCGCGGACGGGCCATTGACTCTCCCGTGAGACGGATTTAGACTTTCGTCTCATGACCGAGGTGCTCGAACCAGCCCAGCCCGTCACCGATCACACCCGCGGTGCCGGCGTCGACGACCTGCCGGGTCTCGGCCCCGATTCGGCGACCTATCGGTTCTTCGGGGACTGGCGCGGCCTGCTGATGGGCCTGTGGTCCGGCTCGATGCAGAACATGCACCCGAAGCTCGCCGCCGGCGTGTGGGAACACTCGGACTTCTTCGGCGAGCGCTGGGAACGACTGCTCCGGTCGGTCTATCCGATCGGCGGCGTCGTCTTCGACCCCGACCCGGAGACGACCGCACACCAGGTCCGCGACTACCACCTGACCATCAAGGGCCAGATGGACGACGGCGGGCGCTACCACGCCCTGGATCCCGACGTCTTCTACTGGGCCCATGCGACTTTCTGGTACGGCAACATCCGCTGCGCCGAGGCCTTCGGGCCGAAGATCACCGAGGCGGACAAGCGCCGGCTCTTCGAGGAGTCGCGCACCTGGTACGCGCGCTACGGCGTCTCGATGCGCCCGGTCCCGGACACCTACGAGGACTTCCTCGAGTACTGGGACCACATGTGCACCCGGGTGCTGCGCGACCACGCCGCGGTGCGCACCGTCCTGGACATCACCCAGCTGCCGCCCCCGCCGTTCCTGCCGTCGTGGACGCCGCGCTGGCTGTGGAAGCGGATGGCCGTCTCGGGCAACAAGACCTTCATGTGGCTCACCACCGGTCTCTACGACGAGCCGATCCGCGAGATGATGGGGCTGACCTGGAGCGCCCGCGACGAGAAGCTGTTCCGCCTGTTCGGCAAGACCGTCGACACCCTGATGAAGCTGGTCCCGCCGCGCTACCGGCGACACCCGCGCGCCCGCGACGCCGACGACCGGGTCGCCGGCCGCGTGCCGATGGACGCGCCCGTGCTCGAAACGCCCAAGCGGAACCTGCCCTCGGGCGCCGAGCGCGACAACCCGATCCACTACTGCCCGGTGCACGCCCAGCGCCGCGGCAACCTGCCCTGGCAGTCCAACGAGGTCGACGACTGACCGGTCAGACCTCCTCGACCGCCGGCCGGACCCGGTAGCGCACGAAGACCGGCACCGCCAGCGCGGCGACGATCGTCAGCACCACCACCGCCGCACCTCCGCCCGCTGTGGCGACCGCGGTCCCGGCCGCCGCCGCCACCCATCCGTGGCCCACGTCGGCCAGGCGCGGTCCACCGGCGACCACCACGATGAACACGCCCTGCAGGCGTCCGCGCACCGCGTCGTCGCCCGCCGACTGCAGCATCGTCATGCGGAAGGCCGAGGACACCATGTCCGCCGCACCGCCGACGACGAGCGCGACGACCACCACCGGCAGCATCGGCAACCAGGCGCCGTGCGCACCGAACAGCGCCAGGCCCGCCACCGCGACCGCGGCGCCCCACACGACGACGCACACCACGACGGCCAGGCCCTGACGGCTCACGCGCGACACCCACCCCGAGAACACGCCGCCGAGGACCGCGCCGAGCGGGATCGCCGCGAAGAGCAGCGCCACCTGCCAGCCGCCGTCGGTGCGCCCGCCGAAGTTCTCGTGCGCGATCTGCGGGAACAGGATGCGCGGCATGCCGAAGATCATCGCGATGAGGTCCACCACGAACGACATCAACAGCACCTTGTGCCCGCGCAGGTAGACCAGGCCGTCGACGATCGAGCGCAACCCGGCGGTGGGCCGCGCGCCCGAGTCGGCGTGTCCGGGCACCAGCGCCGGCAGCCGCCACACCGCCCACAGCGTCGCCAACAGCGACACGGCATCCAGCAGGTACATCAGCGAGAACCCGAGCACCGGCACCAGCACGCCGCCGAGCATCGGCCCGACGATGGCCCCGGCCTGCATCACCGTCATGTTCAGCGAGTTGGCCGCGGGCAGCTGAGCCAGCGGCAGGATGCGCGGCAGGACGGCGCTGCGCGTCGGTTGGTTGACCGCGAAGAAGGCCTGCTGCACGGCGAACAGCCCGAGCAGCACCCAGACGTTGTTCCACCCGGCGGCCGCCTGGACGAAGAACCCGACCGCGGTGACGATCAGACCGGTGGTCGTCACCAGCAGGATCTTGCGCCGGTCGAAGACGTCGGCGAGCGCCCCACCCCACAACCCGAAGCCGATCAGCGGAACCAGGCCGAACAGGCCGGTCAGCCCGACGTAGGCCGAGTTCTGCGTGATCGCGTAGATCTGCATCGGCACCGCGACGACGGTGAGCTGGGCACCGATGACCGTGACAATGTTCGCCACCCACAGGTGACGGAAGTCGTCGTTGGTCAGCGGCCGGGTGTCGGCCAGGAAGCGGCGCACGGTTACGGCTGCAGCCGTTCGACGTCCCACCCGGAGTCGGTGCGGACGGCGCGGACGCGGTTGTGCAGGCGGTCGGCCCGACCCTGCCAGAACTCGGCGTATTCGACGTCGACGAGGTAGCCGCCCCAGTTCGGCGGCACCGGGATCGGCTCGTCGCCGTCGATCCCGCCGAAGCGGTCGGCCACCGCCGCGACCTGCGCCTCCAACGCCGCCCGGTCGGCGATCGGCCGTGACTGTGCCGACGCGTAGGCGGAGATCTGCGAACCCCTCGGCCGCGAGTCCCAGTAGGCCGCTGTGGCCTCGGGGGCGACCGTGGTCACCGGTCCGTGGAAGTGAACCTGGCGCTCGAGCGCTATCCACGGGAAGGTCAGCGACGCGACCGGGTGGGCCGCGAGCGCACGCCCCTTGGCCGATTCGTAGCCGGTGAAGAAGCAGATCCCCGCCGCGCTGTACCCCTTGCACAGCACCGTCCGGGTGGCCGGCCGGCCGTCGGCGTCGACCGTCCCGACGACCATCGCATTGGGCTCGGGGATCTGCGCGGCGACCGCCTCGGCCAGCCAGCGGTCGAACAGGCCGAGCCACGGCGGATCACCGGTCAACCACGCCGGATCCAGGTGGGCGGCCACACCGTCGGCGCCGGCGGTCGCCGGACTGCCGTACCCGACGCGCATCGCGGCCAGGTTGAGCGGATCTTCGCGGGGCGGTTCCATAGGTGCCCAAGTTACTCCGGCGGAGCCTAGGATCGGATCCAGGCCCAGCCCCCTCTCCCCCGCCCCAGGAGCCCCCATGACCGCATCCGGTCCGACCGTGCCCGCGGACTTCACGCCCGGCCTCGAAGGCGTCGTCGCCTTCACCACCGAGATCGCCGAGCCGGACAAGGACGGCGGCAACCTGCGGTACCGGGGCGTGGACATCGAGGACCTCGTGGAGAACCGGGTCACCTTCGGCGACGTGTGGTCGCTGCTGGTCGACGGGCGGTTCGGCAAGCCCCTCGACCCGGCGCCGCCCCTCGAGCTCGTCACGCGCACCGGCGACGTGCGCGTCGACGTGCAGGCCGCCCTGCCGACGCTGGCACCGCTGTGGGGCTTCCAGCCGCTGCTGGACATCGACGACGACCGGGCGCGCGCCGACCTGGCCAAGGCGTCGGTCATGACGCTGTCCTACGTCGCCCAGTCCGCCCGCGGCGAGGCGCCGCCGGTGCCGCAGCAACGGATCGACGAGTGCGCGACCGTCACCGAGCGCTTCATGACCCGGTGGCGCGGGGAGCCCGACCCCAAGCACACCGAGGCGATCGACGCCTACTGGGTCAGCGCCGCCGAGCACGGCATGAACGCCTCGACCTTCACCGCGCGCGTCATCGCCTCCACCGGCGCCGACGTCGCCGCGGCGCTGTCCGGTGCGATCGGCGCGATGTCGGGCCCGCTGCACGGCGGCGCACCGGCCCGCGTGCTGCCGATGATCGCCGAGGTGGAGAAGACCGGCGACCCGCGCGCACTGGTCAAGGGCATCTTGGACCGCAAGGAGAAGCTGATGGGCTTCGGGCACCGCGTGTACCGCGCGGAGGATCCGCGCGCCCGCGTGCTGCGCGAGACCGCCCGTCGGCTGGACGTGCCGCGGTTCGAGGTGGCGGCCGCGCTCGAACAGGCGGCGCTGACGGAGCTGCGGGAACGGCGCCCCGACCGCGCCATCGAGACGAACGTGGAGTTCTGGGCGGCGGTCATCCTCGACTTCGCCGACGTCCCCGCGCCGATGATGCCTGCGATGTTCACCTGCGGTCGCTCGGCCGGGTGGTGCGCGCACATCCTCGAGCAGAAGCGGCTCGGACGCCTGGTGCGCCCGGCCGCGGTGTACACCGGACCCCCGCCGCGCCGCCCCGAGGACGTGCCCGGCTGGGACGACGTCGCCGCCGGTCGCGGCTGACGCCGCCGGTGTCGGTCACCATCGATTGGATCCCGCTCGGTGCGGGCGGGCGGGTGGTCGCGCGCTGCGGCCGCGTCTACGAGGCACTGGCGGCGCGACGCGATCGGCGCCCGCCGCAGCAGCTGGTCCACGCCGCCCTCACCGTCGAAGTCGACGGTCGACGCTGGGTCGTCGAGCAGGCGCCGGCGTGGGGCGGCCCGGCCGGTGGGCGCGGCGTCGTCGCGACGGGTCCGGTGGGGTTCGGCTTTCTGGGACGGGTTCGGCTCTTCCGCTACGAGGTGCGCTGCTGGCCCGACGGCACGATCGACGACCTCGGTGAGGCGATCGCCCGGCCCACGGTCAGCGAGGACGCCGACGCGGCCCGGCGGACACTCGCGGCGGTTCGTCGGGTGCCGGTGCACACCTGGGGCCGGCGGGCCGCGGGCACGTCGGAGATGTGGAACTCCAACTCGGTCGTCGCCTGGGCGCTGACGACGGCCGGCCTGGACGTCGCCCACGGCCCCGTGCCCGAGGGCTGTCGCGCGCCCGGCTGGGCGTCGGGGGTCGAGGCGGCATGACAGAGCCCGACGCCTTCACCCCCACCACCCGCGAGACACTGCGCGTCGTCGAGATCCTCCGCAAGGAGACGGTCGGCGGCTTCCTCCTCGTCGGCGCCGCGATGGCCGCACTGATCGTCGCCAACAGCCCGGCGCGCGGGTCCTACGAGCGGCTGCGCGACACCGTCGTCGGCTACGCCCCCTGGCACCTGGACCTGACCGTGGGCCACTGGGCCTCCGACGGCCTGCTGGCGGTGTTCTTCTTCCTGGTCGGGCTCGAGCTCAAACGTGAGTTCGTCGACGGCGAACTCCGCTCGCCGCGCACGGCCGTGCTCCCCGTCCTCGCGGCCTTCGGCGGGGTCGCGGTGCCCGCACTCGTCTACCTGTCGGTGAACCGCGGCGGTGCGGGTGCACACGGCTGGGCCATCCCGACGGCCACCGACATCGCCTTCGCCGTCGCGGTCCTGGCGGTGGTCGGGTCGCGGCTCCCCGCGTCGCTGCGCCTGTTCCTGCTGACGCTCGCCGTCGTCGACGACCTGATCGCCATCGTGATCATCGCCGTGGTCTACACCGAGCGGCTCGCCTGGGCGCCGCTGCTGCTGGCCGCCGTCCCCCTCGCCGCCTTCGCGCTCCTCGCGCACCGGTGGGCCGATTGGTTCGCCCGCCGCCAGTGGGCGGCGTGGACCGTCCTGCTCCCGCTCGGAATCATCGCGTGGGCGTTGGTGCACGCCTCGGGGATCCACGCGACGATCGCCGGCGTCCTCCTCGGTTTCGCCGTTCCGGTGTACCGGGGCAGCGACCACGGGCCCGGTGACGAGGGTCTGGCCGGGCAGTTCGAGCACCGATTCCGCCCGTTGTCGGCCGGGTTCGCGGTCCCCGTGTTCGCCTTCCTGTCCGCCGGGGTCTCCTTGGCCGGCGCGGGCTCGATGGGCGACACCCTCGGCGATCCCGTCGTGATCGGCATCGCCGCCGGCCTGCTGCTGGGCAAACCGATCGGCATCCTGGGCACCACGTGGCTGACGGTGACGGCAACCCGCGCCAAGCTGGCACCGGGTGTGCGGTGGATCGACGTCGCCGGCGTCTCGTTGCTCGCCGGGATCGGGTTCACCGTCTCGCTACTCGTCGCCGAGCTGAGCTTCCGCGGCAACCCCGAACACCTGGACCATGCGAAGATCGCGATCCTCGCCGCGTCGACCACCGCGGCCATCCTCGCCGGCACACTCCTGGCGGTGCGCAACCGGCGGCACTAGTCGCCGTCGATCAGGGGCCTTCGATGCCGCGTCGGGAGAACCGCCACACCCCGGCGACCGCGAACAGTACGGCGAGGGCGAGGAGGATCAGCACGGGCGGCCAGGACACGGCCTCCGACGGCACCGTGGGCAGGTGCGTGAACGGCGACAGGCTGCGCAGCCACGACGGGAGGCCGAAAAGCTCGCCCATCGGGCCGAGCAGGAAGGCGCCGACGACCAGCGCCCACCCGGCCCCGACCGTCAGCCGTGGCGCGGCGCCGTAGACCGCCACCAGCGCCAGTCCGAGGACGAGTGCCGCCGGGATCTGCACGGCCGCTCCGCGCACCGCGTCGGACAGCATCGTCGACCATTGCCCGGTCACGGCCCCGGCGCCCAGGCCCACCAGGAGCCCGGCGACCAGGAGTAGCACTGTGATGCCGACCGCGACGAGGGCGACCTGGTCGGCGAGGTAGCGCGTGCGGGACACCGGGGTCGCCAGGAGCACCTCGGTCCGACCCTGCGCCTCGTCGGCGCGGACCCGCGTCATGGCCGTCACCGCCCATGCGGCCGCCGCGAAGCCGAGGTAGGTCATGATCACGGCGAGGAACACCTTCGACAGCGCTCCGGGACCGCCGAGTTTGTGCAGGTAGTCGAGCATTTGCGGGTTGTCCGAGCTGAGCGAGGCGGCCGCGTTCACCAGCACTCCGATGAGCACGGCGAAGACACCGATGCCGATCATCCAGCCGAGGAAGGAGCCACGGTTGAGCCGTTCGACGAGGTGCTCGATCGAGGCGATCGATGACGACGGGGGCCCGGGGCGCGGCGCGACGAGGCCGCCGTCGAGGTCGCGGTGCCCGTTGACCCACGCCGCGGCGCCGACGCACGCGACGAAGAGGACCAGGCACCACACGGCCGGCCACCAGTCGCCGGCACCGAAGGGGTCCATCCGTTCGGCCCAGCCGACCGGGTTGGTCCAATGCAGCCAGGTGGCCCCGGTGGCGTCGCCGATGCCGCGCACCACGTAACCGCCCAGGACCACCGACACGGCCAGCAGATTCGCCAATCGGGCGGTCGTCGCAACCTGGGCGGTGAGCGCGGCCAACCCGGCGGCGGCCAGCGCGGTACAGGCGTACTGGGCGCCGACGAGCGCCGCTTGGTTGCCGGTGGCGCCCGCCGAGGACATCAGCCCCGCCATCGCGACGCCGACCAGGAGGGAGAACCCCGCGGCGACGAGCACCGCGGCGGTCGTCGGCGCGAGGCGTCCGGTGCGCGCGGCACGGACGAGTTCGACCCGGCCGAGCTCCTCCTCCTTGCGGGTCAGCCGTGTGACCATCAGGACCGCGCAGACGGCCATCGTCGCGATCATGAACAGCCCCGCGCGCCAGGAGGCGATGGCCGCGTTGGACTGCAGGTGGTCGAGCGGGCCCAGCAGGAGTTTGAAGGCGGAGTTCGTCGCGGCGCCCGCGGCGAGCGTCGCCCGCTCCTGCGCGGTGCCGTACATGGTCTTGATCGACGACACGGTCGCCGCGTTCATGAGCACCAGGACCACGACGGTGATCGGGGCGATGATGCGTTCGCGGCGCAGGTCCAGGCGGGTGAGCAGCCGCGTCGAGGCGAACAGCTCACCGCCCCTCGTCGGGGCGAGGGCCGCGGTCATCGGGCGCCCCCGACGGCCGACTGGTCCGAGTCGTCGTAGGCGTGCAGGAACAGTTCCTCCAGGCTCGGCGGCTCGACGAGCAGGCGGCTCACCGACAGCTTGCCCAGCGCCGTGGTCACCGCGTCCAGGCCGCCCTCGGCGACGGTGAACGACACCTCGGTGCCGCCGTCGACGACACTCGTCTGCAGGTCGTGCACCCCGTCGATCGCGCCCAGCGCGGCGGCCGGCACTCCACCGGCCACGGTCGCGCGGACCCGCGATCGCCGCAGGTGGCGCAGGTCGTCGAGGGTGCCCGACTGCACCGTCTTGCCCGCGCGGATGATCGTCACCGATTCGCACAGCTCCTCGACCTCGCCGAGGATGTGGCTCGACATCAACACCGCCGAACCGCGCCCGGCCGCCTCGGCGACGCAGTCCTGGAAGTGGCGGGCCATCAACGGGTCCAGGCCCGAGGTCGGCTCGTCGAGGATGAGTAGTTCGGCGTCGGCGGCAAAGGCGGCGATGAGCGCGATCTTCTGGCGGTTGCCCTTGGAGTAGGTGCCGCTGCGCTTGGTCGGGTCGAGTTCGAATCGACCGATGAGTTCGTCCTTGCGACTGCCGGCCGGGTCCACCCCGCGCAAGCGCAGGAGCACGTCGATGCACTCCCCGCCGGTCAACTGCGGCCACAGGCTGACGTCGCCGGGGACATAGGCGAGCCGCGCATGGATGCCCACCGCATCGGTGAAGGGATCCGCGCCGAACACCCGCGCCTGCCCGCCGTCGCGGCGATACATGCCCAGCAGGATGCGGATCGTCGTCGATTTCCCGGCCCCGTTGGGTCCGAGGAAGCCGGCCACCTCGCCCTGCCCGACGGTCAGGTCGAGCCCGTCCAGCGCCCGGACGGATCCGAACGTCTTGACCAGGTCGCCGACCTCGATCACGTTTGTCATGCGGTTCCTCCTTGTAGCGGTTCGTGCGGCACCGGCTTCCCGGCGGCGCGGCGGTGCTCGATCAAGCGGTCCATCACGTCGGGATCGGCACCGAGACCGTGCGCCGCGTACTCCACGCCGGCGACGGCGACGCGGTCGATGTAGCCCCGCAGGATCGCGACCGGGTCCGACCAGTCGGCCGGCGGGTGCAGCACGGTGTCCATCAGCAGCGCGCCCATCGAGATGTAGGCGAGATAGCGGGCGCGGCCCTCCTCGTCGATCGACGGCCGGAACTGTCCGGCGGCGACGCCCTGCCGCATGCTCTTCTCGGTCTGCGCGATGGTGCGCGCCATGATCGTCCGCGCGACCTCGCCGCCCTCGGCGACGGCGCGGAGCAGATAGAGGATCTGGGTCTGGCTGCGCTCGTCGCCCTCCAGGTCCGCCAGGTACGAGTCGTAATCGGCGCCCACCCCGATCAGCTGGCTCTTCTGCTCGGTGATGTCGACCAGGACCGCCTCGTCACACTCGGCGCGCAGGCCCGCCTTGGACCCGAAGTGGTGGATGACCAGTCCGGGACTCACCCCGGCGGCGTCGGCGATGGCCCGCACCGTGGTGGCGAACCCGCGGCGGGCGAACAGGTCGATCGCCACGTCGCGCAGTCGTGCTCGCGTCGTGCGGTCGTCGGGCCGGTCGTCGATTGAACTCATGTTCAATTCATTGAACGCCTGTTCAATGAATTGGTCAACAGGTCGGGCCTCGCTCTTCGCCGCCGAGACGGGCAAGGCCCGGTACGACCGTCGCGGCCCCGCCCGCGCAGAGACGACGACCCGGCGACCACTAGGATTGACGGTCATGACCGACACCGCGCAGATCACCATTCCCGCCGACCTGCTCCCGAAGGACGGCCGCTTCGGCTGCGGCCCCTCGAAGGTGCGTCCCGAGCAGCTGCAATCGCTGGTCGACACCGGTGCGTCGGTGTTCGGCACCAGCCACCGCCAGGCGCCGGTGAAGGACGTCGTCGGGTCGATCCGCGCCGGCCTGACCGAGCTCTTCTCGCTGCCCGACGGCTACGAGGTGGTCCTGTCCAACGGCGGCACCACCGCCTTCTGGGATGCGGCCGCCTTCGGCTTGGTGCGCAAGCAGGCGCTGAACCTCACCTACGGCGAGTTCTCCTCGAAGTTCGCCACCGTCACCAAGAAGGCGCCGTGGCTCGACGACCCGAAGGTCGTCTCGACCGATCCGGGCACCGCGCCGGACCCGGCCGCCATCACCGCCGACGACGCGGCCGGCGTCGACCTGATCGGTTGGGCGCACAACGAGACCTCGACCGGTGTCGCCGTCCCGGTGCTGCGCCCCGCCGCCGCCGGTGACGCACTCGTCGCGATCGACGCCACCTCGGGCGCCGGCGGCCTGCCCGTCGACGTCTCGACCACCGACGTCTACTACTTCGCCCCGCAGAAGTGCTTCGCCTCCGACGGCGGCCTGTGGGTCGCGCTGATGAGCCCGGCGGCCCTCGAGCGCGTCGCCGAGATCGCCGCGTCCGACCGCTACATCCCCGAGTTCCTGTCGCTGGCCACCGCGGTGGAGAACAGCCCCAAGAACCAGACGTACAACACCCCGGCCGTCGGCTCGCTGCTGCTCTTCGCGAACCAGATCGACTGGATGAACTCGAACGGCGGGCTGGACTGGTGCGTCGCGCGCACCGGCGATTCCAGCTCGCGGTTGTACTCGTGGGCCGAGAAGACCTCCTACACCACGCCGTTCGCCGACGAGGCGCACCGCAGCCAGGTCGTCGGCACCATCGACTTCGACGACTCGGTCGACGCGGCGGCGGTCGCCAAGGCGCTGCGCGCCAACGGTGTCGTCGACACCGAGCCGTACCGCAAGCTCGGCCGCAACCAGTTGCGCATCGGCATGTTCCCGGCGATCGACCCCGACGACGTCACGGCGCTGACCCAGTGCATCGAGTACGTGGTGGAGCGCCTCTAACTGCGTGTCCGGCCTCGGTGCGGTGCGCTTTGCACTAACCTGGGGCTCACCGATGTCACCCGAGGAGAAGCAGATGCGGGAGCTGCGCGTCACCAGCGTCGACGCCGACGCCAGCTATGTCATCTGCGTCGACACCGAGACCGGCGACAAGTTCAAGATTCCCGCCGACGACCGCCTGCGCGCCGCGGCCCGCGGTGACGTCACGCGCCTCGGCCAGATCCAGATCGAAATGGAATCGGCGCTGCGCCCGCGCGACATCCAGGCGCGCATCCGGTCCGGCGCCACCGTCGAGGAAGTCGCCGCCGAGGCGGGCACCACGGTCGACCGCGTGCAGCGCTTCGCGCACCCGGTGCTGCTCGAGCGCGAGCGGATCGCCGAACTGATCCGCGAGGCCCATCCGATGCGCGAGGACGGACCGGCCCTCGCCACCCTCGGCGAGGTCGTGGTCACCGCACTGCGGGCCCGCGGGATCAACCCCGACGTCGCCGTCTGGGATGCGTGGAAGGCCGACGACGGCAACTGGGTCGGCCAACTCAGCTGGACCGCCGGACACACCGAGAACCACGCCCACTGGCGCTACACGCCCGGATCGCAGGGCGGTACCGCCGAGGCGCTGGACAACCCCGCCGACGAGATTCTGCACCCGGAGGCCGGTGCCCGCCACCAGCTGCAGCCGGTCGCCGATCCCACTCCGGCCGTCACCGTAAGCGCCGAGGACGTCGTCGGCGCCAAGCCGGTCGCCGAACCGGCGAATCCGCCGAAGCACGCCCGCAAGGCCGCCCCCAAGCGCAAGCCCGCGGCGAAGCAGACGCCACCACAGCAGCCCGAGCCGGAGGTCGGTCAGCCCGCCGAGGAGCAGGCGCCCAAGCGCGGCCGCAAGCAGCGCAAGCCCGAGGTGCCCGGCTGGGAAGAAGTCCTGCTCGGCGTGCGCAGCACGCCCAACCAGTAGCGTCGGCGATTCACCCGACCTTCCTCCGGTGCCGACCGCGCACACGCTAACGTCTACGCCATGAGCGCACCCCAGAACCCGTACGGACCCGGCGCCCCGGTTCCCCCTCAACCCGGTCAGCCCGTCCACCAGCCGCCGGCTCAGCCGGGGTACGGGCAGCCGCCCGCACAACCCGGGTTCCATCAGCCGCCCCAGCCGGGGTACGGACAGCCGCCGGTTCAGCCCGGATACGGGCAGCCGGCCTACGGTCAGCCGGGCCAGCAGCCGCCTCCCGGTGCGCTGGCGCAGGGTCTGCAGCTCACCACCAAGTTCTTCCCGCTCGCCTGGATCCTGTTCCTGCTGAAGCCGAAGATCGAGATCAACGGCCAGCCGATCCCCGGTCGGTGGGGCGTCAACAGCATCCCGCTGCCGCCCGGCCAGCACCACGTGCACGTCCACGTGCCGTACCTGCTGCCGCCGCGGATGGGACCGGCCGACATGCTGGTCACCATCGCACCCCAGCAGAACGTCCCGATGGAATACCGGGCGCCGATGTGGGCGTTCAGCAAGGGCTCGATGGGCCCGGCGCCGCAGTCCTACAACGGCGTCGGCCTGACCATCGCGATGATGGTCGTGCCGTTCCTGCTGTTCCTGCTGCTGTTCATCCTGCTGATCGCCAGCGGCCCGTCCGGCTACTGACGGTGCCCGCCGACTACCGGCGGGCCAATTCGTAGAAGGCGATCGCCGCCGCGGTGGCGACGTTCAGCGAGTCGGTGCCCCGGCTCATCGGGATACGGGCCCGCACGTGGCTGCTGCGCATCGCCGCGGCGGTGAGGCCGGGTCCCTCCGCACCCACCAGGAAGGCGACGCGGGCGGCGTCGGCGACCGCCTCCGCCAGCAACGGCACCCCGGGGTCGGGGGTCAGGGAGACCGTCGTGAAACCGCGCTCGGCCAACAGGTCCAGCTCCGCGGGCCACTGCGGCAGCTTCGCGAAGGGCACCAGCAGCGCGTGCCCCATCGACACCCGCACGCAGCGACGGTAGAGGGGATCGGCACACCCGGCGCCGAACAACACCGCGTCGACGCCGAGCCCGGCGGCGTTGCGGAAGATCGAACCGATGTTCTCGTGGTCGTTCACCCCCTCGAGGACGGCCAGCACCGACGCCCCGTCGACCGCCTGCGCGACCGTCAACTCGGCGGGGCGGCGCGCGACGCCGAGCACCCCGCGGTTGAGGTGGAAGCCGACGATCTGCGCCATCACGTCGGCATCGGCGCGGAAGAACGGCACGGCGGCGGGGTCGTCGGTCGGGATCAGGGTGTCTGAGAGTTCGCCGAGTCGCCGGTCGACGCCGAGGAAGGCGTGCGGTGCGAATCGCGACGCGACCATCCGGCGGGCGACCAGCACACCTTCGGCGATGACGAGCCCCTTGCCGACGCGGCCGCCGGGGAGCACGGGCAGGTCGGGACGGCGGTCGACCGAGTTGAGGTCGCGAAAATCGTCGACGCGGTCATCGGCGGCGTCGTCGATGTCGACGATCCGCACCGGAAGGCTGGGGGAACCGGACACCACCGATACGGTAGTCCCATGGCCTCCGAACACCGTCTTCAGTTCCGCCACGCCGTCGACGACGACTGGCCGGAGATCTTCGCCGCTGACGCGCGCGCCTTCGGCAGCGACGCCCCGCGCGACGACGCGCTGAAGGCGAATGAACGTGGGCGCATCGCCAACGAGGACGTCGTCATCGCGCGCGACCCGGCGCTGCCGGGCGAGCCGCTCGTGGGCCAGGCCATGTACTACCGCTTGGCGATGTCGGTGCCCGGCGGCGCTCGACTGGACTTCCCCGGGCTGACATGGGTCTCGGTGGCCGCCACCCACCGCCGCCGCGGCATTCTGCGCGAGCTGCTGACCCGCCTGCGGGCCAAGTGGCACGCCGAGGGCCACCCGATCGCCGCGTTGTGGGCGTCGGAGGGGACGATCTACGGCCGCTTCGGCTTCGGCCCGGCCCTGTTCGCCGATGACGTCCGCATCGACGACCGGCAAGAGATGCGCATCCCGGCTCCGAAGCAGTCGCAGGTGCGCTACGCCACCGCCGACCAATTCATCCAGGTCGCACCCGCCCTCTACGAGCGCTGGGCCGACGTGCACCCGGGCGTCATGCTGCGCGACGAGCTGTGGTGGGAGGACTACCTGCTCGACGACCGTCCGTCGGCGCGGCCGTTCACGACCGGCGATCGGCAGTACCTGCTGCACCCCGACGGGTATGCGACCTACCACCTCGACTCGACCGCCCCGGGCCTTCCCGCGGCGCGGATCGAGGAGGTCGTCGCCGCCACCGACGAGGCACACACCGAGCTCTGGCGGGTCCTGTCCTCGCTGGACCTCGTCGTCACGACCACCGGCACCCTGCCGGTCGGCGACCCGCTGCGCTTCAAACTCGTCGACCTGCGCGGGGTGAAGGTGGTCGACCACTACGACACCCTCTGGGTGGCGATCCTCGACGTCCCCGGCGCCCTGCGGGCGCGCACCTACGCCCGCGACCTGGACACCACCCTCGTCGTCGACGACCCCGTGGGCGAGGCCGGCGGCAGCTACCGCCTGCACATCGCCGACGGCACCGCGACGGTGACCGAGGGACCGGGCGGCACCGGCGAGATCGCCTGCGCCATCACCGATCTGGGCAGCCTGTACTTCGGCGGGGTCGATGCGCGCTCGCTGGCCGCCGCCGGTCGCGTGCGCGCCAGCTCACCCGAGCTGCTCACCGCCTTCGCCGACGTGTGGCGCACCGCCGCGCATCCGGCGACCGGCGTCGACTTCTAGGTCAACAGCTCCTGGATCGGAGCGCGGGCGAAGTACACGACGAACACGGCTGCGACGGCCCACAGGATCGGGTGGACCTCCCGGGCCTTTCCGCGCGCGGCGGCCAGGACCGTCCAGCTGATGAAGCCCAGGCCGATGCCGTTGGCGATCGAGTACGTGAACGGCATCGCGACGATCGTCAGGAAGGCGGGCAGTGCAAAGTCGAAGCGGGTGAAGTCGATGCTGCGGATCTGACCGATCATCAGTGCGCCGACGACCACGAGCGCCGGGGCCACCGCCTCCAGCGGCACGACCTTGTAGAGCGGCGTGAAGAACATCGCGGCGAGGAACAGCCCCCCGGTCACGATGTTGGCCAGACCGGTGCGGGCCCCCTCGGCGATTCCCGACGCCGATTCGACGAACACCGTGTTCGACGATGCCGAGCCCAGTCCACCGGCGATTGCGCCGGTGCCCTCGACCGCCAGCGCCTTGCCGATGCCCGGCAGCGTCCCGTTCCCGTCGGCCAGACCGGCCTCCTTGCCGAGCCCGGTCATGGTGCCCATCGCGTCGAAGAAGTTCGAGAGCACGATGGTGAACAGCAGGATCGACGCGCCGATCGCCGGCGCCGCGATGACGTGGGCGGCGGTGCCGTGCTCGGTGAAGGCCCCGAACAGGTCGACCTTCCCGACGAGCGAGAGGTCGGGCAGCCCGCCCACCGAGTCGGGCAGTTTCGGCGTGTTCAGCGCCCACCCGCCGGGCTTGGCGGTCGCCTCGATGATCATCGCGAGGACCGTCGTGACGACGATGCCGATCAACAGCCCGCCCGGCACCTTGCGCACCGTCAGCACACCCATGACCAACAGGCCGATCGCGAACACGAGGACCGGATAGGTGGCGATCGACCCGGCGTCGCCCAGCTGCACGGGGACGGTGGACTTGGCCGAATCCGGCACCCGGGTGACGAACCCGGCGTCGACGAAACCGATGAAGGCGATGAAGGCGCCGATGCCCGCCGCGATCGCGGCCTTCAGCTCCGGTGGCACCGCGTTGAACACCGCGGTCCGAAAGCCGGTCACGGCCAGGACGACGATGATCACGCCGTCGAGGACCACCAGGCCCATCGCCTGCGGCCACGTCACCTGCGAGGCGACGCTCACGGCCAGCAGGCTGTTCACCCCGAGCCCGGCGGCGAAGGCAAACGGGAAGTTGGCGACCAGGCCGAACACGATGCACATCACGCCGGCGACCAGCGCGGTCACTGCGGCGACCGCCGCCATCGGCAGCACGTTCCCGGCGATGTCGGCATTGTGCGCCTTGCCCGGATCACCGCCCAGGATGATCGGGTTCAGCACCACGATGTAGGCCATCGTGACGAAGGTGACGACGCCGCCGCGCAGTTCGCGCAGCAGCGACGACCCACGGTCGGAGACTCCGAAGAACCGATCGATTCGGGACACTGCACCGGGCGCGCTCACGAGAAGACGTTAACCTGACCGCATGGCTGATGCGCCCTCCGAGGTCCCGATCCCCCCGTTGCCGGCGGTGCTGCGCGAACCGGGACCGGTCATCATCGTCGGCATGGCGGCGTGGCTCGTCGCGACCATCGTGTGCCTCGTGGCCGGCGTCCACGGACTGGTCCTGCAGGTGTGCCTGTGGGGATTGGGCGTGGGGGTGCTCGGCTCGCTGATCGTCGGCGCCCAAATCGCAGCGGTGCGCCGCGGGTCGAAAACGGCCCAGCAGGGCCTGGATTAGCCGAGCGGCAGACACCCGCTGCCGGTGTTGATCCCCTCCACCGTCGTCGCCTTCACCATCGGGAACCCGGCCGCGGGCTGACCCGCGCGCAGGACGTGGTCCCCCTTGGTCTTCGGCGACCAGGGCGTCGACGCGACGCCGTTGTAGGGCTTGGCCGTCGCGAACTCGGTGCCGTTGTCGTAGAAGTGGACCAGCGCGGTGTCGGTGGCGGCGGCAAGGTTCGCGGTCACCTTGTACTGGCAGCCGGTGCCCGTCTTCTCGTTCGACGCGATGTTGACACTGACGTTGGTGACGGTCGCGTGGACCGGGGCGGCGACGACCGACAGGCCGGCGGCCGCGGCGATGGCGGCGATGATCGTGATGCGCATGGTGTCTCCTCGAGTCGGGGTGGGGATCTGCTCCGACACCGACCCTGCTCGCCGCCGCCACCGGTGGCACGAGTAGCGCACTACTCGAATTTCGCCCCTACGCGGCCGCCACCGGTGTCCTGGTGCGCCCCAGATCGGCCACGGCGGCGGCGATGGTCACCCAGATCGCCCCCAGCAGCCAGCCGACGACCACGTCGGTGGTCCAGTGCACGCCCAGGTAGAGGCGGCTGACGCCGATGGCCGCCGCGAGGATCGGGGCGAGCATCAGGATGTCGGGGTGGCGGCGGATGCGCTCGGACGACCGGTACAGCGCGACGGCGATCAGACAAAACACGATCGTGCTCATCATTGCGTGCCCCGACGGCATCGACTGGTAGGCGGCGTGGGCCAGGCGCTCGCCGACCGGCGGGCGGTCGCGGTCGATCACGCGTTTGAGGAGCAGCATCAGCCAGTAGGCGATCCACGATCCGAACAGCACCATCGCCGCGCTGCGCCACTGTCGGAAGGCCGCGAATGCCACGGCGGCCACGACCACGATCACGGTCAGCACCTTCGTCGACCCAAGCCAACTCAGCGACTCCGCCACCGACGTCCAGAAGCCGGACCGGCTGCCGACGGCAAGATCGAGCACCCCGATGTCGATCGGGGGCGTTGCGAGCGGAATCGAAGCGGCCAGATGCACGAGACTCATACCGCTACCGTATCCGCCGACCGTGCCCGAAATCCCGCCGACCGTGCCCAGATTCTCGCCGACCGTGCCTTCACGGGCGGGAGAGGTGCGTCGTCCCCGTCTCGTCGAGCCACCACGCGACGTGGTGCTCACCGGTGTCGGTCGCGACCACGAGGTCGTCGTGCACGACCACCGTTCCGCGCGCAAGCGCGGCGCCACGTGCCGCCGCGAAGGCGATCGCATCGACGTCGGCGTCCCACGTCGTCGCGCGACCGTTGCTCACCACCCGGGCCGACACGGCCTCGCCGGCCAGCGGCAGGTCGAGCAGCGCCGCCAACTCGCGCGCGGCCGCCGGATCCACCGGTAGACCGGGCAGCACGGCAGCTCCCGGCTCGAGCACCGCGACGTAGTGCGGCGCGTCGACGACGATCGCGTCATCACACACCGAACCGTCCACCGCGCGGGCCGCGGGCGGATCGCCGAGCTCGGCGATCACCGCATCGACATCGGCGTCCCCCCGCCGCACCGCGTCGACGACCGCCCCGTACGCGCGGACCGCGGTCCCCGGGGCGATCTCCCGATCGGGGTCGCCGAGGTTGGCCAGCACGACGGCTGCGGCCGATGCCCCGACGACGGTGTCGGCGAGCAAGACACCGGACAGGGCCGCGGCGGACGGATGGTCGAGCGGGTCGACGACGTCGGCGAACGCCTCGGCGTCGGGGCTGCGGTAGTCGCCCAGCCGACGGCCGTCGACGCTCGCGTGATCGCGCAGCCACCACGCGGTGTAGCCGTCGGGATCCGCGAGCAGCGGTGCGGTCGCCGGCTCCTCGGCCAGCAGGGTCAGCGCCTGCGGCCACCGGTCCTCGGGGACCAGATCGAGATCGCGCACGGCCGCCATCGTGGCCGGCGGCTCGGCCAGAGCCGACCACCAGCGCTCCTCGTCGTCGAGGTCGTGATCGGGGCCGGTGGGCCAGTCCTCGACGACGGTCAAGAATCCCCATCCGACGCCCGCGCGGCGCAGCGCCGACGTGCCGTACCGCTGCACGAGGGACTCGTCGACGAAGGCGAACGGCAGATCGTCGCCCAGGACGGCGGCCAGCGGCGACTCGACCATCAGGAGTTCGTCGACGTGGACGAGCCCGCCGTCGCGGTCGGGCAGCAGCAGTTCGGCGGCGGCCGCCGCCGGGAGCACCGCGTCGGAATCGGCCGCGAGCAATCCGAGGACCCCCTCCGACAGGGCGGCGACGTCGTCGTCGTCACCGTGCTCGGCGGCATCGGCGAGGGCCGCCACCAGGTCGTCGCCGGCGAGCAACTCCCCCGTGCCGACCGGCCGCGCTCCCAGTCGCTCGAGCAGCGGATGCGCCGCCTCGGGGGCGACGGTGGCCGCCCACGGTGCCGATACCCCGTCGTGGGTCAGGACGAGTCCGCGCGCACCGAGGTTGCGTCGACCGTCCGACCGCGGCACCGGCAGCGCGCCGAGCTCCTCCGCGTCGCGACCCGTCGCGACCAGCGGCGACAGTGCGTCGTACAACCGCTGCCACCAGGATGGCGGACGGTCGACGTCGGCGAGGGCCTGCGCGATGTCCGCCAAGCCGATCTCCCGGGCGCCGACGGCGATCAGGGCGGCGCGCTCGTCGGGACCGGACACGCTCGGGTGTGCCAGGGTCGCGAGCACCGGACCCAGGTAGTGGGCCAGATCGTCGGACAGATCCGCGATGAGCACGGTCCGCTCCGGCGCGAGGTCCTCCTCCCCGTCGGCCGGCGGCACCCACGCCCCGACCTTCAGCTCGTCGCCGATGGCCTCCAACAACCGGGTGTCGACGGGGTTGCGGCCCAGGGCGCGCGGCACCAGCGCCGGGCGCCGCCGCGGGGCGAGCGCCTTCACCAGCTCCACGTACCCGGGAGCCAGGACCGCGACGTCGACGTCGGGCATCAGGTGACGCCGATCGGGGGTGACGGGCAGGGCGGCGATCACCCGCGCGGGCACCGACAACTCGATGTCGGTGGGCGTCGGCGTCCGCAGGACCTCCACCGGGCGCCCATCAGCCGGATCGGCCCCGTCGGCCAGCAACCAGCGGACGTCGCCGGTGACCGCTTCGCGCCACACGTCACCCGCACCCGGCAACGGGGTCCCGCGCACGTCGAACCGGATCTCCCCGCCCTTGCGCACCGCGACCACCGCGTCGTCGGCGACCGCGATCTCGCCGAGCGCGGGGAGCTCCAGCAGCCGGTCGCAGGCCTGGACGGCGATGTCGGCGAGCAGCGCGTCGACGTCGACCCCGGTGCGCAGCGTCAGCACGATCTCGGTGTCGAAGCCCTCTCTCGGTCCATCGGCGCCCGACCACGCCAGGCGCAGCAGCGGCGGCTCCAACCCGTCGAGGTCGAGGTCCACCGCGTCGACGGCCCTCCGCGTGCGCGCGCGGTCGAAGACGATCGAGCCGGTCCGCGAGCGGATCTCCACCCGGTCGGCGACCGGTACGACGGCGGCGAACCCGACACCGAACCGGCCGACCGAATCCGGATCGTCCTCCTTGGCCGAGACGCGCATCGCCAGCAGGGAGGCGACACCGTCAGCGGTGAGCGGCTCGCCGGTGTTGGCGGCGTGCAGGGCGCCGGCGGCGTCGCGCCAGACCGCCATCCGACCGGGCCCGGCGCCGGCGGCGTCGGCCGCATTCGCGGCGAGTTCGGTGAACAGGCGGTCGCGGTAGCCGACCTCGGCCAGATCGGCCTCGGTGCGTGCGTCCTCGAGCAGGCGGGTCGGCGAGGCGCGCCAGGCGTCGAGCACCGCGTCACGGCGGGCCTCGACGCCGAAGTCACCGGATGGGGGCATCGGTCAGTCCGCCGTGGCGAACACCTCGAGCACCCCATCGTCGAACGGGTCGAACTGCGGCGCCGACGACGGCGCCTTGGCGACGACGTCCGAGTGCGCACCGCATCCGTATTCGGCGGACACGACGTGCCCGTCGGCGGCGTATTCGTTGGCACAGGCCCCGAAGGAGTGGCGCAGCGCTCCGGCCAGCGGGAGGTAGAAGCCGCAGGTCTCACAGCGGTTCTTGGCCGCCTGCGCCATCGCCGAATCGGGACCGTACTCGCCGTCGTACCAGCGCTGCGCGGTCTCGTCGCGCCCCTCCGGGCTGAGGACGCGCCGGCGGCCCAGCCCCAACTCGAGGTCGCCGAGCGCGGCCTCGTCGCCGTTGTCGATCTGGTTGGGCACCAGACGCGGGTCGCCGGGCTCGGCGGCCAGCTGGTCACCGGGTCCGAGGTCGCCGGCGGCGATCCGCTCCGACCACGGCACCCATGCGGGAGCGAGTAGCGCACCGTCGCCCGGCAGCAGGACGACCTCGCTGACCGTGACGTCGTCGCCTTCGCCGGCGGTCGCGACGACGGCGCACCAGCGCCAGCCGCGGTAGCCGGGCAGATCGGCGGTGAAATAGTGCGCCGCCGAGTTGTCGTCCTCGACGACGACCTCGAGGTGATCGCCGGGCCGGCCGCCATCGTCGACGATGGCCTGCCGCGCCTGGTCGACGGCCTGGCGGAGCAAGTCGAGTTGGGCTGTAAGACTCACCCTTCCAGTGTGCCTCACCACTGCCGGGCGTGGCACGCCCACCCTCGCTCGGGGCGATAGGGAAGAATCGACGGCGTGAGTCGAGGTAGGCAATCGCGGTCGAACCGCTCCCATCCGGGGGCGGGGAGCTACCCGGTGCCCGGCGCGCCGGGCGGACCGCCCGATGTCGAGACGGCCTACCTCTCCGACGACTCGGCCACCCAGAACCCGCACCTGCCGCCGTTGGGTGCGACGCCGCCGGCACCGGGCACCGAGCCGCTGGGGCGGTCGACGAAGAAGACCGGGATCACCAAGCGCGCCGCCCGGCGCAGCAAAGCGCTCACCAACCGGGGCATCGACACAATCGCGCGGGCCGCCACCGCCGACGGGGCCGACCGGTCTGGCCTCACCGCGCTCACACTTCCGGTCGTCGCCAATGCGGCCGTCGACGCCGCCATGGCCGTCGCGCTGGCCAACACGCTGTTCTTCGCCGCCGCGAGCGGGTCCGAGGGCAAGGTCGGGCTCTACCTGCTGCTGACCATCGCACCGTTCGCGATCATCGCGCCGCTGATCGGCCCCGCGCTCGACCGGCTGCAGCACGGACGACGCGTCGCCATGGCCGTCACGTTCATCGCCCGCGCGGTCCTCGCGGTGCTCATCGTGACGAACTACCACTGGGACGCCGCCGCCCACCAGCTCGAGTACGACCCGTGGGTGCTCTACCCGGCGGCGCTGGGCATGCTCGTGATGGGCAAGTCCTTCGGCGTGCTCAAGTCCGCGGTCACCCCGCGCGTGGTCCCGCCGAGCATCGACCTCGTGCGGGTGAACTCCCGGCTCACGACCTTCGGCCTGATCGGCGGCACCATGGTCGGCGGCGCCGTCGCCGCGGGCGTCGAGATGCTCCTGGGCACCTTCCTGCCGCTGCACCTGCCCGGTGCCCTGCTGCTGCTCATCGTCATCGCCTGTTTCGGCGCCTACTGGTGCATGAAGATCCCGTCGTGGGTCGAGGTCACCGCCGGCGAGATCCCGACCACCCTCACCTACCGCGACCGCAAGCCGGAGATCACCGCCCGTGAGCGCGCCCGCCGGGCCGGACGGGCCATCTCGCAGACGATCCGTCAGCCGTTGGGCCGCAACGTCGTCACCGGCCTGTGGGGCAACATGACGATCCGCGTCCTGACCGGCTTCCTCACCCTGTTCATCGCCTTCTACGCCCGCAACCAGCACCACCTCGACGGCTGGATGCAGATGGCGATGCTGGGCGCGGTCGGTGCCGCGGCCGGCGTGGGCAACGTGATCGGCAACGGCGTGGGCACCCGGCTGCGCCTCTCGAACCCGCCGGCGATCATCCTCTGGGTGGTCGCGGCCTGCTTCGCCGCGGCACTGGTCACGGTGATCCTGCCGTCGCCGATCACCGCGTCGATCACCGCCTTCATCGCGTCGGCGGGATCGGCGGTCGGCAAGGTGTGCCTCGACTCGTCGATCCAGTCGGACCTGCCCGAGGCGTCGCGGGCATCGGCGTTCGGCCGTTCCGAGACCGTGTTGCAGCTCGGCTGGGTGTTCGGCGCGAGCATCGGCGTCCTCCTCGCCCGCTGGTCGCTCCAGCTCGGCTTCGGCGTGGTCGCCGGACTGCTGCTGCTCGGCCTGGTGCAGACCTTCCTCACCAGCCGCGGGGGCACCATCGTGCCGGGGATGGGCGGCGGACACCGTCCGGAGGTCGCGCCGCCGACGGTCGCCACCGAGGTGATCCCCCGTCCGGCGCCGGCCACCGACGTCATCTCGCGCCCGACAGCGGAGACCGAGGTCATCGGGCGCACCGCGCCGCCGGAACCGGCGCCGACCGAGGTGATCGCGCGCGAGCAGCACCCGCGCCGGTCGCCCCGCCACCCGCAGCCGACCGGACCGACCGACGCGCCGACGCGCGCCCATCCGAACCGACCGATCGACGACGGTCGGCGCCAGCCCCGGGGAGACATGTGAACACCAAGAAGACCCTTGCCCTGATCGGCGTCGCCCTGCTGGCGTATGCCGCGGTCATCGTCGGGGCGAGCATGTTCTGGGCGTCGCGCACCCACGTCGACGAGCGGCCGTCGGCAACGCTGTGGGCCGGCGACGAGAAGACCCACGCCTACCCGACGGTGCTGTGCAACTACCAGATGAAGGACTGCGACGGGAACTTCCTGAAGGTCGACCCGGCGCGCATCACGCGTTTCCCGGTGGCGATCGGTCAGACGCTGCGACTCCGGCTGTCGGACAACGTCGCCGAGGATCCGTGGTCGATCGTTGCCCAGTACGTGACCCCCAACGGGTCCGAACTGCTGCTCAAGGACTTCCTGCCGAAGACCGGCACGCAGTCGCTGACGTTGACCTCGACCCGGGAGCGTGTGCTGATCAACGTCGAGATCAGCCTGCCGTCGGCCCTGCTGTCCGGCGACTCGGACACCGACTTGGTGCGCCGCGGCTACATCGCGATCAACACGACGCCGACCGGCGACAAGGCACTGCTCGACACGTATGAGAAGTCGGCGGCCGGGAAGCCCCCGAAGCAGCGGGCGATCACCGATCCGGCGGACTTCAACAAGCCGTAACGACCGTTCGCCGAGGATTACTGCGCCCTGACGACAGCAGACCTCGGCAGGTATCCACATATCCGTATCGTCCGCAGTTCCGTCACCGGTCGCCGTTCACCCCGGACCCGCAGGTCGCGATGGTCGGCACACTCTGGGCATGATCCGACTCGACGAGATCCTCGCCCTGCAGGACGGCGTGCTCACCAGAGTGCAGGCACTGGCCGGCGGGCTCACGGAGGCCGAGCTCCGCACGAAGTTGCGTCGAGAGTGGGTGCGACTCCATCCGGGGGTGTACATCACCCACACCGGCCCGCCGACCTGGCGTCAACGGGCATGGGCCGCGGTGGCGGGCCTGCCGCAGTCGGCTCTGAGCCACCAATCCGCTCTCTGCGCCGCCGGTCTCGGTTCGCCGAGCGGTCCGATCCACGTCGCCGTCGGACGCAAGTGCCACGCGCCCGACCGTCCGGGCGTGCGGATCCACCGGTACGCGCGGCTCGAGGAACACGCGTGGTGGCACACACTGCCACCACGCATCCGAGTCGAGCACGCACTTCTGGACGTCGCCGGCGAGGCAACCACTCAGATCGACGCCATCGCGTCGCTGGCCGACGCGGTGCAGGCTCGGGTGACCAGCGTGGGCCGAATCCGGCACGCTCTGTCCGAGCGCACCGTGTGCCGGCGGCGAAAGCTGATCGCGGAGGTACTCACCGATATCGCCGAGGGAACCTGCTCGGTGCTGGAACACGGCTACCTGACGCGAGTCGAGCGGCCGCACGGTCTGCCCAAACCACTGCGCCAGGCGCCGACGCGGGCGGGACGGCGCGGCCTGCACGACGTCGAGTACCGGCAGTGGGGACTGATCGTCGAGCTCGACGGCCGCTTCGCCCACGACACCGCCCGTGCCCGCGATCGCGATCTGGAACGGGACCTCGACGCCGCGGCGCGCCTCGACCGGCGCACCGTCCGACTGGGCTGGGGACAGGTCTTCGAGCGCCCCTGCTCCACCGCCGAGAAAATCGGGGCGCTCCTGCAGACGCAGGGCTGGACCGGTGTGCCCACATCCTGCGGGGAATGCGAGTTGCCGAGGATTACTGCGCCCTGACGACAGCAGACCTCGGCACTCGGGGTCTAGTGACGGTCGAGTTCACGCGCGACGGCTCGCACGACCTCGGAGATCTGGCGAGAGGTCTTGCGGTCCGGGAAGCGACCCTGGCGAAGGGCCGGCTGGACCTTGCTCTCGAGCAGGGTGATCAGGTCGGCGACCATGCCGTGCAGCTCGTCGGGCGAGTGTCGGGAACCGCTCTCCTCGCGCACGGCCTCGCGCGCGTTCTTGGCGACGCTGGGCGCCGGCTCGAGGACGGTGACGGTCAGCGCCTGCGGGCCGCGACGACCGGCGGCCATCCCGAATTCCACGCGCTGACCCGGCTTGAGCGACTCGACGCCGTCGGGCAGCGCCGACGAGCGGACGTACACGTCCTCCCCGTCGGGTTGCGAGAGGAACCCGAAACCCTTCTCCGGGTCGTACCACTTCACTTTGCCGGTCGGCACCGCGCTCACCTTTACCTTCTCCGGTCCGCACCGACCTCGTCGTCGCCGCGGCCCCCATGAAAAAACGCCCTGCCCCATCTGTCCGGGCAAGACGCAGCCTCGACGGCCATGATAGCGCGTGTGGACTAGCGTGGGCAGCATGGGCATCGAGACGGGCAGACGGCTGCCGAAAGCGTTCTTCATCCTCGGCGTCGCGATGTTCCTGGTCGGTCTCGCCGCGGTCGGCGCACTGTTCCTGGTGCCCGCCGTGTGGCCCGGCCACGTCGCCCCGACGGCGGTCTACGTCGTCGGGATGGGCACCCCGTTCGGCTTGTTGATCGCCATCGCCGCGACCGTGTGGCAAGGCCGCGATTGAGGACCCCGGACCTGTCGCCCGCCGAGACCCCCGAGGTCTTACGGCGGGCCTACAGCTGCTTCCCGTCCGGAGTCGTCGCGGTGTGCGCGCACGACGACGGCACCGACTTCGTCGGAATGGCCGCGAGCTCCTTCTCGACGGTGTCGATCGACCCGCCACTGGTCTCGGTGTGCGTGCAGAACACGTCGTCGACGTGGCCGCGCCTGCGCGACCGTGCGACGGTCGGGGTCAGCGTGTTCGCCCACGACCAATCGGAACTGTGTCGACGACTGGCCGGTCCGGCCGCCGAGCGGTTCACCGGGGTCGACGTGCTGTCCACAGCCGACGGCGCCCTGTTCGTCGACGGTGCGGCGGCCCATCTGGCCTGCGACCTGCACGCGGAGTATCCGGCCGGCGACCACACGGTCGTGCTGCTGCGGATCCGGTCGCTGTGGGCCAATCCGCGGGTCGATCCGCTCGTCTTCCACGCGAGCACCTTCCGCGCGTTCGAGACGCCGCTGGCCTGAGAAGCCGGTGATGGGCACCACTTCTGCACTGTGACCTTCATCACATCACGGAATGATAACGAGAAGGACACGAACCGGGATTCAGTCCCTGAACTGGGCGAACGCCGGAGATCTGCAGAACCGCAGGTATTCGCCCGTATCGGGCGATATCCCGGTTCGAATAGGAAGTCCGCGCAACAGCCCGTAATCTCGTCGATGGCCGCCACCTGGCGGCTATCGCACCACCCGACGCAGCCGGTCGCGCCGAGCCTCATTCCACCGATTGCGTCGTCCGAACTACAGATATTCAGGAATGAGGACGGGGGACCCAACTCCCGTGAGACCGGATTCCAGCGGCATCGTCCGCGGATTCCTTGGGGTGTAGCCGCACCGATCATCGCGATCACCGCGGCCGGGCAACCTCTCGCTCGAACCCGACAGCTGACTTCGTAGGCGCGTGGAGAGAGGAAATATCACTATGTCCGGACGTCACCGCAAGCAGACGACCAGCTCCACCAAGAAGACCATCGCCAAGGTGGCCCTGACCTCCGCCGTCATCGGCGGCGGCGCGACCCTGGCCGCCGGCGGCGCACACGCCGCCACCGACGCCGAGTGGGACCGCGTCGCGGCCTGCGAGTCGGGCGGCAACTGGGCCATCAACACCGGCAACGGCTACCACGGCGGCCTGCAGTTCGCCCCGGGTACCTGGGCGGCCAACGGCGGCACCCAGTTCGCCCCCACCGCCGACAAGGCGACCAAGGAGCAGCAGATCGCCGTCGCCGAGCGCGTCCTCGCCCGCCAGGGCAAGGGTGCCTGGCCCGTGTGCGGCACCGGCCTCTCCGGCGCGACCCCGCGTTCGCTGCAGGCCGTGAAGAAGAAGCCGGCTCCCGAGTCGCTGAAGCAGACCCCGAAGGCCAAGAACGGCAAAGAGGTCCGCGACCAGATCGACGGCGTGCTGAAGACCCGCGAGAAGAAGGGCAAGACGGTCGACCCGACCGTTGCCAACATCTGGAACGCGGCGAAGTCGAGCGGCTACAACCTCGATCAGGGCCAGGTCGACCTGTACAACCAGTACAAGGGCCAGGCCCCGTTCGCGAACTGATCGCAACGGCTCACAGCTGACAAAGAACGGCGCCCCGCACATCATCGTGCGGGGCGCCGTTTCTTGCGTTTCAGGAGTTGATGACCGTCAACGGGTTCGTGTACAGCAGGTCGCCCTCCGCCAAGGGGAACTCGGTGCTGCCGAACGGCGAGAGCGCCCCGGCGAGGCCGGCGGCGAACTCGGACACGGCGTGCTCGCCGTCCGGGTAGGGCCACCCGTTGTCGACGTAGCGCTGCTTGGACTCTTTGACGATCTGCTCGACGTCTTCGACGATTTCGTTCTCGCTCACGACGCCCATTCTGCCATGCGCCCGCCGACGGTCGCCGACTAACCGCCGACCGGGAATCGGCCGCCTCTAAACTCGGAGGCGATGAGTGACGCCGAGCAGCCGAGCGGATTGGCCCAGGCCCTGGCCGCCCGCTCCGACGACGAGTTGGTCGCGCTGCTGGCGGCGCGACCCGATCTGGCCTCCCCGCCGCCGGGAGGCCTGGGCGTCTTGGCCCAGCGCGCGATGTCCGCGGGCTCGATGAACCTCGTCGGCGAACGGCTCGACCTGTTGCACGTGGCCGTCCTGGAGGCCCTCCTGGCGGCGACCGCCGGCGACCACGGCAAGGGTGCGCGCGCGGCGGTCCGCCCCACCGCGATCCGCCG